>CAWVWT010000001.1:0-199257 GCA_963934015.1 uncultured Candidatus Poseidoniales archaeon
CCACGGGCATTGGTTACGAAGATCTTGGCAAGGCGCTTTCAGGCCAATCAAAAGCAGGCATACCATTGCCTACATCGCACCTGAATCGGCGAATTCGCGAATCGCTCCAAGCCAATGGCTTGCAACAAGTAACCTCACTCACACTCTCCAATGAAAGTGATCAATTCAACAAGATTCGCTACCAAGCAGCAACTGAAGTGACTGGACTACACAATCCGATTACTGTCGACCACACCATTCTACGACAGAGCATCGCTCCATCTCTGCTAAATTTGTTAGCAGCCAATCGCCATCATGAGTTACCTCAGCGCGTCTATGAGTTGGGCACGGTTGTGCGCGACCATCACAATGCGGACCGAGTTGGGTGGGCGTGTGCTGAAGTAGGCACAGGGTTTACTGCGGCCAAAGGTATGGCCGAAGCATTACTGCGCGACCTCGGTGCGTTCTCTCGTGAAATCCCAGTAGGTTACGAACCCTTGACCGAATCCGACGGCGGGCCATACCTCGCCGGTCGTGGTGCCAAAGTCATGGTGGCAGGAGAATGGGTCGGATGTTGTGGTGAGGTCGACCCAGCTGTCTCTGAACTGTTTGGACTCAAGGTGCCGATTCACTGCGGAGAGTTTGATGTCGATGCCTTAGGTCGCTTGATTCCAGACCCCATCCTATGAGCGCACATTCGACCCCAACCGATTAAACGGGTCGAATTGACCCCAAGACCATGCGAGGTCGGGCTCTACTCCTTGTGTTGCCCTTGCTCCTGATGAGTTGGGCACCCTTCACAATGAGCCTCGAAGAGGCTCTTCCTACGCGTGAGGTCGCTGAAGATGGCACATATGACGTGCTGATGTTAGGAAATTCCTACACCTCACAGAACAGTTTGAGTTCTCAAGTACAGGCCTTGTTTGATGCGTCGGGAACTTCGGCGAGTGTTTCGGATTTGACTGGTGGTGGCATGAAGTTGTATCAACATGCAGACAATGCTGAATCTTCGGGCAATCAGTGGAATACAGCCCTAACCACAAACCAGTATGAGTTTGTCATCTTGCAAGATCAAAGCCAAGTCCCATCCTTCCCGACCACCGAGTCCATGTGGCAGAATTCCAAGAATGGTGCGATTCGGCTAGATACGATGATTGAGGCCGCTGGTGCTGAAACTATTTTCTTCATGACGTGGGGTTACCGAGATGGGGATTCCAACAATGCCTGGTTGAATCCAGATTACCCTACCATGCAAGCCAACCTAGAATCGGGTTACAACATGTATGCAGAGAACATTACAACAACTGAACGTGCACCGTATATCGCCCCTGTTGGATTGGCCTACAAGGTGATTTACGATGATATTGTTGCGGATGGTGGGATGCCGACCGACCAAGGCACGTTGTTCTACAACCTGTATTCCAGTGATGGTTCACATCCTTCGACCCAGGGGACTTATCTGGCCGCTTGTGTCATGCATTCAACCATTACCGGTGAATCTTCGCTCAACCTTCCCGACAACATGGGATTGGATGTGAATGTTCGATTACAACTGCAGCAGGCCGCGGATTCAGTCATCTTCGACGAAACATTGGGCTACAGTTACCCCTGGCAAAACGAACCCACTGGTGAGCCAGCAGACAACACATCAGATGCCAGCAACCTGTGGTTTGGTAATTCAGATGGAACCAATGTACGGATTGAACCGGGTGGAGGATCTGGATTTACCGTGAACATCACCAACAACGCATCATTCACAGATATTGCGGACATTCACATTCAGACAAATACAGGTTGGGACATGTCTTGGAATTATGGTGACGGGAATCCAGCCAACGGTTACACATTGGAAATGAACAGTGATTCACTACACTGGATTCAATTCGGCATCTCAGTGCCAGAAATCTCCATGGGGCAGCCCTTGGCAGGCTCCAAGCATTCGTTTACTGTCACAGCCGTCAGCCAACAAGATGGGAATTCAACCACGTGGACATTTACAGTGGAAGTCTTGCCGTGGAACGGAGCTGAAGTGGAGGCACAACCAGAAAATGCAACTTTGGACCCTGGTACAGAAGTCCGCGTACCTGTGACCGTTCGAAATCTGGGCAATGAAGAGAGAGACATGGGTGTACGGGTACGCCCAGTCAGTGCCGAGGGTGTACCAATTCCAGGATTTGAACCTGCAACTTCATTCATCCAGAACGGATGGTCGGTTGAAATCTGGGAATTATACGATGTCCTAGATTTGGGACCGTTTCAAACAGGTACTGTTCAATTGGAATTTCACGCCCCTAACCACCCTACGGGTACAATGTGGGTGGAATTCAGTACGTGGAGCAGTGGAGCAAGTCAGCAGATATCCACGGCAATGGTCGAAGTGAGTATTCTGCGTGAACGAAGTGCAACGATTGAATTCAGGGATGATGATTGTGCTCTGATGGATGCAGGTGATCTCTGCACCAGTGAATTCAGGATACAAAATACAGGCAATTATCAGGATGATTACGAAATCGAATGGGAATTACCCGAATCACTTGAGATGCAGGTGGCGCAAACTGTGTTCAACCTAGAACAGGGACTGTACACAGATGTCGGCATCATCTACGTCGTCGAAGATGGATTACCTGCTGGATTCGAATTGACGCCCACAATTCGATTGATGACCGGTGATGGAATTGAAATGGGGTCAATTTCAACGACGATTGAAGTCGCGGCTCTATGTGATTGGGGGATTCATTCAGAATATATCTCGATGGATGATACAGACAATATTACACTCACGTATACACTCAGAAACATCGGTAATGTAGACGATGGGTTGGATGTCACTTTTTCAACAAATATTTACGCCGAATATGGATTGACTCCTCCATTTTCAAGTGATTGGGAGATTGGCGAATGGACACCCAATCATTTCATCCTTCATGACATCGCGCCGAACACCACTGTGACTTTCAAAGCCTGGATGCAGTTGCCTAGCAATCAAGAATTGAATAGGACGGCGACAATTACTGTTGAAATACGCAGTACGCTTGAACCCAACATCATTTTCACAAATCGCACTGAATACGAAATACTCACCGAATATTGGCCCCCTGAGAACATCGAAGAAGAAAGTGCTTGGAATGAATTTGTGGAGCAGGTGCAGTCATTCTGGAACGATTGGGGACAAATCCTAATTTCAATTATCGTCACCATCATCGGAGCAGTTGTGTTGCATCGTGCAGTCGTATACCGGCAGCGCAAAGATTCAGACTGGGATGAATTGATTGCGTCGCGTAATGTTGAGCCGGAAAAGGTAGAAGATTGGATGGGTAAATTCAGCGAGAAGAATGTTCTAACACCACAAGTAAAACCTAGTCCGGCGATGGATTCTGAGGCTTTCAAGATAGCATTCCAGATGAAGTCAGAACAAAAACCGAAGAGAATTGCACCATCTGATAAGATTATGGCTGCGGCCGAAACTGTATTCCAATATCACGATGAGAAAGCAGATTACGCAGTGATTGAAAATCTCGCAGACGATTTGCTCGATGCTGCTGAACCACACGAAGCAAATCAAGTGCTCCTTCCAACTGAATCGGTGGGAACTCGAACTGTGCGTCATCCACGAAAGGAACCCCCAAAACCAAAGGGGAATATCGCTGACGATGATATGGACCTAGATTTGTGATAACCATGTGGAGAATAGGCATCGATGAAGCAGGCAGAGGGCCTGTTATCGGCCCACTCGTTGTCGGTGCACTCTGTGTGCCCGAATCAGATTTACCTCTGCTACACAATGCAGGAGTTACAGACTCAAAATTACTATCTGGATCCAAACGAACCAAACTCGATGCGTGGATTCGCGAACAAGCAGAACTTCGGAATTGGATGTTCGAATTGTATATTTCAGAACCTGCTGAAATCGATCGTGCCATGGCGATAACCAATCTCAATGACCATGAAGTGACCCTGTTCGCTACTTTGGCGCGAAAATTACGAATCGAAGGAGGGGGAGTACTGCAATTGGATGCGTGTGATTCAGATGCTGGGCGTTTTGGTAACAACGTAGCTAGTCGCATCTCTGATTGGCCGTGGAAGGGGTGGTCAATGGACAGTCGCCACGGTGCAGATTTACATTGTTTAGCTGTGGCTGGTGCATCGATATTGGCAAAAGTCGCTCGAGATAACATATTGCAATCACTCTCTACTGAAATCGGGATAAATTTGGGTTCAGGATATCCGTCAGATCCGACAACAATTGCGGCATTGCCTCGTCTAATCGAGGGGGCTGAGCCACACGATTGTCTGCGATGGGGTTGGGCGACAGTGAGGAACGCATGGGAAAAGATGTACAATTCACCACTTCCACGTAGGCCGGAAGATCCCAATGCCCCCCCTAACGCGCAGCGAACCCTATTCTGAGTCCCGCATGTTCAAGAACGAAGTGCGGTCAGTTTCGCCCTATGGGCGAACTGGAACCTGCAGTCATTGCACTTCTGCGAAAGTACGCTCTACAAAATGCACTCGAGTATGATGGGCAGGGGCAGGTTGGTTCTGTCATGGGTAGAGTCATGGCTGAAAACCCCGACCTGCGAAGTCAAGCGAAACAGTTGACTACGTTTATTGCCAGTCAAGTCGCTGAAGCCAATGCTTTGGCTGCAGAGGAAGGCCTAGAACATATCCGAACAATTCTGGAAAACGAATCACCAGATGCCCTCGAAAAGAAAGTCAAAGAGCGACGAGAAGGGTTGCCATCACTACCGAACGCGGAAAATGGAAATGTGGTTCTCCGATTTGCACCAAACCCGAATGGTCCACTCTCCTTCGGGCACGCGCGAGGTGTTGTTATCAATGCAGAATTGGCACGTATGTATGACGGTGAGGTTATCCTTCGATTTGATGATACTGATGCTGTGGTAAAACCACCTGATCCGGCGGCATACGCACTTATTGAGGAGGATTTTACTTGGCTTGCAGGCCATGCACCAAGCCGAATTATCCGCGCATCAGACAGAATGGATGTTTACCTAGAATATGCTGCGAAGACATTGGCTGAAAAACATGCATATGTGTGCGAATGCTCAGGTGAAACATTCAAAGAATTCAGAATTTCAAAGACAGAATGCCCCTGCCGAAATCGTTCAATGGATGACAACATGGCCCTCTGGGCACAAATGAATGATGGAACCATTAATCCAGGTGGGGCGGTCATACGAATCAAAACCGACATGACGTTGCCAAACCCAGCACTACGGGATTGGCCTGCTTTGCGGATCCAACATGCCAATCATCCTCTTGTGGGCGATCGATACAAGGTCTGGCCATTACTTGACTTCCAAAGTGCAGTTGAAGACCACCTGCAAGGTGTAACGCACATCGTCAGAGGAAAGGACCTGATGGATTCAACACGCAAGCAAACGCTACTTTACGAAAAATTTGGATGGGATTACCCAGAAACGTTGTACTGGGGTCGAGTCAAAGTATTCGAATTTGGATCATTTAGCACATCTCAGATGAAATTAGATATCGCATCAGGACAATATTCAGGTTGGGATGACCCCCGCTTGCCAACTCTTAGAGCATTACGCCGCAGGGGATATGACGCTGGAGCGATGCGGAAATTTTGGATTGATCTGGGGCTAACACAGAAGGATATCTCAGTCCCTATGTCGACGCTGAACAGTCTCAACGCCAAGGCGGTCGATGCAGAAGCACCACGGCTGTCATTTGTGCGCGAACCACGCACCGTAATTCTAGATATAACTGGGATTGAATTGACCGAAGTCACGTTGCCAATCCACCCTGAACATCCAGACAAGGGAGTTCGTGAATGGCCACTGGGGGATAGTCCACTCAAGGTGAAGATTGCTTCGGAAGATTTTACATCACGCGAAGCAAGGCGTTTGAAGGATTTTGCAGACATTGGAATCAAGCATAAAAAGACGGTAAAAGGATGGGTGGGTGAAATCAGTCGAACCGAGCGCTATGGTAACACCCCGATTATCCATTGGCTACCGAAAAATATGGCACAACCAGCCGTATTGCTACTTGAAGAGGAAGGAGAATTGATTGCTGCTGAAGGTTTGTTGGAAATCAACGATTACTCGGACGGAACGGTGGTCCAACTGGAAAGGATGGGGTTTGCAATTCTCGAAGGAACCGATGAAAATGGGGTCCGCCAACTTGTTCGTTTACACGCTTGACTGTACCCGCGCGCGTACGAGAGGTTCAAGTCGAATCTCTCAGTCGCCACATCATGCAGGCACGCCAATCTCGACGTGCCTACGCAATGCTCATTCTTCTACTGGCCTCTATGGTTCCTCTCAGTTTACCATCTGCAAGTGCAGAAGTTGTATGCTGTGGGCCCAGTGAACTTGAACTATATCTCATCGGAGAAAACAATGAGGCAACCATGACTCCCTTTGAAAATGAACTGGTGGGTATCAATGAAAAGGGCGTTAGTCAATCAGTACAGGGAACGGAAGAAATTGCAACATGGAGTATTGTTTGGAAACAAAGTGCAACAATTCCCGAGTCGACCTGGAGATTCAACATTGCCTACGAAGTTGAAAATGCTGCTGGAGTATATGCAAACGCAACCGTAGAAGTTCTAATTGGGAATAATGTCTACACTGCTGAAAGTGGTACACCGGGGGCCTTCATGTCCGGAAGTGATGAGATTGCAATCGACATAGAAATACCGCAACTTTTGGTGAGTATGAACGATGCGATCGAGGTTACCTTTGCCGTGAGAAGTATGATGTTCACACAACCTGGCGATGAATCTTCGATTCGATTCATATGGGGCGAGGACACGAATAGTGCAATGCGGGTCAATCTACCGTTAGTGACTATCGAAATGCCAAATGCATTGGTTGTGGGTGATGAGGTATTCTTCCCAGTCATATTGAGGTCTGGATTTGGTGAACGAATGTGGTCCTCACTAGAGGATTATGAGTTCAAGGTTGGCGGCGTTGTTATCGAAGATGTACGTTCACCCAGTATCGTTTATGGTGGCGTTGAGGTTCCATTCGTTTGGAACCCTGGGTCCAGCCCAACCGATGGAAATTACCAAGTTAATTTGTCCATTTGGCTGAATTCAGGTGATGTCCCCCAGACCACTGGTAGGGTGCACGAAATCACGTTTGAAGATGGAGGGGGCACCCAGGTTTACACTTTCGGAGAACCTGCCAGAGCGGTGAGTAGTCGACTCGATGTGGATATTACTGTGAAATATGATGGATCACATATCAAACGCTCTGTCGAATTGGAAATTGAGGGCTCTATGGCCTCTTGGTTGCGCTGGGGGATGGATAATATTGGTAATAATTCGTTACCTTCTGACCATTTATTTTCCCAAGTCCAGGGGTCTGCCATAGCTTCCAATCTCAAAGAAAATGGTC
Organism: uncultured Candidatus Poseidoniales archaeon; assembly: GCA_963934015.1. Classification (GTDB taxonomy): domain Archaea; phylum Thermoplasmatota; class Poseidoniia; order Poseidoniales; family Thalassarchaeaceae; genus MGIIb-P. The sequence goes on from CAWVWT010000001.1 coordinate 7,368, forward strand.
GTGTCGATGAAACCGAGAGCGAGGCTCTTCTGAACCATATTGATGGAAGTACACGAAATCTAGAGGTTTTCTTAGGCAATACGGGTCTAGCTCTCAATTCAGATGGGTTGTTTGAAGCCGATTTATTCGACATGAATCCAGAGGTAGAGATTGACCTAATGGGAGTTTCAGGAATTGATGATGCGCCGATGAAAATTCGCATCGATGTTGTGCTTGAATTAACAGGACAAGAACGGATCCTCCTCATATCCGATTTCATCCGACCACAATTGGGGACTGGGATTTGGACTATGAACGGTGACCCTTCAGTCGATTTACGAGTCACCCTAACCACAAGCGCATTTTCAGGGCTATACAGTGTCATCAAGGAAGATTTACCCGACACCATGCGCGTTACACACTATCGGGTTGGGTTATCGGAAATCGTTACGATAGAGGTCGATGGGGTGTCTGATGACGATAAGTTCGAGGTCGAATATACAGTTACTAATAGTGCGCTATTTTCTCCATTCGTAACTCTGTTAGCGACCATATTACTTCTTGTCTCTGGAATCGTCATGGGACTTCGTTTGACACAATCTCGGTCACGTTGGATTGTGGGCATCTCGTCGGTGGCATTCACTGGAATGATGAGTTACGTGTATGCTTTATCCACATTGCCACCAACATTCGTAATGGGAATTGCAGCCGCCTGTGCGGTTTTGATGCTGCCATTGGCCATCATCTCTCCGCGGCACGAACAAGATTGGTCTCTCGGCGAAGATTCTCTTTCTGCTGATTATGAGAAAGCATTGGCGAGAGAAATCCCCACAGTAGATTGCCCTGCTTGTAGGACCTCAAATCCGGTTGAAACTATGAAGCGGCCAGTTAGAATTCCATGCGGCGGTTGTGGGCGAAATTTACGAATTGAAGGTTAGGATATTCGGCCGGTTCTCAACAAACTGTCAATTGAATCACTTGCCATCCGTCGGCGCCCAGAAGGGGTAGACCTCCAAGATTTAGAAAATCCAATCAGTTGACTGGCCAAATCCTGTTCCCATCCTGCAGCCATCACTCGATGCCACCCGAGTTCCTCAAAACGAGCCGTGGATGGTAATTCAGAATCAAGCAGAGGTTTGAGCAAGTGGGATAGGGATTGAGCACGACCTTCAAGATCGAGTTGACCCCATCTATCACGGACAGCACCTAAGGCTACAGAATCGACCCCCGGCATACTATCTGGGTTGATATCTGGGACCTCTGGCATCGGTACAACACGGATATGCCCTTCACTTGCTAAATAATCTCGCAAGACGGTATAGACGGGGTCATATGTGTGTTCCAACCCTTCTGAAAGCCAATTCCCAGTTAGGGTCCATGGCATTAGCATGCGAGATATTGTACCTGATTTTGCAATGGAATTCCCAAGTGCTGCTGCGAGAGCAATTGGGGACAAAACTCCCATTCGGGAATCTCCGCCACTAGAGATTAGAGCATTTACTTCAATCGGTGCGAGATAAATGCACAAAGGGTCAGATTCAATCACTCGCATCTCTGATGTTGTATTGGTACCAATCACGATGCTTGGACCATTGGCTGGTACTGGTTCTTCACGGAGACGGCGCTGAAAGGGGATACCTGAATCCAAAAGTGCGGCCTCAAGCAATGCCGAAGTGAATATTCCAGTCTCATCGAGTGGTGCTGCAATTGTAACAGATGAAGATACGGTTCGCAATTTCAAAGCCGCTTCACGCAAAATCGGTGCGGCGGTTGCGAAGACCGGTAAATCGAGTAAGGTCATGTGTAACGGAGCAGTGGTTCCGCTTACGGTTCAAAGACCTGACCACAATGGCAGGAGGCGTCACTCTACCATAAGGCGGAGTTGATCTCGCTTGTAGGCCCACTCTGTATCGAGTTGTCCTCGGCCCTGATAATAGCGTGAAAGTCGACGGATTTTGCTCTCAGTCAACTCAAGTTGGCGGGAATTGTGGTGATCCTTACGATTGGATTCAAGATGGTCGATGAGTCGCAGTGCACGACGCATTAGATTCATCATGTCTTCAGGGAATTTTGGAGTGATATCGTTCTCAGACAATATTTGTCCGATTCTCTTTCCCACGACGAGGCGGGCGTCGGGTACAGCATGCTGGTCACGCAAAATAGTACCGATGGTGGCAGGATTGTGTCCTTCTGCTGCAAGCGATAGAATAAGTTCGGTCACTTCCTTAACATCAGTATTTGACCACTCTGGCGCTTTGTCGACAAGAGGCTTGGTCGAACCGCTCTTTCCGCGACCTGGACTGTGCATGCGAGCCATGTATAGAGCACCTCAAGCGTCCCGCCGACCTGCTTCCCCTTCATAACCGCTCCGCTGCGTCTCGAATTCTGATTTCCCCCCTTCGGGGGGTTATGCTGGAAATTCCAGCAATGCATGGACCTCAATTGGGGCGATTGATTCTCGGGCATTAAGGCCCTTCAATTCAATCAAAAATAACGCCCCTAATACATCTGCGCCTGCCGCATGACAAAGTTCAGAACATGCTGAAATTGTACCACCTGTGGCCAATAAATCATCAATGATGACAACCTTCTGACCCTCTGTGATTGCATCTTTGTGCATCTCAAGAACATTCGACCCATACTCAAGAGTATATTCAACTCGGCGTGTTTCGGCAGGAAGCTTTCCCGGCTTACGCACGGGTACAAAACCGATGCCGAGGCGCTCTGCCACTAGTGGGCCAAAGATGAAACCTCTCGCCTCGGGACCAATAATGAGGTCTGGATTCCATCCCAATTTCCCGATATCTTCCACGAATTGATCTATGACCTTTGTAAGGAATCCTGCACGACTTAACACGGGTGTAATATCTCTGAACATGATTCCCTCTATGGGGAAATTTGGGACAGTGCGGACGACTTCTCGAAGTTCATCGAGAAACGTATCCGGCATGGCACTCACTTCCAAACTGATGAATCAATTCTGGAAGTATTGGCTCGCATAGGCACGAGCTTGTTCAGCCGTGTATCCCATGCCAATCAACTGCTGCTCGTAGGCCTGCTGTTCAGGAGTGATGGCAGTTGCCCAAGCTTGCTCGGTCGCGTCATTGCCACCTCCGCTTGAGCGCATTACTACTGTGATGCCCAAAACGACCACGAGAAGGAGTACGACTCCTGCTGCAATCATGATGTAGAGCATGACATCTGAATCATCATCACCGGCACTTTCAGCATCACCAGATTGGTCACCATCATCGCCAGTGTCAGGCGATCCGGGATTCGCTGAGTCACCCGTTGGTTCAGTGGGAGTTTCTTCAGTAGAGCAGCCGGTCTCATCGATTTCAGCGCCAGCAGGTGTATTTAGACAATAATCAACAAAGTCGTCGATTCCATCTCCATCTGAATCAATGCACCCTAGAATACCAACTTGGGTTCCGGACGGAGTATTCGGGCACTGGTCCAATATGTTTGGAACGTCATCGCCATCATCATCTTCCATCATGATCGGGCAACCAAGCGCATCAACTGAGGCTCCAGCCACAGTCCCTGGGCATGCATCGTTCTGATCACTAACACCATCACCATCGGTATCAGCTGACCATGTTGGGCAACCAGTTCCGTTGGTACCAGACATGATTCCAGCTTCGTTAGGGCAATCATCTCCGTTGTAGTCATCCGGACCGTTGTTGTCGCCGAACCCATCGCCATCAGTATCATTCCACTGAGTCACTTCGTAGATGAAAACATCCCCACCATTGGAATAGCCATCACCATCTGCATCTTGGCAACCGAGGCGGTCCATGGTGGAATCCCCCGGGGTATTTGGGCAAGCATCATCGTCATTGGCCACACCATCTCGATCAAGGTCATCAGCGTACATCTCATCATAATTGACGATCTCAAATGGTGCTGATGCATTGATATTGTCAACCTCATCAGATTCCACAATCATCTCAGCACCGTCTACGGTCAAGATGCAGGAGTAGTTTCCAGACGTTATGACCGCGCTATCGAGTAGGACAAGACTCCCATCGGTGATAATGGGACCATCATTACCATCGAGTGCATCAGAGTAAGTTCCCTGAAGCAGAGAGAGTACTTCAGTTCCATTCACATCAACCAGAATCATTTCCCAACCGAAGGTTGAATCCATCGGACCACCGAGGCTGCTAATCTCAGCACCAAAGAATACGTTTGTTCCGGTACTCTCACCATTCACGGGGCAATTGATTGCACTCGCGACCAAATTGGGTAGTGGCGCATCAGTAGCTGCAAAGGAGAGATTGTACCACCCTTCTGTCTCAAACGCGTTGACGATGACATAGTAGCCACCGTTCAAATCACTTGAATCTAAACTACTGGTATCAACCATTGTAGACCCGTTGGTGGAATATTCTTCTGCAATCAACGAATCATCGCTTCCATCGAAAAGTTGTAGGTGAATGTTTGTGTTATCATGCGATTCTAATTCCACAATCATCCCCTGCATTCCCGAGAGGGTGAATCCATAGGCATCTTTCATATCATCAAGATCAACACAACCCATTCCGTTGGCCGTAGGGTTCTCACCAACACTCATTGCAGTTACTCGGCTTTCACCTGCATCGTAGCCGCTTTGGCTCCAATCGGATGGAATCCCACAGTCATAAGGTGGTACGAAAATAGTCCCATTGGTCCAGATCTCAAGTGTGTAATTTGCCAAACCAGAATATTGAGAGACGTTGATGTAATAGGTATCTGCGGACCCATCTGCATCTGTCCCAGATGTTGACACGGACTCATTACTGTCAATACCGGTACTAGAATCAACATCAGGTGAACTGGAGTTCCAAATATCAAGATCAAGGTCTGCATCCCAATTATCTGCCGTTAGGACTGCGGAAATATTCTGTCCACGTCCCATTGAGAGCATGTACATGTCAGCCTTGTCACCACCAGAAACGCACCCAGTAATCACTCCAGTGAAATTCGCGCCCAAATCGTAGGCACTTGCTTCAACATCACCGACATCCGTACCAGTTGATGCATCATCGACGTTGGGGCAAGGCATTCCTGAAATTGTGGTCACTGCAGAACTAGCATTGTTGTTATTGAGATCATCGGCTTCTGACACGTTACCCCATCCATCAGGCCAGACAATCCAGTGGTAATCATCACTGTCAATGTCGGCGGGAATCGTCAACTGGCTGGTCTCTACCGAACTACTTCCAGCTGTAATGTAAGGTCCAGTGACATGACTTTCCACGATTATGTCACCCCAATCATAAGTATCGTCTGTGGATAGAATAAACACGACATCATACGGATTGGTGGAATTGGTGTCACCGGGCCCATAATTCTCAACGGTATAGGTCACGTTCACAGTGTCGCCTGCTGTTGCACTGGCGGGACCACTGATTGAATTCACAGCAAGATCTGGTTTGGGAACAGAGGTATTCACCCAAATGTCCAGTTTGTAGGTCCCATCTCCTGCATATTCCCATACCTGAATGTAAAACATTCCAGCTGTGGTTGTATTGGTTGTGAATTCAACACGCTCAGTTGCCCCATAAGTCATGGATAAATCGACATAACCTGCGCCAGTTTGTTGGTTCCCGCCGGTACTATCTGCGAGTAACAAATCAAAATCGGTGTTTGTACCATCGCCAAAATCACGTAATACAACAACAATATCTTTGTTTGCAGAAACCTGCATTGAATACCAATCCTGGTCATCAGTGGTGTCAACGCAACCATCCATATTGGTCACAGTGGGGTCTGAACCTTGTGATTTGGCAGTAGCCGTGGTGTTTCCAGCATCGCCCGCAGTTCCACCATCACTCTGTACGGCTGAACAAGGTGCTCTGCCACCAGTATCCATTGTGCGATCGGCTTGCTTGAGTGAATTTTCATGAGGATTTTCATCGTCTACAACTTCTATCCCCATGTGTGGAGCAAGCATCGGCGTAAGAGCCGAGATGATCATCAACAACACGAGGGCGGTGCTAAGGTAGTTCGTTCGGTGGGCAGTGGCCATGCTTCCTACCGCCCTATGGGCGGTATTTAACACCCCCCAAGTTTGCATCGTGGCGCCTATAACCGGTGCTGGGACTTTGCAAGCCGTCCAACACCATCTTTCCATTCCCAACCCGCCGCCTTGCAGCGAGCCGAACCTAGTAATTCGCCATTGCGAATAATGAGAATTTCCTCTCCGATTCTGAGATTGCTAGGGGCGGAGAGAACCATAGCGGAGAATATGTCCCCTTTCCAAGGTGAATCGCCACCGATTTCAACCTCGCGCAGTGTCCCTGTTTCACGCAATGTCGGTAGGATTGATTTGGTGAATGAAAAACGGCCAGAATCGGGATGCCATTGTGCCATCTGTTGCTTGTCTTTCATGAGCATCCAGCGAGGGGGTTTTCCACCCACACGCAAACCACCCATCCAAGCGTCTGTTCCGAATTGCCACCGACTCAACGATGCGAATGAATGTCGAAGAAATGCCTTTTCCCGCATGTGTTCGTCTCCAACTGCTTCAACGGCTTGTCGTAAGACATCACATGCAGCTTTGGAAGACGCGCCCACTCCTTCAGGGCGGGTGTCGATTGTATCCATATCAAAATCAATTCCAGAATGGTTAATCACGGTCTTGTATCCGACCCGCTGAACCAAGGTTTGCACCATTCTACGAATAGTAGCCAATTCATCATCATCCCAATCACCCGTTACAGGGAGGTCATAATGTGCGGCAGGCCACTGCTCTTCCAATTCACGCGGAACCAAGCCAAGAGGACTAGTTACCATCACCTGGTGAACTTTGCGATTACGAATTGCAGAGCGAAAAAATCGGTGACTTTGGCTGGATGAATATGGTTTCCGTGCTGAACACGGTAACAAAACAAGAGTTTCCTGCTGGATTTCTGGCGGCATGTATTCATTCTCCATTCGCTGAATCCAATCTTGAACAATTGGATCTTCTCGACTCACAGAACTGTGGCAGCGGAAACGCTGGGTTTTCGCAACATGCATACTCAGTGGTGCAGAATCGCGGAGCAACACATCGTGCCGCCTAAGGTGCTCAACCAAGCGTGGACTGTTGAGTGATTGTTTCTCCACAAGTTCACGCAGCGTTCCAGATTGGATGGCAGCTCGAGTAGCAGACAACGATGCTTTCCATTCTGAAATTTGGGATGAAATATCAGCAGATTCACCACTGGTTGAATCAATCTTTCGGGGGCCATCTCGAGTCAATAGAATCCCATGCGCTGTGGCTTGTTGGGAGCGGCGCAAATCAAACAAATCCAAACCAAACCATGAGAGGATGGCGCAATTATCAGGCCCACCTAGACCTGGAGCCCACAAGAGAGCTGCTGGGAATCGCTCGCGTATGAGGCGAATGGTTTGCACTAATCGCCCTGGATGTCCAGCCAATTGTAAGGCATCTTGTAGGACAATAATTTCTGGTTCCAAGTTTGCATCGAGGAGAGTTGCATCGTGAACCAAACGTTGCCAAGAAACGGGCAATAGGGGGCCTGTACTCTGACCTTGTCCTGAATCCGCATCCTGCAAACTTGGAGGGAGTGTGTGACCCTCGTTCGCCGTATATTCGGGTACGTCATTTTCCCCGAAGGGGAAGGCCCATTCTCCACGTGCTGTCATCGACAATGATGCAGGTAAAATTTCGGAATTATGCTCAACAAAAAATGGAGCCATTTCAACACCCATTTTGGGGTCTTGTGAGGTCAAACACAAACCGGGAGTAAAGGCTGCAGGTGCAGCACGATCACCAAGCCCGAAAATACGTGCATGACGCCATCGCGCCAACACGGTCCGAGCCAGTGGTTTGTGTTCCATGAATGGGGCTGACAATGCACTAGACTTGAATGATTCTAAAGGTGACGGGCCAGAGGCCCGGCACATGCGCACACGAGCAGTGGCCATCGCACTGTTGCTCATTCTGCTCTCTGCATCATCGATTCTAGGTGAACAACTCAACAGTGTCGGTACGATTGATGATCCCTCGTCGGATTGGGAGGGAGAAGATACGCCGACCCTCATCTTCGAAGGCGTTTTGAGTGACCCCCAGGACATCGATAATATCACACTTGGCGATGCGGTAGGGGTTGTCCATTTCATCCACCTGGTACATGCTGATGAGCCACTAAAAATCGAAGTGCGAGAAGATGGGCTACTTCATGGCCAAGATGAGGCCAACAATACGGTATTTCTCAGTAGTGGAAGGGGGAATCCGATGTGGATTGAAATCTCAAATACTAATTTCACATCACCGAATTCTTACACCATTCACATACATTCAAACGCGGCGGATGAAGATGTGGAATTGCGTGACCAGACCGCTGCTGGGTATATTCATGAATTTGATTCTCAAGGGGACCGGTCTTACTTCTCAACGGGAGGGAATGCTGATATCGAGATTCAATGGTTTGGCGGGGTGATGACTGAATTTGTTGGACACATGACACACCTTCCGAGTGGGCACGTGACCGCATTAGAGTTTGGTAATTTTTATGGGAATATGACCCTACACACACCTGCAGTAGATTCACGACTTGAGAGATACGAGTTCTCAATCTCGGCGAGGACTAATGCGGCAGCAGCACCATGGACTTTGAATAAAACAATCCTATCTAGTGGGGATGCGTTGTGCCACCATGATTGCCCGAATACTGTTAATGGATCAATTATCCAAAACGATGCGGTTTCCATTGAAAACGAACGATGGACAACAAATGGAAATTTGAGTGATCAGGATACTGTTGATGTTTACCCGATTTTCATCCCAGGCGAATACTGGGAAACGCATAGACTCATCGCGACAATTGAGGGAGGGGATGAGATTCTACAAATTCAAGCCTGGAACAGTACAAGTGAATTCATCGCTCCACTGGATGTTGCAGACGGGGTGGGGACTGTCGGTCTCAACATGACACCTGGGTTCCATGTGGTAAAGGTGAGTCGATCTGATTCAGCAACTGGAATCATTCCCTACCATCTTGTTTTGCAAACAATCAATGTGACCAGTGAAGATGCTGACCCGCTAGAAGGCGGTAAAATAGTAGATCGCTGGAAAGAATTCATTCCCTTTTATGTCGGTATCGGATTGCTGATGCTAGCACCCATGGGGTATGTTTTGTGGAGCTTGCGAGGAACCAAACTCTCCGATGAAGTTCAAGCACATGAACGGGGACGCCTAAAGCGCCTTCGAGAGCGATTGGCGAAACTCATATCCACCAACGCCAGTGAGCATGAAATTGACAGCGCATTGCTGATGCTAGAAGAAGTTCAGTGGAGAGCAACTGAAGCTGAGATGGGTGAAGCCGCCTTAACCCACCACACCGATTCTGTGACACTGAAAGCGTGGCGTATAGGACCGGGGAGTTTGTTAGTGGGCATTCACATTGAAGTAGCACCATGGGAATTGGCAGCACTTCGCTTTGAAGCGGCTGCTGGCCCCTCATGGAAAATTACCAAGGTATCACCTAAATCACTCTACGATGGGGATGAAATTTTCCTAGACACACTTGAGGTTGGAAGTACTAGATTCCTGCGCTTACAATTGGAAGGGACTGCGAAAGGTCTCGACCTACACCTTTCAGGGCTGGTCCAAGGAAAACCACTCGCAGCCATTCCGGCCCGTGCACTTCTAATGGACGAGGACTGATCAATTTCGGCGGTCTTGGGCTTCGTACCTGACCGCATCTTCAATTTCTTCCGATGGTAGTCCGAATGAAGGGCGCATACCCTCTAGCGTTGAGCGCATCGATTTATCGAATTTCTCAGGTACATGCAGTTTGAGCAACACGGTCACATCACCTCTATCGCGGCCACGCCGATAGGGCATACCACGTCCACGAATCAACAGGGTTTCACTGGGTTTGGCACCAGCAGGGACCTCAATTACCAGCGGTTTTCCGTCGATATGCGGTAACTCCACTTGTGTACCCAACATCATCTCAGGATAGCCGAGAGGAAGTGCCATGATGAGGTCGGGTCCATCACGCTCAAACCAAGCATGTGAGCCAATATCAAGTTGAATGTAGAGGTCGCCAGCCTGTCCGTTGACAATGTGTTCGCCTTTGCCTCGATGTCGAAGGCGGAGACCATCTTCAGCACCGCGGGGTATATTGATTCGGAGTTTTTGCTCACGGTTGGATGATCCCGAACCGCGACAATCCGAACAATGATTGCGAATTGTTTTACCAAGGCCATGACAATCGGGGCAGTCAGACACCATTTGTTGTACAAAAGGACCGACTCTCGCCTGTTTTACAATTCGACCTTGGCCATCGCAGGTCGAACATGTTTGGATATCTTCGGGTGATTCTGCACCAGTCCCACCACAAGATTCGCAGGCGATTGCAAGGTTCGCAGAAATCTCGATTTCAGCCTCTTCGTAAACTTGCTCAAGTGAAATCGTGTGACGTAACAGTACATCACTACCTCTACGGCCACGAGAGGTTCGCCCCCCACCAAAAATGCCGGAGAAAATCGACTCGAAACCGCCGCTGAACAAATCATCGAGATTGATGTTGACACCTTGAAAACCCCCTGGACCAAATGGTGAACCACTTGGGGATTCATGGCCAAACATGTCGTATTGTCGACGTTGGTCAGGATTGGACAAAACGGCATAGGCCTCTTGAACTTCCTTGAACATGTGTTCAGATTCTGGATCATCCGGATTCTTATCGGGATGGAACTTTCTGGCAAGACTGCGGAAGGCCTTCTTCAGTTCAGAATCACTGGCATCCTTACCAACACCAAGAACCTCGTAGTAGTCACGCTTCTCCACCATCTACGAACACCCCGGTAGTCCCGCGTCCTGACACCTGTTCTTCAACCCGACGTTTCACCACTAGAGTTTATTTCCACAATTTTCGCAGTATGCTTCAGACTCAGGATTGCTGCGCCCACAACTTCCGCATGTATTGCCCACATGTGTTGATGTTGCAGTTGATGTTCCAACCGTACCAACCCCCCGCATTTCTTGCGCATACCAATCATCAGCCGCCCCTTCTGTGTTTTGCACCGGTGTGGATGTAACCGTTTCCAAGGATTGAGCCGATGTTTCCTTGATTTTATCAAGAACACCACCAATTAGACCCTTCTCAGAAACCTCGCGTGCATGTGTCACACCTTGGACGGATTCAACTGGGCCAGTTTCTCCTGTAACACGCGCAGTCGATCGGCGAACATGCTCAGATTCGGAAAATAATGCAACATTTTCATGATCTGTATCTTTGCTTTCAATTTCTGAGGTTAACCGATCACCGGTCAGCTCTGCGATGGAACCATCCAATCTCTGCAATGCCTTCTGAGACATTTGTCCCACCTCAATACCACGGGCATCGGCCTCTAACTCCGCCATCGCTAAATCAGCTTTCGACCAAACACCGCGATCTTCGGCGGCATAGTCCTTTTGTAATCGCTTGATGTGCTTACTTCGATGCCATTCGTGATCACGGATTGTCCGTGAATTTCTGAATAGGAAAAAACCGATTAATACGGCGACTGCGAGATAGATGACCAAACCTCTCCAATCGGTAATTAAACGCTCCGAAATAGCAGGAATTAATTGGTATATAGCCATGAATACGAAGATTGGAGCGACGAAAAGAACCCAGGCGTTGAGTTGGTTCTTTTCACCCGCCATGACCCAACCATTTCTGGCTCGGATTTGAAGGAATCTGTTGGGTAACCCGCTACCCTACACGGTCATTTGGTGGCTTTCCTTGCCGAAATATGCCCCCCAATAGCCCGATACTAAATGAGGTGTGGAGAATGAGTAATAGTAACGAGACACCCCAAATCATTGAGACTTCTTTTGCAAGGCGCGCTTCATTGGCGCCAACTCCAATTAAGGTTCCAACGTATGCGATGATTGGCCACAAAAAGTTGGGTAAAAACAACGATGATTGCCCATCAATTGCAAAACCAATGACCATTAGGATACCAATCCAAGGAAGGAATTCACCAATACGCATTCTCGATCTTGCATCAATAACATGTTTCATGCGCCAAAACCCATAGCGGTAACCCATTTTCCACCATTGTTTGACCGTTGTACGCTTTGCCATTCGGACCTGTGTTTCTGCTGTTCTCCACAATGGCCAATTATTGTCAATCAACCGTAGATTAATTTCACTATCTTGTGTTGTGATAAAATCTTCATTCCATCCTCCAACATCTTCGACTGCCTCGCGGCGGTACAATGTAAACGGAGGTATTTTTGTTGGACCTTCTTTTGAAAATCGCGCGAATTGACCCGAACCACCTAGTGAGCATGAGAGGGTTGCTTCAATCCAGCCTTCTACCTGCCCTTTGGGTAAATCTGATTCGATGACTCTCGCCCCTAAGCCCCCAAGACGGGTGCCCAATTGTGATTCAATTGCATGGAATCGAGCGACTCGGACTTCTAGGTGATCGGGTGAGACCCAAGCGTGCCCAATCATCTCGAGGATGAATTCATCCCCGTGATCAAGGTAATCAAGTGCTAGATTGCGAGCATGCGGGACGTACTTGGAGGGATTATGGATGAGTGTGATTTGTGGGCCACCTTTGGCTGAACTCTCTTCAGAAAGTCGTTCAACAATATTGGTTGTACCATCTGTAGAACCACCATCTACCACCAAAATTCGATGGAGATGAGACGGGTATGTCTGGTCAATGAGACTTTGAAGACAACGCTCGATATGCGTGGCTTCCTGCCAAGTTGGAATCACTGTGGCAACCACGGATGTGGGTTCCATGGTGGTCCACCTCATCCGGTGTGTGTCAAGGTTCCGTGCCCGAAAGCGAAAAAGAGTGCCTTTGGCCAACATGGGCTGTTCACCATGATGCGCACGCCACACGTCACAGTTTCAACGCGCGTGATGCCACACGAAGTTGGACAAAAATGCGTGAATGCAGTGCAGAAAATATTCCCCGGATTTTTGGTCACTGGTGTACCCCTAGAGGCCGATTTCCCAGTGGAAAGAGAAATGATTGAATTTGTATGTGATGGTGTATCACCGGACCTATTTGTCGAATTACTAGGGAAACAGCGTATTCTCGACACGGCTCTGGATGCAATGTCGTTGAATCTGCGGGCCGATGTAACGAATTTTCTTATTTCCCGCCAAGCTGCATTATCCGGAAAAGTCGCTTTTGTTCTGGATACTGAGCGAACAGTCGGTGGTGTTGTGGAAGTTACACTCGAATGCGAGAATTTAGCAGGTTGGCTACAAGAGGTGACATGGCATCCGGGCAGGCGAGAAGTACCACGTTCAGTTGGAGATGAATTGAGTATGCACTCAGATGGTAGCTTGACCGAGTGGTTCGATAGCAAAGGTCGTGCGACCTTCCGAACCGATGATTAGAGGGTTTCGAAGCCGTTCGATGCTAAACGCTCAATAAATCCAATGTCTGCAGGAAGCCAGTTCAACAAATTGGCTTCAGCAGCTGTAATCCAACGGCATTCGTCATGTACAGTTGGGGTCAATCGTTGCTCCTTGAAGTGGCATGCAAAAAATGCGATACGGACAATCATCGCACCATAATCGTGTTCGATAGTATCGATCAGTGTTCCATTTTCGATATTGACACCTAGTTCTTCATCCAATTCGCGTTTCAGTGCTTCCAACTGAGATTCACCCCCCTCCACCTTTCCACCAGGGAATTCCCAATACCCCGCCATGACTTGGCCGGTTGCTCTTTGGCAGGCCAATATTTGGTGTTCGGAATTGATGAGAACACCACCAACAACTTGCACGATTGGTTTCTGCACAATGCGGGAGCTTAGTTCGTATAGAATTTCCAATTGATCTTCTTCAGATATGATTTCAAATGGTGGAATGTGGACGAAAATTGCAGGTAAAGCACGGCCTTTTGATTGTACACCCGTTTTTTCAATTGAACTTAAGGTCCGATAATACGTTTCATTGCAAATAAATTGTCCACAATTTTCACTGATTTCGACGAATTCATTATCCGAAAATGCATGAACAATAGATGGTCTGTGGGCAGTGGTATGCAACAATGCGAGGCCTGATTCATCAACAAACCCATCTAAAATTTGGCGCCCATTGTTATCAGCAATTCGGAAATTTAGAGCATTGATTGCACACATTTCAAATCGTATTTTCTCGGCTTTTTCATTCAACCCAACGTGAATGATGGCGTCAACATTTGACAAATGGTCAGTGCTTGCTCGGCTACCAACTTCATCTACAGTCAATATTTGTCCAGAATAAGTCAGCTCGATGGATTCTGATTCCAACCCATAAGGTGGCATTTCTAGAGGATAGCGGATCTGGGTCGTACCTAGAATACGCTCGACCAATGTTTTCGAAGGATTTTCTGAGTGCTCACCAAACGGCTCAAAACCGGTCAACCAAATTCGTGCCTTCATTATGCATATACACGTGCTCAACGGACATAGCAATTATGGATGTGGCCTCTGCCAGCACAACATGGACGAGGGTGAGTTAGAATTCAAAGCGCATCGTGATAGTATGGAGCGATTTGAAGACCAATCTGGCCGAGATGGTGCAGATGGGAGCCTGATTTTGGCTGACGCACTTACCTATGCAGCCGGTGCAACGGCTTTCATCACCGCTATTCTCGATGCAATGGACGATGGTGGTTTCACTACACGTACTGGGATTCTAATCGGGGCGGGTTTTGGCCTTTGGATTTGCTCGCAATCCCTCAATAATTTTCGTCGCCTATTGCCCGTTTGGTTGCGTGTCGTGTTGGGAATGCGAATATTGCCTGAAACATTTGAAGAGCAGAGTATGTTTTCGCGTAAAAGAAGAATGTGGACGATTGTAATCGCTGCAATCTTAACAGCAGTCATCGCCCTACAATTTACAACCGATGGTGCAAGTGTCATCACACGATCTGGCATCCCATTTCACTATGTGTTATGGGGAATTGTAGTCCTCGATATCTGCGTCGCAATTCAATGGAATCGTGTGATCGGACAATCAAACCAAATCGCTGATCGACCTGGCGGATGGTAATCACGGGACGCAAGGATGGCATAGTATTGAACAGGATGGACAAGCAGGCGGGGTTGAGGCAGAGCGATGAATAGAGGTGAGGATGATGATTTGGTGGTATCTTTGCCAGCCAATAATCCCGCACCCCCGTCGGGACGACTGCGGGACACACTAGGGGCAATACGTATCATATGGACTGAATTAACAGCAGGTGTGGGTGCATGGGGTTCACTGAAGCCCCTCATTGCTGGAGTACTGGCAGTTGTACCATTCTTTTTCTTGGGGCAGCATTTTAATCGCCAACATCAGAAAGGATTCGATTGGATGTTACTACAGTTACCGCTTGTTTTGACGGTGCTTCTTTGGCCAGTACTATGGGCATGGTCGATCGTTGATGCATACAGAGTTGCAATGATTGCTGTGTCCGAGGCAGAAAATAAACGTCGTATTCTCGAATGGGTGGAGGTTGCACCCATTGCTGAATGAATGGATTGAATTACCAATCTTCTGGAATCTCCAGGGGCGAAAACAGTTGCCCTGCACCTTTTGAATCAGCCAACTGATTGCGCGCAAGATGTTCCCACTGGCGCAATTGCATCAGGGCATCAGCCAGTGGCATTTCAGTCGCAACCATGGATGAACGCAGAATCGTATCAAGAATATCCATCCTATCATCATCGAGATTCTCAAGGACGGTTTCCAGAGGGGGACCAGTTGTTTCTGGAGTTTCATTTTCACCCAGCATTGGCCATGGTTGAGCCAATATTTGGGGTAAAGTTTCTCCTTCAGATTCGGCCTGAGTCGCCAGTGCTTGTGATAATTGACGAGTATACTTTGAGAACACCAAAGAAACTTCAATCAATGGCATAGAATATTGCCGTAAAAAATTGACGATTTGTTCTTGTAAAAAAACCATCTTTTCGGTATTATCGGAATCAGGTTTAGGGATTGGAATCCGTGGTAAGTCCTCTGTCATGAGATTACCTCAAGCCTAAAGTTGACCGCTTTCACGTGCGATATTTATCTGCTCTTGTGTCCAACCACCTGCGAGTAATTGCTCATCTGAAAATAC
The DNA here is from genome assembly GCA_963934015.1 of uncultured Candidatus Poseidoniales archaeon. Classification (GTDB taxonomy): domain Archaea; phylum Thermoplasmatota; class Poseidoniia; order Poseidoniales; family Thalassarchaeaceae; genus MGIIb-P. The sequence continues at coordinate 23,397 of CAWVWT010000001.1, forward strand.
ACTTGAACCGGTCAAAACTCCACTCAAATTGTGCCCGCCAGCAACAAAATCTATGGCGGCTTGCTTCAATTCGCTTTGACGCAAATAACCATTCGCATCGGCATCATAATGGCTTGCAAAAGATAGGAACGCGGCACCATCATGTATCCCATGCGTGTTGATAATATTGGAGAACACGCTGTTACTGAAATCGAGTGGGACATTGATCTCGGGTGCGGGTGCAGCAGCCTCAATCGCAACGAGGGAATCCATATTTGTTGGAGGGGGTGGGTTCTCAAAACCGGGAGGAGGGGCCATGTTTGTTGGTGGGGGTGGGTTCTCAAAACCGAGAGGTAGGGCCATGTTTGTTGGTGGGGGTGGGTTCTCAAAACCAGGAGGAGGTGTGATAGTACTCGCTGTAATTTCGACTGTGTCCGCCTGCTCTAACAGGTCAGCTTCATCATCAATTTGTGATTGTCTCTCACGCCGGTAAAGGGCCAGCATTGCAACACCAAAGCAAAGTGATGCGACTGCGATGATATACAATACAAACAATCCCTTTGAGTCGTTGATTTGCTGTGAAAGGGCTTCACCATCACGTGCAGTATGTGGTTTTACTTCCAGAGGTTCAATTGTAACCCAATCGATATCGATGTGGCGATCGCGCGCAACGAGTTGATATCTGTGGATTTCACTTTCTTCAACCACATTAGTTGGTAATATCAATGTGGCTGACCAATTTGCCATAGAATCGATGCTGACAATCGTTTCAACGTCGGAAACCTCGACCCACAAGTCAGTAGATATTTCTTCAATCAAAATAAATGTAATATCACCTGCATGTTGATTATTATTGATTCCTTGAACTGACAATTGTGCCACATCGCCACCGACTGGTGAAGGATTGCTCCACGAAATTGTAGTATGCTCACCTCGAAGATCGATTTCAGGACCTATGCGGACCAATCTCCACTGGACAAGAGGGGTGTGCTCGGTATTGTTTTCTGCCAAGTAGGGATTTCCAGCTTCATCCGAACCGGTAATCCACACATCGACCATATAACCAGGTAGCAATTCAATGGATCCGCTATCAGTCAAATCCATCAGACCCTCCCAACTCCAATCAGCACCAATCGGTGTCCCTTGTTGGAAAGGTTGGTTTCCGCGTGAAATCTCACTGGTTCCGGCTCGAATACGCCAATGAATTTCTGTGGGCCGATTAGTATCAAACCCATGTTCGTCGGAAACATGGAGACTGACTGGTAGTTGGTGAATGTCGCTCAATCGCACATCACCATTGGGCCCAATCGAACGGATTTCAGGAGGAGTACCATCTACCACCAATTGAATCCGAGGTTGCTGATCTGTTGTGTCATCCGCTAATCCGGGTAGATTTTCAAGGCTGGCATACATATCGAGCCCCCCACTGCGAACATTTGGCACGAGAATATCAAGGGTAAAATCACCGCCTTCACGCGGCACAGCGGACCATGACCTCTCTAAATCACCGACAACAATGTCAAATGCACCTTCAGGAGCAGGCGTTGAATCCTCACTGAACAGGATTCTACCGCCGATACGAACTACTTGACCTGCGGCAATCAATTCTGGATCTTCGCTAGGGCGATACAAATTGCGGCCTGTAGCCAAATCTGTAGCTGTAAAGTGCCCAGGTACGAGGTCAAATCTCAAATCGTTATCCAAACTCCATTCATCATAACCCAGACCCCCTGAGTCCTCATGGCAAGGAACATCAGTATTGAGATCACAAGGCCAATCTATGACTTTTACAATGGGTACAAAAGTGGTGTCACCATTTGTGTCGAACTCCTCAGGGAACCACCAAGTCAATTGGAAACGGATGTCAAGATAGAGAATACTGCTGTTGGTTGGCTCCGTCGATGACGAACTGTAAAGGTTGGAAACTGCCACTGCTGTACTACCGGATTCAAGATACATGGTGTGACCTTCATCGGGATGGGTGAAATTGGCCCATATTGATGCCCTTTCATCATCGAAATCCTCAATCAATGAAAGATGGACTGATTGAATGTCTTGCCAACCATTTCCATCTCCAATTAACAATCGAGCGATGTATTCAGTTCCAGGGTGAAGAGGTGATTCATCATCATGGCCTAAGAGTGTGGAATTCACAGTTTCGATGAGGGGTGAAAACTCTTCTCTGATGGAATAGGTCACCAAATCAGCATCCCAGTCGGGGATGATGACTGAACCAATACCACAGGGTGTAGGGACATCTGGACAGACTGGGCCGCCACCTCTGGCCAGAACATTCTGTTGCTGGTCTTCCCCACTGACATAGAAAGACACCTTTTCCCCATGCCCGTTTGAACTGTCATCGATGATTCCATTGAATATGTTGAGGCCACCGGGTAAATGCTCAGGAGAGCGCAATATTTCGGTTTGATATTCATCAGCATCAGGGATCAAATTGTAATTCAAATCATCTTGTGCTTCAACCCAATAATGCAGAGTGATTTCAGTTGGCGGGTCGACTGAATCTTCAACAGTGATACTGATGGATTGTGTACCCGCGTGAACTTCGATTCCATCATCAGGTGTCGCATCCATGACCAACGGGCTATTTCCATCGAGGACAATCCGCATGGTATTGAAATTTGGATTTACATAACTTGACCCGTTTGGCATTGAGACTGCTGAAATTTGGAATAGCATTCCACCTTGACTGGATTGAACAGGTGTTTCAAAGGTCATGTAATACTGTCCATGGGCGGGATTGGCTTCGAGCATGAATACCTCTTCCACTGATCCTGCCAAAGGTTGGCCATTTTGGCCTAAATTTTGGCCAACCAGTTCAATGTTAAACTGCCCTGCTTGTGGAGACAATGTCGTCCCTTCAAAGGCAATTTTCCCACTGAATGTTAGATTGGTACCTCCACGCATCCAATCGTAAGGCAAGAGCTCGCGTCCTGATTCATCTACGGCTGTTAAATCAAGTAATTGTATGTCATTTTCAACACGGAGATTCAAATTCTCGGTTTCGTAATTATTGACTGCCAAACCAAGATCATCACTTACGCTGATATTAACCTCTGTTGAGGATTCATCATTCCAACCCCATTCTGCTTGGATGGGCATACGAATACTGACAATGTCGCCTGCATTGGTCACAGAAGTACAATTCCCTGTATCGAACTGAACAATTCCATCTACATCGTGTTCTTCTGTACAGGAATCGCCTGCCTGCCAGCGTAACAAGGGGTCTTCCCCGTGGCTTGATTGGAGGGTTAAATCGACTTGCTGCAGTAGTGAAGCATCGTCACCGATTGCAATTTGCGTGACGAGAATACGATTTGTCCCATCGGGAACAAGCATGCCCCCATCGATGGTCGTGTCGATTACACGTGTTTGGTAGCGGTAGGTGATATCCAAATCTGACAAGCGGACGCGCCCGGGGCTTGCAGCACGAATTGTGAAAGTGATATTGACGGAACCCTCTCCATTTTGTGGAATCTCATCGTTGATTGCATCAATCAATGGTTGCCCATTCACCACAATCGGATCTTGCAACCCACCAGTCCCTGTATATTCGTCAGTTCCATCATCGCCAATATCAATGCGAACTGCACTTGGATATCCCTCTTCGTAATGCAAAGTGAGTTCATCCATCGATGGCGTTACCGATGCGGTGCTTGTATTCAGGGCGATTTTGTAGATTAATTTGTTTCCAACACTGGTACCCCAATCAATTTCCACATCATTTTCAGCAAAGACCCAATTTTGGCCATCATCATTGGAAACCATCACAGCCGCTGTAGTTCCAGTGGGTTCATCAGCAGTCCAAGTAGCACGCATTCGACCCACTTGGGTACCTGTTGACAATGTAGGAGATTCCCATTCCCCCACCGTTTCATACTCGGATGCATAGTCGATGGAAACCCACCAAGAAACTGCGGTTGTACCGACCAACTGAACTTTCCATTTCAATTCAGTACCAGGGTAAGCAAAGTGTACAGTTTCATTATTTGTGACCGGTACCCAGTGTGTCCCACCATCAGCACTAATCCAATACTCAACGCGATCACCTGCGGCACTGGTCGTCCAAGAGACTTCCATATTTGCTGCAACCACCTCATCTTCAACTTCAATTGATTCGCTGACCCACGTGGCAGTTCCCGGTTGTGCGGTAATCAGGTAGGGGATGCCACTTCCATATTCACGATAACGCTGCCCTTGAGTCCACGAATAATGATCCAGCGTATTCAACCGTTGTCCATCATAATGGACGCCATATCCATTGGCAGAGATGCTCGTTGTCCCGGTTTGCTTGGTCAATACACTCCCCAATTCACCAGTAATTGCAAAGCATTCTAGGTTGTCAGAATTCCACGTTTGGTATGTTCGGAACCAGAATAAATCACCATGCACCGACATTCCGCGAACTTGTCCACTAGACATGAAATAGGTGTAGAAATCAGTACTGTTTCGTTCAAATCCACCATTGCCATCGAATTCGTATTGCATCACTGATTTTCGAACACCGTGATTGACCCAGATGCTATCGCGGGTGCGATCATACGAAATTGCGGTATAATCACCATACCCACCACTACTCACATCATACGAAGAAATGCATTTCCAAGCGAGTGGATGACGGATGTCCCATTCGATGATTCGATGATATTGTACCGCATTTTGGCCCCGGTAAGCCGATAGGATACCGAAGGCTCTCTCATCGTCTGTAATTGCCCAATCTCGCCAGCCATAGGTTTGCCATGTACCGGGCAATGTAGGAATTGTACAGGTCCCAATATCCAAGTCAGGCCGAAGTGCCTGATTGTTTGGACCTGTTGTCATCTGTGTCCCATTGTTTGTATACAATACCTTGACTGTGTTCTTGAGCGTGTTCGAATCCCAAGTTGACGCGAAAATCATGTTACGATAAACAAAGGCAGCACCATTGTAAGTTGCTGTGGTTCCAGAGGCTAAGGATAGTTGGGAACTAAATCGGGTTTCACTGACGTTTGTTGTATGTGGTTGTCGAATAGAATATGTGGCATTATCATACCAAGCACTCGCACTTGCTGGAATCGACTCGGCATCGTGTGGCTCAAACCAATTTCCACTATCCTTCATTGACAACGTAACGGATTCCCCACGAGTATCGATCGAGATTGGTGTCCCTTCAGTCCAATCACTTCGAGATGTATCGGTAATGCTGTTCCATCCGGTTGCTGATGCCCCGGAAATCGTAACCTCAGCCCCTGTAACTTCGGCACCCCTAGGCATCGATACCTGGATATTGCGAGCTGGTGTACCGGACTGGTAGAGGGCAATCGCCTCAGATGAACCATCTGCAAATGTGTACAAATGGCGTGCACCGCCACTAGTAGATTCGATTTCATCAACGGTCAAAGATGATTGTGTTGGCGGTTGAACTGAGACGGCGAAAAGGGATAGTAAGAACAAACTTAGCAGGAGGATACTCTTCGGAATTACTTGTTTTCCAGTCCCCATGACTCCGCCCCCACAAAGATGACACTAGGTCTGTCCTATCAAACTCTTCCTCTCGGGTCACGGCCCCTACGGGGCCTGACCCGGTGTGGATTAACTGGTTGTTCTGTCATCGTACCGGATTGGAGACCCACCGTTTCCGCGGATTCCATCGACCATATCATCATCAATTTCAAACCAATCATTTAGCCAATCACCATCTGTATCGTAATTGGTTGGGTCGGTTCCATCAGCGATATTATCGCCATCGATATCAAGGTGCCACCAACCCCAAACAAACTCACCTTGGCCAACGTTGGGGAATCGATCAAACGCCCCCCACCTTCGTTCCCATTCATCGGTCCAATCACCACGGCAAATGGTGATGTCATCAGTTTCGTCGAGAAGCATATAATCGACATCATTGTCAAACATGACGTACGCATACAAATCATCAGTTGCATTGATTCGATACATTCGGAAATAATTGGCATAGATATCGTTCGGTGTACCCGTTTGAAGTAAATACCCGCGCAGTTGCCACCATTCAGTAATTTGCTCACCCTGGTAGAGTAATGGTGAACCTCGAACCTGATCGGCACTTGCCAATGTCGTATTACCGAAAAATTCCTGGAAATTATTGTAAGGAATATAGATACACGTGGGCCCTGAACAATCCCAACCTCCATCATTATCTGGATCCTCTGTAGAATCAGACGAATCCCCGGGGTTAAATGTGGCCCAAGTCCATTCCATGTTTGGTCGTGCAAGATTCATCCCTGTCACATTCAATGGTTTCTTGGTCGCACCGAAATCCTCCCATACGACCTTGATATGCAAGAAAGATGACCAATTGTCATTGGATTCATTCCAACCTCTGTCATGCTCCCACCAGTCTGGAAGCATATCGCCATCAGTATCATCGTCAATGGGGTTCGTTCCAAACTTGTAGACCTCTCGCCCATCACTGAGAGACCATGAATAATCGTAGGCGGTAGTGGCACCATTAGCTTCGGATCGAACCTTTTGAGCACAATCCCCATCAGTGTCATTGGAGATAGGTAAGGTCCCCAAATTCCACTCTTGTAAATTGGTGAAGAATAGGGGGCTATTTCCCGGGGAAATCTGCTCATTAGAGGCATATGGTGTGAATAATCTAGATTCCCACGCACCTTGAGTTGCTGGGATATCGCCTGATGTTCGATCGAACCACCCATCAGCATCAGGATCGTAATCAACATCGAGTGGATTTACTGGGTTTAGACTCCAGCGCCAACTATCCATTGGAAGAGTTTCCATGTACCGTGAGTAGCAAAATTCCCAACCATCAGGCATGGTATCGCCATCCGAATCAGGATGGGTTGGATCAGATATACCCAAGAGGCTCAAGTTCCAATTATCAGAATAAGCCTCGTTGATCCGGAGCATACGTTCACTGCTCATGATATCCTTGGCCACGAATAGGTCGTATAGCACACCACGTGCAGCAAACTCAGTCATACCCAATTCTTCTTCATGCGCAGTCATTGCATCGTCTGCATAACTAACCAATCCAAATTCGACTGGGACTGTGAATCGTTGATCAAATCGCCCATAAAGTCGAGCTTGGTATTCAGCCAAATTGTCGTAGGATTCATTTTCATCGATTTCCCCGTCACCATTGCAATCCCATGAATCGTTATCAGAATCAAAGTCGACGTCTGCTGCGGTGAGTGGATTCATTTCCCAGTGATTCCCATCTAAATCCCATTCGGTGAACCAGTACTCATATCCATCAATCATTTGGTCATTATCTGAATCATTATTGGTTGGATCGGTGATTCCAATGATGGTTGACAGGAGCGGAGGGGGGGGTACTGTCGGATTACTTCGCCAATCGAGGTACTGTTGAGAGGCAATCATGGCACGATTTCCTTTCGCGAACAGCATCGAATTGATACGTTGTAAAAATGCGTTCTCATTTTGCGCGATGGCCTCCTCCCACATGCGTGGTGCGTCAGGGGGTGAAAGGCCACCATTGCTTGGATTTTGTTTAGTCAAGTTAAGCTCTTGTAAATCAGTGAGAGCATCCCTGTCAGCATCATAATGACCATCGCCTGCAACCAATGGATTCAATGTCCAAACCAAATCGCTTTGATTCCACTGCGTGAAGAGAAGTTCAATCCCATCGTACATCCCGTCGCCATCGGTATCTGGATTGTTTGGATCACATGTTCGTCCACTCAATGCAATTTGCTCGGGACTGATAAAAGCACCAAATGGTGTCATCGAGCCGGCTTCATTCCAGATTTGAATAGACGCGATATCACCCACACCGAATACGTAATACTGGGGGCTTGATTGGTCGGGATTTGTTTCAGTGTAATTCGAATCAATCGAATTGTATTCTTCCCAATTTGTCATACCATCCCCATCAGGGTCTCCAAGAGAATCCAATTCCATGACTGGATTTAGAGTCCAGCCATCATTGAATACATCCCATCGGGCAAAGAAGACCTCCCAACCGTCAGGCATTCCATCTTGATCCGTATCACGACTGAGTGGGTCACTGGTACCCTGGTCTAAGTGAGGAGCAAGGGGTTGATCGTCAATCACTTCCTGTGTAACATAGAACCCGAATGCCTCGGTGGCAGAGCCGTTCCAAGAATTGTTGAATAGTGATGTAGTTATTGGCAATGTATTGCCATTTTGGTCCACATCACCAAGCATAATCAATGATGAAATGTAGTACTCCATCCAATTGGTGTACATCTCATTCGGCTGAAGTACACCATCATGATTGACATCATAACCATCGCCATCTGGATTATTGCCGGCATCAGAGCCATTGAGTGGGTTCAGGCCCTCTTGGGCGGCTGACCATGAACAGGTGTAGCGTGCTTCCCAGCCATCTGGAAGTCCATCTCCATCAGAATCGATAAGATTGGGGTCCGTGTCAACCCAACTGGCAGCCCCCTCTGCGGTTTCATTGTGGGTACTCAGGCCTTGTTCGAGTACAAATAAGCGGATTTGTTGCCATTGATATTCACAAAGATTGGTCAAACCATCACCATCTGCGTCTTCAAACGCATCAGATGGATCGGTAGGGTCCAGAGACCAATCGTTACCACCATGGAATGTTTGTCCAATCCACCGGCGGTATTGGATTTCCCAGCCATCGGGCATCCCGTCACCATCGGTATCGATATTGGTTGGGTCAATGGAACGATCCGTTCCCCCACCTGCGCCGGAATCCGACCAACCGGTGATGTAGGTTGTTCGGGCATCTTCACCGACAGATTCATCGCAAACGTAGCCACCATTGAGGTAGTGGCACGTGAAATTCGTGTGTTCAAGGAAAAAGCCCCAATATTCATCGCCATCGGGTAAACCATCGCCATCCGTATCAGCCAATTGGGGGTTGGTGCTGTTCCAACCTTGTTCGGTCGATGCGACATAGCGGAACTCATCCAAGTTCGACCAACTGCGATCAAAATAATCATCTTCATCTGGGTTAAAATTGATACCATCGGCATCTGGATCGTTGTCACCATCAAATGGGTTGGTTGGATCTAATCCAAAGATAAATTCCCAGCCATCGGGCATCCCGTCTGAGTCTGAATCATTCGATAGTGGATCTATCAGGACCATGTTGGCGTAATTTCCGGGGTCTAGAGCCGCGAAAAGCATCGGTTGACCACCGACATCTAATACAGTCATGTCGACAATTCGGCCAGGTATGCGGGTGTGATCTGGTTCGACACCTGAAGAACGGCTGTGGTCGGCATCAAGAGCCCAAGAACCCCACTGAGAACCGATGAGAACTTCATCACCAAGTGGGAGTATAGACTGTACATCATTCGCTGAAAATTCAGCATCATTGTACATTCGATCATAAGAAAATGCACCGAATGGGTTCGAAGGACCGACGACCAAATCAAATTGGTGCACTCCACCACGTGTGCCCACCCACAGAGTTTGTGGGCTGGTAATTTCCCCACTTGCATCTCTTGGTCCATCTACAACGAGCGCTTGAACGCGTGCCGCCAATGCTGAATCCATCGCATCCGCGGGCATGACGTAATCCTCTGCATCGTTGATATCGAATATCCAACTCGAATCGAATCCACCTGCAAAGTCTGAACTATTGGCCATTACCAAGCCGCGGTCTGTTCCTACAAAGAGGCGGGGGCCTTCACTAGGAAGTACCACATGAACTGCAGTTTCGACTGTTGTATTCTCCTGCTGTTGTAGGACATTTGTGAGTTGTAATACTGGAGTGGGAGTACTGATGAGCCCTGACACATCGAGTGTGAAGCGCCATACATTTTGCTCAGCACCAAAACCGAGAAGCAACACTTGTCCCCCACTGCCGGTTTGAATTGGGGTCAGCAATTCGAGGGATTCAGTTTCGATTTCATCGACAACGGATGAAAATTGACCATCTTCGTTGAGGGCAAGCGTCATCAGACCAGTGGTTGTTGATAGAAGGAGAACACCATCCTCACCGCCTTCAGCCCACATATACAAATCGAGTAAGTTGACCCCAGAAGGCAATTCGTAGTGCGTAGAGGAATTCATTGCTGGTTCAAGGATTGTAACACCGCGCATAGTGCCAACATAAACCAAACCGTGGACATCATCGGAGAATATTGAGTGCGCATTGTGGTGTAGAATACTCGGGCTTGTCCCTTGATCGAATACGGTCACAGATTGATCAGATAGGCCGATTGGGGCCTGTTTTACCCCTGCTGTAACCCAATTATCATCATCCCGATAAACAGTGTATTCCTCAAGATTACTGAAAACTTCACCAAGGTCGAGAGTTGAACCTGAGGTGTCCGGGGAAACTGCACCATCGCGGTTGATATCCCAACCATCCAAATCGCTGTCGATAAGTGCATCGCTACTGTTCAGTGGATCGAGCTGGAAGTAAATCTCCCACCCATCGACAATGCCGTCACCTTTCTGAGTTTGACCCAATGCTTGCCCAGGGTTACCCACCCAGCGATAGTAATCGGTGTCATTGTCCAGCGGATCGGTTCCAAGCCAACCATCATCATTTGTCGGTCGAGTTTCATCTGTCAAACAGGGATTCACAAGATGGATGATTTCACCCGAACAGCGGAGACCATCAAATTCGGTAACCCAATTTTCAGGTGCACCGTACAGATATTCTTCTGCGTTTGTATAGTATTCGTGCGGCTCGATTGTACCATCCCGGTCCACATCAAAACCATCACCACAGCCGAATGTTAAATCACGGCAACGGTCGCTATCAATTTGGCCATCACTGCTGTTCAATGGATCGAATGCCATGCAGTTCCAAACGTGTGAACTATTCACATATCCCGTGTGGGCCATGCACATAGCCACTTCGTATCCATCGGGTAGACCATCGCCATCAGTATCACCTGACCGTGGATCGAGATACCACCTGACACCAATCTCAGAAATGTCTGCGGATTTCCCCGGCAACCCTGTACGATTGTTGGTAAAACAGGAATCCAAATCATACGGCCAACAATATTCCATAAGCGCAGTTAGACCATCATAATCGTGATCGCTTTGGTTGTCAGTTCCATTGTCAGCATCCAAGCCAGGAACGGTCCGTGAACGATCCCCCATGTCCAAAAACACAGATTCACTGAAAGCCTCTTCATGAAGGTCGGGCATTCCATCCTTATCTCGGTCCGTAATCGGTGGACCTTCACCGGTTGTATCCCCTGGATGCACGGACTGAACTGGGCTACTGGGGCGGATTTGACTAACGAAAACCATCGAGCCAAATATCAGGAGTGTGATCAGAAGCGCTGTCTGCTTTCGACGCATGGGCTCACCTGTGGGTTACACCCACAGCCGAATCCCTGCTCTCACGCTTATGATGCTGATGGAGCGTCGTTCGGACAAAACATCATTGGTTTCAAGTGAAATTCAGGTTGAAATGAGGGGTGATGAGATATTATTCGTGGATGGAATTACCATTCGGGGGTTTTGGAAATTGTCTCAAAAGGCCATATAATTGTAGAGGTAAGCGCTTCATTCAAAGAGTGTATGGGCAGCCGCCACAAAGCATACGATGTCACTTGAGATTACGCACCTTGGTTCGGGCAGCCGCGGCAACGCGACACTGCTGCAAACAGAGGAGTCGAAAGTGCTCATTGATTGTGGATTTAGTGGACGTCAAATTGAGCGCCGTTTGGCATGCATTGGGGTCGAACCGACCGCAATTGATGCAATCATCCTCAGCCACCACCATTCCGATCACGCCCAGGGTGCAGGAATTTTCCATCGCCGACATGGGACCAAATTATTCGCTAACTTCACAACATGTGCACGCCTTGGCTTAGATCCGCTTAATCACTGTCGCATCTTTGAATCTCTTGAACGCGTTCAAGTTACAGCTGATTTAGCTGTACTTCCAGTGCCCGTCCCACATGATGGGGCTGACAATGTCGGGTTCATCATCCATTCCGGTTCATCGGAGCGTGCCGCAGTAGTCACTGATCTCGGAGAACCGACCGATGAATTAATTCGGCATCTCAGGGGTTGTGCACACATCTCAATCGAATCGAATTATGATGCAAAAAAATTGGCGTTTGGGCCCTATCCTGCAAACCTCAAAGCTAGAATTTCTGGCCGAGGGGGGCACCTCTCAAACCAACAGACCGCGGAGTTGTTAGCTGATATATTGGGACCCAAAACAAAGAGCGTAGTTTTGTGCCACTTATCCGAAAAAAATAATGCACCGCATTTGGCTGAAAGTGAAACCCTGTTTAGGGTCGAAAACTGGGCTGGTGATTTACGGATTTCAACGCAAGATGGGCCCGAATTCAGCCACTGGTTGGGACAAGCTGAAGCCGAGATGCAAATCCGCTGAAAATCTTCACCTCAGTATGAGGTGAAATGAGAATGGCTAAGAACATACGGCGATATGTCGACCCATGCGCCCCCCCACCGCCACCCGGCAATCCGCCGATGAGCGGGCGGTTTCCGAAATCATGGGAGTCACCATGCTGCTGGCTATGGTCATCTCGACGATGGCAGGTGTTGTTGTTGTTATGCAGCCCTTCATGCAAGATTTGACCGACAACCGAGATTGGGTCGCAGGTAGTGTTGCTGCCACCCAATTCAATGACCGTTTGTTGGTCGTTGCAGAATCACCGGAAGGAACTGGAGTTGTGGTCAGCAGCCAGCACGTAAAAGATACGATTGAGCCCCTGAGAATCGCTGAAATTTGGCAAATCGGTGCTGACCTAATAGGCCATGACAGAGTGACTGTTTCAATGGAGAATGGAATCGTCATTGTGTCTTCGTTGAACAGTACTGCTATATCGGCACATATCCAAACCAGTTCGGATTCTGAGCGCTGGAATTTATCAGAGGGACAGGGGCAATTCACTACGAGTGTGAGTATGCAAGGGTGGATCAAAATCGACATTCATGACGCTTTGGGGCAAGTCATCCACCGCTGGATTCAAACACCTTTGGACGGTGTTCAAATTCAAACGCCACTAACCTCTGGAACATTCCAAATTAACCTCATCAACGGGGCCAGAATCGAACAACTTCCAAATCAACCTATCGATGTTCGAAGTTACCCCCGCCTCCATCATGACCGTGCCCTAGATGGTGGCTTACGAGTCAGTTTCGTACTCCTAGATATCGATGTCGAAGGAGTTGACCGCAAGACAGATGCATCGCTAGATATCGAAAGTAGAGGAGTAATTACATTCTTCGATGATCATGCCCGAAACCTTAGATTGACTGCAGAATTTTCCGGGACTGATAATCCCGAATCGAGATACCTCCGTCACTGGACTGACTCGTATGATTTGCATCGTGCAACCGGTGATTCAAGTGACTACATTGGATTTGGTCCGAACGGCAGACTCTCTGGTACCGAAGGCATGACGATTCACCCTGCATCTAGCGATTTCCACCTCGATGTGATTCTGCAACAGGTTGTGGTTCAATGATACGCAGAGAACATGACGAAGATGCTGTTTCGGCGGCAATTGCGACGGTCTTGCTGTTTGCTGGTGTGATTTCAATCATCTCTGGCATGATGGTTACAGTTATCCCGGTCATCGACGAATTACACGGTGCTGTTGAGCGAGAGAACATGGTTGGTCAAATGGAAGATTTGGCATCGGAAACAGAACGATTGAGTGAATCAGGAACCCCTGGCGATACGGCTCAACTGACAATCCGCCCACATACTGGTGTGCTGGATTGGCAACTGTTGGAAGGTGGCACGTGGTACAGCGCCACCCACCAGCCAGATACCACATTCAGGCTAGAGGGGGTGCTTGATCTAGATGATAAAATGCGGTTGAAACACGCTGAACACCGTATCGAGAGTCTGTGCACGACCAACTTGCATGCATCTGCTGAATCTTTGAACAACTACCGCATACCCATTTTGGATGGCGATTTGTCAGCTACCCCACTCAATGCTCTAACTACACAATTAGGTTCCAACCAATTGATTTTTGAGCAAAATAATTCGGTCGAGGAGGTACGCATGTCCACGGATGATGTTTGGGTGATGACGGACCTGAGTGCAGCAAATGGTGAAGCATGGATTCACAGCGAAATACCACTCCGCGTGGTGATGTGGCGTGGGGAAGGTGGGGCCTTTCTCACCACCCCTGATCAGCCCATGCCCGGCTCTGCTGAAGGTCGTAGTTGGACCATTCCTCTGATTGCAAATTCACATTCAGTTCATCTCGAATCAGATTCACCTTTCACATTAGAATGGGAGACTGAAACCACAAGAGGAAGTGGAAGTTCGTCATCGATCTCGGTGATACAAGTACCTTCAGGGGAAAGCGATACAATCCATACATGGCAGGGGGAAATCACGGTGCCACAAGCGCAACAACTTGTTCTGCGTACTTCAGCTACTGCTAGAATGGTTCTCCATTGGGGGGATTCACTTGACCTCGATGGCGAAGGACCCGGTGCAATCTCGTGGCCTGACCGAAGTGGTTCGTGGACTGGTGTTCACTTCCGACCACCAGCGATGGATGGTTCTTTGCTCATTCACAACCCAAACAGTGCACCAACAACTGCGAAAATTGGAAACCTCTACCATGCAGTAAGTGGCCACTCTAGTATCCGAATTCCGTGGGATGCAAATGATTTTTCATGGGTTGAAGGTGGAAGCCCTATTCAAGTCGAATGGATTCTAGATACGCAGACTGTGGGTAATACAGCAACCCACGCCACAGGGTGGCGACCGGGGAGTTTGTCGATTTCCCCAGCTGCTGATACGGGCCGGATATCAGGGGCAGATTGGAAATTCGAACCTCCAAAGAGTGGGGGTGATTCAGAAGCACCCGCAGTCGGTACAAGTTCCTTCATCCTTCAAACTGCAGGTCCAACCGCATCTTGGTTCACCAATCTAGATCAGCAACAAGGTCAAGTCCAATTTGAAAATAATAACCACAGTTCACTTGCAACTACCCACACCCTCGAATCTGACCATATCGGCGCAGTGTCGATTGAAACAACAGAGGGGGCATTGAGAATATACACCGCGACAGGTGAAGATGGTGCGACAGAAATTCCAGAAGATGGGGCGGAACGTTGTGTCACAGTGGGCATACGGGCGTCTGGTTGGATTGAAATCGATATGCCGTGGACACCTGTTGATCACTGGAAACCGAGTGATATCAGAAACGCATGGCGAGACGGAACCCATTTCTTTGGTTTGCAACTTTCGATACGAGGGGCAGTTGGTGATGACCCGCATGCCACCCTCGGTTCAGCATGGGCCATTCATCTTCCAAGACTCACTTACACGTTCGATTCGAGTGTTACAGATTTACAAATTCTCACCCAAGGTGGATTCATGGGCACGAACCACCCCGAATACCAGGCGGATGTTCTGATTCCCCCCCCTTCCCGTGAAGGGCCTGGACCTCGACTTGCAGCCACGGTTCCAGTCTCAATGCCGACAATGGATTCAGTTTCTGGTTCGGCCCAAGTTGAACTCACACTTACCCTTGATGTTCGGGAGCAGATTGCAACAATAGATGCGCATCAGGTTCGCCGTGGTTGGGATGGGCCTTATGCAATTGCCATTGCAGCCGCAAGTTCAGAAGAGGTTGAATATTCGTCGGACTGGTTGGCATTCCCTGGGCAATTGGAAATGCTCGCGGATTACGTCGGATGGGTGCAAATATCACCCACGATGCCTGAAGTTGTATACCATGCAGGCGGAGAACCGGTTCTGTTCAATCTACAAGTTGCCAGTCTAACAAGTCAAACCAATATCGGAGGGACGGCATAATGACGCGGAAATTGGTTGAAAGTGATTCAGCAGCGGCCACAGAAATAGGCTATGTATTCACATTTCTACTCGGACTCATGTTCCTGTCTTCGTTTTCCATATGGGTCTGGGGACTGGAAGTTTCAACACAAGATCGGTGGACTGAAGAAGCACTGGAAGAAAACTTGCTCGCAGTTGGTGCGGCAGTTGAGCGTGCTGATGAAGCCGCACGATTGGACGGTGATGCCCGTTATGCTGAACCAGTTGAAATGCATCTCTCGTCAGCAGCAGGGCTGCAACTTGAAATGTGGTTGACCGATGATGCCGTGCATCTTTCTGATGGGAAACAAATGTACCGAACAAGTCAGCCGATTTCAGGTGCTGCTGCGACCACGCATTCTGGTGTCATCAAACTTGTTGGAGTCGAAACTGTTTGGGTGGTATTAGATTCGGGGCAAGTAACCATTCAAGTTGAGCAACCAGGGTTCTAATGACCACCCATTATCGCTCGGTGCATCTGCCCCTGAACTTCCCGCATCCGTGCACCAGCGCCCAATTCACGGAAAACTGTGAGCGCGCGTTGTAAGTAATTCATGCGCTCGGATTTTTCGGGTGCAGCCTCACCTAAGCGTGCTAACAATTCACCAATCAAAGGCCGGAAATCATTGGCTTCCGCCATTGCCAATCCATCGAGGTAATGTTCGACAGCCTCTGCGGAACGCCCTGCATCTGAAAGGGCCTCTCCAAGCAGAATGGTGATTTCTACTGCACTGCGTTGATCACTTTCTTCCGCCATTTGTTCCAAGGCCTCTGAATAATGATGCAGTGCGAGATCGGGATCCCCGGTCCGAGCATAAAATCGCCCGAGCACAGCGCGAGAGCGAGCATGGAGTCCCACATTTTCGGAATTTTCCGTCTCCTCGTACGAAGATAACGCATGCTCGCGGGCGCGGTCAATTTCCCCCATTTCAAGGAGAGCGGAGGCTAATTTGATGCGGACCTCGACCAAATCAGGATCCTCTTCTGCTTCAAGTAATTCCTCAACGTTCCCATATACCTCGAGGGCACGTTTGGTATCCTTTCGATGGCGAAAAATATACCCCATGTTGGCGTATGTTCGAGCTGCACCCTTCGCATTCCCTGTATCGATGAATAGTTGAAGTGCTTGCCGGTGTAGCTCCAAGGCTGAATCAGATTCATCCCGTTGAATCGCCAAATCTGCTTTACTCGACAGGAGTCTCCCTTGTATTTCAAGAGAAACATTCGGTGGATCCATCACCAATGGGAGAGCGGCCTCGTATTCAGACTCCGCATCATCCCAGCGACCTTGCAATGAAAGAATGTCTCCACGCATTTCTAGAATCATGGCCCATATTTGTGATTTATATTGTGATTGATCAAGGTCCAAGAGAAGTGGAAGCAATTCCATGTGCCCACTTCGTATCAGAGTACGGCCATATTTTTCGAGTACATCACCAAGAGAATCAGAATCCCCGGAATTCACAAGGTGGTAGATGTATTCCAACTGCTGCTCTGGGCCTGTAAGGCGGTTACGATACCAAGCACACGCATCTGCGTGCAATGCAGTTGCTGTGACTGTATCGAATGTACGCAGTAAGAATTCCCGAACCAAGTCATGAACATCGTAATTTTCACTGTCGACTTGCCTGGCCAAACCCTTCTCAACCAAATCGTCGAGTAAATCGGTCTCAATTTCATGATTTGAAAGGGCCTCTAGAGGCATCGGTTCCCGATATATGGAAATGGCACCGAGTACGCGCTTTTCCGCACCTGAAAGTCGACTGAAAATTTCCTCATCAACGAAAGTTTCCAGAGTGTCGTGGAAGGTCGACCCAACCGAACCCCTATTGATAAGTTGTAGAATCAATGGGTGTCCACGAGAAAGTGTGTAAATATGGAGGAACGCCGACATATCGATATCGGGCATTGTCGTCAACAAATTTCGACTCGCAGATTGATCTAATCCATCCAACGGCAAGACGAGGGCAGAAATTTTACCTTCAGCATCCTTCAACGGGACAACCGCACGGAACGATCGGCTGAACATCACAAGGCCGCATTCTTGAGCGTCTCCCATCCGTTGTGACAAACCACGAATGATTGCGAACAGAGCATCGTCGTTGACCTTATGTAAATCATCAATGACAATGAGTGATGGTATTTCTTCGAGGGCCCCGATAATCAGATTTACCGCAACTGATGATTGGGGGACGGCCGTTGCATGGATGTAATCGGACAAATCATCATCGCCAATGGTCGACAGCCATTCAGCACAAGCCTCGAGGAAAGCACGACTGCCTTCCCAATCTTGGCAGCGATGGTAGAGTAAATTTCGTCGATGTGTGTATTGCTCAACGACTTTTCCCGCAAGCGCTGTTTTCCCAATACCTGCAATACCTGGGACGAGTAAACACGATGAGCGCGCATCGAGTATTGCACAAATATTCTCAAGCTCGGTTTCCCGACCAAAGAAAGATCGTGTACGAGGTAGATCGCCCAATGATGTCACAAGTTGCTTTTCGACGTGTTTATCTAAATCACGCTGAATTAATTCTTCATTGAGAGTGCGTAAATCAAGCATCCCGTTATCACCCATATAGCGGAGAACGTCTACTGCGCGGAGTGGGAATGTAGCGATCTCGATTGAACCTGCCAAAGTCGTCGTGTGTGAAGCACCTTCCTTGTCCACCAAGCGCACAGGATGTTCTGAAAGGCGTTTCCAAGTTTCTTCTGCTTGTACCATGCCTGAATCGGTCAGGAAATACGCCTTGCGTTTTCGGCTGACTCCTGCAACGTGCGCTTGACGTTCAATCAGGTGTTTGGCATCTTTCAAGCCAGCAATCGCCCGGGGTACATTGCTACGTGCGATTGCGACTGCATTCGCAATCCCCATCTGTGAAAGCGCGAAGGGGACCTCGACCGAATCTGTGTAATCAGCATAGTCGCGCAGATGGAGCATAATACGCTCCTGAACACCTGGCCGGGGATGACTCATGACACACACTCCATTCTGTGTTTGACTTGTCCCCTTTTGATAGTGACGCGAGCACACCCGACCTGACCCAATGCCAAAATCGGGTGCATCCCCACATCACTGATTGTCAGGAACCCACTTGTTTTGCTCAGCATCCCACTTCCACCCAGGATAGCCAGAGACCGCTGCAGGTGCTGCTGCTGCCACTGGCTCGGCGGTTGTTTCGGCAGCCACCGAAGTGGCAGCTTCTTGTTGCTGACCTTTTTTGGCCCAAGCATATGCATCCACTTCTTCCGCAGGAACCTCAAAGTCATCCTCGTATTCATCTTCAAATTCGACGAAGAAGAACACGAAAACTGCACCCAAAACTCCGAGAATGAGTAGGGCGGCGACAGCCATCAAAATCCACATGAAGGCGCCCGTGCCATCATCGGCACCACCTTCAACGTTAACCTGTGAGTCGGAATTGAGTGGTTGTTCGGTGTTACCGTATTCAAAGACGATTGTGTTGCCACCCTTGTCTAGGCGGTTTGCACCAATTTCCATCATCCATGTACCGTCTTCTCCAACAGCCGTGCTACCAAGTCGCAACCCAGCAGCCGTTTCACCGATGACGTTGACTGTCGGCCGTCCATGGCCACTGTAAACCAGAATGTCATCCTGACCAATTTCACTCGGGCAGCCTGCAACAAAATTGCCGTCCACCATAATTCCGGCACATTCCGAAGTGAATGATACACCCACTACATCAAAATCGATGGCGTCTGAAGAGATGGTGCTTCCTGCACTGTCACGAACTTGGAAAATAACTGCTTCCAGAGACCAATCCGCCATATCAGGTTGGTAAAACGACATTGACATAGGGTTGTAATTGGCTATTCCAGAACTACCGATTGTAATGACCTCGGCGTGTAAGTCATCCTCAAACTTGTCCGACTGATCGAGTACATAGTACGACAAACTGTCACCCACATCAGCATCTGAGAAATATTGAGTGAGATCAATCGAATATCCAGAACCACATCGGTTTGAAGAAACACCTGTTTCTTCACAGAAAATTGTCACCGAATCAGGCCATGCCGTCGAGTTGAATGTGGGGCGTGTATTGTCTTGATTGGGAGGGTTGTCGATGATAATTTCAATCGATGCAGCCTCACTGTACTGGAACCCATCAAACGAACGAACTTCGATAATATAGTGATAATTGTGGACTAAATTGGTTGTATCCCACGAGGTTGCCCATCCACCATTGGCCGCAATATCCTGGACCAACGAATGTTCACCTTCTGGCATTTCTAGGAAACCTGCCTGCGGATCCTTGATGACAATCTCCACCTTTGTGACCGTGCCATCCGTATCGCGAGCGACACCACTCAAGAGCGTGTCTTCACTAGCGGTAATTGTCTGTAAATCGAAAGGTGCAAGCAGCTGCACCACTGGAATTGCATTGTCATTGTCAACCTCAAGGGTCAGTTCAACCGGTGTACATTCATCAGCAGTGTTCGTGCAGAAAGCGGAATCACTGGCCCAGACGTCCACGGTGTATGTTCCTGAAAGAAGGTGCCCCACGGTCCAATCAGCAGACCAAGCGGTACCACCGGGTTTGTCGAACTTGTTGTAGTAGGGCACTCCATCGAAATTGACAGGTCCATCGACTTCAAACCAGATTCGTTGGATGTCACTGCCGAAAATACCACTGTAGGCATCTGAAGCGCGACCCGTGAAGTGAATGATTCCATCGTCGATGACTGTGCCAGATGCAGGACCATCGACCCAAATGGTGGGTGGTTCAGTGTTCAGTTTGATAGTGCGCGTGATGATTTGAGACTCAGTCACACCGTCAAATGCGCGGAACTCAAAGGTATAATCCCCTTCAGGTTGATCACTCATGTCGTACTCGAAGTACCAGTGTCCGAACGGATGGTTATTGTAGGTCACTTCACCATCTGAACTACTGTCATCTACCGCCAATCGCATGTCGATCCAATCACTGGTGAACGGGTCCTTGACCTGGATTTGTTCAACTACGCCTTGTTGGTCCCAACGCGCTAATTCATCAGATGCGTAGATTCCAGCCCATTGACCGTCGTGCGCTGTTCCAGTAAAGTTGACCGAGCGTTTGAAAGAGTGCCCATCATTTTGACTCACGGTCAAACTCGGGGCTAGATTCTCCAGCGTAACAATCTCGGTCAACACACCAGTCTGGCTTGTCATATTGAGACTGTATTTGTAGTAGCCCTTTCCAAACTTGTAGGCGGTCACGTAGTACAGCGATATTTCACGGCTACCAGGTCCCGCTTGGCAATCAGGGTCATCACCATCATAGATGAGGTCCCCATCATTGTCCATGCCGTCACTACAGGAATTCTCACCTTCATCATCAGCGTATCGATCGGGGTGAATGCCTCCGGGCCCACCACCTGTCATATCGAGATGGAAATCACTAGCAAGAGATACTTCTGGAGTCCACCCCTGACTATCCGTTGTCAAACTGTACAAATCACCACCATGACTGTCTTCGATGAGTACGGTTGCACCACCGACTCGAACACCTTCGACAATGGTGCGGAATTTGACAATCTCGGCCTTTCTGACTTGAACTGCCCACTTTGATGGTGAGGTGTCAATGTAGATGTTGGAGGTGTCCAATCCAGTTAGATTTGAGTATGTGAAAACAGTTGAATTATTCGTCATATCAAGAGCTAATGGGAAATATTGCGGTGGCCACATTTTGGTTTCAGGGACCAAAACTTGTGTGGCCCAATCACCACCAGTTGTGTCGGAGCAGCCGGGACAGGATTCTCTACCCTCCCACCTCAGCGTTGTGGGATCGGTTGTGTTCGCAGCCGGATTGGGGATTGGGATATTCTCGGACTGGACTGTTATGCTGCTCTTGCTAATGTTGTAGGTTTGACCCACACCCATCCAGGAGTTTCGTGAAAAGAAACCTAGACTACCGTGCTCAACATTATTTGCAACTCCTGTATCAACATGCTTGATCATAGCACCGGTTCCTGAAACATTGAATTCGTTATTTCTGACATCCAAAATTGAGGCAGCGGCACGAATTCCATCACCTCCACCTCCAATGTCAAACTGATTATTCATCAGTGTAACAGAAGCACCGTACGCATGAACCCCAGGGCAAGGGAATTCCCCTCCCCATAACCTGTCGCTAGTACAACCCGTTGGTGCCGATGTTATCACTGAATTCGCGACATACATCCGATTTTCAGTCAAAGGTTTCCAACCTTCGTTCCCCCAAGGGTATTGACCAGCCACTAGGGGTTCCTGCGCGATATCTTCGAATGTCACATTTTCAACTCGAACATCACTTTCACCAATGGACCATACACCATTCCAACCACCAATCGGACCAATTGAGCCCCCATTGATATTGACCTGACTCTTGGAAATTTGAACCCCTGAACCATCGGATGCACCATCGATCACGTTGTTGTTGAAATCAACCCATGCAAAATTGAATGCGGTCAACGGGCTCTTCTCATCTGTAGTAATCTTGTTATTTGCCACCTCTAACTTGTAGGCAACATTGTTTCCAGCTGTTTTCTTGTTGTTAACGTCAATACCGTTGCACACTGTGTTGATTGTAGAAGAGTTGACAAAACCTGCGGAAGTATCGAGACGAATGCCGTAATCGCCATTTGCAATCACTGCATTTTTAATTTCAACAAATGATTCCTCAACCCAAAGCACGTGTCGACCATCGTCATTTGAACCGCACCCTTTGTCCGAGCCAGAGAAAACAGGAGCAATAATCGAAAGTGGCTGTAGTGCACTACCTGCCCCATAGGCTTGAATTGCAGAACCAATGAGTGAAGTTTCGTCATCACCAACAGTGAATTCACCACCGACAATATCTGGTCGCGCCAAGTCAAGAATGAGGAGGCTCGTTGTGTTGATACCTTCGAATTTCAAAGCGGTCATTGTCGGGCTTGCACCTTCTGCAACAACTGCGCCATACCGGACTTCAGAAATTTCCGCTACCCATCTTGGCATCCCATACGCATTGGTAATGGACACGTGGTTGAGCTTGGTCGCTCCGATATCCACAGTGCTTCGAAGAAGAATTCCTTCGTTACATGACGGGTCGCTATTGTAGTGGTTACCACTGAATATACCATAGCAGCTACCAATCGCAGATGCGTTAGCCGGATCTTGCCAATTGAATGTGATTCGCGAACTGTTACTCGCCATGCCATTGGCACCGCAAGCTACATCTCCAGCACACAAACCACCACGGACATCAAGATATGTTCCGTTAGGCATGGTGACGGTTGTTCCAGGCTGTACAATCAAGTTGGCACCGGTCGCAACAATGACACTACCTGTCAATGTGTGCGAACCTGACCAAACCTCAGTACCTGTGATTGTTCCGTTCGATGTTTCGTTTGTTGCTAGGGCAGTTGGCATTAAGCCGACAAGGCCAATCATGACGCTAGTGAGCATCAAGAACGACAATAGTAAACTCTTGTTTCGATGGGTCTCTTCCATGGGTATCACTCCAAGTTGCAGGTCTGCGAGAGTTGCAAGGGCTATAACAGCCACGACGCCGCGGCAGTCCGTTTTTACCCACTATAGTATCAAATTAACAATTTAGTATCAATTATTAGTATCAGATTTTAAATTACGTATCACTATATTGGGCGATAGAATCGGCTACTGCACGTTCCCAAGCCAATGCATCAAGCGTACCATAGCCCCATCGAGGATGGTGTTCTTCACCTTGGAGAGGGTTAAGCTGGCATGAATCGGCCAAGGCTTGTTTCACCAATGTAATCCCATCTCGAGATGAATTGGCTATCGGAATTGCATCGCCGTGGCGCTCTAGAATCAATGCGAGTGCCCCCGTAACGAAAACTGTCGCATCACTCGTCCCAGAACTGGCTGAATATGGAATTGCTAAATTCGGATCAGATGTCGATATTATACGAACTCCTGGGGCTGAAACTTCGGGCTTTTGGTTGGGTTCAGTTCGAATGGTACCATCTGCCCCCTCCGTTTCTGAACCGGTCGCCGTACGTTCCCAAAGTGTCCCGTCTCGATTCACAGCGCCAACAGCGATGACTCCACCAACATTGGCTGGCACGGATACATCGGTGACGTCGGTACCAGCACCACCAGAATTTCCGGCTGCGGCCACGACGAATACGCCATGATCGAGCGCATCCTCTACAGCGTTAGCCGTCATCGATCCAAGAGGATTTTCAGGATCTGGATCACCGCCTAGTGAAAGTGAAATGATGTCAACACCCATATCGTCCCAGCACCACTCTATGGCGTCCGAAACCATTGATTCCGATTGTGTAGAACCATCCGAATTGAGTGCTGCTGCGATGACTAGACCAACATTGGGGGCTGCACCACGGTACGTTCCATCAGCCACCAAAATTCCCGCCATCATTGTCCCATGCCGATCTTCACCACGATCTTGTATCGTTTGATCGTCCCCTCCCACGAAATCACGATAACGCACAAGGTTGGCATCGGCAAGATCAGGGTGTGTCATTTCGATTCCAGTATCTACAATGCACACTAGGACCCCATTACCTGTGAGACCCAAATCATCCTGAAGCGCGTAAATATTAGTGTCTTCATAGGCCCAATTTGAATTTGGAGTGAGCGCCCCCACAAAATAAGATGATATTTGTGGGTAAGACAACAAAAGTACAGCGATAATGCACAGAGCAGCTGTAATCCCCCATGGTCGAGGTTTTGCGCGACGGAGGTTTTCATTTGTGGCGTGGCGCCATGCTTCGGCTTGTTCAACCGATGCACCGTATGCCTCGGGCGGGTAGCCCGGTGCATCGGGATCGATTGCCGTTAGCATCCGTGGATCCTCCGGCTCAGGGAGGTATTCGAGATGGCGGTATGGGCCCTGTGGCATCTTCCTTCGCCCCAGAGGGGCGACTGAGGGTACATGGCCCCTTCGTAGCCCGGTACATGGCTATCGCTGGTTTGTGTCGCGAGGTGGGTTAACCCGGTTCTCTGTGACGATCAGAATGCCTGTGATCCACGTCGGCCACTGAACTTCCAAAACAAGCCTATGAGACCTGCAATGATGAGTCCAACAGCAAGGCCAAGCCAATTGTTTGCCTTGGTCTTCACATTGGGTTGATAGTTGATACTCTCCTGCTCCTCGGTTGGTTGATCACCTGCTAATTCAAGACCTGTTGTATTGATTCGTATTGTATAAACAACTGAACCAATCTCATTGACTGGTGTGATGTCGATTGTGAACTGTGTATTTTCACCACCCATGGGCACATCTAATGTTTGAGTTCCAACAATTTCTCCAGACTCATCGAAAATTTCCACTTGGACATCATGCGCGTCGACAAGGCCGCTGTTCACTACACTGAGGTAGAACTGATTGGTTTGGTCCATTGGGGCGAATCCGCCCTGTGCTAGGCCCAGAACACCAATGTCTGTATCAGCATCGTTCACAATCTTTAGGATTGGGAGAGCGGTCTGGATGAACAAGGTGACAGTTTCCGAAGTGCTGTTTTCTTCACTGGTAATGGTGATCGTAACAGGGAATGGATCTACTTCTCCAACCCAAGCTTCTGATGCGTGAATAGCCACTGAATACCCTTGTGTTGTTCGTGGTCCAACTGTCATTGCGGACGCACCGGTCACGCTCCAGAAAGGCGTCAGCGCCTCGGGCAACTCGGAAATTGAGATGCTGTATGTGTCATCTCCATTGCCTGTATTTTCAAACCCGAACGAGTAAGTTTCATCATTACCCACTTGGATACCAATCACTATGTCACCATCTTCATTCATATTAGCCAGTGGTTCTACCAATTCAATGCCATGTGATTGTGGCACGAATATCTTGAGTTCGTATTCATCATATCCTTGCGTTCCAATTTCAGTCATCCGGAGTAGCATTGAATGGCCTTCATCATATGATTCGGCAACACTCTCGTTTGCTGCTGTTACACGAAGACGAACGTCGGCTGTGGTAGTTGTGTTAAGGCCGAGCGTATATTCACGAGAAATTTCCCAGATGTCTTCACCGGTCTCATTGGTTCCATTCCAAATCTCTATGGTCCAGTATGCTGCATCGCCACCGTTCATTTCAATGGTGAGCATGAATACGTCTTCGGCTCGATTACCTGAATAGTTGAGCTCAACATTGATTTCGCCTACTGTGTACCCATCACCATCTTCTGCATCATTATTGATGATTGTGAAGTTGTCACCATCTTCGATCGATTGTTGAATCGCGGTGTGATTCTCGCCGACACTGAATGCTATCGAATGATCCTCGTGTACACTGAACAGGACGACCTGTTCTGGTGATTCAACACCTTCACCGACGACCTCGGCATTCTTGCCTCCATTGTAGGTCATCTCGACACCATATTGAGTGGTTACGAATGTGCCACTAATACTGTAATCGCCAGCAGGTAAAAGCAGTGATATTTGGCCATTTTCATCGACCGTTTGGTTCCAACTATGTGCCGAACCACCTGCGAAGACAAGATTGTCTCCACTATCAATTTGTGAACTATCGCCAAGCGTGTACACATTACCATCGAAATCAACCCACTCTGTCGTCACGTTCAGGACACTAGCCGTCGAAAGCATGGCATCGACTTCGCCACCCTCAGCAACAACTGCTTCGAGGTATTCCATTGCAGCAAATTGTCCTTCATCACCATCATAGGTTGTGTAAAGAATCCAATGTCCAGGTTCAACATCGGCAGTCCATGTACCATCCCAGGTCCCATTCACTAGTACCTTTGTGGGAGTTGTAGCATCAAAGAATTGGCCTGATCCTGGAATCAATGTTAGAGTGATCTCATCAGCAATAACGCCCCATTCAGATGGTAGTACGTGCGAAATCTCACCGCCAACTGTGACAATTCCTGCCATCATTTCAATATCGGATGTATTGGCGGTATAATCTACCGCGATCGCGACACTGCCATTGCTGTAACCATTCTTGTGGGCAAGCACGTCATAAGTGTCATTCACTGGAACGAAAACTCTCCATGTCCCCAAAATATCAGATGTGAGGTCCACTGGGCCAAAGGTTGTACTGTTCACAGTTACATTCGCACCTTCGATACCTTCAGCAAAACTCCAAGCATCATCCGCATTGACGTCACGGAATAGATTACCTGCAATCTCGACCCACTTATTCAGTGTTAGATTGGCATCAGGATTTCCTGAACCAGAGACGAAATTCATCGTCACATTGTCAAGGATCCAGCGCAAGTTGTTGTCGGTGCGATTCAGACTCAATGTCCAAGCACCCTGCATGAGAGTACCACCGATTACCCCCGCTTCATCACTGGGCCCGAGTGTGAATTCACCAAGGCCATCTTCGCTGGTTGCTGTAACGGAATATCCGTTCAGCAATTCACCGCTTCCAGCCTCAATCAGTGTCAGATTAAACTGAGCAGCTTCAACTGTTTGCCACTCTATGCTCGTACCTGGTGTCGTAGAATCAATACTCAACGTACCACGGAAGGTTTGCAATGGGTCATCATTTGTATCGTCACCATCATCTGCGATAAAGTTGAGGATGTAGGCCATCCAATCACCTTCTGGCAAATATTCGACAATCGTTCCATTGGCATCGGTATCAAGATTAAATGTTTCACCATCACCTTCCCCAACTCCCTCAAAGTACACGGTCCAATTGGCCATTGTACCGCCAGATTCGTTCCGCAAAGTAATCGATGTATGCCATTCGGGCAGGAAGCCCAATTCAACATCAACCCACTCTGAACCAATCGGGACCTCGATCAAGCCACCTGAGGTGGAAAGGAGTGTGTTGAAATCGGTTGTGTTCTCACTCCGTGCATCCTTGGCATCGGTTTCGAAAACCCACTTTCCAACACGAAGCTCAAGTTCAATTGTACCATTGGTCCAACAGTTTCGAGTCACACCCGCATCACAAATTTGCGATGCGCTAATGTTGATATTCATGGAATCATCAAATGCAGAGTATGGAACCAATCGGAAATCAACAGGTTGAACTGTGCCATTGGTCAGGTTCCCATCACCTGAATGATCGATGAATGTTGTGAAATTCGCAATAATATAAGCAGGGTTTGCAACCAGTTGCAGTGTGGCATTATCACCAACTGGCGTGTAAGTCATTGGTTCGACGTTTAGGGCCTCATTGTTGATGCTGAGAGTCCAGTCTCTGGTTTCATTGTCTGCACCTTCCAATACTCGAGCTGTAAATCGGCCCTGGGCTGTATCAACTGGCCATTGCCATGTGACACCTGTCGAATTATCGTATGCCTCCATCATGAATGGATAATTACCAAATCCGGGGACATTTTGTGTGTACGGATTGCCAACATCATACAGGAAGATGTCACCTGCTGCGCCAACGCTGTTGCGTGGATACAAGGCTTCCGTGCCAGAGAAGTCAATCCCTCCGGTAGGCACGGTGAAATGCTTGCCTGCAAGTAGATGACCGACCACAACGTGCACTGTCAAATTGACTTCTGCACCAACTGGAATTTGGAAGCCAAACGTACCATTTTCATCCGTCATCGTGGTTTCAGCAATACTGCCACCCCATTGGATGTTCACCATCTGATTGTTGTATGGCTGTGGTTCTTCATTCGGTTTGTCACTCAAATCGTACATGACAGTACCATTGATCCATGCGGATTCAACATACTGAAGCACAAGACCTGTGATATTCTCCTCCAAATCAATTTCTTCGTAAAGGATGTAATCCTCATCCAAGATGCTTTCAACAACCCATGTGTCACGGGGAAGTTCGATGTTGTACGAACCATTACCATTGTCCCGTGCATCAATTGAGAACGGTGTATATTGATTCGAGAAGGATAGATTCTGACCCTCTACAGGTTGATCCTGATGATCTAATAGCATGAATTCAATGTCGTACATTGGGGGTATCTTGTCAATATCTGTTGGTGTGACATTGCCAGCAGTGTCTGGAGTGACTGAAATCGTTGCAGATCTGTATTCATCGAATCCATCCGAATCACCGTCCATGATTACGACATATTCTCCTTCAAGCACGGGTCCAACACCGAATGTACCATTTTCATCGGTATCAAACCAACATGGTGACCAAGCAATTTCACCACACTCTTCTGTGACGTTTGCTTCTATATCATCAAAGTCAACTAGCTCCAGTCGGCCGGTGACAGTGGCACCTGTGCCTTGATCCATTGACAACGTGCTCGCCGTTCCTTGAATCCAAGTACCAGGCAATGACAGTTGGATATTCTGCGCTTCAGAACTGTCCCGAGTGAGTGGTACCACTAGTGGCATGGGCAAGACCGATTCTTCGCCATTATCGAAGAGTACAGCGACGTGATATGTACCTGGAATCGCATCTACAAGATGGAATGAACCCGGTTTAACCATTTCACCACTGAATTGACCTGTACCTTGGAACGTACCTGTACCATTGATGGTGCCGTAAGTTGACAACGATGTGTCTGATACATCCACGGCAAACGTACCTGAGCCAATAATTGTCTCTCTGTACATCGGTGTCGTGAAGAAAGCTGTGCCATTCGAAGTAAAGCGTCCATCGACTCCTTCGACTAATCCATCGATGAGGAAGGTGTCTGTCATGTTTACATCCTCGAGACAATATGACGCTGTACCGGGCATTGTACCATTCACACACTCTTGTGCATCTACATTATCGATGCTGCCAACAAATGTCCCACGGCCTAGAATATCACCAGTTCCTGTGTAGGAATGGCTATTCATGATACTACGTGTGTAATTTCCAGTGAAGTCTGTTGCTGTTACAACACCAGATTCAGAAATCACTGTACCAGGGCCTGTGAAAGTTACTTGACCAACCGCACCAGGGCCGTACCCGCGCTCACCTTCAACATCGCCATCTGAAGTGGTGATGAAGTAGGCATCTTGTTGAGTGTCAGCCCAAATGTTTGAGATTCGAAGGTCCATGTTTGCAAGAGGATTACCACCGAAATCAGCATCACCTTGCCACTCTATTGTACCAGTCGCACCGGATGCTGCAACACTGATATCCATATTGAGAAGAGTTGCACCATTGGAATGTCCTTGATCACCGGTAACGTTGATTGAAGATTCACCTAACCAAGTTGACCCGGATACATTCGCAAGAATTCCTGTAATGGGGTTGATTGTACGGTCATCATTGACATCTGTGACCAAATCAACCGCCCAGCCTTGGGCAGTTGATTGATCTGCAGTTGCCATTTGATCTCGCGCGGATACCAAATCAGACTCGCCCATGAACGCGGTCACACGAATGCGACCACTGGGCACAGTGATACTGTAATGTCCTTCATCATCTGCTTGTGCTGTTCCAATTGGAATCCAATAAGTACGTGCATCAGTATCCGAAGGATCTTCTCCACTGAAAGCGTCGCGCTCAATGAGTAACTTTGCATTGGGTACTGTACCAATTTCACCGAGGATGACATCGCCCTCTAGGGTTGCGCCCGAGTAATATTTGAGAACCTTGACGCCCGTGTTAGCAGAGCCAATCATCTGTTCGTTATCCTCGTTAGCATCGTACCAATTTGACAATACAAAATGGTTCATCATTGCACCAGGCAGTGGGTAAGCCCACGTCAGTGGTGTGTCCGGTGTTCCATAGCCCTGGAAGTGTTGCTTCGGCTGGCCATGACCACGTTCTGGTTCAAGGCCGAGTTGTGGAGTGCCATACCCTACATAAGCCCGGGCAATCATCGTCTCAAAGAAAGCAGGCTGCTGGTCAACCCGTACATCAACGAGCTCAATGACATCGCCACCACTACCTGATTGACCTGCGAGCAAATCAGCCACATAGGCTGCCTCAAACTCTGCACTAGTCATCTCTTGTTCGGGACGTTCACCGCGTTGTGTAATGTACACAGATTCGATGTAGTCATCAGGGTCGAGTCCACTCAATGTGGTCGGCGCATAGAAAATACCAGTGGGATTTCCATAATGCATTCCACTCTCAGCATACTGGTAACCACCGATTGGATACAATCGATTGTCAACAGCAAAGTAGCGGATGTCATTGTTGCGAGTCACCGTTTCACCGGGACCGCCATCATAAGATGCAACCTCATACTCAATCGATGTGAGGTCGTGGTACAAATCAACCAGTTCGTCTAGGCTGAATACATGGGTGAGCAAATCACGTGCGATGGCATAGCGAGCATTCTGACGGTGCAGAGATGTCGATACGTCATTGAAATCATCGTAAAGATCACTGGTGTACCAATAATCACCGATGATATAGTGTGAGGATTCACACGAAAATGCATCTGTGGAATCGTAGGTATCATCACCTGGCGAATTCCCGTTATCATCGAAAACAAACTCATCGCCAACTGGACAGTTGTCCATCCAGTCGACCTTTCCGTTTTGATTGAATTCATAGATTGCAGTTTCCATATCGGTGTACTCACCAATTTGTTCGCGGTCCTCATAAAGACGGTACAACGTTGAAGCATCAGAGCGTGTTCCATCGGCATTCATGACGGTGCCTTCTGCAAGCATGACATCATCACCTGCACCAATAATGGTGAACGAGTGGTCTCGAACACCTTGGCCATCTGACATTGTATTGACATCGACCCATTCGTTCCATGTTCCATCAGATTGTGTTGCGGCAGAGAAATGCTGCTGCATTGTTTGCGTGAATGTCCGCGTGAACTGATTGTCATCTGTTGTTCCTTGATCATCATTGAACTCATGACGCATATCACCCTCTGCTAGGGTCACAATGAACAGCGCAATCGTATCTTCTTCGCCACCGGCGAGCAGCATATTACCTGCTGCAGGAATTCCCGACTGGAAGTTGTCCGCAACAGTTGGATGCTGGCCTTGAGCGAGCGCTTGGAATCCATAATCCCACCAAGATACGAAAGCTGGTCGTTCTGAGAACGACATATCTGAATCTTGGGCTTCCAACCAATCATACGCCTCATTCCAAGAACGACCGTTGAAACCAGGCCCAAAGGTACCCATGTACCAGCATTCACCTTGACAGGTTGGCATTTCCTCATCATCGATTCCATAGTCCGAATATGGTGAACCATCGAGGACGGACCAACCAAAGAGTTCAGCGCGTAGAGCATCAGGCATCAAATCATGAATGGCAGCATCAACCTGTTTCTCAGCGACTTCGCCACGAGGAATACCCGAATCGATTCCATAAATTGCATGTTGGCTGAATAAGAGAAGCAAGACCAATCCAATCGCAGGGACACCAGGGTGCTTTCGACCTGCACGAATCGTTGAACTGAATCTAGCTGATGATCCACTTACACCCATTCGGCGCCATGTTTTCGCGTATTCCTTGACGCCACTGAAGCGCCAAAGTCCGACAATTGCTGCCGAACCCATGATGGCCATCACTGGTGTTGCGTTGAACATGAAACGACCAGCGGACCATGCCATGTATGAGGCCAATAGCATCCACATAGCCAAAACCATGTGAGTTTGCTTTCGTGTGCGGAAACCGCGCCACAGTGCAATGAATCCCATACCCAATGCGAACATGAACACGAGTGGGCCAAAGTTTGCAAACAATTGTCCACGACTTGGTGCCTGTGCCTCAGCAATCGTGCCGAAAACCTTGTTCTTAGAGAAGTAGAATCCACCGGTGGTGAGAACGTCCCATCCATTTGAGATATCGAGTAGTTGCAGGATGTATAGTGCACCCAGCAGTCCAGTTGTAATTCCTGAACCCATGATGACGACCATCAGCCATGGTTTGTCGCGGAAAGCCGTTACAATCCATCCGTTGATTACCGTGAATCCAACTATGTAGAACAACGGTTGGAAACCGCTTGCGTCCCAAATCAGGTTCAATTGCATGTTGCCGTAGAATGGCAATGGTAACAAGAATGTCGTGAACATCATCACAGTGATTGCAGCGGTCAACGGCATGCTATCTCTGCGACGCAGTAGGTTGAGTACAGTTTGCATGAAGAAGGCAGCATAGATGATTGCCAGCCCATAGACAAATCCTTTCCAACCAAGTGCAACCGTTGCAAACGATACACCTGCCAATATGGCTTGAGCCATGGCAGCAGGGTGTTGCTTGAATGCGGCCTTGATACCTGTAATCATGTGCAGTGGATTCCAATCAGAATCCTCGAGCAACTTGTCACTGCCAATTGAATCAACAGCGCATAGCCAGAAATAGAATCCAAGTGACATGAAGAAAATCACGAAAGCATCGTGGTCCGCCAGTGCGAATGTGCTGTGGCTGACGTGACCAGGCATGAGGGCAATAAGCCAAGCGCCAATTGCACCTGCACCTGTTCCAAAGAAGCGCTTGCAAGTTGCAGCGATTGGCAAAACGGTCAATGCACCGTAAACTGCAGGCATTCCTGCAATGGACCACCAAGCTGCATCGTGAACATCGCCTTCAAGGAAGGGGTCCAGCAAAACGCCACCAAGTGCCAATGTCCAACTGAACAAGGGCGGTCGAGGATTGATAGAACCAACCGGATAGGCACGATCCATATCAATAACGAAGTGGCTGTTCTGTGCAAGAATGTAATCGATTGCTCGCTTCATATACCATGGGTCAGAACCACCAGTCATGTCCCACTCACCTGTTCCTGCAGCGTTCATTGCAGGAATCACGTTCCACATGATGCGGACGGCAAATGCGGCCAGGAGTGCACTGGCGATTGAAATCCCATACCAGTGCTGCCCCCACCAAAGGCGGGCTTGGCCCTGATTACGGTTCTCAGGGCCACGTAATAGGCGGCCAGAAAATCCGAAGTACAGAATTCCAGCGTTGAGCCAGAAAAAGATAGCAAACCAAGACAAAGTACCCAAACTACCGTGAAGGAAGGAAAGAAGACCATCTGAATTACCAAATACAAACAATCCCGATTCTTGCCAAGCGCCAAAGGTGTAGAGGAGCCAATTGAGGCCCACAAACAATCCTAGTGTTCGCCATTGTTCTGCCCAGCAGAATGCCACGAACATAGCCATTAGACCTGTGAAGAAAGCCCAAAAGAATCCAACGTGTTCCCCAAGGAAGATGATATCTGGATTGTCAAGTGTCGATAGATGCCACAGGCTAAACGCGTGTGCACCAATCCAAACAGTCAATCCAGCGTACAGTGGAAGGTGATCTTTTTCGATGGTTTCAGGCAAATCTGCGAACCATGAACCATGACCACCATCTTGCAATCGACCACGAACGGCCAGAGCAATTACGACGCTGCTGAGGATCGAAATAACCCACCATGTGAAGAAAAGATAACCGGTAACAGTGCGATCAACATCGAGGACATCATAGTAACTGCCGGCAAGAGAACTCTCGCCACCCCATGCATGACCGGCGGCGGCAACCTGAATCGCATAGACGAATCCAGCGACAATACCGACCACAATCAGTTCTTCTTCGTGGCGTCTTGAACGGTCAAACAGGTGAACGCCAATTGCCATCATGGTGAAGGCTAAGCCTAGTAAAGCAGAACCATCGTAATAATTCAACAAACCAACGGCACCAATTACCACTGCAAATCCGAGGGATACGAGAGAGGGGCGTGTTCCAACGGGTTCGAAGATGATTCGGGGTGCCTTGCCAAGTAGACCGCCGGCCAATAGGACGGTGGTGAGCATCAGCAGTGTGTTCCAATCGCTTTCATCATAGTCGACGGTGTTCCAAGTAGCGGCAACCATCATGGCCAGCATGATGGCAATTGTTACCGGGATTGCAAGCAGCCCATACAGTGGGGCTTGCGTCGACGCAGTTCCGTTTTCGTTTTTCATTTTATTTCCCTCTCTTGGGTCTGATGGCACATACGCTACGCCATCAGCGACGCCGCGACTTGAGGGCTCGTTATAACCCCTCCTTACGCGCTCGCGCGAGGGGTGAGGCTCAGTGCAACGAATAGTAGTCACGTCTCAAAGTGCTTTGTAGCCGATATCACGGCGAAAATGAGCACCTTCAAGTTGCACTTCTACCAACTTTCGATAAGCGAGTTCTCGCGCTTCGGAAAGCGAAGAGGCGATTCCAGTTGAGGCCAATACACGCCCACCTGTAGAAATCAATTCACCATCAACAATTTCAGTACCAGCATGATGGATGAAGGCTTGACCATTTGAATCAACATAATCGGAAAGGTCACCGGTAATCGCGCGTCCTTTCACCGGTGGACCTGGATAGCCTTCTGCTGCAAGGACCACGGTTAGGGCGTGATGGGTTGAGAAGGTCGGCATAGAATCGGCCAATCGGCCTTCGGCAACAGCGAGCAGAAGTTCACATAAATCACTGGAAATTAGCGGGACTGTGACCTGTGTTTCAGGGTCACCAAATCGAACGTTGTATTCAACCACGGATGGGGCCCCATTATCATCGATCATCAAGCCCACATAGAGGCAGCCACGATAGGGAGTTTCTAGAGATGAAAGGTGCGCATGCATCGGCTCGACAATCTCCGAAATTGCTCGTGCGCGAACTGCTTCTGTGGTGACGGGAGCTGGAGCATAAGCCCCCATCCCCCCTGTATTGAGGCCTAGGTCACCTTCACTGACACGCTTGTGGTCTTGGCTGCAAGGGAGTGCCACAAATCCAGATTCA
The DNA here is from genome assembly GCA_963934015.1 of uncultured Candidatus Poseidoniales archaeon. Lineage (GTDB taxonomy): Archaea > Thermoplasmatota > Poseidoniia > Poseidoniales > Thalassarchaeaceae > MGIIb-P. The sequence continues at coordinate 58,686 of CAWVWT010000001.1, forward strand.
TCCATCATCACGAGCATGCTTGCTTCTTCGCCATAGAGAAATTCTTCCAACAAAACCATGCCATCTGATTTGATTGAAGTTTGAATGAAATCAAGCGCTTCAGATCGATCTTCAGTCACGACCACACCTTTACCACCAGCCAGAACATCGCGCTTAACCACCCATGGTGAACCCCAACGATCGATTGCTTCGTCTAAGTCAGTCTCATTGGTGAGATGTTGGATGTTGGCGGTTGGGATGTTCAAATCAAGCATGACTTGCTTGGCGAAATCTTTGCTTCCTTCCAGCATAGCACCTGCAGCATGTGGACCGAAACTCGGTATGCCAATTGCACGGAGTGCATCGGATAGACCACCGACCAATGGCGCTTCAGGTCCGACCACAACAAGGTCAGCACCCAAGGATCTCGCCAAGGTGACTTGGCCCTCAACATCCCCTGCAGAAACATTGTGATTGGTTGCAATTCCTGCCGTACCAGCATTGCCTGGAGCGACGTGGACTGCAGCGACTGAAGGACTGGAAAGAAGGCCGATTGCCAATGCATGTTCGCGCCCACCCCCTCCGACGATGAGAACGGTTCGCCCCATGATACACCACGAACGGTTTCGGCTCATGAAGAGTCCCATCAATAGGGGACTTCCTTCAAACCCACCCAATAACCAAACATATTGGTTAGACGATGGATGATGGGTGTGAGAAGCAATAGCCAGAACATGGGCTGAATCAGCTCGGAGTTTCCAACAAGTGCGTGGGGGAACAATAGCAAACCCATCGCAAATGTGCAAATCGCAAATGGGAGGGTATCGAGCAAGGGTGCCTGTGAACTTTCAGAACCTTCCCGTTTCTTTCCTAATCGTCGCTTGATGAAAGATCCTACACTGTCACCAATCATACAACCCAAGCCCAAGAATGCGCCGACGATGAATGCAGCACCCCATTCACCACCAATCCAAAACCAATCACCGGGGGCTGCCCAAATCAACGGATCAAGGAATACACCTTCAGTGACAATATGGTTCTCCCCGGCCCAATGAGTGAACATGCACAGCAACCCAGCACCAAGGATTGCACCCAGGAGACCATTCCATGTTTTTCCATCCCCTAGAATTCGATGGCCATCGGATAATTGGCGCCCACCATCGATGGGACGCGGTTCGAATCCAGTCATTTCAGGAATCCATTTTCCACCGAGCATCGCAGCAGTGTTGGCGAGGTACCCTGGCAAATAGAGCCACAGCACAAGCAAGGGCCCACTCCAGAAACTCAACGTTTCACCGAGCGGGACCGCACTGGTAAGGAATAGACTGGGCACGCTATGATACCAGAAGAGGCGGTTTAGAATAGTGCGCACGTCGGCGCATCCTTCATGACCCCAACGCGACACCCCCCAATCATGAGAACCGGACGGCGACTTGCTCTAATGCTTGCAATCTCGATGCTGATTTGCATAATTCCAATTTCCAATGCAAGTTCCGCACCAACCCATGGTGGAATTCACAGTGTTTCTGTTGACGAAACATGGAACATGGGTTCAGAAATCGATGCGATTGTGACCGTAGAGGCGGGTGCGACGCTAACCATCGCAACAGATTACACCCTACCGGCGGGCGCGAGTATCACTGTTGCAGAAGGCGCAGCACTTCGCGTAGAAGATGGTTCGCTGACTGGCGGGGACTTCGCACAAGCGGTTCGTATGACACCAAATGCACCCACCAGCTTAGTGGCTCACTCAAGTGTGGCTTCTGGAGCCTTTTCACTACGAATTGTAGCATCTTCTGGTATCGATATGTCCGGTTGGGCTGTTGCTTGGGATGAAATTCCGGCTCAGGACATGAATGGTGGCGAACATGTGATTAATTTCTCATCTCCAAAAACTGATTTCCAACTCAACTTTTCGCTGAACCCTGGTAGTTTTACCGACCTTGTCATCGACCATCTTGAAATTAATGATGGAAGTACAGTCACGACAACACCCGCCTATCTTGCAGACCCAACCAATTGCCGTATGGCCAGTGAGTATGGAACAGCATTCCCACTGAATATCGCAGGTAGTGCACACTTTGAGAACAGTGCGATTACCGGAGCGGATGTGATGATTACAGGTGCTGTGACAACAATCGATGCAGATTTCATGGCCAGTGGACCGTTGTATGTGCGTGGTGAAGGTAGCAGTTTGCTGATGAACGGAGGTTCGATCAAGATGTCATCCGATGATCATGATATCAATGCAGATGGGGTCGCAAATCTCGACTTAGAAAATTCGGGTGTTGAGGGGACTGGTGGCCTGATTGACCTGTGGGAACGAAACATCGCCCAACAAGAAATTCACACACCTATCGGATCCACTTGTACTGGTGACTACTCCTGTATCCAGTACGCACTGAGCGGCATTGGCCCAAATGGGGCAACAATGCAACGAAGTAACGTCGAAGGAGTCGCACTTGTTCCAGCACGCACGGTGGAAATTGGATACGCAGATGGTACTATTTGGACAGAAAATGCAACCATTGAAATCATCAATTTCCGTACTGCATGGAATCTTGATACTGGAATGGATTCTTGGAGTGAAGGTATGCTTGTCCCATTGCCTTGGGATGTCGCAACATTTGACATCCTACCGCACCTTGACTATCCGGTGATTTCTGTGGACACTGTCAATATCCCAGGTGAAACAGGAAATGTTGGCCGCTCAATCTCTGTTGAGGTTACCGTGAGTAATTCAGGTACGGAGACTGCTGCGATTTTCATTAAGTGCAATATTGCTGGCACGGAAAACTATGCATCCATGACCCCCACATACTCAGCCATGGTATTGGATGCCGGTGAAACCGAGACACTGGATGGTAACTGGTCCTACCATACAACTGGGGATTCAGGGTTGGACTGCTATGTATTGGAACCTACCCAATTCATTGATTCAACCGCCTTCATCAGTAAGAATGCAGCCGGTAGCACTCGCGGCGGTAGTGACGATGTTGCAACAGTGTCGTGGAGCAATGCAGTAGTAGATGAGGCAGATTCAATGCTATTTATGCTCGTAGCTCTGGGACTTTCAATCATCATAGGATTGGGTGTTGCCATACGATTTGCAACCGCTGATCTTGGTGACGATGACCGTGAAATCACGCACGAAGCAGAAACTGAAGATGTGCGTGTCGATCGATTCGCCGATATGATGGATGAGGATGAAGACTGATTAGCAAGTTTCAGTTGATTCAAATGTCTCCGACTGGTACGTTTCCCCTTCACTTGAGGATGAATCGTGCTCGAACATGTAGTAACTGGTCGAAATTGCGACCTCTTGTCCATCTTGAGTTGCAATTAACGTTAGGGCGTAGCAACCATATTCACGATCTCCATTGCTATCACTCAATGCGACATCAGGGGAGAATTGGTACTGTGAGTTGCACTTGAAGATGAAGCCAGATGTATCCACTGCGATATCCATGGTCCCGCCTGCACAGTCACCAGCAGCCCAACTAGCTTCAGTTCCCGATACAGTGATGGGTTTCTGATCGATTGAGCTGTCATCTCCAGATAGCCCGAACGACATGTCGAGTGTGTAATCGCCGCGTACCCGTACAGGGGTAGTATCCGCATCAGCACTTTCAATGCCAATTCCTACCCATCCACGAATCTCAACATATTCAACGCAAGTCGTGTAACCTGCTTCGCAGTTATTGTCCCCAACTTGGCCCCATGCCTCTTCATCCACATCATCGACATCGCGAGAGAGTTCAAGCGTAGGCAGCACCTGTGACGCTGTTTCCCCATCAATAATCACAGATACGGTATAGGGATGTTCAACGGTGTTGACCAAGCCCAAAGATGTGAAACCATCAAGTTGAATGGCGCTGTTCGCGTAGAAATCGCTAATTTGTAAAGTGAGTAATCCGTATGAGCCAATCATATCTTCTTGATTCATCATCACATTGATTGTTCCACTCCATGTTTCGGCACCATCTTGCGTGACACTTGCGTCGACATTACCACCTTCCCAAGCACCACCGAAGAGGCTGCCACTACTGTGTCGAAGCATCAGAGTCACGGTGTTTTCATCTTCGTGCACTTGGCCGTCGGTGAGGAGAATCCCACCGGAATCGGTTTCCATACCAATCATCCATACACCACTAGATAAGACCAGCCAACCGACAACAATTGCTGACCATTGTGTGGGTCGAACTGCAGCTCCTGTATTCATTCCGAATTTGACATAAATCGAGGTGAGGTAGATGGAAGCGACCAGCATACCGAGGACTACCCATCCAAAGAATGGAAACCAATCCATGTATGGCAAGGCAAAAATGGAGGCTAAAGATGCACCTAACAGCCCAAAACCAGCTGTTCTCGCTGTAGAATCACTAAGGCCAAATGGTGGCGAAGATGCGACTGGGTCGAGTGATTTAGCGATCACTTCATCAGCCGCCGCAGCGACATCATCCGACCCTGAATCTCCTGTTACTTGCTTGGCCTTTTCGAGTAATCCACCAGACATAAGTTTCACCTCTACGAGGTGTTCCTCGGGCTTGGGGTTATCAAACCGTTGCCTCAATTGACCAATAGGGCCACATTGTGGCCTGAATTGGGATTACCGTCAGAATAACGGTTCAAACGGGGGGCTGGGGACATCTGCCGTCGCTTCGCCATGATCTTCATTGCGTCGCTTGGCTACAAATGCCGCTGCCAGGCCCAACATCATCAAACTCGGGAAGAGTTCGAAGCCGGGCAAGTAGACACCGCGAATGTAGAGTGTGACCATCTGTGTTTGTGACATCTCGACGCCGCCGCTGCGGATCGAGTGTTCAGAAGTGGTGCGGAAATCCAACTGGTAGTAATGGTCGGACCAACCTTGCTTCTTGGGTGTGCGCATCATGACGCGCATCTTGACAGGAGGTGCCTTGGATTCAATCCAAGTGTTGACTTCTGGCAATGAGATTTGGAAGCCAGCGTCTGCGAGTTCGTCGCGGTTGTTCACAGCGATGATGAACTGGTCACGGTTGTTCCCGTCGTTGTAGATTCCGAATTCAAAGATGTAGTCGACCTTTGGTCGCAATTGCTTGAATGGTTCATCCGCCTGAATTCGCAGCATTGGGAACTGCTTGACCACAACGACCAGACTGGTTGTCTGTGAAGTGCAGGTTGGGCAAGGCGCACCATTTGCTTGATCGACTCGAGCCGAGATTGTGACTTGCCGGCTGCCTTCAGCCATCTGGTCTTCACCGCGGACAACCACTTCGAAAGTGGTGGTGTCACCAGCAGCTACGGTAATGGAACCAGGAGCGGCGTAGGTGAGTCCGGCGGCAGTAATCTGAATGTTGACCTTCTCGACGTACAGAGTTGGGTTCTGTGCATCACAGTAGGTGGTACCAATTCGGGTATCACCTGGTGCGACATCGATTTCGATGGCGGTGGGTGAACAGGTTAAGCTGATGTCAGGGTTGATTTGCGCTTCAGCATTGTCAACTGTACCAGCCCAAGTGCTTAGGACGTAGATTGTAATCAGCAAGGTCATTCGAAAGACGGATTTCACGGGTTCCACCATAGGTGTCCTGCCCCTCAGGCATACATAAGCGTTCGCAGGCTAAGGTCAAAACGATGTATGCAGCCGTTAGAATTCAAAATTATCAAGGTCGTCGAGTTCACCATCTAAATCATCGAGTTCGGTATCCAAATCTTCGAGTTCAAAGTCCTCCTCGAAATCATCCTCATCCTCTTCATCCTCATCATCCAGTTCATTTAGATGCGATTGAGATGCCTTATTGGCACGCTTTGTGACACTTCTGACAATGGCAAACAGGAACAAAACTCCGAGAGTGCCCGCAGCGATATAGGCCCAGGTCGGAATGTTCATTGCGGTCAAATCGAGGATGTTTTCTTCGGGGGCAGTCGTATTGATGATTAATGTGACATCAACGGATTCCGAATTATCAAAACTCGATTTGATCCGAATGATGATGGAAAGAGATTCATCCTCCATGTTCGGATTGGGTGTGAATCTAAGGGTGTATGTCGCCGAGCCGCCGTCGGAATCAATCGTGTCACCTTGCCCTGAATTAGTAATGTTCCAGCCAATATTTCGCTCATCGAGAACTACTGAATTTTGGATGGACACTGTCAGGTCATCATCGACATTTCCGTCGTTCGCAATCATGACACTTGCCGACATGGGCTGCATAAGTTCCGAGGACAGGATCATCGAGGAGGGTTGGGATGTCACACTCAAGTCGACGAACTCAGCCACTTGTGCCACGATATTGGTTTCATCGGATGGGAAAAATATCTCAAGGAAATCTGCTAAGGTCGGAGAGCCTTGAATAGAGGTGACTTGAACAGAGACTGTCATGTTGTAAACCGTCGAAGCCAGTGAATCACTCGACACAGAAATCTGAATGGTTTGCTCGTCTCCAGCCGCCAATGTCAATGATTCTGGACCTGCCACTGAAAGACCGTCTCCATCGTAATCAATTTCGATTTCCTCATTGAATGACGAAGGGTTTTCAATCGTACAAGTCGCGACACCTTGTGCGCCTCCTGAATTGACTTCTAAGTCGAGTGGAGTCTCTTCGTTAACACAGGTGATTTCAATACCCGGCAAAGGGCTGTCTTGGGCTGTAACTGAATAACACGACAGCGACGAAACAAGGAGGATGGTAACGAGGAACAATGTCCACTTGGGCATCGACATCGACCTTCGGTGGAGTGCCTTTGTTCAAGAGGGTTGGCGTCAAAAGTAGGTGGACCCCACCGGATTTGAACCGGTGGCCACCCGGTTATGAGCCGGGTGCTCTAACCAGACTAAGCTAGGGGTCCTAAATGCCGGGGGGATGCCGGAGCACTTCAGCCTTCACACGCCGGCCATCGCTTCATTGATGGCATTCTCAGCGGCTTCGCGGCAATCTTCAGGTACGAACAATAAGATGTCATTTAGGGGTGCTGTGATACTGGCAACAATCGCACTCACTTCACTGATGTCACGACCATCTTCAATTCGAATTCCATCGGTGTAAGGCCGGTAACCTTCCTTGTGTACACGAGTGACAATCATGTCTTCGTCGGGATTGTGACCCGCATCGGTCAGAATTTGCTCAATATTGCTTTTCGCCCCCCAGTAGGCAACTTCTGTGAGGTTGCGCACGCGTACACGCTTGTGCATTCCTGACCGACTGGCGAGTAATCCAGCCCACTTTGACAGAGCCGGATCATCGTGTGTAACGAAGGCTGTAAGTTCAGCATGAATCAGGCTGTCCGTCAGTGCGAGGTAATTCCGGACAGAGAGATTTTCATCCATCAGCATTCGATTCATTCGAACACTGACAGTCATCGTTCCAGCCTGCACCAACTCACGTGCACGCACGAGGGCGCGAATGACATATGCTGTTGTGAGCATGTTCAATTTGTGGAAGTAGACATTGTGATACATGTTGTAACGCATCATGAGATAGGATTCGACTTCAGCCACACCCCCGCGGGTGACCATGAGGTGACCATCTTCGTCAATGCGCAGAGCGCGGAAAATTCTGAACACATCAAACGTGCCAATTTTAGCGCCTGTATTGATTTGATCCCGCATCAGATAATCTAGTCGATCGACATCTAATTGGCTGCTAACAATATCATGCAAAACCGGGAACTCACAAGTCCCATCGAGAATCGAGAACAAGCGAGACAAGCCATCTTCACCAATCAATTTGATGAGAGCCTGGCGGAGATCGTTGTCAGGGTCTTCAAGGATCAATCTACCCCACTTTTCGTGGTGGTTGTAATTGGCAAAAACACGCTCACTCTCAAGCGCATGGCTGAAGGGTGGGTGGCCTATATCGTGCAGCAGTGCAGCATACCGAACAAGGCGTGCATCTTCAGGGGTGATTCGACCAGGATTAACAGTTTCCAAATGTTCGAGGAGAACACCGGCGAGGTGGTGTGCACCCAAACTGTGAACGAACCGTGTGTGTGTCGCGGTTGGGAATACATAGTGACATGTTGCCAACTGCTTGATATCACGCAGGCGCTGGAATGTTCGTGTGTCGACCAAACTGCTAGTATCGTCATCCAACACAATGTCTCTGTGGACATTGTCGCGCACTACCCGGTCATGTTCTGCCATATTTTCACCTCAAAGTGTTTCTGGGCCACCAACTGGCATCACTGTCAACTCCGCCACGTTTCCACGTAGGGTTGGTCCTTCTATCATTGTCGCAAAAATACCGATGTCCTGTAAATTGTGTGATAGACCAAACCAAGGACGACCGTATTGATCTACGGACATGTCGAGGAAATCACCCAACCCACCACATCGATTGTAACCGCATCCAGCCTCTGTATCGAGAGGGTCACCTGGTTGATTGATTTGGACAGTTGTCATTAGAGGGGCATCACTGAAGGCATCCGTCATGATGGTTAGGTAACCATTCCAAATGTCGTTTCCTGTATCGCCAACGTAACCAAAGGCGACACGGCCCGAATCCCCAGCTGTGACCACTGGGAAACCTGTGCCCTTCAAACCGATTGGCGGTGCAATCATCATTGCCTCACTCCAGGAGTCACCTTCATCCAAGGAGTAGGCATAGTAGGGCATGTCATCAGCACCCATCCACATGGCGTGCACATTGTTGTCCGTGTCAATGGCAACTTGTGCTTCTTCGGCATTCCAAGTGGCTGCAGTACCTGATTCAGATGTTGGTAAAACATGCTCTGTCCAAGTTAGACCGCCGTTGGTGCTTCTGTAAATCGAATATCCCTCTCCATTACAACCGATTTGACCACGGTAGAAATTACCATTTTCTGCACCTTCAAGGTGTGCACTAAGACCACCACTTTGACAGGACAACGGAGCACCAGGAACCTCGGGGCTCCAATTCCACCCACCATCCACACTGAATGAGCAGAGTGGGGCCGGTGCATTTCCATTGACACAGTAAACCCATGTTGTCGGATGTAGGGCAGCACCGGGTGCAGAGGTGATGGTCTGGTGATCCTGTACCGAATATGGCGAGGTAGTAAGGTCGACAAGTCGCCAAGAGTTGCCTTCATCATCTGACCATTCAACGGTCATTGCAGCCAAGGCATGCATGTCGAATTTCATAATCCTGTCAGTCCATTTATCGACGTAGATATACGGGTCATTGCTGCTCACAACAGGAATTAGCGGGTCATACACGTCAGCGCAGGAATAATCATTGAGATTGGTCATTTCAATCAGGCCTGTACACTGAACCACAGCGGTAGCACCACCCACGCCATTGCCCCAACTGGACATGTACAAATTGTCTGCAGAAGTGATGCCGATGGTCGGCTCAAAAGTACTCATTCCGATGCCGAAATAGGAGCCGTTGGCCCAAAATGGTGCATTGTCGCCCGTCAGGTTGGCAGTAATATTGGCAGCCATAACCGCTGACTCATTCATCGCATCTACAGCCCCATCGTAGTGATACCAAGTTGTGGCCGGGATTTCACGGTCAAAATCAAATGGTGTTGGTTCAATGGATGCTGGCTTTTCTTCCGCACCAAAGCAACCAGACAGGGTGGAACAGAGCATTAGGATGGTCAGAAACAGTGCAAATTGACCCCGTTTCATGGTGTGCCCTCCGGCCCTATGGGGCCGGGTTCTCGGCTTCAACCCGACGGTTCGCTCGAAACCTCAGCCAAAGCACTGCAGGTACTGAGATTGCGAAGATGGAGGCAAACCAAGTAAGGATAGAACCCACAATGACACCGTATTCAGGCAAAGTGTGTGTAGCCAATAGGGCATAGAAACTGACTGACATCGCACCGAGCATCATCGGACCAACTGCTCCACAGGGTACATCTTCGCCCTGCGATATCCAGAGTGCCACCATGCTGGTCAGGAAAATTGCAGGGAATACCGACGCCATTCCAGCCAACAATGGCGAGCCGAGCTGTGAGAACCAAACCGCCACCCCAATCGCTGTGGCCGCTGCAACACCACGCATTGCCAATGTCACTGGACTCACTTGATTTTGACCTCGTGGTGCAGACCGATGCTCAAGGGTAATCCACAAGCCGAGTATGAGGCCAATTAGCAAGGCAGCAAGTCCCACGGCCATCGTGGCTTTGTCGGAAAAGAAGGAGACTGAGATTGCTGCACCCGCAAACCAGACACTGAGGTTGATACTGGTAATGGTAGCCAAACGCTTGCCAAATGTCCAGTCGGGAATCTGAGGTGGGACTGTACGCCACAACCACAAGAAAATTGCGTTGAGCAACATGCCCACGGGCACCATACCCATTGCAGATTGGAATTCTGAATTCGTTGGATCAGCCAGCCATATGAAAGCAGCCGCAGGAACTATTGTGGTCGGAATCGTACCCAAAATTCCGCCGATGAGTCCACCAAATCTCTCGATGGCTATCGTCACCGCAATGGCGACAAGACCAGCCAGTAGTGCAGCCAGTAGAATCTGGCCTTGTGGATTCATTCCTAATCCTCATGTTCAGCGTCTGCCATCGCTTCCTCAAACACGTGCAAGGAAGGATCACGCAGGTTTTGCAACTGCATGAAGAGTACGACGGCCGCAGCAATCGAGAGGATGAGTAGGAAGGAAAGGCCGCCGACAACCATGCCTGTACTGAGGAATTCTGAGTCTTCCTGAACGGTTGCCTTCTCACTGCCCATGATGTGCAAGTGAGTCACGACATTTGCACTTGAATTTGTATTCTGCAAAGCGCGAACCATCAATGTTTGATTGCCCTCAATGGTGTTTCCAGGTAAATATTTGAGACGATCGACAAACATGGAATGTTTAATTTCAAACGATGAATCTCCCGACTCGAAATCTTCCAAATCCATCCACTCATCGCGCATATCCCAAGTGCGCCATTGGATCTTTTCTGCCGCACCATCAATGGTGAATGTGATCGACTGACCTTGACCAACGTGTACCTTGTTGTCACCCATGATGGAAGTGGATAGATTCACAGCAACCATATCGGTGAATCCGTAGACTTGATTGGCCGCTTCCATGACTGCTGGATGAGCACGAACTTCACCATGACCATACACGTTGTTTTGTCGAGGCTTGAGTGAGGTTGCATCTGCTTCACAGGGTTGGTTTGCACCTTTGTGATGGCACTGCCTGTACTCAGAGGTCTCCTGCATGATATTACGTACATCAAAAGGTGAGAGTTCGGGATTAGCCTGATACATCAAAGCGGCAACCCCGGCCGCACCTGGTGTAGCCATACTAGTGCCGGACATCCCCGTGTAACCAGTCACTGAGTTGGCTTCAACCGACATCACATCGGAACCCACGAACGCAATGTTTGGCTTGATACGACCCTCTTCAGTTGGCCCCTCGCTAGAATAGATTGCGATCCCGGGTTGTTCACCCTTGTCGAGCGCACCTACTGTGATGACATCCTCCGCACTCCCTGGTGTGCCGATTGTCGCTGGCCCAGCACTGTTACCGGCTGCGATGAACAACGCGATTCCAGAACGAGCCACCTCATTGGCCATACGCGCAACACTCTCTTCCTCAGCACTGGTCATTTCGATGACACCTGGCCCACCCAAACTCATACTTGCAGCACGGATGTTGAATTCATGGCGCATGTCCACTGTCCATTCCATGCCCATCATGACACCTGCGAATGAACCAGAGCCACCACCATCGAGAACCTTGACGCCGACCAGTTGAGCTTGTGGTGCCATGCCCGTGTGCTCGTACGTAGGCGCACCAGTACCGGCTGTAGTGCCAGCACAATGTGAACCGTGGCCGTGGTCATCGTATGGGAAGACTTCAGTGCCGTTGGTTGAACCTGCATTGTTCACTACATCATAGAATGCAATAATCTTCGGATCATTGGTGGAATTATCATCATCCATATCATCGAGGCCTACGTGATTTCCATCAATGCCTGTATCAATAATGGCGACGACACTGCCTGCACCATCGTATCCAGTCGCTTCATACACATCCCAAACGCCGTGCGTATCCTTGACATCTGAGTTGGCGATTTCCAAGATTCCATCCAGTTCGACCATCACGACGCCAGGCAGTACAGAAAGTGCTTCGATGCGCTCTACAGGAACAGAACCTGCGATACTGTCAATCAGATGGAAGGTGTGGAGGTGAACGAAATTGACTTCGTCGGTAAGGAGGCGCTCATCAACCTGTGTGGGCAGGTGGTCAAAATCAACGATGACATCGATACGGCCTTCTTCATCAACCCACTCATACTGAGTGTTGTCAATCGCAATCCAAATGTTGTCCTGAATACCATCCTTGTCCATATCCATCAGTGTATCTTCCCACCAAGGAACCTCTTCAAAATCAGTGGATGGAATCGGTGTAGCGGCAGCCAGCATCGGTAAAACGAACAGACCAATCGCGGCAATGGTAAGTAGACTTCGAGCGCGGTCAGAGTGCATGGTATCACCCTTCGGGTGAATGGTCTGATTATTCAAGGACACGGTTCCATGGAATGGGTTCTATTGAAGGACTCAGGGGTGAGTCGGCGGGTATGCGCAGGCTTCTGGTCGCTGTCATGGTCGTCGGCCTGCTCGCCCCTATGACCGCTGCTGGAATGACGATTTCACAACCAAATTACAGTACAGGTGACTGGTTTGAATACGATGGTTGGACCGCTGCAGTATTCGCCGAATATGAAGACCAAATGCAGACAGAAAGTACTGACTTCGAACGATTAAATTTAGTCGAAGAGGTACCCATGCGCCTGACCATTCAGGCGAGTGAAAGCATCAGTTTAGGCGGTCAGAGCACAAACTGTCGCGTGAGTATGGTCGAACATTCAGTGAACATGACTGTTCACTTCACAGATGACAGTACAGATTACGAAAATGACACCATGACACTCAATGTTACTACCACCATCGAAGTGTGGATACCTACAGGCGCGAGTGCATTTGAGAAGCGCGTGGAAACCATCTATCTGGAAACATGGTTTAGTGGAGGGGGGGAAGATAATTATCTTGAGAATCGTTTGGTGACTGAGGAAATCATTGAACGCGATGGGTTGTGGCCCAGTGGTATCGATGTCGGAGATGAATGGGACTTTTCTGAAACCATCTCGCGTACGACCACTATTGAGCAGCGCATCAATCGAGCACTCTGGAATGAAACAAGTCGTGTTTCAGAAGACTTGGCACGTCAAGTGACATGGACTGCTGCTGAGGAAACAACCATCTCCACGGGTGACGCCAATTATGGGAATACGCCCACCATTCGAATGGAACAACAAATTGTCGGAGAATCTCGCACCAGCATCGATTGGTACCACGAAGAAGGATTCTTGGTCAAAACACAACACTTTGTGAATGAGACACTGGTCCTTTCAGCCACCCTTACAGATCATAAATATTCATCAGAGAATGTCGTTTCTACTGTTGTCACAGACAATGGACTTCCAGCCTCGTCGTTGTTGGCTGGACTCGGTGTGTTCGCTTTGGCCGCAATTCGTCGTTCAAAATCGGAATGAAAGGCCCAAACGCAAAGCGGTGTTGTGCCCCACTTCCAAAACCAACGGGGCACGATCAATCGCATCCTGACGCAACAATGCGCCAATCGCACTGCCTTCCAACGTCAGCGTGGAAGCACCACAAATCATCGCGGTACCCTCGGGATCTAGACATGCGAGAATACCATGCGTACCCCAATCGATGCTGGTCGGTGTGTCATCCATCCGATTGTTTGCCGGAATCTCAAGGGTCGCTACCCCACCCACGAGGGTGAAATTGTACATGTTCTCATGGTGCCAAAGTGTACCATCTTCACCATCTGGCCCGGTAATTGTGATATTGAGCGCCTGATTAAGAGCAGCGGTTGAAGGTTCGATTTGGATGGAAATGTTGGAGGTTTCTGCAGGGGTAAACGAAGTCAGCCAGAATTTGGCATCGACACCATCCATCGCAATGTCGTCAGTCCACCAATAGACATCATTGCCGACCGCGGGGCACCACCAGTGATCTTCGAGTAGGTCACCATTTGTGTTATTCCACCAGATGTGATAGGATTCCTCACATCCCGCGTATACAGTTGGACTTTCACCGACCTCGGTGATGTTGTAGATGATTGTTTCTTCATCTATCTCGGGTGCAGGTGGGAGGGGGATTGGACCGCCGTTTCCAGACAAAATTTGCGTATGTATGGATGCTGTATTCCACGTCTCATTGGTGCGCATCGGGAAGTCGTTCACCTCTTGTGGTGGGTCATATTCATGGGTGTGAGTGAAATCTGCGATTCCAGTCACCCAAATCCCGAAAGCATCGAAATCGAGGTTGATGGATTGTACCCGATGGATGATGGCTAAATCCGAAGCGCGGACCCAGCGTGTTTCATGGTAATCCACCTGCAATTCCCCTGAGGCGAAAATCCCTGTATTGGGTTCAGGAAATCGGCCATCCCCTGTCCCATAGGCATCAATTTCCAACCGGTAAGCTGGGACCCAATGTCCAGAGATATTGTAAGTCATCGCAGAGGCGACCAAGATAGTTGCATCACCGGTGACAATGTCGAGAGAAGAACCTGATAATTCCGAACTCCCCTCAACCAAATTTACAGCGTCTAATTCAATGTCATATCGCCAGATGTCACCTACATTCCAAGTGACGATGTTTGCTTCTTGAGATGCGTCCGCTGATGCCCGAATTGACGTAGATTCAAACGTTAACGGGACTGAACTCACCCCCAAGAGGAGGAGCACGACCACCAATGACTGGACTCTGGCCACGCTGTGGCCACAGCCGGTCAAGCAAATGAGGCCACCGGCTCGTTTGGTAATCTTCATCCCTATCGGGATGGCTCGCAGGTTCATGGCGAAGATGTGGGCTGCGTTCTTTTTGTCGGTTCTACTGGTATCAACACTGAACTTCTATGCTGTGGTTCGTGAACCGGATCGAGTCGAGATAGATGAGGTACACGAGCACCTTTCTGAGACTGTCAAAATAGAAGGGACCCTGATTTCTTGGGTTCGCGACCCCTATACAGATGGTTCAGATCGCGTTGATTTGCAAGTTGAAAAGGCCCCACATGTTGTCAAAATTCGTTGGTATGATACCAGTGACGTACCTCCCATTGGTTCCACGATTATTGTCGAAGGTGAAGTGGTTCAGTACAACGGTAAAATTTGGATAAATGCCAAGGGGATGGGCGCAATTGCACAAAAAGTCGGCTCAGAGGTCATCATGGTTGAGACTTCATTGAACGATATTTCTGCCGATGCTGAATCTTACCGTTCGAAAGTTGTGGATCTCTCAGGTTACCTTTCGGATGCCATTGAACCAAATGTAACTTGGCAGAGTTTCACCTTGATTGACAACCCGTCGTATCTCGATAGTGATCACAGACTCTACGTCTCTTTACAAGGTAGAGTAACCGAATGGATTGAGGCGGGTTCAAAGGTCAACCTCACAGGTTGGGTTCAGTGGGATGAACGAAATTATCGCTGGTCAATTGTGGTTCAATCTTCGACACTCGACGTCACTCACCCAGCTGGTGCTAAGCGCTTGTCGTGGGCGGTCGCTGCCGAGACATGGTCGTATGACATTGGTAAACTCGTCTATGTTGAAGGAACCTACAACTGGGATGATGGTGGACACTGGCTTGTTGCACCAGGTGGTGAGAATGTCGGAATCATTTGCCTAATCCCAAATCTGGCAATTATTGAAAATGGCACCTTGCCCGAGTTCAACGATGAAGGGTACTCTGGGCGTCTTATATGGTCGGAAGATCGAGCCCAAATTTGTCTACAAATGAGTGACGAAGACCACACAGTCAACCCTGTTGGAATCCTCATTGGTGATTTTACGACACTGGCAACGATTGCTGCAAACCCATCGGAATGGATTGGCCAAGAGGTCAACGTCGCAGGCTGGACAACGAGTCCAATCTCACCCGACTATGACAAAGGATACATCGGTGATGGCAAGGATTACTTTGAGCGGTCAACAACTCTGCGCTTCCAGATTGCTGGAGCACACGCAGAGTGGATTGAGAAGGGAACTTATGTCGAATTCTACAATGTAACTGTTGTCTGGAATGAAGCTGAAGGGCGGATTATGCTCGATGTACCATTGTATGCAATTGGCACCGTCGATATTCCACCGGACACATTCTCTTGGACTGCCGGATGGGATGCTTGGACATGGCAAGTTAATACACTCGTCAATGTCAATGGGGAGCTCAATCAAACCACTGATGGTTATCTCTGGTTGCTCGCATCCGGAAGTGAACAACGAATTTGTCTATATGATGATGGCACTGCCCTTACAACTGGATTTGATGAAGGTGGAAACAGCACGGGAGTTCAGGTTTGGACTGGTCGGTTAATCGCCACGGATACAGCTGGTAATCCGGGAACCCAACTGTGTCTAGCACTCTGAATAGGAGGGATTGCAATGCTAGATGAATTTATGCTCGATTGGGCTTGGCTCATGGGCTCATTTTTTATCGGTATTTTCCTCGGTTGTATGACTGGATTGATTCCAGGTTTCCACGTCAACAACGTCGCTCTGCTTGCACTGTCGATGTCGCCATTGGCCGTCAATGCAGGGATTCCTTTGTCCTCTGTGGCAGCCATCATCGTCTCGATGGGGACGGTGCACACATTTCTGAATTACATCCCTAGTGCATTGATTGGAGCACCCGATGGAGATACTGCTCTTGCATTATTGCCGGGCCACAGAATGCTAATTTCGGGACATGCGGCCCAAGGTGTCGCCTATTCAGCTCGTGGAAGCCAACTTGGACTACTTCTCAGCATACCACTACTGATTGTTGCACGACTGTTGTTTGGAACCAATCCGGGGCTTGGCTTGTATGAACTCAGCCGTGACATTTTACCTTGGTTGTTATTGATGATTTCCACCTTCCTGATTCTTACTGAGACCACCCGACTCGCTTGGCCACGTTGGATTCAAAAGCTCACATCTTGGGCACATATTCCATTGCCGAAAAAGTTCGAATTCACGATTCCCATTGGTAAATGGAAAGTGTATCGGAAAATCGAATCAATTGATCTCAGACTTGGAGACAATTCGCGTGCGGCAGGAATGCTTGTTGCAACCGCTTTCTTTTTGCTCGCAGGTTTCTATGGATGGGCCGTGTTTGAGTTGCCCGGCCGCAGCCCTGTCGGTATGCCATCTGCGACTCTATTGATGCCAGCACTTGCCGGATTGTTCGGCATCGCCAATCTGATCGATATCTATGTGACCACTTCTGAAATGCCTCCACAGGAACAAAATTGGGAGTTACCACCTGTCAGGCCACTCATTGTGCCGTGCCTGCTTTCATCCTGCTGTGCAGCGGTCATGGCCATCCTTCCCGGTATGACGGCTGCCCAAGCAACGGTTGTTGTCATGAGTGCACGGAACTTCTGGGGCCGTTTGACAGATCCTGATTACATTCCTGCTGATTTTGAATATGGACCAGGTGGAATCAACGATCCAGCGGCCCGTGCCAGAATCGCTGAATATCGAGCGGAAACCGCTCGATTACATGGTTTAGACGACTCAAGATTTGTTGATGCCGCTGCACCAATGATTGTCGAAGAAACCCAAGATGCTGCCATTCAAGATGCGTCCCTCAGCGACGATGCTGCAGATACCGATACAGATGTCGGTGATTGGGATTCTGTTGTCGGTGGCGATGTCATGACCATCGGTGATGATCACACCGAATTGGTTGAACGAGATGAAGAAGACGATGCGATGCTTGCCAAGGCACGCGAGGTCAAAGAATCCAGTCCAGAACTGGACGACCTCGATGCTCAAACACGACAGCAGGACCTCGAAGTGATTGCAGTTCTTTCTGCGACCAATACAGCGGTCACTGTGATGGTTCTAACCTTCCTCTATCTTGTGCTTCGTCCACGATCTGGTGCCGCGCTGGCACTTAACATGATGTATCCAATCGATCAGTGGACGGGGCTGGAACCACCATCTGATTACATCCGGTTGATGGCGATTACCATCGGTGCAGGATTGTTTGCGGTTCCGGTGATGGTCAAGGTCGGCCAAGGCATGCTCAAACTGCACGAGTTAATCCCACTTCGAAGCATGGTCATGGGTGTAATCGGATTCGTCACCCTGCTTGTTTGGTTATCCACTGGCTGGGTCGGTATCGGCGTACTCATCGTAGGAACTGCGATGGGTTTGATGCCTCCTCGAATCGGCATCAGACGAAGTCATGGTATGGGTATTATTCTAGTGCCGATTATGATTTACACTTTTGCTCAAAAACTCGACGGGTTCGGTTTTATCTAATCTGCGGAGGCACTAAGGGCAAGGCACCCTCACGCGTGAGCGCAGGGCTTTGCCCTGCGGTGAACCCTATGCGTCGCAATGCCTTACTACTGACCACACTGATGATTGTGATGAGCCTCTCGCCACTGGTCCAAGGGACTGAAGCCAGATCTACAGCCTGTAGCGGCGATATCTGCATCAACGAACTGATGCCAAATCCAATGGGTGCAGACACGGGGACTTATCCGGACTGCGAATGGGTCGAACTCTACAACAGCGGCACTTCTGATGTAGACCTACAAGGTTGGACACTCGACGATGCATCATGGTCACACCCAATCGATGCCAACACTTGGGTTGATTTCGCCAATCTGGCCACTCCATATGTGCTACCTGCTGGCGATTATGCGATTATTGC
Organism: uncultured Candidatus Poseidoniales archaeon; assembly: GCA_963934015.1. Taxonomy (GTDB): domain Archaea; phylum Thermoplasmatota; class Poseidoniia; order Poseidoniales; family Thalassarchaeaceae; genus MGIIb-P. The sequence goes on from CAWVWT010000001.1 coordinate 77,321, forward strand.
TGAGAACTCACAGGGAACACTCAAACTCAACAATGTTGGAGAAATCTTGGACTTAATCGATGGAACAGGAGTATCAGTCCATACGGTGAATACAACTCAAGCATATAGCGATGTCAGCAAAATTCCCGGACCCTCACCAACAGATGCTTATGTCGATTCCAACACCAATACGCCAGGTGCCGCAAACACTGGAGGTGGCCCCGTAGGACCCACCTATGTTCAGAGTGATTTGCGAATTACAGAAGTCATGCCCGACCCCTATTGGACCAATGACAACGCCACTTGGCCGGGTGGAGAATGGGTAGAGGTTGCAAACATCGGTTCCATAGCCATCGACCTAGCAGGTTGGTCAATCGATGATGCTGCAGGAAACTCGATGCCGATGAACACAACCCATCTTGTGGGTCAAGGGACTATGATTAACCCCGGACAACACCGTATTGTTGCCGTCAATGGAACTGGGACCTATGGCATGCTCAACAATGGTGCGGGCACTGAACAAATAAAACTCCGAATGCCAAGTGGTGACATCACCCACCAAGTCGAATATTCAGGACCAACACACCCTGGTCATTCCTACGTCAACATCTCAGTTTTTGCACCTGAATGGGGGCGCAATGCCGACCCACTCAACACCGCAAAATGGCCCACTCCAGAATACAACAACCCACTCAATATGATTGTACCAGATTCTCGAATTCAGATCAACGAAGTGATGGCAAATGCAAGCGCTGAAGATCCAGCTGGTGGTTCATGGATTGAATTGTACTATCCGCAAATCGAAGGAGGTCAGAATATCAGCAGTTTCGCCCAAGGATACGTTTTGTGGACTGGGACTGGACAAAATGCATCTGCTTCGATTCTATCGAATCTGTCCTCAAGTGAGAATTTCATTGTATTTGGCCCCGTCAATTTGATGCATAATTTCGATTCGATTTCGTTGGTCGATAGCAATGGAGACATTCGACAGATGGTCGCTTGGAATTCACACCAAACTGAGGATCAAAGTATCATCCCAGCCGACCCACTGATGGTAAGTGGGCCATGGCTATCCTCACCATACACCACTCAGGGGACATGGAACCCCGGGCAGGGCAATGGAAGCGACCAAAATGGTACCATAGATGTCGGCTTGCGAATTTCTGAATTCTTGCCGAATCCCACCGGTTCTGATTCACAAACAGGTATGGATGGTGAATGGGTTGAAATTATCAATACTGGGAATCAACCAGTTGACTTGACTGGCTGGGAATTGCGTTCAGGTTCAGGCTTTGCTTTGCCACCAGCCGTCCTCAACCCGGATGCCTACATTGTCTATCCTCTTGGTAATGAATCCATGACGTTGACAAACAACCAAGGTACCCTCAAACTCAACGATCCAGATGGTAATTCCACACACACGGTGATTTGGGACCACTCCGCCTATGGCATGAGTATGGTCCCAGGTGTGACTCCAACCCATAAATGGGTCATCGGAGCTTGGCCAACACCCGGTTTGGAAAATATAATTTTCGAGCAACCTCATACAGGGCCAACTGAAATCATCATGTCAGAAGTCAGCCCTCAGTGCTCAAACTCTTCAAATGGTTTGGCCAGTGAATGGATTGAATTTCACAATGCTGCTGGATATGGGGTTAACCTTTCTCGCTGGATGGTCCAAGATGATGCAGGAGGGGCTGCTGCTGTAGCACCCGGTCGTTTGTGGAACCACACCCTGAACTCAATGTATCTTGACATCGGTGAGTATGTGGTGCTAAATCTCGAGGAAAACATCCTCACCAATCAAGGGGAAAATATCACTCTACTCGACCCAAATGGAAATGCGATCCAAACATTGACGTGGGAGACCAGTTCAGATTGTACTACACTTGAATCACGTAATGGAGCAGCAGAGACACGTCAAACACTGTGGCCTACACCCGGTGAAGCAAATCCCATTATCCATTCGTATGACGGTGGGATGACAATCAAGTTCACCCGCGTCATGCCGGTGGAGGTATCGGGCCGCTCCAATGACTGGTTTGAGGTTACCAATACTGGGGACACATGGGTTGATCTCGGTGGCTGGATGATTGAACGCCATACTTCGGATAGTTCTCAGCAATCATTGATGCTCAACCACATTCTTGAGCCGGGTGAATCAATTGTCATCACTGAAGAACCTTACAATCTCGTTGTAGATGGTGGTCCTGAAGCGATTGATGCCAACACATTCTTCGCCAATTCCCCACCTTGGTTGATCAACAGTGGAGGTTCACTACAATTGATTGCCCCCGATGGGACAATCGTGGATGCTTTTGTTTACGGCTCTGGTTTTGCTGAAATCCCAGGCTGGAGTGGACTAGCACTTGAGATGCCTCCTTCCGATGCTGCTGGTTTGATTCTAATGCGGGGAGATGGGTGCAATGTATTGCCCGATACAGATTCCTCTGTCGATTGGGAATATCGGTGGTTGCGTCTGGGCTCAAGTCTGTTTTGTGACTCTGGATATTTCGCTACTGATGGTTCAGTTATTCCGGTGAATTCACCGGTAGGTTCCCTTTTTCAAATGGTTGAATGGATTGATGGAGCGACCATATCTCTGCACCTCCATGTTTACCAATTCGATTCACCCGAACTATTCCTCGCCATTGAAGCCGCTGTACTCCGCGGTGTAGAATGCACCGTACTGCTCGAAGGACAAATCCTCGGTGATGCGGCTGATAGTGCAGACCAAAGAGGCTGGGCTGATGAACTAGCCAACGCTGGTTGTACCGTACTTTGGATGGTCGAGCCGGATGGAGTTAATGCACCGATGGCACCCTATCGATACATTCACTCAAAGGTCGCTGTGCGCGATGGCGACAGTGTTTGGATCGGTAGCGGAAATTGGAAACGCTCGACATTCCCCCTCGACGGGGATGCTGGGAATCGAGATTCAGGTGTGATTGTCAACAGCCAAGATGTGGCTGATCTTGTCATGTCACGGATATTGTGGGATGAAAATGAAAGCCTTCGACACATCATCAATCTCGATGATGCCCCATCATCGATGGGGCGTCCAACCGGATGGTCTCGTCCGACGGCCTCAACCGAATTCAGTCCATCTGAGCCGATGCAGTTGGCCTATGATGGACCCTTTGGTACAGTTTTGCTAACCTGTCCGGATGATTGTATTCAATCGCTTGTTTGGCTGATTGATCAAGCAGATACATCGCTAGACATTTCAGTGCAGTATTTCGATTTGGGTTGGCATTGGGGATATGGTGACAACCCACTGATTGAAGCCATCGAACGTGCTGCCAATCGAAGCGTTTCCGTTCGTCTCCTCATCAATGGATACTACTTGGATGATGGTATCCAAGAAACAGTCAACCACTTCAACCACCGACTGAATATGACTGATGGTTTGGATGTTGAAGCTCGCATCATGGCACCATCCAGTGATATTGGAAAATTACATGACAAGAGCATGATTATTGACGGAGAATGGAGTTTGTTTAGTAGCATCAATTGGGGTAGCAACAGTGCGCTTCGGAATCGTGAGATGGGAATTGCAATCGAGCATGTGGCATTGGCTGAACATCAGACATCCATCTTTGAGGAGGATTGGAATCGATTGGATACGTCTACCGATACTGATGGCGATGGGATGCCAGACTATTGGGAAATCGAAAATGGCCTGAATCGTTCATGGTCAGCCGTACCAGGTACCACAAATTCCGAGCAAAATCTCGACCCAGATGGGGATGGTTTGGCCAATCTACAAGAATTCCAGAATGGTGGTTTGGCACAGAATCCAGACACTGATGGAGATTGTATTTACGATGGTGACGAAGTTATGTGGGCTTGGGATCAAGCGCTCGTTGCATCTTTAGCGGTCCAAACAGCAGATGCAAATTTGGATGGGGTTGCCGACAATGAAACTGTGCCGTGTACGAATCCACAAGATGACACCCCCGGCACAAACACAAACAATACCAACTCGACCAATGACGATGATGAAGATGAAACTGGACCATTCCGTGAAGATGCCATGGACAGCACCTCAGCCAAGATGATGTTCGCATTGGTTGTAATTGCGGCTATCAGTTTACTCGGTGCGTTAGGCTTGATGCTATTCAATAGCAGAAGCGAAGCCGCAGGCAGGGTATTGGTTGATGATGTTGGAGATATCAGTGCTGAGATTTGGGCTGAAAATGATGAAGAAGTACCCACTGGTGCAGTCATTTTGGATGGAACAAGTGTGGGCCCAAATGCTGGTAGTGGTGCCCGAGAAGTATCTGTAGGTCGTGATGATGGTGTCTTTGGTGCACCACAATTGGATGGATACGAATTCCCAGGTTGGTCCCCACAGCAAGTCCAAGAATCCCTTGATGCGGGTTGGACATTAGAACAACTCCGCGAAAAGTACGATTCTGAGCAGTGACTACGCGAAGGATTCATGGGCACCCGGGTTACGTTCGGACCCATGGCACGAGATTCAATTCCAACACTCGACCTCCGCGAGTATACCGATGGTGACCAAGCCAGCAGAGATGCCTTTGTCGATAAAATGGGTGATGCACTCGAAGATATTGGCTTCTTCGCACTCGCTGGCCATGGTATTCCACTTGGGGACATCAACCGTGCATACGAGGTCAGTGAGACATTCTTCAACATGGATGATACGACCAAGATGCGATGGAACCAAGGTAGCAACCAACGCGGATATGTGCCCTTTGGTGTTGAACACGCCAAGGACAACCCCGCACCAGATCTCAAGGAGTTCTGGCAGACTGGTCGGACCCTTGCCGAGGGGCACCCGTTGAAGGCCGAGTACGCAACCAACATTTGGCCAACAGCAGATTGCCCAGAATTTGGGCCATCTGTGGATGGTCTCTACATCCAGATGGAAGAACTCAGCCGAACCCTTCTCGAGGTTTGTTCACAATATCTCGGCATGGGACCAGATTGGTTGCCGGACATGGCTATTGATGGCAACACAATCTTGCGAATTCTACACTATCCTGCACTCGGTGGTGACGCCCCAGATGGTGCGGTTCGTAGCGCCCAACACGAAGATATCAATTTCATCACACTGCTCGTTGGAGCCAGCGCTGCTGGCCTAGAGGTCATGGATCATGATGGTGGGTGGATTGCAGTGGAAGGTAATCCTGAGCACATCATCATCGATTCGGGGGACATGCTGCAAAATCTCACAAATGGGCTCTTCAAGGCAGTCACACATCGCGTGATTAACCCGCCAGATGCCACCAGTGACAGATACTCAATGCCGATGTTTACACACCCCCGCGATGATGTTGACTTGACACCCCGACCCGAATTTATTGCACGCACGGGAGGAGAAGCACTCTACCCCAGCATTAGTGCTGGTGAATTCCTTCGGCAACGTCTCATTGAAATCGGACTGATTGATGATGACTGATATTCAGACATTTGTGAACGGCGTCGTCGACGGTCGCCTTAGTGATGCTGAGGTTGAAGCGTGGATGCGTAATGTGTACGAAAACGGTCTTTCGGAAAGCGAAACCGTAGAATTGACACACGCGATGCTGCATTCAGGCACGGTGTTGAAATGGCCAAAGGAATGGTCCACTCTGGTCGTTGACAAACATAGTACTGGTGGTATCGGTGACAAGGTCAGCCTAGTACTGGCCCCTGCATTGGCCGCTTGTGGATTGAAATGTCCAATGATTGCGGGACGCGGGCTAGCTCATACCGGTGGAACACTTGACAAATTGGAAGCATTGGAGGGATACAATGTATCCATATCACCCGAAAAGGCATTCGAAATGGTCAACAAAATTGGCTGCATGATCGGTGGACAAACTGGTGAAATTGCTCCTGCAGACAAACGCATGTATGCCATACGAGATGTAACTGAACTCATCGCCTCAGTACCACTGATTACCGGCTCCATTCTTTCCAAGAAAGCCGCGGAAGGGTTGGCAGCCTTGGTGATGGATATCAAGGTCGGTCGTGCAGCATTCATGGACAATATCGAGGATGCGCGTATCTTAGCAGAATCAATCGTATCAACAGGAGAAGGACTCGGCATTACAACTCGCGTCACATTGACGGAAATGGATACACCCTTGGGCTTTGCAGCAGGCAATGCGCTAGAAGTTCTAGAATCAATTGAAACCTTACGCGGTGCGGGTCCGGCCGATCTCGAGGAATTAGTCTGTATTCAGGGGGGAATCTTACTTCACTCAACGGGTCTGTGTGAATCGATGGATGAAGGGGCTTTTCGAATCCATGATTCATTGATTGATGGTAGTGCGATGTCCGCCTTTGAAGATATGTGTGTCGCGCAAGGTGTACCCCTGTCCGCGTTTGAAAATGAACGAAATCTACTCACAACACTCGGATTGCTTGATACAACTCTGAAAACGACAGAATTCACAGTGCCTCGCCCTGGATGGATTTCAGATATCGATGCAATGGCGCTTGGTAAAGTCGTACTCGAACTCGGAGGTGGCCGACTTGAACTAGGGGATAAAATCGACACAGGTGTTGGGTTTGTTCTCGATGCACACGTCGGTTCACTGATGGTTGTTGATGAACACTGGATTACAATTTACCATCGCGGTAAACTTTCACAAACTCATCGCCAATTAATTGAAGATGCGATTCAACTTAGCAATGAACCGGTTGATGTCGAAAGTCGGGTTATCGAGATACTTTGAGGGTGACGGCTGCGCTTCTATGAAATAGAAGCAGGACACATCTACCTGCATGATGAGCCGGTGGCGAGCGATTCTTTCGCTGAGCATGGTCATGCTCATGCTGGTTGTACCATGGACGGTTGTCGCAGATTCAAGTGGTCGGGATGGCGATGATGCCTCAGACGACATCCGGATATCAATCAACAAAAACACCGTGAGTCACACAGTAGAAGTTGAGGTTGAATTTGAAAACCTGACTCTCTACTCGCAGTATGATTATGAAATTTGGTTCACCCGAGTTGACCCGATTTTTCCGCACGAGACTTTGAACGGGAGTTTCTTCGCAGAAAGTGACAACCATGAAGTGACCCGAGAATGGACTCCTGACCAAGATGGACCCTACACGGTTCACGTTACTCTAATCGAAAATGGTGGCGCCCTCAAAACTAACACGGACACATTTTCTTGGGGTGATTACGCCAATAATAGTCACCAGCCGATCACCGAAATTTCGGTAGATCATGATGGAGATTTAGAAACTGGTGGAAGAATTGGAAAGGTAGATGGTTGGTACTATCTCGACGTTTTTGAGAACGATTCTCTCCAAGACAACATCACCATTGATTTTGAGGCCCGTGAAACTGAAACTGGAGCTGATTACCAAATGCAATTTGCACTGTACAGATTGAATGCTGAAGAAAATGAGAGATTGCTTGGAATGGGAGTCTCAAGCCTCCATGCGGGATACACTATGGCAACTCTCAACAATTCAATCGGTGGTTGGACCGATGGAGAGAATTATCAATTCACATTGACACTGAACCTTGATTGGGACAATATGACACAAGTGGCATTTACAAAACTCAACTTCACCATTGGCACACCACCCGTCTTGACCATTCCTGGTTGTACGGATACCAATGCAACCAATTACCTTCAAAACGCCACACTAGATGATGGATCTTGTGAGTACAAAGATACCGATGGGGATGGTATTTTCGACCACCTCGAAATTGATGGATGCATCGATGAACTTGCAGAAAACTACAACCAAACTGCGACAGACGACGATGGATCTTGTGAGTACAAAGATACCGATGGAGATGGCGTTTTTGACCACCTTGAAATTGGTGGATGCACCGACAAGGATGCGGAAAACCACGATCCCGATGCCACCGAAGATGACAAAACTTGTCAATACAAAGATACTGATGGAGATGGTGTTCACGACCACCTCGAAATTGCGGGGTGCACCGATGAGTTTGCAGAAAACCATGAGACCGATGCCACCGAAGATGATGGAACTTGCACCTATTCAGACCCGCTGGATGTGACCATGACTACCAATAGGACTGCAGGCGATGCACCACTCGATGTGGCTTTCTTTGCTGAAATATCGGGTGGTAAATTACCTGTGGTGATTCTATGGAACTTTGGTGATGGCACCAATTCAGACTTGATCAGAGTCAACCACACATTTTCAATTGGAGTTTACAATGTCGTACTCCAAGTGACAGACAATGGTGGTGAAATGCAAGAACGCAATATTCAGATTGTCGCAACAGAACCACCCGTGATTGCTAACCTTACAGGCTACTTCACCCATTCAGGGCAACTTGAACCGTTGTCCAAGGGAATGGTTGCAACCATCGAATTCACAGGTACTGCAAGCGGTGGTGAAGGACCCTACACATTCACTTGGAAATTTGGGGACAATTCAGAGGAGGGGAGTGGCTCGCCCATCCTGCATGAATATGCAAGATTAGGTGAATACATCGTTCAATTGATCATCGAAGATTCCGTAGGCAGAACACTGCAATTAGATGAATCCATCACTATTTCAAAAATAACCAATGAAGATACCGGTGGAATCACCCCGACCCAAGATGATCTAGATGGAGATGGAAGTAATTTCGACATTTACGCAACATCCACGGGCGCAATCGGATTGCTGTTGATCTTCGGTCTGTTTGGTCGTAAGAGACGCGAGAGTTTCCTTGATGCGGAACGGCGCAAGATGCATGGAGAAGGATCCTTGTGGGACGATTCCTGAGAGTATTTAGAATCCCCTTTAATCTCATTTCATTGTGTAATTTCGCTCATATTCATTCGCATGATTTCGATCCCAGTGTGTCAATTCTTTTGTCATTATTTTTTTGTATAAAAATGGTGTAATCAACACTAAATATAGCATTGACAAATATCCATATGGCAACAGAGGAGCATTTTCATGGGATGGATTTAGTTCCCAAAAGTTCAAATTTGCAGCTCTATGATGATCTGAATGTCTTGTCACATTGCACAAATAAATACTACTGAGTAAATGATTGGAGTTCCATGAGTGCCTCATACCCACTTCTTTTCCTTTTTCTCTCACTAGGCCATAATGTTCAATATAATTTATGGCTTCTAAAAATGATTTTGCCAAAAACGCACATAGAAGAAAACACAACATTCCAATTGCCCCACCGAAAATAAACGTTGATGCCGTTATAATTAGGCTCCTTAAATATCCAACAATCATTGCATTATGAAAACTGAAAAAATTCAGTTTCCTTCTCCTTAACCGTTCGGTTTCAATCTTCCACCCACTAATTTGTTCTTTGAAAGAAGCCCTTAAAATAAATAAATAAATATTTTCTCCTCTTTTAGCAGAGGCTGGATCTTCATCTAAACACACATCTTTGTGATGTCCATAAACATGCTCGATAGCAAAAGTGCAATCCCAAGAAAACGCAAGAAGCCAATTTCCTATGAACATATCAAATTTATTCTGCTTCCTATGGGTTAACTCATGGCCTGGAACCGTCCCAAGTATACCGATAAATAGCGTAGTTTGAAATATTAAAGCGATTTTATCTATTAGAGTAAAAGAATCTTTTATTTGGATAAAATCAATATTGAACATTGAATATAAGCCTTCAATATACCAATTCGGAGAATTATTACCAAAAATAGATACAACCAAGAATATCAAACAAAATAAAATTGGCAAATTTATGTAAATTGAAAAATTCAATATGGCTGGATATGAAAATTGTTGGATTTCCTTGTCTCTAGGCAAAACATAATCTCCAATGATAAGAAATAATGACCAACCTATGCAGAAATATGTTGGATAATTTTGTCCCATTAAAAAAAATATGATGGCCAAAATACCAGTTAGAGCTGGAATATAATGTTTGAAATACTTCAACATCCCTCATCCCCACTCTTCTTCATTCACACCATTACTAAGAGGTGAATACTTTTCAACCAACCCCTTTGATTTGTTGATGAAAAACGCATGCACCCCTTACGATTGTCGAGGCATCACAGTGGATAACCACTGACCGAATCTTCATTGAAGCAGTAACGAATCGTTTGGAATTCACCCTTCAGCGCAGCGACATCCACCTTCACCGAAGCGGCATCCTCACCCTTCAACAAAACCCGCGCATACAAATTGGCCACTTCTTCCATCTGTGTGTTGCTCATACCCACGCGAGTTAGTTCCTGAACACCCAAGCGCAAACCACTCGGTGTCATTGCCTTGGTATCACCCGGTAGCATGTTCATATTGGTGATGATTCCTGCATCTTCAAGTAACTGCGCAGCCTTTGCTCCTGCACCTGAATCAGTTTCACCATGGCGGGTCAGAATTTGGTGGGAGGCCGTATATCCACGACCTTCAGCAAGGACATCAAAACCTTCTGCGGCCATTGCAGCACCAAACGCCTTGGCATTGCTGATGATATCCTCGGCATAGGCCGCTCCATATTCAGAAAATTCAGCCAATGCAATCACTTTACCGGCAACGTGGTGCAAATGATACGATGAACATACGCCTGGGAAAATGGCGCTGTTCAACTTGCGCTGAAATTTCTCATCGTCACTATTTGACAATACAAAACCACCTTGCGGTCCGGGAAATGTCTTGTGGCTGGAACCGGTCACTACATCTGCACCTTCTCTCAGCGGATCTTGGAACTGACCACCTGCAATCAATCCGAGAACGTGCGCACCGTCATACATCACCTTGGCACCAACTTCATGAGCAGCATCAGCCATCTCTTGCAGAGGTGTAGGGAACAAGAAAACAGATTGCCCTACTAGGGCAAGAGTGGGTTCAACTTCTCGAATCAGGGCACAGGCCGCATCAACATCTGGCTCCATTCGGTCGACGTCCCATGGATAGGTGGTCAAATCCAACCCCCGAAGCCCAACAGCTCCCATTCGAGCGTGTGAGATGTGGCCACCATCTGCAGTTGAGACTGCAGTGATTTTGTCACCGGGCTTGGCCAGCGCCTTGAGTGCACCAATGTTAGAAACGGTACCAGAAGTGGATTGGATATTTGCAAAACTGCAATTGAACACTTTCTGCGCCAATGATATTCCAAGAGATTCAATGTCATCAAAACCACCACAACCCTGGTAGTATCGCTTGCCGGGCAGGCCCTCAGCATAGCGTCCATGCAAATCACTGGTGATGACTTCTTGCACACGTGGGCTAACAATATTCTCACTGGCAATCATGCCCAAACCATCGCGATAGAGTGCCCCACTAGCTGCGGTTGCAGCGAGAACAACCTCCGCATGTGCAAGATTCTCAGCCGAGGCATTCCAATCTCCACCGGTACCACCCATGCCCTGAATCCAGTCAAAACCGCCCTTAGTGTTCACCATCTCGCAACCCCGTTGATTCCAACTAAAGCCACCCATTCATTCTTCAATGAAAGCCAAGTCGCCGACTCGCTAGCCGTGTTAGCTTAGTTGGTGGAGCGGTGGACTGTTAATCCACAGGTCGCAGGTTCAAATCCTGCACACGGCGCTTTCTACTTGCATAGGTCGATAGACAATATAATGCATCACCGATATGGACATTGCAGCATGGAGAACATCAACCTGGAGGATAAACTCTCGCTTTTCTCGGAGCATTGGACGCCGAAAATTATCGCAGAATTGAACGATTACCAAATCAAACTGGTCAAAATCGAAGGTGAGTTCGTGTGGCACGATCATGCCGACACCGATGAGCTGTTTCTGGTCATAGAAGGGAATATGGAAATTGAATTTGAAGATCATACGATGGCCCTTTCTCAAGGTGAAATGTGTGTGGTCCCCAAAGGGGTTCGTCACAAACCACGTGCTGAAAGTGAATGCAAAGTCTTGCTGATTGAACCGCGTGGTGTGGTCAACACTGGAGCGGTAGAAGGAGAACAGACGGCAGCCAACGATGTGTGGATTTAGACTGTGAATACCCACTCACGCGCGCACTCGCCCGCACGGGGGGATGTTCAAATGCTAGGGTGTTCACGCAACTGTATGACCACCCACAGTGGAACTGTCGTGAAATCGAAAGCACTCATCCTCCTGATGATTCTGACCGCATTGGCTCCAATGGTAGTCCCACCAATGCATCAGGATGTCGTACAAGTATCCGATATTGATTCCCAGTATCCTGAACTTGGTGAAAGAATTGTCGCCGATGCAGGTGCTCGTGCACCTTGTCCAAGCTCACAAAATGATGGTGGCACATCCGGTGATGCGGCAGGTGGCACCACTACAACCAAATCGTTCGGAACCGACCCCTCTACGTCCAGTTCGCTTTCAGGTTGCGTAGACACAACCGACCGAATGGATTTCTACGCAGTGAATCTATCCGCTGGAAAGGATTTCACCTTCGAATTAGCTGTCCCTACAGGGGCTGATTTTGATCTCTATCTGAAGGATTCGACAAACACAAGCTATCTGGAGGGTTCGGAATATAATGACCCACTTGAAAGTTTTACATTTATCACAAACAATTCGAATGCTGGAATGTATTATGTGGTTATTTCACAATATTCCAGCGATGGTGGATATGGCATGGAAATGTGGACCAATACCAGTATCAATCGCCCTGACCTCACGGTCAGCAGTATCACGGGACCATCTACTGCAACCATCGGGAGTACCGTATCGGTGAATTACACAGTGAATAATATCGGAGCGGTCGCACTCACGTCATCAACCCCGTATGACATTCCAATCATTCTGTCCACAGATACGGCCTACGATGCCGCCGACACCATTCTGAACGTGCGGATTACAGGACCCAGCCTGACCGCTGGAACAAGTCAACAAATGAATTCGAACGTGCAGATACCATCGACACTTTCAGCAGGCAGTTACTATTGGATTGTCTGGGCAGATGGTTATGACAATGTTACTGAGTCGAACGATTTGAATAACAATAATTTCTCTGCATCGGCAACATCGATTACGACGTCAGGTACACCCACAGGGGATATTTTTGAACCCAATGAAAACACGACCACAGCAACAGTGGTCAGTACACTCCCGTTATCACAGCCCAATCTATCGATTCACACTTCAACGGATGATGATTACTTTGCAATCCCCATGATTAGTGGAAACACCTACTGGATAAACAACACGCACACCTATGCCAATGGCGACCTCGACATGGACCTCATGCAAGGCACGATTATGCTCGGTTCAGGGACCACTTCATCAGATAACGAAGCAATCACACATACCGCATCTGGAAACTTCACTGCACACTTGTACATCTATGGATGGATTGGAGCCACCAACAACTACGGCCTTACAATCGAGGATTCAGTCGGTGGTGGAACCCCTGCAGGAAGCCCGACTCTAGGACTCAGCATGCCCGACAAGTTCTCTGCAACCGCTTCCTTGTCGAATCTAACAACGGGTGCGACATACTTTCTCGATTCAACTTTGTATGAGTTCTACATTGATGGGACCTCAACCAACACCTCGCTTCCAGGCATGAATTGGACAGCGACATCGAGTACATACTCACATAACTACTCGTTTAACACACCCAATACCGAAGGTGAATATGCTGTCATCAGCTACCTATACCAAAATGGGGCATTTTCAACATTCGACTTTGATTACATCTACCACGAAATGTTAGTGACTGAATCAACGGCCTCAAACAATGGCTGGATGGAAGCACAAAATCTGACAGTCGGGCAGGCGTATACCGTACAGTGGTGGGCATATGATAACGTCACAAACACGACACTGAGTACCAACACTGTCAATTTCACAGCAAGTTCAAGTTCGTGGAGTCAGAATGTTTCATGGACATACCCGACTACGGCAAACCAGCACAACTTCGAGGCGGTTCTGAGTACATCAACCTCAAGCAGCTACATCGGTGCACATTACGATGAATTTTATCCAAGCCCACCCTCAATTACAATTACAACATACACAAATGATGCGAATTCAACACAGAATTCAGCCATCACACAAGGATTAGATTTGGTGCCTGGAAATAATTACATGTGGAGAATTTCACTTCTGAATCAAACCTATTCGACAATCGCTGCATCCAATTACGCAAATGTCACAGCCACAAGCAATACCATGAGTTTTGGATCATGGACTTACAGCACACCAACAACGAGTGGACAATACTGCCTATTCGCTCAATTTTGGACTTCAAATGGAACCAACCTCACATCTGATGTTGCTTGCTTCAATTACGTCTTCGATGATGACAATGATGGAGTCTGGAACATGTATGACCAATGTCCTAACACACCAATTGGTTCGACCGTGGACGCGTTTGGATGTGCTTCAAGTCAGCGTGACACTGACGGGGATGGTTACACCGATGATGTAGACGACTTCATCAACGACCCAACACAGTGGAATGATTTCGATGGTGATGGGTATGGTGACAACGCCAGTGGAAACAACGGTGACGCGTTTCCTATGGACGCAACACAATGGGCCGATTCAGATGGTGATGGCTGTGGTGACAATGCAACTGGAACTAATGGCGACCAATTCCCACTAGACGCTACACAATGCAGTGATTTGGATGGCGATGGATACGGGGATAATCCGAATGGTACCACTCCCGACGCCTTCCCAACCGATGCTACACAATGGGCAGATACTGATGGTGACGGTTACGGAGATAATCCAAACGGGAACTATGCTGACGATTTCCCACAAGATGCCACACAATGGTCCGATTCAGATGGGGATGGATATGGAGACAACCCGAATGGGAACAATCCCGACCTTTGGCCAACAGACCCCACACAATGGGCAGATACTGATGGTGATGGATACGGAGACAACCCGAGTGGAACTTCCGGTGATCAATTTCCCAACGATGCCACCCAGTGGTCTGACAATGACGGGGATGGATATGGAGACAATCCCTCTGGCAACATGCCCGATCACTTCCCACAAGATGGAACACAGTGGGCTGATGCCGATGGAGATGGCTGTGGTGACAATCCTGAAGGAAATAATGCCGACGTTTGGCCAAATGATTCCACACAATGTGCTGATTCAGACGGGGATGGATATGGAGACAACCCATCGGGTACTAACCCCGATGCATTTCCCAACGATGGCACACAATGGGCTGACAATGATGGCGATGGTTGGGGTGACAATCCCAGCGGTAACAATGCCGATGCTTTCCCTGACGAGTACACACAGCAACAGGACTCTGATGGTGATGGCTATGGTGACAACCCCAACGGTGTGAATCCAGACCATTGTCCAAACAGTCCTACTGGGGCAACTGTCGACAGCGACGGTTGTGCCTCTTCAGAGCTTGACGATGATAACGATGGTGTGACCAACGACCTCGACACCTGCCCGAATACACCCGGCGGTGAAGTTGCTGATGTGATTGGTTGCAGTGATTCTCAGAAAGATGGAGATATGGACGGTGTCAGCGATGCACTCGATATTTGCCCTGGTTCACCGCAAGGAGAAGCCGTTGATGGATATGGTTGCGCTGCAAGCCAGCGTGATACCGATAATGACGGTATCAAGGACCATCTCGACCAGTGCCCAGCAACACCACCGGGCGCCATAGTGAACGGATACGGATGCGCGGATTCAGAATGGGACTCTGATGAAGATGGTATCTTTGATGCTGACGATATTTGTCCATACACTTCGACACTTGATGTGGCCGACAGTACGGGCTGTGGTGCAGCTCAGCGTGATACAGATAACGATGGAATCACAGATGCTGATGATATCTGTCCAATGACAAACCCTGGGTACAATGCCGATGCTGATGGTTGTGATTCAACCCAAAGAGATGGTGATGGCGATGGTGTCAATGATGCCATGGACACAAATTGTCCGAACAGCCCTACAGGTGAGTCGGTCGACAACTTTGGTTGCGCTCCATCAGAACTGGATGATGACAACGATAGCGTGACCAACGACCTCGACCAATGTCCAAACACGATGACCACATGGAATGCACGCACAGACGGTTGTTCACCCGAGCAGGTGGATACCGATGATGATACTGTGATGGATGCAACTGATGAGTGTGCAAACACTCCTGCAAATGAATCTGTCAACAGTGTGGGTTGCGGTCTCAGTCAACTCGACAGTGACAACGACGGTGTCAACGATGCTGAAGATGCATTCCCTGATGACCCTACTGAGGTTTCCGACAGCGATGGTGATGGTATTGGTGATGTCTCCGATTACTATCCCTCTGATGCGAGTCGCTCTGTCGATGAAGGTGGAATCTCTATGCCATTCTGGATTGCGCTAGTAATCGTTGTATTCATCGGAATTGCTGGTGTGGCCGTGTTCATCATGCGCCGTTCGGGACGTGAAGATGAGGACCCCTATGCCGGCGGATTCAGTATGGATCCGCAACCTGCGGAGGATATCTACGCCATGGCTGGTATTGAAGAGCAAGTATTCGAACCAGCTACTGCTGAATCTCAATCCCTCACGCCAGCGAACGCGAGCACCAATGAGCATGGTCAAACTACTTGGGTAGATGAGGCTGGACTATCGTGGTGCCAAGACCCAGATGGTAGCCGCAGGTACTACGATGCTGGAAGTGGGTCGTGGACCCCCCATCAGTGAATCAAAATACTGATTTCAGAGCCGGTTTAACACCTCATCGTATGCGCCTGCGCACACCGTGATGCATTTGAACCGACCACGGGTGGCGTAGTATGATGGACGTCTGTATTATCCTCGGCTCTCGCTCGGATTTACCCGTAGCCAATAAGGCAACAAAGGTTCTCGATGACTTTGGTATCGAATACGAATTGCGGATTGCTAGCGCACATCGCGCCCCGAAATATCTGGAAGGAATCATCGATGCTGCACTTGAAAATAATTGTCAAGTCTTCATCGGCATGGCTGGTGTTGCCGCGGCTTTGCCAGGTGTAATCGCAGCGATGACTGTACAACCTGTAATCGGTGTCCCTGTCGGCGGAAAAGTACCACTGGATTCTCTGCTCTCAATTGTTCAAATGCCACCCGGTATGCCTGTAGCAACCGTGGGGGTAGATCGTGGTGACAATGCCGCTGTCCTCGCCGTTCAAATCTTGGCCTGTGCAAATTCAGACCTTGCCACGGCTTTCATCGCGTTCCGTGAAGAAATGACAAACAAGGTCATTGCCGACGATGAATTAACACAGTCAGAAGGTGCGTGAGATGGACACTCAGATGCTCATTGATGAAGGGGTAGCCATTCTCAAAGAAAAAATCGATGATGTTGCAATCATTGCCTGCAGTGGTGGAATCGATTCAACTGTTGCCGCGGTGATGGCAAGCGGCGCGGTCGGTGACATGCTGCACTGTGTTTATGTCGATACGGGATTCATGCGAAAAGGTGAAACTGAAGAAGTTCGCGAAATGCTCACTGATTTGGGGCTCAATCTGACGATTGTAGATGCAAGTGAGCGCTTCTTCAAGCACCTTGAGGGTGTGACTGAACCAGAAGAAAAGCGCAAAGTGATTGGTGAACAATTCATACGTGTATTTGAAGAAGAGCAGGCTTCTTGTGGTGCTAAATACCTCGTTCAGGGTACAATCGCACCGGATTGGATCGAATCCGGTGGCGGTGAACGGGACGTCATCAAAAGCCACCACAATGTAGGTGGTTTACCCGAAGACGTAGATTTGACAATTGTCGAGCCCCTACGAAATTTTTACAAAGACGAAATTCGCAATATGGCTGAATTGATGAAAATCCCAAGTAGCAGTCGCCAACCGTTCCCTGGGCCAGGACTCGCAGTTCGTGTTTTGGGCGACCTCACACGAGAAAGAACTGAGGCTTGTAGAGAAGCATGTGCCATTGTCGAAGAAGAATTCGAAATGGCGGCAGCCGCCGGAGAAATGGAAATCCCTTGGCAGTATTTTGCAGCATTACTCCCGGTTAGCAGTGTTGGTGTCCATGGTGATGCTCGCGTCTATGGTGAGACAATTGTGGTTCGAGCCGTCCGCAGTATTGACGGAATGTCAGCACGCTACTCTGAAATCCCACACAGTATTCTACAAAAAATCAGCACACGCATTACCAACACGCTGAAGGGGCACGTTAACCGAGTTGTCTACGACATAACTCACAAGCCACCGGGCACCATCGAATGGGAGTAATCACTCCTCTTCTTGATTCCAACAAGAACGCATGTTTGTAGGCCATTCTGCGATGACTGGAGATACAGGTGGGGGGCCAATTCGCTCACGGATTGACACCACATTAGGGACGTCTGCAAAAGTTCGACCCAAGCGTGAAAATAGTCTATTATGTCCCACTGATGGACCCACAAATGGATCGATGATTGAGCCACTAGGATGTACCAAATGAATCGCAATGAAATCCTGATTGCCTTCACGAACACCAAAGAGTATCATCTCTAGGCGTGTATCCCCCATCTCACCTGATTCAATTTGGCGTCGCGCAAGTGGACGGCGGGCCCAACGCTTAGATTCTGCCATCCATTCAGAACCGAGGCTAGAGAGGCCGATATTGACGTGTGCAATGGGTAGAAGCCATCGCCCTGGTGGCCACGCCAATAGAGTCGCAATGCGCACCAAATGAGACAGCCACAATGGTATCGAGATAATCATGGCCATTACTGCAAGTGACCCGACTGGTTGATTGTATACAATCCATGTCAATACTCCGAGTAAAACTGTTTCAATCCGAATGATATTCCACATCATCATTTTGGCCGGTGAACCTTCGATTTGAGTCAAAGAAATCATCGAAGCAGACCACCAAAGCAACACAAAAGCGCCAACGAAAAGGCCAATCCCCAAACGTAAATCCATCCCAATTCCATGTCCAAGGGCGTTTAGCATCAGTGGAATCAATCCGGCTGCAAGAAAGAATACAGACCAAGCCGCAGGGAAAAGGAATCTCACAATACTTGGCTTCAATCGCTGCCTACGCCACCCATCCCACGCATCAGGAGCTGTAACTTCGTGTGGAAGACGAACGGGTAAAGGACCAGAACCAAACCACCTTGCTTCCCCGAGAAGAAAACCGCGATTGTCACCCGCCATGCCGGCACGGTGTAGTCCATCCCGCATCAATTCGACGCTTTGTGCTGCCCGAAGCGTCAAATCACACGGTGTACACGCAGTGCTGGTGCGACCATGTTGAAGCGGGCAATCCCTCTCTTCGTGTTGAGTGTCCTCCTGCTCAGTTACATCCCCAGCGCTGCTGCATGTGAAACCGAAGTTGGAAGAGTTCCTTCACCCACGGGTATTTCTCCAAACAAGGATGATTCAATTCGAGAAACCGTGAGAATTTCTAAAATTGGTCAGGAAACTGCCCGGTTCATGCTGTGGGAGGTGTTGATGGGTGCAAATTACACAGAGGAATACATTGCAGGGGAAATCGATCAAGCGATGATAAATGCAGGGTCAAATCCGGATTGGAATTCCTTTGATACGATTGTTGCGAGTGGTGTAAATGGGGCAATTCCACACGGTGATCCAGACAACAATGGGGCCGGACCAAAGCAAGTAATTCCAGGTGATGTTGTGGTTGTTGATTTAGGCGCTCGTGTGAATGATTGGGTAAGCGACATCACACGAACATACATTGTAGGATTCACAGACAATTTTACGATTATTGATTCATATATGGCTGTATATGATGCACAAAACCTGACATTTCCAGTCATTGAATCGGGCACACCAGCATGGGTTCCTGATGATATTGCACGCACCCACATTACTGAACGGGGTTACGGAGATTTGTTCATCCATTCCCTTGGGCACGGGTTTGGAGTCTGTGTCCATGAACCACCGCTGCTCTCTAGTGGGGTAGATGACCCACTTTTTGGATTGACATACAACCAACAGCCACTGATGGTATGGGATGCTGTAACGGTGGAACCGGGAATATATCACGACGGTTGGTTTGGAATCAGAATCGAGGATGACTTCCTCGTCAACGCCGAGGGGCATGAATTCCTTTCCGAAGACATTCCAAGAGATTTGGATTGGTTCATGATACTGCCAGACGATTATGAAAACGCGTCAATGGAATCCGAAACAGAAGAGGCGGGGGTGCGTAGTTTACCTGCAGTGGGCATAATTGAGTCGCTGATGCTATGTTCGGTCGTCGCTGTGCTTACTCGCCGTCGCATGGATGACGAAGAATGAGGTTGCGTGCAGCCCAAACTTCGTCGACACGCTTTACCGGTGTGTCATGCGGGGCAGTTTTGACAAGTTCAGGGTCCTCTGTGAGGATATGGAGGAAATCATCTGCAAACTGATCAATGGCATCCTTACTTTCCGTTTCTGTTGGCTCAAACATCAAACACTCGGGGACAATCATAGGGAAGTATAGGGTCGGCGCCATGTACCCATAATCCAACAGTCGCTTTGCAATGTCCTTTCCAGTCACCCCCGTTACATCCTTCACAGGAGTCATACTGAGGGTGAACTCGTGTTTGACAACATCTGCGGGAGCGCCGTCAATTGGCATCGCATGGATTTGATCGCGAACCTCTTGTGAGGGGTTCATGATTCGATGGCGGAGATAGTTGGCATTGAGAACGGCGTGCTCACTCATCTTCTCGAGATCACGGCCATATCGACGATAAAATGCCCATGCGCGTACGGTCGCACCTGAATTCCCATGCCATTGCTGAACCTTGCCGATCGATTTTGGTGGGGTATACCAATCAAACCAGATTTCGCCCTCTTCATCTTCATCAGCAACCACCAAGGGGGCTGGTAGATAATCAGCGAGATGTTCCTTGACACCAATCGGTCCTGCACCGGGTCCACCACCTCCATGGGGCTGGCTGAAGGTCTTGTGGAGGTTGTAATGAACCGCATCAAAGCCCATCAGGCCAGGGTTAGTCTTACCGAGAATCGCATTAAAATTGGCACCGTCATAGTACATCTGTCCGCCGGCTGAATGAACGATCTCTGCAGCTTCTGCGATCTCTGGCTCAAATATGCCTAGCGTACTGGGATTGGTAACCATCATCGCAGCAGTATCCTCTCCGACTACAGCGCGAAGTGCATCTAAATCGAGGCGCCCATTCTCAAGAGATGGGATTTCGATAATATCGTAACCACACATTGCCGCACTCGCTGGATTAGTCCCATGTGCGCTATCTGGAACGATGACCTTGTCTCTATTTGATTGTCCTATCTCTCGATGATATTCCTGAATACAGCGCATCGCAGTAAATTCACCTTGGGCGCCTGCAACCGGTTGCAGTGTCACAGTGTCCATGCCCGCACAGTGAGCAAGCATATCTTGCATCTCGTGGAAAATTGCCATCATTCCTTGCAAATGTGATGCAGGTGCCAGTGCATGCAAATCATTCATCCCTGGCATCTGAACAATGCGCTCATTGACACGTGGATTGTGTTTCATCGTACAGGAGCCGAGTGGGTAGAACCCTGAATCAATTCCATGACTTCGTGTTGAAAGCCAAGTATAGTGGCGTACAATTTCTGGCTCGGAAGCACGTGGCCAACGTGGTAGCTTGCTCCGTTGTAAATCGACTGGGATGGTGAATGCATCCGAGATTGGTTTGGGCTGCGCATAGCCGGCACCCAGGGCGCCATTGAAAGCGAACAAATCACTCACTCATACCCCTCCAACCAATCCTGGATTCCTTCGGCAAGTTCTTCGATGTCCTCAGTATCAATTTGATCAGTAGCACAAACCAAAAGTTCGTTTTCGCGCTCAGGCCACCATTGTGAAAGATCAAGGCCACCTGTAATGTCGCATTCTTCATCGAGGAATGATAGTAAATCAGCAGCGGGGCGTGGAAGGCGGATGGCGAACTCATTGAAATGTGTACCATTGGGGTGCACGGATTCAACTCCATCGAGGGCGAGCAGAGCGACCTTTGTGGCCGCACAGGCCCCCGCATTACGCCGTGCGAGTGTCTCCAACCCTCCGGGCCCTAACAGTGCCATGTGCATCGCACCCATCAAAGCGATGAGGGTTTCATTGGAGCAGATGTTTGAGGTGGCTCGGTGCCGCCGAATATGTTGCTCACGAGTGCTGAGAGTGAGTGTGAATGCACGTTCACCTTCAGAATCCTTTGACAAACCCACAATTCTCCCCGGCATTTGTCGAATATAGGCTAGAGAGCAAGCAAAGAGACCGTAAATAGGTCCCCCGGCTGTAGGACCAATCCCGAATGGTTGGCCCTCACCGACGACGATATCTGCACCATAATCACCCGGTGGTGCAACCAAACCGAGTGACACAGGTTGTACACCGACCACAAGGGCTGTATTTTCACCGATAATTGATTTCAGCTGGCACAGTCCCGAATCAAGGAGACCCAGCGAATTGGGTTGCTCAACATACACAGCACAGGCACCTTCCGCGGCGGCTGTTGCAGACAAATCAAGCATTCCATCTGCATCATGCGGGAGTGTTTTAACAACAATTTCTGCACCTTGTGTATAGTTGTGAATGACTGACATACGATGTGGTGGAATCAATTCTGAGACATAGATGGTCGATTTCTGTGCTGCTTTTCGATCGTGAACACGGACTGCACAGGTCAGAGCTTCAGCCGCTGCAGTGCTTGCATCATACATCGAAACGTTGGACACGGGCAACCCAACCAATTCAGAAACCATGGTTTGGAATTCCCACATTGCCTGAAGCATGCCTTGGCTGACTTCCGGTTGGTAGGGTGTGTACGCTGTCAAGAATTCCCCACGGGTAGCCAGCATCGGCACCATTGTAGGCACATAATTACTGTAAAGACCTGCACCGAGAAAAGATGGGCGGCTATCGACAGAGATGTTCATGTCCAATAGCATTCGAGCCTCACGCAGAATTTCTTCCTCGGTCTGTGGAGGTGGTAAATCGAGTGGTTCAACCCTCCGAACATGTTCAGGAATATCAGTGAACAAATCATCGATAGAGTTCATTCCCATGGCCGCAAGCATCTCTTCCTCACGTCCGAGATTTGGGAGTTGGTCGACCAAGGGCTCACCTCCGAGCGCCCCGTAGGGGCGCCTTTCCACTCCCGCCTGTCATCTATCGGCACTTCAAGTTTCGTTTACAAGCATCGCCAGACAGTGGGCACGTTTGGTACAATTTACAAGGAGAATAATTTACTCTTCTTTCTTGGTTACCTCCCAATGAAGAAGAATGAAAATACACATTCAATCGGCCGTCAACATCATACCCTATGGGTGAAGAGGAAAAATCGGGCGTATACATGAAAGTGGCAATCAGCGGGCATGATGATTTTGTTCAACCATATCTGGAATCTGCGCTTGGTGAAAGTCTAATCCAGATACCACCTGAAGTGTTGCAAGATAAAATGCATCTCGATGTACTCCTCACCTCCTGTGATGTTGTAGTACTGATGAATGCACATCCGCCACAAACAGGTGGAGGACGTGATGATCGTGCCGCACTCTTGGCGATGAGGGATGCAGCAAGACCAATTCTAGAGGCGGCAGAACGCCATGGTAGTCTGCACTTAATCCTCATCGGAACCCTACGAGTTCACCCCCAACCAACGCCCGAAGACCCACTCTATTCCAGCCAGGTTTCCCTAGTTCCAAGAGACATCGCAGCAGAAGGGCAACTTTGGGTAGAAGAGCGAGCGCTTGAACATGCAACGGAAAATGCTCCAGTCAGTGTTCTTAGGTGCTCCAATGTGCAGGGTGTTCGGCTAAATTCTAAAGAAGGAAATGGGATTCTTCACAAATTTGCCCAAGACTCGATTTTTGGTTGGGTCAGTGTCCCAGGTGATGGTGCACAAACAAAAGATTTCGTCCATATTTCAGATGTGATTGAAATTGTGATGCACATCATGCAAAATCCACCTCCGACTCGTGAAACACTTTGTATTGGAACCGGTGAGGGTTCTCTCATGAGTGATGTCGCTACGATTTACCAAGAACGCACAGGAAGTGACCCCCAATATGGGAACGATGACTCACATGAAGTGTGGGGGGTTGTCGACGCCTGGGAAATCGAGCAACGCTGTGGCTTCCGCCCAACTGTAACACCCGCAGAAATGATTGATGAGGCACTTGAAAACGCCGGTGTCTGATCAATTGATGCGGATGAACGATGAATCTGCTTGCATCTGCCAATTGGACCCATCGGGTGCATTGTAAATGGTCTCGCCTATCGCACCTGTCGAGTAACTTCCCCCGCCGGGCAACTGTGTGTAATCTGGAATAACCAGGGGAGCTGCTGCAACCGCTGGAGCTGCTGTGTATCCCATTTGATTGGTAGGCTGATCCATGAACATGGGATGCTCTACACTGGCCGGTTGATCTCCACGGCGCAATACCAACAAAGTTGCCATGACGGCAATTCCGATGAAGAGCAACGAGCCGATGATAATCCAAACGATGTTCTTCTGTAGAACTGCACTAGTGTCACCTAGATTCACACGCTCATCAAGAGAACAACCTGCATATTCCCCGTCTGTTTGGACATCTTCTCCTGAAGGGGTATCTGGACACTGGTCAACATCCGATTTGACACTATCACCATCTTCGTCCCGCTGACTGGCCGAACAGCCAACCAATTCAGGCCCGGCATCCGAGACAGATTCACCAGCAGGGGTATCGATACACACATCACGGTATAGACGAATTCCGTCGCTATCCGAATCATCATCGCCATACCAGCAGCCGAATGCATCAATCGCACCGAATCCGGAGTTATTGGTTCGAGTCGTTGCATCAGAAGTTGCAACACACTGATCCGGACCAAACGGTGAGACCAAATCCCCCGCTACTCCATCCATGTCGATATCGTATTCTGAGACGTGGCATCCATCAACTGAAGTTTGTGACTTGTATTCAGCAGGTGTATTCGGACAATCATCGATGTAGAGTAACTTACCGTCATCATCCGTATCGGATTCCCCCGGCCAGCAACCAATTTGATCAACTTCAAATCCATGTGTATCATTGAAGGTTTCACGAACTAAAGCGCTAGGTGTACTCTGGCAATTGTCGAGGTGGTCCCAAACGCCATCAGCATCGGTATCCTGCTGAGTGAGCCAGCTACATCCAGTAACATCGATATCCTCGCCGAGTGGTGTATGGGGGCATAGATCTACCGAATCGGATACCGAATCTTGGTCATCATCATCATCCTCAGTCTCGTCTCTGCAACCATCACGATCCCAGTCGTTCTCAGAAGTGGATGTCCATCCAGTCTCGCCGTTTGGACAATTGTCATCGACATCTTGGAAGCCATCACCATCATCATCGGTGTCCTCGTCAATGTCACGGCATCCATCACCATCCATGTCTGAGATTGAATCTGATATCCATCCAATCATACCACGTGGGCAGGCATCGTTAGAGTCGAGGATGGTGTCACCATCATCGTCATCGTCCTCATCGAGGTCTCTGCAACCATCACCATCAAGGTCGGTTGATGGAACGCTCTGCCAATTGAGCGCCCAACCATTCGGTCCAGGAGAACAGTTGTCGATGCTATCTTCTACTTCATCACCGTCGTCATCGTTGTCTTCTGTGGCATCCCGGCAACCATCACCATCACGATCGTTATTCGCATCAGATGTCCATCCAATATCACCGGTTGGACATGAGTCGAGGATTGAATCCATGGCATCACGATCATTGACACCATCATTGTCATCATCGTCGTCTTCTCCATCGTCCTTGCAACCATCACTATCGTGGTCAGAGGTGGAATCTGAGGTCCAATTGTGCCAACCGCGCAGGCAATCATCGTCGATGTCATTTACGGCATCATTGTCGTCATCTGGATCTTCTTCTGAATCGTGACAGCCATCACTGTCGTAATCATTGGCTGAATTACTGGACCACTGCTGCTTGTACATCGTTCCAGTGCAAGGGTCTGCTATATCGTCAATGCCATCGCCATCATCGTCTAGATCTTCGGTCGCATCAAGGCAGCCATCTTGATCCATGTCGATACTCATGTCGGTACTGTCCCAGAGAGTTTCTGGGCCATCACAGTTATCGATATCGTTGTTCTTGTTGTCGCCATCTAAATCATTGTCACAAACATCGCCAAAGTTGTCGTTGTCAATATCAGACTGGTCAGTGTTTGGTGTACCTGGACAATTGTCATCACCATTACCGACACCATCTCCATCGCTATCGGCTTGAATTGCCCAAAGATGGATGCCTGTGTTGAATGCGTACCCGTAGACATTTGGATCAGAGAAGGCATTGCCCAAGGTACTCTCAGAACCAGTACCAAGTGTGATGGAACAGGATTGGCCATTTGTGACCCCGCCTCCGCAATGTGACCCCATGCTTACGATGGACCCAGATGGCATGACAGCGATGCTGTATCCTTCATCGTTGAATGAACCGTCGGCAGCTTCTGCCCAAAGCCAGTTTCCACTGGTATCGATTCCTGCGATGACCATTCCCATGTATGTACTAGAGAGGGTTGTGCTACCAAAAGATGCGCTGCCAGTTTGGCCGATGTAACCATCAGTAGTGACAGATGCAAAAGTACCTGCAATCGCCAAACCACCTTGGCCGGTCATATCAATCGATCTTGCTGTCTGATAGGCGCCACTGGTTGACCCCGTAGCCCATGACCACTGATTGTTAGCGCCCAATTCAGCAACGAAAATGATGCGATCATTTGCGCCGCTTCCACCAACTTGATGTGTCCCAAACTGTGCATTACCAATCGTATGCCCAGTTGCGTAAATCGTCCCAGAATCTGCAACCATGTCCATGATTTGTACCACACCTCCGGTCGCTCCGACTGAAGCAACATCGACGTGTGTCCCTGCATTTCCCCCACCAGATGTCAGTTTAACAACATACGAAGCCAATTGACCCGCAGCTTGAGTCTGTTGATTGCCGAATGTTGCAGTACCTGCAAACCATCCACACCCATACACATTGGTACCATCAGCTGTAATGCATGCTCCGTAATCTTCCTCTGGTCCACCTGCTGTGTAGACCCAATCCCAACGGTTGCTGCATGATGAGGATGGGCCGGTACACATCTCGGCAATCCAAATATCCATCTTGCCACTGGTAGTTTGTGCATTCGAATTGAAATTCGCTGTACCATTGAATGAACCTGTGGTGAATACATCACCATTGGAATCTACAGTGATGTCCTCACAGGAATCATCCTCGGTGGTTCCACCCGCAACGGCTGTCCACTGGAATTGTCCGTTGCCATTGAGCTTGCTCACAAATATGTCCGTGGTATCTTGCGTTGAACGATATTGATCTGAACCAAATGTGACATTCCCGGTGAACCAACCACATGCGTAAATATCGGTTCCAGAAGTGGTTATTCCACTGACCATAGCATATCCACCACCGCCATATTCACCAGTTTCAGTCAACCACTGCCAGGTCCCTGAATTACCATCAGCTTTTGCAATGTAAGCGATTTGTCCAGGAGAACCTGATACGAAAATATCTGATGAAGAACCATGGGTTCCGAATGCGGCATCACCCATCACCATACCACCAACCACGACATCGCCTGTAGAGTCGGCAGTCATGGTACTCGGCCAAATTATGGCACCTGTCCCACCGGTGGCCATTCCAGCACTTTGTGTCCATTCATTCTGTGCAGCATAGGATATTTCCACCTCCTCAGCAAGTTCAGATGGTGCGGGATTTGTAATATCAATTCCCGCCATGGGTTGGAGTAACAATGCGAAAATGACTGCGAAAAGCAGGCTGTTTGCGAGGTACTTCGATTGGTTAGTCATGACACGCCCTATTGGGCGTGATACTTAATGCTCGCCTGTCGAGGTTCGTTCACTATTCGCCAGTATGTTCCATCCAGTCATCCATTTCCGGTGTTCGGAACCACCATTTCCCATCATCGAGCCACCACTCACAACCGTTTTCATCGACCTTGTAATTCGGATCGTTTTCGTAATTTTCCTCAGTGGTTTCAGCCAGAGCTTGTTCAGCCACTTCGGTGGCAGGAGCGGGCATCTCTCCACGCTTCGCGGCGCGACGGACCTTAAGTCCAAGATCTTGCTTTCGCTTAATGACCGTGATGGCGACGATGGCCCCGCCGACTATCAGAATCACGACTGCGGCAATAATCGCTATCAGAGTACCAGTTGACATACCGCCATCGTCTGTACTAGGATTGAGTTGCTGTCGCGAACAACCACCGTCAAAGAGGATGGATCCCGAGGGGGTGTACGGACAAGCATCATCCCCATTAGCCACACCATCACCATCCTCATCTTGTTGTTCAAAGTTGCAACCATCGAAAATTAATTCCTCTGCATTGCTGCCCGGACATAGGTCAATCCAATTGTCGTAACCATCACCATCATCGTCATTGTCACCGGCCCAACATCCAAACTGGCTGTCAAAGGCATACCCTGGATTCGCATCACGAATACTTTGGTTTGAGGTAGCGGAACAACCATCGTTGACATCGACGACACCGTCACCATCAGAATCCTGCTGAGTCAGATAACCACAACCGTAGAAATCAACCGATTCTCCATCAGGTGTACCAAGACACTGGTCAATATCATCAACGACACCGTCGCCATCAATGTCATCGGTACATCCATCGAAATTCAAATCGAAGCCTTCCGTAGCTGGTACATCAGGGCAAAGATCCAAATTATTCTGGATTCCATCATCGTCGTTGTCCCCTTGTTCAGCAGAGCAACCACCATCGTAAACTGTGACACCAGGGGGAGTCCCTGGACACTCATCTGAGCCATCATTGAATCCATCATTGTCATCATCGAGATCTTCATCTGCATCGTGACAGCCATCGCTGTCTGCATCTTCAACTGGGTTGGATTCCCAACCAGTTTTACCACCTGGACAACTATCTCCAACATCGGGAACCTTATCACCATCATCATCGGAATCTTCCCCGGAATCTCGACAACCATCGCCATCGACATCAGTGCTTGGCATTGAGGTCCACCCGATATCACCAGCGGGACATGCATCATCCTCATCGAGCATACCATCGCCATCATCATCGTCATCCTCATCGTAATCCCGACAACCATCCCCATCGCGATCGGTTTCAGTTTGTGAATTCCAATTCAAAGCACCTGTCAAGCAATCATCAACGAAATCGAGTACACTGTCACCATCGTCATCAATATCTTCACTTGCATCAATGCAACCATCACCATCTTGGTCATTAGTTGAATCTGAAATCCAATCAATGGCCCCAAGTGGACACTGATCAAGGATGTCGCCATTGGAATCGATATCATCGATGCCGTCATTGTCATCGTCGATATCGTCGTCAATATTGTCGCAACCGTCGCCATCATGGTCGTTTGCATTACTCGATATCCAGCTTCGGTTGTATGGGTAACGTGGACACAAATCAAAGTCATCATGAATCGTATCACTATCATCATCTGTGTCTTCGTCGGCATCGTGACAACCATCGCCATCGTAGTCATTGGCCAGACCACTGGTCCAGTTGTGGCGTGTCGAATAATCTGTACAAGAATCCACTGTATCGAAGATGCCATCTCCATCGTCGTCATCATCCTCATCGGAATCTCGGCAACCATCACCATCACGATCTAAGGTCCAAATGGATTGATTCCAATTGACAGATGGTCCAATACAATCATCCCAATAATCGTCGAGGGTATCCGAATCCGCATCACTGTCACATAGATCCCCGAGGTTGTCACCATCCATATCCGCCTGTGCGGTATTATTCACAGTTGGGCAATTATCATCGATATCCGCAACACCGTCATAATCGGTATCCACCGCGAAGGCCCAGACGAATCCGGCACCTTCGATGTAAGAAAAGGCGCTTTTGTTGCTATTTCCAAATGTAGATCCGCATCCAAGTTCGTTGTTGATGCAGTGGCTACCTCCCGTCACTATTCGACCAAGCCCCTGCCATGCAACCGCACGAGCAACGTCATCCTTCTCGCCACCGAGGTTGCTCGCCCAAATCCAATTTCCAAACTGATCTAAGCCTGCAATGAATCCTTCCGCACCGGGAGCACGCGAAAGTATGAATGAGCCAAATGTCGCATTTGTCCAATACTCATTTCCATCAGCAAAATATCCTGAAGCTGCGATGGTTCCAAGGGGACCAACTGCAAGGTCGTATACAACTTGTTCAGAATTCGTCCCCCCACCTGTTCTGGAAGCCCAAACCCAACTCCCATCAGTTCCAATAGATGCGACAAAACCGTTGGCGTATGCATTGGCATCGCCTAAGAGGGTGTAAGTGACGGAGGCGCCATTACGGAATTCCGCACTCCCATCGAACCAGCCCCCGACATAGATGTCACCATTGCCAAATGTAACTGCGAAAGCACGTACCTCCTGACCGTTGACACCACCTGCAATATCCCGAGTCCATAGGAAGGTTCCCACAGGATTGATTTTGGACACGAAACTGTTGTATGGCTGGCCAGCAGTCACAATATGGTTACTTGGCCAATCGAGAACATTGTCACTATAATATCCAACAACGTAGGCTGTCTCAATCGAATCGATTGTGATAGCAGTGAGGTTGTCATTGTAGGAACCACCCCACGCTTGTACCCAAGAAAAGCCACCCATGGCATCTACTTTCAGAACGAGCATGTCTGAGCCGCCTTCGGATTCGTATTGGCTACCTCCGATTTGAGCCGTGCCGCGGAAGGAACCAACAACATAAACTGAACCTTCACCGGTTGCTGCACACCCATTGGCGTAGTCATTGCTCGGTCCACCCCATGTTGTTACAAAATCCCAAGTGGCCTCGGTAACGTTGTAGAGAGCCACAAAAGCATCCGTGTAAAGTCCACCAGTTGTCACTGAATTTTCACCAAATGTAATGGTGTCAGAAAACCAACCACATACCCAAACGCCTGCTGGACCCACAGTGGCTTCTTCGACATGGGCTGAGCCATACGAATCGTTTGGCATCCCTGTATGCTTGAACCATGTCCAGCCACCCCACTGATCTAGATGGGCAACAAAGGCTGTACGTTCACTACGAACAGTCGGTGAAGGACCACCGTCAAAGAGAACATCACCTCGGTATGAACCAGCGATGATGACTGCACTGTTGGTTGTATTGGTAACGTCGCTAATCCAAACGCTGTTGAAATCACCCGGTCCATTGCTGATACTTGGATTTGCGGTACCTTGTTTGACCCATGTTGTAACGCCTCTGGCGCCTGAGCCGAGAATGGCATCGACTTGCGCCTCATTCAATATGGGGAATGTCTGAGAAAGGTCGGAATCAGGCGTGTCTTCAATCGCATCTATGGTGCCAGCCCAAGGGGCGAGAATTAGTAGTAAAAGGAGCGAGGTGACGAGGCGTCCGGGCGCTTGCATGCAAACGCCCTTTGAGCGTTCCCATTTCAACGTTCAGTCTAGATGAATGGTGGACGCACAACCACTGCTGAAAGGTTCCGGCGAGGATTCACGGCGATTTGCACTTCCTCGCCGACCTCTACACCCTCAAGATAGGCCAAACCGATTCCGATCTTTCCAAGGCTCGGCGAAGGTCCACCTGAGGTGATGGTTCCAATCTGAATGCCATCTTTCAGAACTGCATGCCCCATTCGCGGGAATGGTCCTTTTCCGGTAACTTTGAGGCCGAGCCATTTGATGCCACCTCCATCAAGATGCTTCTCTTTGGTTGATACAACCCGAGCCTTTCCGATGAAATCGTGATCCATGTTCAGACCGAATGGGACGAAAGTCTCGGCTGAATCACGAGACAAATCTTCTGAACCACCTAAATCCGGGTGGCAGAAATCCTGCCCTGAAAGTAAGAATCCTTTCTCCATACGTAGGGTATCTCGAGCCCCAAGTCCGACCGGGCAAATACCGTGACCACCTTCGTCGAGTAATGCATCCCAGAGTACCTTGACCTGCTCGTTAGGAACGAATATTTCAAAACCACGCTCACCGGTATAACCTGTACCCTGAATCCAACCAGTGATTCCGTAAGCGTTGTTGGTAATCGCACTACCGTGGAAGTGCCTGACTACATTTTCTTCACCGAGGATCTGACCCAAAACATTCGCAGATTCCGGTCCTTGCAGGGCTAGAATACTGGTTTGATCGGATAAATTTTCAATACTGATTCCATCGCCAATGTGCGTATGGAAGTGATCCCACATATGTTCAATCATACTCGCATTGGGTACGCCAAGTATTTCGGTTTCACTAACGACACAGAAAATCATATCATCAATGATAATGCCATTCTCGTCGAGAAAATGGCTGTAGGCACATCGACCCGGATCAATCAGACTCGCTTTTTGGGTACCTACGCCATCTAACCATTCGCGGACATTCTCTCCAGAAAATCGGAAAAAACCCATATGTGAAACGTCGAACAGCCCGGCGTTTTTCCTAGTATTGAGGTGTTCTTCCATCATTGAAGTGTACCATATTGGTAATTCGAATCCATGAAAATCGACAAGATTACCACCACGCTCGACATGGGCATCA
Organism: uncultured Candidatus Poseidoniales archaeon; assembly: GCA_963934015.1. Taxonomy (GTDB): domain Archaea; phylum Thermoplasmatota; class Poseidoniia; order Poseidoniales; family Thalassarchaeaceae; genus MGIIb-P. Next base: position 109,681 of record CAWVWT010000001.1, read on the forward strand.
TACAACGTTGTGCGAACCGGTTCGCTTCCCGTCATGTCCCAAGGGCCACCCCGCCAGCCCTTGAATCGCTCGGCCACAGGCTCAGGCGCAATTCGCAACTATCAAACACTGTATGCAAAGGGTCAGCCATATGTCGAGCCAGCCGGTCAACGAACCCATCCTCGGATACACGCCAGGAAGTCCTGAACGAGCCTCATTGCAAACCGAACTCGATCGACAGATGTCTGAAATTGTCGAAATCCCTTGTATCATCAATGGGGAGAAGGTGTTTACAGGCAATACTGCAACACAGGTAATCCCGCACAAGCATGGACACATCATTGCCAATGTACATCAAGCGGGCAAGGCGGAAATCGCTGCAGCTTGCCAGGCGGCTATTGATGCGCAGGATGCTTGGATTGAGATGGGCTTAGAAGCCAGATGTGCTATCTTTGAGCGCTGTGCGGATCTCTTAGCCGGTGACTGGCGCATGAAGGTCAATGCATCCACCATGCTCAACCAGAGCAAAACCGCATTCCAAGCAGAAATTGATGCTGCCTGCGAATTGATTGATTTTTGGAATTTCAACTGCTTTTATGCACGCCAATTTCACGATATGTATCAGCCACTGGTCTCACCCACTGGTGTGAACAATAGCACGGAGATTCGTCCACTCGAAGGCTTCGTGTTGGCGATTACACCGTTCAACTTCAGTAGCATCGCCGCAAACCTACCGAGTGCCCCTGCAATTCTAGGCAACACTGCGGTCTGGAAACCCAGCCGAAATTCGTATCACTCAAATTACGTATTGATGGAACTCATGATGGAAGCGGGGTTACCTGCAGGTGTCATCAACTTCGTGCCCAGCAGCGGCCCAGATATATCGGATGTATGCCTGTCAAATCCGGACTTTGCCGGTGTCCACTTCACCGGTTCAACCGCCGTCTTCCAGGGACTGTGGCAGCGGATTGGAGAAGCGCTACCAAATCTCAAATCATACCCGCGTATCGTGGGTGAAACTGGTGGAAAAGACTTCGTGGTAGCCCATCCTGATTGTGATGAACAAGGATTACTCGTTGCTTTACTGCGTGGTTCCTTTGAGTACCAAGGGCAGAAATGTTCTGCAGCCTCGCGTGCGTATGTACCAGCATCTGTGTGGGGCCGCATTGGTGAACCACTTTGTGATGAAGTACGAAAAATCACCATGGGTGATGCTCGAGACTTTACCAATTTCATGACGGCTGTCATCGACCAACGCGCGTTTGACAAAATCTCAGGTTACATCGACCGTGCCAAGGCCAGCGATGTGTGTGAGGTCGTCGTTGGTGGTGGCCATGATGACAGTGTTGGCTGGTTTATTGAACCGACAATTATCGTCACTACCGACCCGAATTATGAATCAATGGTCGAGGAAATTTTCGGCCCAGTCCTAACCGTTTTCGTATATCCTGATAATGACTTTGAAGGGGCCCTCAAGATGTGTGATAAAGCCAGCCCATACGCATTGACTGGTTCGATTTTTGCGAAAAATGATGAAGATATTCAAACCGCCTTTAACACACTTCGATTCACTGCAGGGAACTTCTACATCAACGACAAACCCACGGGCGCAGTGGTCGCCCAGCAACCCTTTGGTGGTGCACGCGCATCGGGTACAAATGACAAGGCGGGTGGCCCACTGAACCTACTACGATGGATGAGTCCTCGTAGTGTCAAGCATACACTCGACACCCCACAAGATTGGGGTTATCCGTTCTTGCAACCCGATGAATGATGAGTAATGTTGAATATATTAATTCACATGGGGATATTACTGGGGAGCATTTTGCTGAGAGGTTGCCAATTGGTAACGACCCATTGACCTGATCTGGGTAATGCCAGCGGAGGGAAAAAAATGGACACAAATATTGCGTATGGATTGATGCTTGTAACGCTTGGTTTCTTCGGCTATGTCGGATACCAAGCCGCGACTGAAAAAGAACTTGACAGTGATGAATACCTGTCGGCCAGAGGCAGTCAGAGTTGGCTTCGAATCGGACTCAGCTTGTTTGCCTCAGGCATGGGCCTATGGCTACTCTTTGGACCATCCGAAGTCGGATATTATGGTGGGTTCTGGGAAGTACTTGGCTATTCGATTTCAGCATCCACCCCATTCCTGCTTCTCGCCTATGTCGGGCCTAAAATTCGCTCCAAACTACCAGAGGGAGTGACACTTGCTGACTATGTGCGTATACGGTTGGGCCGACCGATGCAAATCTATGTCGGAATCATTTCTGTTCTGTACATGTTCACATTCTTGTTCGCTGAATTTACAGCGATTGGGAGGGCGATGAATCTACTTGCTGGCATGGAACCGTTGTATCCAATTCTTCTCGTCGCTCTCGTAACTGCTGCGTACACAAGTTACGGTGGCTTACCCGCTTCCCTACGTACAGATCGCTGGCAAGGTTGGCTGGCCCTCTGGCTCCTGATTGCATTGCTATTGATTGTTTTTGGTAGCGACATTGGTACGATGTTTGACCAAGCCAAAGCACACACACCTGAGGATTTACAATGGGATTGGGCACATGGTAGCATCTCGGACTTGAATCAAACGTCGTTTGAAGCCGGTGTAGCCCTAATCCTCGCAATCACTGCTGCTGAGATGTTTTCCCAAGGGAATTGGCAACGCACACATGCTGCGGAAAACGATGATGCACTCAGAAAAGGAGCATGGTTCGCAGCAATACTCGTTTTCCCATTAATGTTCATCATGGGTTTCCTTGGAACGGTTGTGGCGGGTCAAGGTTCTGTAGCTGATCCTTCGGCTGCTTTCTTCTATCTGATTGAAGATGCGAATGTATTCATCATCGCACTCTTTGTCGTACTCGGAATTGCATTGGTTTGTTCAAGTGCTGATACGTTGCAAAATGCGATTGTCGCCTCGATTAGTCGTGACCTCGCAGATGGGAAGATGGACCTGAGAACTGCACGGATTGCGACATTGGGCCTAATCCCATGGGCAATCGGCCTCTCACTCTGGGGTGTTGAAAATGGATACAGTATCTTCGCAATCTTCCTTTTCGCAGATTTGTTGGCCGCTGCAACCGTACTCCCGGTGTTACTTTCTCTTTGGGATGGTGTGGATTCACGTGCAGCCTTAGCCGGAGCGATTTGCGGAATATTATCGGTTATCGCCTATGGAATCTATGAACCTGCGACCAGTTATGAAGGGATTCAACAGTATACAATGTACCTCATTTATCCAACGATGGATCCAATCAGTGGCGGTGCTATTTCTCCAGTTGATGGTGGGTTGACCAATCTATGGGTATTTGTCAGTGCATTAGTTGGTTCCGGCATGGTTACGTTACTAGGTTCAATGGCACTAACACCTCCCAATGAAGGCACTTCTGAAGAATAATGCCCAAAACACATGAGGGAAGGAATCAAGAATGAACAGGCAAACCACTCTATGGGTGGCGCAATGACAATCGGCAATCCAGCAGACACCCTGACCTATGTTCGCGCCCTTGGCTTGATCGTGGGGGGCTACAGTGCCTATCAGCGTGATAAACGTAGGGAAACCGATGTTGCGGTCAAAGAAGAGATCCTCCGCTGTGCAGATCGTGTTCGGACACATGTCGAAAATGTTCACGATGATGCCTACCGTGATGGAAATGTCAAACTCGCCAAAGCGTGTCAATCCACAATCGAAGAAATTGATGCCCTCCGAAATGACGTCAATCTCGGTGAAACTGGTGGAGAGCACCCCTTCTTCAGCAAACAAATTAGCACATCCAAAAAAGTGCTTGCCAATCTAATCAAGCACGACCACGAAACCATCACACTATTGGTCAAAGCTGTGAATCGTAGTAATGATTTAGAAAAGGCAGCAGCCGAAGAAGGTGATGTGATGAAATTCGTCCGAGAAACACGCCAATTGGTCACCAGTGTCCGAGGACATTTTAGTGAACGCAGAGCAGTTCTCAAGAAGATTCAGTAGGAGTGAATAATATGGCGACACATCGATGGCGAGACAGTCCAGAAGTAATTGCAAGAATGATTGACTCCGGCACTATCCAGTCATGGACTGTGAAAAATATTGTTCTGAAACCCAATGAAACCTGTGTTATCATGGCCGATGGGAAAATCCAGGACATCCTCTCTGAAACGGTACTGAAAAATTACGTGGGGGGATTCACGCGCTGGATTGGTAGCAAAATTGGTGTCGGTTCAAGAGACCACAAGATGATTTTCGCAATGACCGGCCCGTTTGACCTTCTGTTCAAAATGGAGGGTGCAACTGCGGATGGAGGGCGTGTGAATGGCATGCTCAACATGCGCCTTCAGATTCAACGCGATGATGTTCCGAAACTTGTGAACATCTTCACCAGTAGTGGTCGGGAACTTAATCGTGGCTTCTTTGTCAAAATGTATGAACAAGAAATCATGAGCAGGGTGATTATTCCTCTATTATCCAAACAAACAGACATCAATGCTGTTCGCTCTTCGGATTTCGCTGACCTCCTTGAGATGGCTGTTCGTGCAGAGATGCGCGGTTCCTTTGACCAATATGGAATCACCATGCTGCGAGCCTTTGCTGTCGTCAATGAAACTGACCTCGAGAAACTACAATCCTATACTCAGCAAACCAATGTCATGGCCGCTCGAGCAGATGTTGTCAATGAAACCGCACTTGCAGCCATCGATCGCCAGCAGAGTTTGACACTCGCACGAATCGAAGCGGAAGCAAACATTGCCAAAGCCCAGGCGCGGGGACAAGTCGAAGCCTCGCTTGAAGGTGAGTTGCTTGAATTACGTAAGCAGGAAGCCGAATGGTCTGCAGAACGCCATGATATGGCGGCAAGACAAGATATCGTGTTGGATGGAAAAGAGCGTAAGATGGATATTGCAATGAATGCGTTTGAGCAAGTTCAGGCCGCCAAACGAGCGCGGATGGAGCAACAATCTGATGCAGACCTCTCCCGTCAACAAAATACGGATGATATTCAGCGAGAAATGATGAAAATGGCCGCAGACAATGGAGCGCTGACTCCTGAAGTCATGCAGACGTTTCTTGAACAACAATCCGCTCAGAAAGGCAATGACAACCTACAGCCAACATCCCAAGAAACTGGACCCATTTCGGCATGTGGAAATTGCAGTGGCCAAATCCAATTGGGTTGGCAGGCTTGCCCCCACTGCGGAAACACACTTTGACGGTGATTATTCTTCGATTCGGAGCAAATCAAGCGGAACCGCAATAGGTGGCAAGTGATCACTGAATCTGTGACGACTCGTTTTGGGTGGAAATACACCCTCTGAAAGCGCCATACCAATGACTTCCTGCTTGGTCAGAGATTCAAGTTTAGAAGCTGGCCAAATATCGAGTTCAATTCCATCATCTGTCAAATAATCAACTTTGATGACCGGCAAGCGGGACAAGCCAATTCGAATACCAACATGGTATCGATGATGACCATCAAGAATCGTGCCCGTTTCTCGGTCGACCAGAAGAGGTTTGGTGTAAGAACTCCAACGCAGCGTCATTTCGTGTAAAGTATCGACATTTCTTGGCTTGACCTCCTCGTGTGGCTTCAACCACACAATCGGAACCAACTCGACGTCCATGCACCCCCCAAGCAATCAACGTTGAAATCCCTTCGCACGTCGATAGCATCATGACCAAGAGGCGAAGGAAGGGGTTGATGGCGGAAAGCGCTTGGTTGGCGGGAACCGCTGCTGATCTCGATGGTGAGGCACTTTCTACATCTCTTCTGGCATGGAAAAATGGCTTGCCGGAAGCCCTTCGTGAAGTTTGCAATCGGATTGCAACCGCTGATGGTGGAGTTTGGTTGGTCGGAGGCTCTGTCCGCGAAGCAATGCTCGGCAATCCCTGGTATGACCTAGATCTGACAACCACATTGAATCCAGACCAAATCCTGAATATATTTCCCCGAGCAATCCCTACCGGTGCGCAATATGGCACTGTGACCGTGCGAATTATGGATTCAGATCTGGAATTTCAAGTGACCACTTTACGCAAAGAAGGGACATATGCCGATGGTCGCCGTCCTGATGAGGTTACATTTGGTGACTCACTCAAAATAGATTTATCGCGTAGAGATTTCACAATCAACGCAATCGCCATCGATCTTGCTAGAGAAATTCTTCATGACCCCTATGGGGGTGTTGAAGATTTGGAAAGCATGGATCTAAAGGCGGTTGGAGTTGCGGAGGAACGCCTCGGCGAAGACGGTCTTCGCTTGCTCCGCGCCTACCGATTCATGGATCGTGGAGACCATGGAGTTTGGCAACCAGATTCGGCATTGTCCAAGGCGTTGCTGACTTGTGGGCATATGCTTGATAATGTCTCTGAAGAACGTGTATGGTCGGAATTTCGCCGAATCCTTTGTGGTGAAAATGCAGCTGTAATTCTTGAGCGAATGCGAAAAGATGGGATGCTTAGCCGAATCCTGCCAGGTTGGGACGCCAGTATCGATCTTCAACACCTTCTAGATGTTCCTGAAGCAGATGTTTTTGCTTGCAGGTTGGTACTTCTCGCTTCAGATATCCCAAATGAAAGATGGCGACGATTAGACCATGATTTACGGGCACTCACATTGTCCAATCAGGATCGTGGTTGTGTGATGAATTTACACCGTCTACTCGGTCACTTACCGTCTGATGTTTCGGGATTTCGGCTCTACAGAGCCTATGTGGGTGATTTAATCGGTGCGCATTTGGCAATCGAAGATGTCTTACATCCAGTTGCGGCATCTGCAACTCGTGAAGCACTTGCAGCCCTTGCTCCACTCAAAGCAGGGTACCAACCGCTGGTTGATGGACACCTTCTCGCTACAACTTCTGAATTACCGTTCGGACGTAGATTAGGCCGATTGAAGGAATGGCTGTTTCGAATTCAAATCGAACAGGATTTAGCCACAGCAGAGGTGGTTCTGGCCCTACTCGACATATTGGATTGGAGGGCCACAGACCCTGAATCCTGGCCCAACACAGAGTGGCCCTAACCTTACTCGCTGAGTGATTCGATATACTCATCAGCAGTCAAAAGTTGGTCCTCGTCAAAATCGTGTGGGTCAATCAGTATAATCCAACCCTCGGAATAGGTGTCATCTGTAACCAATTCAGGTGTCGCTTCCAACTCATTGTTGACTTCGATTACCTTGCCCGCGCAGGGTGAATGGAATGTTTCACTCTCATCGGTAGAACGTAGGGAAAACAGAACATCGCCTTCACTGAATTCTTCGGCGACATCTGCAAAGTCATATTCGTTATCTGCAGCAGCATTGTCAGCCAAAGCATCACTAGGTAAAACCGTCATGATTACACGCAGGATATCGCCCATCTCTTGAATCAAACAATCCGAGACACCGATCTTCCATGTTCCTGCTTCCTTGTCAACCAATTGCATCCAAAGATGGTTGCGTGTATATTTTCGATCAGATAGTACGCTGAATTCAAGATAATCTTCCGCCATTGTGTCACCCTCAATCCCGCCGCGGCACGACGACATATTTCAATAAATCGTTTCTCGATTTTTCTATCTAGACGGTAGAAATGGGGTTGAGTTCACGCATTGGTTATCAACAAGAGGCTGGTGGCATGAGCGAGGCAACACCATGCAATTCCAAGAAACGGAAGAACAGAGCATGATACGAGAAATGGTCAGAGACTTCGCTGAAGAAGTCTTGGCACCGACCTGTTTGGCCAGAGACAAGGCACAGCAACCCCCGATTGAAGAGTGGGTGCAGTTCATCGAATACGGACTACAATCATGTACTATACCAGACGATTATGGCGGTGTTCCCCTCGATGATGTGAGTGAAGCGATTATTGTTGAAGAATTGGCGCGCGTCGATCCTTCATTTGCTGTTTTCTTCTGTGTTCATGTTGGACTATGTGCGAAGACGATTGTCCTCCATGGAACCAATGAGCAGAAAGCAAAGTATCTACCGATGTTGGCAAGTGACAAAGTTGGCGCTTATTCTCTCTCTGAAGCCGGGGCGGGTACGGATGCAGCCGCCATGTCTTGCAAGGCCAAACTCTCCGAAGATGGGACACATTACCTTCTCACTGGCGAAAAGATGTGGGTTACAAATGGTGTGAGTGCAGATATTTACGTTCTTTTTGCCAAAGATGTCGACCACCCTGATTACGGTACCAAAAAGCATGGTGGAACAACCGCTTTTATTGTCGAACAAAATTTTGAAGGGTTCACTGTCGGTAAAAAAGAGGATAAACTGGGCATCCGGAGTAGCGACACATGTACACTCATCCTCGAAAACTGCAAGGTCCCTGTAGAAAATGTCCTCAAGGCACCTGGTGAAGGGTTTCCCATCGCCATGAATGCATTGGATAACTCTCGGATTGGAATTGCTGCTCAAGGTCTTGGAATCGCCCAAGGTGCATACGAATCAGCACTGAAATATGCGCATGAAAGGGAAGCATTTGGCGTCGTCATTGCTCGTCACCAAATGATTACTTCATATCTTGCTGATATGGCTACGCAAGTCGAAGCTGCCCGATTGATGGTTTACAAAGCAGCATGGACCAAGGAGCAACACTACCAACATGGTGGCCATCGCCATTCCAAAGAAGCAAGTATGGCGAAATTGTTTGCCGGCGATACCGCAATGTGGGTCGCTGAACGCGCTGTACAAGTTCTTGGAGGCTATGGATATACCACGGACTTTCCAGTTGAGCGCTTCTTCAGAGATGCGAAGATTACACAAATTTACGAAGGGACGCAAGAAGTTCAGAAACTGGTCATCGCCCGTGCCATTAGCAAGGACGTGTGATTAAATCCAATCCGAATTCGGTTCCTTCAGGATGAGTAACCGGTTCTGAGTTAGGATAGAATACAGTTGCATCACCACCAACAAGAGTACCTGATTCATCTTCCCATCGTAGGAATGCACCTTCCCACAACCCGAGGACGAGAGAGCCGTTCTGCTCATGAAATTCCTGAATCCGTTGTGCTCGAGTTTCACCAAAGTGTTGTTCAAAGGCATCTCGCTCTTTCACCCAAATAGTACCACCGTGATAGTGTGCGTTGATTTGGAAAGGCACCAAGCCAAAGGTTTCGAAAGATGGCGGATACACGATTGGCATGTCATTGGTTGTCTGCATCGTCGGACATGCAACATTGGCACCGGCGCTAACTCCCATGTATGGGATCCCATTCAGTACACGCTCACGAACGATGTCAATGAGACCATTCTCATGCAACCCTTTGGTCAACAGAAAGGTGTTCCCACCTCCGACATAGATTCCTTGTGCCTGAGCGATGGCTTCAAGGGGGTCTTTGAACGATTCAATGCCACGGAGATTGACACCACTCGGTTCCGAAAATATTTGTATTTCAGATGTATATTCTGAATGATTGGAACCAGCATATGGAATGAACAATACTTCATCACATCCATCGAAATGTTGCTTCATCTCTTGGAAATATATTGCCCGACGCGCCTCACTACGGAGGCCGCCACTGCCCAATAGAAGTCTCATTGGTCAGTCTCCAATGCGCTAGAGTCGGCCACGAGGCTGCTCGCAGCCTGTGCGATAAGGGGGTTTGAATCTTCAACCAAAGACGGTAACAAATCAGAAATCAATTTCGAAATGTTACGACCATGGAGATGTTCCAATATTCGGGCGCGGCAAATATCATCTCCATTTTTCAGCAACTCAAACCGTATTTCATCAGCGCGTGGTTCTCGGCGTGAACGGAGCAAACGTGGCAGCAATAGTGGGTCTGTGCTACCATGTGCGGCTTCAACGACACCCGTCCAATCAAACCAATCAACTTCATCCAGATATTTTCCAATTACTTTCCGTAGTGCTGGATCCGGATTCACGCAAAGATTGGAAATTGTTGCGACATTCTGTGACTCAATGAGAGCCGGTAATCGTAAATTTGCTGCCTTAAGACGAAGTGGCCCCTCCAAGAATTGATCTATGACGGCGGGTGCATGACCGATTGCAATCATCTGATCTAATGCTGCTTCTCGAACGCGAAGATGTGAATCAGACAGCATCCCTTCCAAAATCTCAGAGTCTCCTGAATGCGATATTGCCATCTTTCGAATGACGTGATCTTCACTCTCAATGGCAACTGGAATGGTACCTGAATCGACCCGAAGGCGTCCTCGCCACGCTTCCCGACGTACAGAAATTTCAGCATCTGTGCAAAGTGTAGAGAGAATCGGAAGGGCAGCGGAGCCAATCCGAGGTGACAACTCGGCAGCTAGGTGCCTCAACCTCACTTCCACGCGCACGGAAAGGGAAACTATGGCCTTGCGGTGGCTACTATCAAGCCAGCGACGAATCGCATCGACCGACTTCTCAACAAACCACTCATCATCTGAATCCAGCAGCTGAATGAATGCGGCCATTGCAGCTGGATCGTCTATCTCAAAAAGTCGGCGGACAGCCATTCTGCGCTGCCGCACATCCTTGTGATTTAGCCGTTCAAGCTCATGTTGTAGCATGGGACTCAGACCGAGGGTGTAACAACCCATGTATAGCGTTCACGGGATGAGGTCGCCGTGACGACCAAAACCGCCAGTCGGTCCATCCTCATCATCTGTTTCAGGGCGACCTGGTTGCATCAACCGCACATCGACGAGAGTGATGAGTAATTGCCAAACATCACCAAGCCAATCCATTTCTGCACTGAGTAAATCTGCAACAGGATGTATCCCCTCAATCCAGATATCAGAATCCAACGCCCAAGGTGGTTCATCTTCCAAATTGGAAGGATTTGGTAGCGGTCCTAAGTCATCAGGCAACGCGTCTAAAGCAGTTGATAAGTGAGTTAATCGCTGTAATATTTCTTCGCTGAACATACCGATTTCATCACCCAATATTGCACCCTCTCGAAGCAATTCAGCGAGACTTTTGGCGGAGAGAGGTTCAGGTTCGGTGTCAGCAATATCGACTGGGCCAAACAATACTCCACCGAGATCTGTATCCAACCAATTTTCACCGACGCGTTCACGCTTGACCAAGTGCTGCGAAAAACGACCGCCGATTGGGGCGACTGTGAAACCACCATCACCCATTCTCGATTCGAGCCATTGTGGAAGGGAATCCAATGAACCTGTGACCAAAACACGATCTAATGGCTCGGGGAGTTGAGGTGGACAGTGCGTGAGTTGCCGCATTTTCCGCACCCGTACTGTATGTGTTTCAGTGACTGAAGAAAGTCTCTCGCGGACATGGTCGACGACTTCCCTTGAAGGATCGACGACTACGACTCCACCCTCTGGGCCAACAATATGTGCAATGAGTGCCGCAATATAGCCACCTTTTGCCCCCAAAATTAGGACTTCTTGACCTAGAGCTAATTCGAGGTGGTGTAACATGGTCGCAATCATGTGTGGTGCTGAAATGGTCTTGACTCCGCCTTTATTGGTCTCCAAGAAGACGAGGGGGCGGTCATGCCAGAAAGGACTCAGTTCGTAATCGGTGTATTCCCCAATATCGACCGAGCGCATGGCCGCAGAAATACTGTCATTCATTGGAACGCCTGCATTTTCAAGTCGCTCTATTAGCCGGCGCGTGTGCCCCACGTACTCGACCATGGAGCACCCATTTTGCCCCTCACTCAAAAGGCTGCGGTGGGGTTCACCTCATATCCCCAAACCTCTCGCGCTAAATTGCGGGTCCGTGGTCTAGCGGTTATGACGTCGCCCTTACAAGGCGAATATCACCAGTTCAAATCTGGTCGGTCCCACTTTACTGCTCTTCAACCCACTCAGCGTCATCACCGAGTGCAGTTTTGTCCAGTTCATCAAGGGTTGTTGCAACCTTTTCTGTGGTCCATACTGTGTTTTCTTTCCAAGTATCCAAATCTGGATTGATGGAGGAAAGTGCCTGTGTGAGGTTCAACGCAATGGTACCATCAGCGTCGACTTCCGCCTCGGCTGCAATGCGAACGGCTTCAATTCGTCCAAAGTGAGCATCCCATGCTTGGATGGCCTTCTGCATGGCGAAAATGACGAATGAATGTTTATTCGATGCGCGATCACCTCCACCAAATTCACCACGCCTAACCAGATAGGATTCGCCGACACAAACTCCGACATAAACCGAGCCAATCGGTTTTCCAATGTCCCCTCCAGTGGGTCCTGCGACCCCGGTAACCGAAATGCTCAACCCACTACCGGAAGATAACTGTGCACCTTGCGCCATCCCAAGGGCGACTTCGTGACTGACTGCACCGCGTTTTTCCAATTTGGTTGGGTTAACACCCAATTGAGATATTTTTGATTCGTTGGAATATGTAACCCAACCCTGTGTGAACCAAGTTGAAGCACCAGATATATCGGTGAAACTACTGGCGAGTAAGCCGCCGGTGCATGATTCTGCCACAGACAGGCTCCACCCTTCCTTCTTCAGGCGGCGGACGAGCCGTGCCGCGAGCATGGAGGCTTCCTCACTCACAAACAGACGGCTTAAGCGGCTGTTCTTAGGCATGCCGACGGTATTCCTGGGGTCAAATACATCCCTCTGGGGCGCAGTAATGCCTTTGAACGGTCGCGTCGGGGTGGGGGCTTGTGAGCGATACTGAATGGGGCGAAATCTACCGAAAGGTGATGGCTGCAGGTCTAATTCCTGCACGTTCAGTGCGAGACCGCCTGCTAGCCTTGCCATCGATTGAACCCTTGTTACAAGCTGCTGAATCTACTGGGAGTAAAGGTATGCTGGATGAGGTTATGCTGGACTCCTTGCTTACACAAAAAAACACACCCGTAGTTGCACGAACAATCGCCCCAATCACTCAGCCAAATCCAGTGGCACCCCCAAGAATACATGACCTTGACCATTACAAATTAGCAGATTTCCCAATGAATGCCAAAGATGTGGATGCTGATATTACAGTACATTTCGACATTACAGGTAAGAGTGTAACCGAAGGTAAAAAGGAAGATATTCAATCCTTTTTTAATGACAGACTCAAGCAAATTCGACGTTTGATCCTTGATCGAAACCTGCCCAATCGTCCCATCGCTGTCAATGAAGCAGTCCGTCAGAAAAAACAACTAACAGGTCGCGATAATAGCTTCACCGTAATTGGCCTTGTCAAAGAATCGAATACCACGAAAAAAGGGCATTTGCGTTTTTCACTAGAAGATGCAACTGGAGAGGTCCGCTGTATGCTTATGCAACGAGATGAGGATGGGCCAAACCAAGAGATTGTCCATGCTGGATTGATGAATGATGATGTGATCGGAGTTAGTGGTACCTTCAATCAAACGGGGGATATCGTATTTGTCGATGATATTCATTTTCCATCTCTGACAAAACACGAACGGCGGACTGCAGGGGCAGATCAAGCGATTAGTGCTGCATTTATCTCTGATTTACATCTGGGGAGCAAAACCTTCCTTGAACCACAGTGGCAAAAAATGATCAAATGGTTTCATGATGACCCATTGGCTCAAACGGTACGCTACCTAGTCATCAGCGGAGATGGTGTAGATGGCGTTGGAATCTATCCAGGTCAAGATAAGCATCTGAACATCCCTGATTTATTCAATCAATATTCTCGCTTGGGAACCATGTTGCAAGAGTTACCCGATTGGGTCGAAGTGTTGCTCTTGCCCGGAAACCATGATGCTGTACGTCCAGCTGAACCCCAGCCAGCAATCGACCATGAATTGCAAACCGACTACAATAACACAATGTTTGTTGGAAATCCATGCGATTTCAGCCTCAATGGTGTTCGTGTTCTTTCCTACCACGGCGTATCTATCATGGATTTTGTCTCTTCATTGCGTACTGTCACCTTTGAAACGCCTGAAGCTGCCATGCGGGCAATGATTGATCGACGACATCTCGCACCTTCATGGGGGGGGAAAACACCGCTTTCCCCTGAGCCAGAAGACCGATTGGTGATTCAAGAAATACCTGATATTTTCGTTACCGGGCACGTTCACGGCCACCATATGGAGACTTACAAGGGTGTCAACTTGGTGCATAGTAGCACTTGGCAAGACCAAACCGACTATCAGCGAATGCTCGGATTTCAACCCAAGCCTTGTATCCTGACCGTGGTTAATCTACACACACATGCAATGGCAGCTATTCCATTCGTTTAATCTTCGAAAAGATCATCTTCAATGGGCATCGAGTAGTCCAACTCATGCTTACGAGTTCGGATGAATGCAATGAGAATCATCACGACTATGGCCATAAGAGAAATCTGTACCACTGGGTCCCCAAGTAGGTCGCCAATATTCACTTTGTTATCGGAATCATCATCCGGCTCACTCTGATCAGACCCAGAGTCAGGCAGTGGCGATGCTGCATCCTCTTCCTCGATGACGAATTCTACACTAGAGGTGTTCATGTTGCCAGAAGCATCCGAAATGGTAACAGTCAGCGTGTAAGTCTCTAGCGCAGTGAGGTCAGGATAAGGGAAAATAGTCATGTCGTGGTTCTTGCGTAGGGCGACGGCATCGCCAGCGAAGGATTGGCCGGCGACCTCGATGGACTCTGTGGACCCCTCGCTTGTGTACCAAGTGACTCGTAACGAGCCACCCTCAATGACCTCAACGGCGAGATTCAGCAGGTCTGGCGGGGTGGTGTCAATCTCGTTGGAGGTGTTGAACGAAATGGCGACTGATGGGGCATCGCTTACGGTGATGGAACAAGAATAGGCTATACCTGCATCCAATCCCGTAACCTGCAGAGCCTGAGAGTAGAACATCATGGGTGTCGTGAAACTGTTGTTACTACAATTCACAACCCCAATGGCTGATTTGGTCGTAGACCATGAGATGATTGCCGAGGATGTGGTGATGCTGGATACACTGACGCCAAACACCTGCTGTGCGACCTCGGGGAGTTCAATGCCAGTCAGAACAGCATAGGTCTGTGTCTCAACATCATACGATCCGAGCATTGCAGTTTGGCTGGTTGTGTTGTCGAGTACTATATCGATGATATTCGGATCGTAATTCCGCCCATCAGCAGTGCTAGGGTCTGCACCACCACCCAATCTCCAAGTCTTTGCATCAGTATCCACATCACGCCACTTTCCAGTACCAAATCCATCCTGCGAACCAGCGACTACGATGAATCTGTATTCGGGAATATTGGCGCCAATAACACTCTTGGCCACTGTGATGGTGATTGTATTGGAATCCTTGTCAGCAGAGACTTCGATTCCTTTAGCACTGGTTTCGCCGGTACTAGCGCTGATTGATTTCACCGCACCTGGTTCACCTGTCACAGAGACGGCCACTTCCCATGCCCAATCGTTGTGCGTTACGGCATAGGCGCCGTCCAACAGTTCTGTTTCACCATAGGTGGTATCACCTTGATCTACATAGATTTGCACAATCTGGTGACTGAATCCGTTGGCTAGTCCCCAATAATCTGTCATCTCTGCAAATGAAATTTCAAATCGAGCATTCCATTCACTCTGGCTGACTTTGAGGTGAGTGATATCGAACAGACCAGCGCCTGGTACGAAATCACCAGCCAATGGATAGGTGTAATCACCATCTCCAGTTTCATCACCAACCGCATCATCGATATCGAGTAGAGTGACCCATTCTTCCAAATCCGGCATCACCATCTCCGCAGGTGCTGGTGGGGCGATTTCGACATCGGTTCCATCCCCATATGCAAAGGAATTCTGCCAACTGGTGACAACCTTGACACGGGTTGAATATCGAGGGGCAAGGCCAAGATCAGACCATGGTATCTGGAACTCAAATACCTCATCGGCAGCACATCCACCAAGGATGGATTGCCCCGCTAGATTCCAACGCTCTGAATCACCAATTTTACCCTTAGCTTCGAAAATATCGTACTTTGCTCGGCCATCTTCCCACAACTCACCGAAGTTAAATGAAATCATGTTCTTGGCAGGGAAACCCAAAACTGTATTGCCGTAATATGTTCTGAAATTAGTCTCGACCTCATTGAAATTGATTGCATTAGGCTGCATGAAATAGATTGAGACATCGGGCATAGCATCCATATCCATTGATTCCCAATCCTCTGGAGTACTACCGAGATCCACACGAACGTATACATTTGAGGCATCATAACCAAGATGGAATGATTCGATATCTAACAACTCGTCATCGTCACCTGCATCATATTTTGCAGCCCCATCCCATTCTCCAGGTAGGGCAATGCCGTCAATCATTGGTTCAATGATACCACTGTAAGGAATTTCTGGCAAGGCGGGATTGGTCCACAAATCAAGTAAATAGGGCGGTAGATCAAGGTTGACTGCCCGGTAGATATTGGAAAGATGGACCTTGAACAATACATCCCACATCTCATCATAGCCACTGTCTTGATCCAGTCCATACCACCAGTACCAATCGCTACCCTCAGCGATGTACAAGCTTTCCCACGCATCATCTAAACCCGCATGGTTGGGGTTCCCTGCCTCAAAGGCAACCAAGGCTTGGCGGGCTTCGACTGTGCGCTGCCAAGCAAGGCTTTCCTCGGCTTCTCCAGCCCATGTCGAGAGTGTGCCATCAATCCACGACCCTGTGCCAATGACATCGATTTCGGGTAAGGTTAGATTCTTCTCAAGGAATTCGCCAGGCGTCGTTGTCACCACGGTAGGATGAGTGCTCAATCGACTGAACCATTCCTCTGTGAATGGACGACCGTTGTCATGATGTTGGAAATCTGACATGAACATCCAATTTTCACCATCGAGAGCCACAGTGAGCAAATGTTCGCTCGGGTCTTTGCCCTCGTCGAGCAATTGCTGACGAATGTTGTCGCAATAAGCAAGGAAATCAGAGACTGCGGCCTCAGGTGTCATCGACCCATATTGGAAGGCGATTCGGTCGCTAATCACACGATCTCGGAAGACGACTGCGACATCATCCGTCACCCAAGGTGTCGCTAAATTCGATGCGATGGATACATCGATGGTTTGCCCACTCATATCGGTGGACTCCTCAAGATTGAGCTCGTCAGTAATCATCCATTCAATGCCAACATCTGCCACAGGTTGGACCATTGAGGGGGATACTGATTGTTCGCTCGGCCACATGCCTACGGGACGGAATCCCAACTCTTGTTCAAACAAATCCATGCCATTCTGCAAATGATTGGTAACATCTTCTGGCCACGAATCTTTGTCGACTCGAATACCATCCTCAAAAGTCCATCCATCCATCATCAATAATGGCATAATCGGATGGTAATACGGTGTTGTCGTTAACTCAATTTGTCCGCTGGCAGCCAGTTCAGAATACATGGGGAGGATGTTCGACATGTGCGCTTCTTGAGCATCAAGGACGTATGTGAGATCAGGTAACGTGTATTGCCCATTCTGCATGAACAAGTCAATCAAACCTTGATCACGGTGACTGGAATTGTAGTCCCCTTGAACATAGGATGGGCTGAATTGATACAGATACCACAGCACCTGTAAATCCAGAAAATCTTGTGAACCAAGAAGTGTATCATCCATGATTGTTGCAGGTTTCAGATTGTGCATCGTCATGCCATGCAATTCTGAATAGCGTTGGCTGGAGGGGTAAACCCATCCGACACGCGAATCCTCAGTTGTGACATTGTAAATCCATCCTGAATTCCAGAATGATTGGAATTGCATCGTATGCAATTCAAGTGCAGTGGCATTGGGATAACCTTCTGAATTCCAAGAACGACGGGCAATATCTGTGTGTACATCAAGCACACCATTCTCAGAATAATCAAGTAATTGCTCAATGAAGGATGGCACCAGGTTGTACGTCACCTTGGTATCCGTTGTGGATAGAATACCAGGACTGTCCACATATTCAGTCATGGCATGAACTCGAACCCAAGGCATCTCGACCATTCCGGTCAACTTGTTTTTGTAATACGGTTGATGCTGGTGAAATACAATCGCTAGATTCAGTGCATCATCGACTTTCTCAATCGGGTTGTCCGAAGTTAGAATGGATACATTGGAACTGGATTGAGATGTTGACCTATTCTCAATTTGATACCAATGCGTGAACGCTTCAGCACCATTTTCTGAAGCCGGGTTCTCTTGCGGGAAAACGGTCCAAACATTACCCGCATCTTGCCATTGGGACCATGCGACAACACCGATATTCTCAGGGGAATCTATGCCATCCCATGGAATTGCAATTTCTGTGTTTTGATTGCCAGACCACCCAATCCACTCAGAGGGGGATGCGGCGCTGTCAACCCACCCAGTTCCATCATAAGTTTGCAAAGAAGAGTAGGAATTGTCCTCAAGCACAAATGCATGATCTGCTGCAAACGGAAGTGTCTGGGCCAGATTCCAGTTTTTTGACAATGGGCTTCCGCCTTCACTGGTGTTCAGATAAACAAACATATCCGCCCCTTCACTTTCACTGGCCCAATCGGTACCGGACCAACCAAGGAATAGATGCGTAGAATTCCAAGTCATTCGAAATGTCACAGCATTGGCATCAGAAGATTGGAATGAATCGTTAGGCCAATCACTCATATCCCCATCTAGTGTAATTTCGTCAGGGGTGGTGGCTGTAACCACACCTAACCAAGCCGGTGCCAGAAATAGTGCGACGAGTACGGCTGCGGTCCGATGCATCGCTCCCGCGAGTCCGTTTCACATCAAAGGTTTTCCACCTCCCCTGCCGGAGGCCGGGTATGCGCGAGGCGGGGATATTGTGTCACATCACATCCTTACCGTCTGGAAAGTTGGGTCCTGATGCCTTCACATTCATCGATTTAATTGCCGAAGCTGGGATTTCCGTATGGCAAGTTTTGCCAATAACACCACCTGATGAACATCACAGTCCATATGCATCGACCAGCGCATTCGCAGGATGGGTCAAATTGTGCGACCCTTCCTTTGAGGATGACCCCGATCACGAATTGGTTCGAGATTGGCTCAGTGTCAATGCACACTGGGCATGGGATTGGGGACTGTATGATGTCCTCAAAGAAGCGCATGCCGAAAAACCGTGGTTTGAGTGGCCTGAACCACTGCGTGATCGGCATCCAGGTGCCATTGAAGAAGCCATGCAGAGGTATATGCCGCAAATTCGAGGTCGAATTATGAATCAGGTTAGGTTCCAGCGGGACTGGATGATATTACGACATTATGCCACCCAAAAAGGTGTCAAAATGTTTGGTGATCTACCTATCTTCGTCGCCAGAGATTCTGTTGATGTTTGGGTCCGACCCCACTTGTTCCATCATGACGTAGTAGCTGGGGTACCACCCGACTATTTCTCCGAGGATGGGCAGCGTTGGGGTACGATGCTATACGATTGGGATGCGCATCGTGAAGATGATTGGACATGGTGGAGAATGCGGATGGCTCGCATTTGCGGTCTGTTTGATATGATACGAATCGATCACTTCCGTGGCTTTGATTCTGCATGGACAATTCCCTTGGAGGAGGATACCGCGAGAAATGGACAATGGGTGAATGGACCGGGGGATGATATCCTCCAAGCCATCATCGATGTTTCCGGCGACACCCTGATTGTTGCTGAAGATCTTGGAATCATCCCCCAGAGTGTCACTGAGCTCCGAAAAAGACACAACCTTCCAGGAATGTCTGTACTCCACTTCGGATTTGGTGACGAAAATGACGATAATCCACACCGGCCCGAGAACCTCTCCAAAGATCGAATTGTTTACACTGGGACGCATGATAATGATTCGACCATGGGGTGGTGGGGTTCTGCAACACCCGAGCTCAAAGTACGCGTCATTGAGGTTGGACTGGCTGGTGAAAATGCATGTGATACACTCATCAGATTGGCAATGGAATCTCCGGCACCTTTGGCAATTATCCCCCTTCAAGATATCTTACAATTGGGTTCGGATTCACGAATGAATACACCAGGACAAGTTGCTGGAAATTGGGCCTGGAGATTTGATTGGCCTGAATTGGCCAATGGAAATTGGGAGAGCTTCAAACGCTGAAAAGTGTCTAACCACTATGGGGTCAAATTCATAGGACTGTGGAAGCGGACCGAGATGGTTGGAATGAGTATTGGCTACCTCTCTGCGGAAGTCGGTTTTGAAAGTGGCCTCCATACCTATTCAGGTGGACTAGGTGTACTCGCTGGAGATCACATCAAATCCGCGGCGGACGCTGGAATCGATCTTGTTGGCTGCACCCTATTGTACCGAGAGGGCTATGGTCGACAACACTTGGACGAGGATGGGAATCAGACTGAAACATTCGGCGAGATTGACCCGCTGGAGTATCTTTGTGACACTGGAGTGGAAATTTCACTCCCACTCGATGGGACCATACTGTATTCAAAAATTTGGAAATATCAAATCAAGGATTTGCCAACATACTTTCTCGACACCCGTCATCCAGATAATTCCCCTGCGCATGCAAATCTCGGAAATCGCCTCTATGGTGGTGATGATTCAACACGAATACGCCAAGAGTATCTGTTGGGGATCGGGGGTATTCGTGCTCTTCAAGCACTAGGGCACAAAATTACAGGTTTGCATCTAAACGAAGGTCACTGCACGTTTGCGATGCTCGAAATGTTACACCAAGGATGGACACGCGAAGAACTTCGACAGCGATGCCTCTTTACCACCCACACACCGGTTCCCGCGGGTCATGACCGATTTGGCTGGGATGCTGTGGAACATGTACTTGGAAAATTGCTGCCATCTGATGCAAGAAGACTTGTCAAGGACGACCAAAGTTGCTCGATGAGTCACCTCGCTGTAGCACTGGCGGGTCAGGTCAACGCTGTTTCAAATCTGAATGCCTATGTTGCGAGTGGAATGTTTGAGGATACACACATCCATCCGGTTACCAATGGTGTACATCACAAAACATGGACCAGCCCTGCCATGGCTCGCCTTTTTGATATGCACCTCAAGGGTTGGAGATCTGACCCCACCACTTTAGCACACGCTGGACGAATTCCGGATGCTGATTTGATAGATGCGAGACAAGAGGCACGCGCTGTGCTTCGGGATCTCGTCAAGATTTCAACGGGTGTCGAATTTCATGAAGACCGGTTGACAATTGGATTTGCGCGCCGTTTTGCGACATACAAACGGGCAAATCTCGTCTTTAGTGACTTAGAGAGGTTGCGTTCACTTGGAACGAAAAAAATTCAGTTTGTCTTCGCGGGAAAAGCGCATCCTCGTGACGAAGGCGGTAAACAACTCATCCGTGATATCTTCGAAGGTGCTTCACAGGTTGCAGATGAAATTCCGGTTGCTTTCCTCGAGGATTATTCGATGGACACAGGTCTAGCGATGACTAGTGGTGTCGACATTTGGTTAAACAATCCAATTCGACCCATGGAAGCGAGTGGAACTAGTGGGATGAAGGCAGCCATGAATGGTGTACCCAACTGTAGTATTCTCGATGGATGGTGGCCTGAAGCCTGTCAGCATGGGGTCAATGGTTGGGGTATTGGAGAAGGTGAAGATGAACGAGATGATGACCGAGATGCAAAGTCCGTGTATGATACACTCGAACATGAAGTGCTGCCTGCTTGGAATGATGGCCCCGAACACTGGAATGACCTGATGCGTGCATCCATCGCAACCAGTGCCCGATTTACAGGCGCTCGTATGATCAGTGATTATCTGCGGTTCTACTCAAATTTCAGTTCATCGTCCTGATTTCGAATCCGAACCACCAGGGTCACCAAGAATGCCCCGGCAATCAGTGTCAGCACTCCGAGTGCTACCTTGATGAGTTGGCCAGTGGTCATACCACCGGAGCTCTGTGAATCATCTGAACCACTGGACGATTGATCATCCTCGTTCGTGTCTTGCGCGTTCGCTTGAGGCTCTGGTTCTGGCTCTGGCTCTGGTTCTGGCTCTGGCTCTGGTTCTGGCTCTGGTTCTGGCTCAGGTTCAGGGGTCATGTTATCCCAGTGCGATTGGGGGACGCCGATACAGCTGAGAGCACCTGGATGATTTTGACTAGGGCGAATCCAATCACCATCGGGTAAACGCAGGTAAATGCGTACGCAATAATATCCAGCATCATTGTCGATTGCCACTTCGAAGGTCTGATTGAATGTGGCTTGACCCAAAAGCATAGGAATATCCCCCCCTCCCAAATTGGTCATATGTGGTTCATCGTCAATCACCAAATCATGCCGCACACGATATTCAATGGTAATCGGCACAACAGGGTCCATTGATTGTGCCTCTAGGGTCACGTTGAGGTGACCTGGGCGTCCTAATTCAGTATGAGCCCAGTAGTCCATCGGAAGTGTCTCATTCGCAGTAGAATTGTCTGCCAATTCCACAGTAAAGGTGTGTTGTAATACAGAATTTGGACAATCATGCCAGTTATCCTGCTCACCACAGTTCAGGATAGTCGCCTCAAAGGTAAGTGTGATTTCCGTCCCATTTGTGATATTTTCATCCAAGATGAGTTGCCAAGAATGGTTGTAGGATGTATTTGCGAAGAGGACGTAATACCATTCAACCATCCCTGAGAAACCGCTGACAAGCAAGTTATCAGCAGTCGCGTTAACGCCAGGGTAGTGAATACCCTTGTCGCAGATGTTAACGAGATCGAGAGTGACGTAGAAGGTGGAATTGACTGTTAGATTGTCGATAGTGAGACAATGCCCGTCTGGTTCTCGTGTCTCATTGATTTGTAGCGAATCGGTCATGAGGAAGATGGCTACACTATGTGGGCCAAGCGTAAACTGATGCTCTGTATCCATGGGAATACCGTTCAGGGTGTCGTTGGCAACCCAATCCAGTTCAAGATCGAATTCAGCATCTGTAGTACCCCGATTTAGTGCTATCACCGCTTGGTCAGTCTCTGTTGTCATCGACCAAGCAATCATATCGGTTCCATTGGAGAGGGAGGCATAGGTACCTCGACGCAGCGCATCAGAATTCATTCTCAACTGACCGATGGTTGAAATGTTCTCGAGGAGGGATATCTCATTCGAATTGAGGTCAGGGGTGGCGCGGAGAATATGCCGGTTGTCGGGATCAGCACCACCGAATTCCCCGTACTCATCACCTTGGTAGATGGCTGCAGCACCCGGTGTGGTAAGTAACCAAGTGTAAGCCTGCAAAGCGGCCTGATAGGGGTCAACAGTACCAGGCTGACCGGGCAATCCATCTTCATCCCACTGATTCCAAGCATCGGATGTTCCAGTGTCAGCACGACTTGTAAATCGGGGTACATCATGACTGCCAACGAATGGAACCATCGTCGATCCATCGACATACTGATCTTGACTTCGCGCTGTCCAATAATCGAGGTGTTGGTAGTCCATGTCACCTGACGTAAACACGTTGTCTACCACAGCATGATAGAGGACAAAATCTGCCTGACCATCGAGCCCATCCGGACCGATGTAGTTGTTGATGGTACCATATTCCTCGGTATTTTCCTCTAATGTATGACCTGACCATCCCATTGCGGTCTCCCCTTTCAGATAATAGTCAGTTCCAGCGGTTTCGAATCGTTCATTGATACGAACTGCGAGATTGGTAATTGCGAGGTCTTCGACATGCTTGACCGCATCGAGACGACCACCATCGAGGTCGAAGTTTTCCATCCACCACATCACATCAGAAATGAGCTGCTCGCTAGCATTTCGGACGCGCCAGTTGACGTCGGGCATATACGGACGGAACATGCAGTCTAGGCGATTCTCAGTCCAACCACAATTCTCCTCTCCACACAGGCAACCTTCGTTAAACCATTCGGGGTTGTCGGTGAAATAAGGATGGCTCTCGTGAACGTGATTGATGACAAAGTCACCCAGAATACGAATGCCTGCATCGTGGGCAGCCTCAATCAACCCATGAAGTTCGGCTTCTGTCCCCAAGCGTGCGTCGATTTCTCGGGCCGCCACCGGCCAATACCCATGATAAGCGGAAACTTGGTGCTGGCCACCACTCGCAAGTTCAGTTCCATCAGCAGCAGTATTGAATGGTGTCAACCACAATACATTGACGCCAATATCTGAAAAATATCCAGATTGAATCATTTGAGTGACACCGGCGAAATCCCCCCCCATCCAGTCGGCACCCTGGGTCGCGTTGGTCGGTAAGGGGTCATTGGATTCGTCGCCATTGACAAAGCGATCTGACATTATCATGTAGATGAGGGCATCATTCCAAACGAAATCAGCCTGAGGCCCGTTCCAAAATGGTAGAAGGATATCTTCAGCGATGTTACCATCAATATCCACGCCAGTGATGTGGAGGGTGTTCTTTCCCTCAGGGAGGGTTGTGAGGTCAAGGCTCCAAGTCCATGTCTCTTCATCCCACAGACTGGTTGCCAAAGCGAATGGCGTGGATTCTGGAGCACCGCCGCCGGCACCAGCATGCCACAACACTGTCAGCATTTCATTCTCAATCGAGTGCGTGAACATTGGTTTGGATACATCGGGAACGCGAACAATACTGTTCTCGTAATCATCACAATAGCCCCGATAGGGTTCAGATGGATCAAATATCCAATTATCGTCAACAATCAATTTGTAGCAATACATTCCCTGATCAAGGTCCATAGAAGTGGTCCAGTCATCACCCATTTGGACCAGATTGGTACGAATATCCCAATCATCCCACTCACCCGATATTTGTACTGTTGTAGCAGTTCCCGTCCAAGAAAATTCAGTCAATGCTGAGCGCTGGCGGACTGGATTTTCATCAGCAGACACAATGATTGGAATCGATGCTGCAATGAGTAAAGTCACCAGTAACATCGCCTTGCGCATGGGCATCACTCCTTCGGGAAGAGGGTGTTCGCAGTTTCAACTATTTCGTCTATATGTTTACAGAGAAAACCCTTCACGAAATCATTCACAGGATTGTTATAAACGTCCAACGGCGCACCATGTTGTTGCAATTCACCGTCATTTAGAATAGCGATTCTATCTGCCAATGTCATCGCTTCAATCTGGTCGTGTGTGACATAGACAGTTGTGGTTCCAAGCGTATCGTGAATACGGCGAATCTCAGCGCGCATATGGTGACGGAGTTCGGCATCTAGATTGGAAAGTGGTTCGTCCATTAGCAAAACCTTTGGTCGGCGAATCAAAGCTCGACCCAGAGCCACACGCTGACGCTGACCACCAGAGAGTTGCTTGGGTTTTTTGTCGAGTTGGTCGGCTAGTTCCATCAATTTGGCCGTCTCCTGTACCCGCTTGACAATCTCTTCATCAGACAAACGATCTTCCCCTTTTGCCATGCGTAAACCGAAGGAAAGATTCTCTGAAATCGACATATGTGGATACAGTGCATACGATTGGAAAACCATGCCCAAACCACGTGCTCCAGGCGGTAAATCGTTCACTTTGGCACCGTCAATTCTGATATTTCCAGCACTTACATCTTCAAGGCCGGCTAGCATGCGCAAAGTCGTTGATTTACCACAACCGCTGGGCCCTAAAAGAACAAGGAATTCGCCATCTTTAACCTCGAGATTGAGGTCTTTGACCGCCTCAAATCCGTTCTCATATCGCTTTGTTACACTTTCATATCGTACTTCGACCATAGTATCACCCTTTGACGCTCCCTGCACTGAGTCCTTGAATCAAGAACTTCTGAAAAATGATGAATAATATCACTACTGGAATGCTCACCAAAAGGGAGGCGGCGGCAAAGTCACCCCATGCTTGACCTGTAGAAGAAATGAGGCTGGCCAGACCAACGGGGAGTGTGTACATGTCGTTTGAAGTATTGAATGTCAAAGCCAGAAGATATTCGTTCCATGCCGCTAGGAAACTGAACAAGGCGGTTACTGCTACCGCTGGAAGTGAAAGTGGCAAGATCACCCGCCAGAATACTTCGAATTGATTGCACCCCTCCAGGAGAGCGGCCTCTTCCAATTCCCTGGGAACTGTATCAAAGAAGCCCTTCAGCATCCAAACACAAAGTGGCAACGCGGTCACTGAATATGCGAGAATTAGGCCGAGACTTGTATTCAGTAACCCCAATGATTTCATGACCATGAAATAGGGAACTAGAATGATGATTCCAGGGAACATCTGTACTAGTAAGAAGGCAAACATCGATCCTTCGCGTCCAGAGAAACGGAACCGACTGAAGGCATAGGCTGCTGGCACTGCAAGGGCGAGACCCATCAGGGTTGTACCGATGCTAACAATCAGTGAATTGCGCATCCATATCCAGAAACTCGAATCCCCACCGAGCATCTTGGAGAAGTGCTCTCCTGTCCAATCAGAGACACCAATGTCCCCCCCAAGGATATTGCCGGGTGACATCGCAACATCAAGAATCCAGAGTACAGGAAAGAGGATGAGCATGACTGCATGTAGGAGTAAGATGTGAGAGCCGATTGCCCCCAAACGTGGCGCTATACGCTTGTTTCGAGCCAAACCATCCTCAGCACCCTGCACTGATAACAAGCCCTTGGCCCAAGCCGAAATGACAGGAGATGAAAGCCACCAAAGTGCAAGTATAGCGGGTCCGACCAGCCACAGTGTCGACCATATGTCGATGACCATCCGCATTCCAGCAGCATAGTGAATGACACCGATGATTAGGACAAGACCCGCTTTGCCTATGGCCACATCCCGCTTCCATGTCTGCTCACCATTTGGTAACACCAACCAGAGGACGAGTAATGCAAATGCGCCGAGCAATGAAAGTTGAAAGGCCAGTGAATCTTCACGAATCCATTCAATACTCGAAAGTAGGATGTTGACGCCGACTGCGACGGGTAACCACAGACGAAGTGTCGCGATTTCCTGTGGTTCATACCACCGCTGTGAAAGGGACTTCATGCACTCGCCTCCGTCGCATTACTTCGCTTCAGATATACCCATGAAAATACCACGAGCATGATGAAGATCACCACTGACCAAGCAGCAGCCACACCATAGGCACCATCTCGGAATGCAACATCATAGACGTATGTAATCAGAATATCTGTTTCACCGGGTTCTCCAAATCGCAGGTTGGGTCCACCATCAGTCATCAAGTAGATGACATTGAACATATTGAATGTCCAAATGAATCCGAGAAGACTCAATGGGACCAGGGCACTCTTCAAATTAGGTAGTGTGAGGTGTCTAAATTGATACCAAGAACTGACACCATCAACCTCTGCCGCCTCATACATTTCGCTGGGTAGGGCTTGAATTGCACCACTCAATGACATCATCATGAATGGGACACCCAGCCAGATATTGACGAGGATAACGAGGGTTTTCGCCCCAGTGGGATCCGCCAGCATCTCAAAGTCCGTACCCAATACTGAATCGATGAGACCTTCCGGTTGTAGCATTCCTTTCCAGACGAGGACCGAAATGTATGATGGAATCGCCCACGGGAGTAGTAGAGCAGTCCGGTATGCGGTTCGCCCCTTAACGTGAGGGTTGTCTAGAACCAGAGCCAAACCAAGGCCGAGGCCGACATGTGCAACCACATTGGCAACAGTCCAAATCAATGTGAACAAGGTCACCCGTAGGAATCCAGCCGATGTGAGAACTGTGATGAAATTCTCCAATCCAACCCAAGTATTGTCGCCCAGATGACTTTGATCTGCGTTGGTAAATGATAACCAAATACCATAGATTACGGGATAGAATGTCAGTACAGCTAGAGCGATTAATGCCGGAGCGATGTAAGCGTGTGCAAGTTTACCTCGATGCTTTCCTGCCTTTGCATCACGCCATCTCAGAATGGCTAGTAAGGCAACCAAAGAGGCGACAATAGAACCGATGGCAAACAGGATTGGGCTTGTATCTGGAGAGGGCGGGAGAATGTCACCGACTGATGTAGAGGCATTCATTGAGATGTGAAGAAATGGTTCTGCATTCCCCCCGTAGTCTACGAATACCTCAATGTGGTGA
Source organism: uncultured Candidatus Poseidoniales archaeon (assembly GCA_963934015.1). Taxonomy (GTDB): domain Archaea; phylum Thermoplasmatota; class Poseidoniia; order Poseidoniales; family Thalassarchaeaceae; genus MGIIb-P. The sequence goes on from CAWVWT010000001.1 coordinate 137,463, forward strand.
GTTCTGTCTGGAATCATTCCAGTAAGTCCACATGTCCAATTTACAGCTGATTGAGGCACAATGGCAACATCATTCACCCGCAGGAGTTCAACCCCTTCAGATGTACAAGAATCATAACCCATACCGACTGTACCATTTCCATTGACCAACAATTCTGAATGGGATAAATTGTCAACATAAATATGGTAAGAAATTGCCAGCGAATCGGCTGGAACTGTGATGTCGATTGTTCTGTATCCAGGTGAGAGGGGGAACGGTTCCGAGGTCGAGTGTGAAGAGAGGATATTGTCCATCTCAGCATCAGCCCCACCTAGGGCATCCTGAGAACTTGCACTTCCACCATGGACTTGCTCAAAGGCGGTTCCAAGTGGACCGTAAACAATCGACATGGCACGTGTGGTAGGAGCCGGTGTTGCGAGTTCTGCTTGTGCGAGGAATCCAGATAGCACGGAATCAGCCTGGACTTCGGGGTCTGCCGCAGTCTCAATTGCAGTAGGCATTGTCATCGTATCGAGTGCAAACGTCTTCTGCACAGAAGGTGATGAAAGATGCAGAGCAAGGTGGGTCGAGGATATTTTCTGCTCACTTTGTTTGGAAACAGACCACCCTTTGTAGGTGACAAGGGGCGATGCTCGCAATCCTGTTTCCTCAATAAGAGGGAGTAGTGTTTGCCCTACGTCGAGACGACCCGCCTCATATGTGGCCCAATTCCAAGGACCGTCAACAATCATGGCCGCTTCAGATTGGATAAATTGAGATTCCATGGTCTCACCAACAGTACCTGTACGTACAACCTCATGCTCTTGCTCAAGGGAAAGATACCAATCCAATGCTTCCGCACTCCCGTTTGAGTCAAGTGTTGGATTACCTTCCTCATCGAACAGACTGCCGCCAAATCCATTTTGGAAAGGGAACCACCAGTAAGCAACCTTGACTGGGATTGCCAAACCATACACATCACCTTGTGTGAGGTTTTCAGCAGCCCGAAGCATGTCCACTTGAGTCCAAGTCTCGTCAGGGTATGCAATGCCCTCAGCATCAAACAGTGCGCGATTGTAAAGTAATGATAGGCAATCTTGGCTGGCTGGAATACCATACAATGCGTCCCCATATCGCATTGCCTGCAATGCTTTGTTGTCATAGATGGCTCGTTCAGCAGGAGTAAGGTGGGGGCGAAGATCCTCTAGCAAGGGATATCCATCTACGCGGACTTCACCGATTTCGCCCAATTGGTCACTGGAGAGGCGAACAAGGTCTGGTGCCTCCCCACCCTGCGCTGCGGTGAGATAAAGTTGATCGATGTCTCCAAATGGAACTCCCGTAACTTCGATTTCCACATGTGGATTTGCTGCTTCAAATACATCAATTGCATCGAGGAAGGTGGCTTCTTCCTGACTTTCAGCCGCAAAGGAATGCCAAACTTCCAGTGAAATTTCAGAATCGTCAGCGGCAGCGACGAATGTTGTTGGTAATAGGAGAAGGAGAGCGAGTAATAGAGGAAAACTTCGCCTCTCCATTGACATCTGACGCGACCATCTCGCCTTTCACTCATTCCCCGCCTACGGCGGGGAATGGCTCACCTTCGAAGATATGCGGCCAAAGCAGCCGGCAATCCTTTTCCTGAACGTGTACGACACCTGCTTGAGCAAATCCATCGATGGCAATTTGTTTCTGTCCATTAAATCCAATAAAACCTGAACCTGGAATTCTCATACTCAAATCGGTATGGTTGTCGCCGATACTCACGATCTCAGCGGCGTCCAAGTTGTGAATTCTTGCCATTTTAGCGACCATTTCTTCCTTGTGATGGGCTGGAACTCTAACCTCACCATCATCCAACAAAAATCCATCATCATCATACTGAAACCCATTGGCGATCCAATCATCAACTTTGAGGATCTTCGCAATCGAACCAATGAGAAGGTCGACACCAGCGCTAACAATGGCAACAAGAATACCACGTGACTGTAACGCTTCGACGAGTTCCCGCGCTCCAGTCATCAACTTAACGCCCTGATAACAGCGCATCAATTCATCTCGATGGATTTGAGGTTGCACACTCTTCCACAGGCCGATATCATCAGCCATGAATTCGGCGTCACTCACCTCTCCTCGAAGGAAGCGATCAAGCATTTCCCCACTATTCGTACCGAAATGCTCGTGAATAATTCGCCATGAGGAGATGGTATCGATCAACACACCATCACAGTCGAAACAAACAGCCTTGATTGACATAGGAACACCGTATGTACCGACGAAAGGGTACCCGGTCAAGAAGGAATGGGAGCAAGGACCCCACTCCGCCGAAGCGGAGTGGGGGCTCAGAGGGGGCACCCGAAGGGCGCCCCACACTGCCACCGTTCGGGTGGCCCCTGTGGTTATCTCTCAATTGTACTCAGAACACTGCCTTCAAACTTGGCGGGTTGTACTGCGCTGCGAATGTCATCAAGATGACAGCGGTACCACCAGCTGGTGCGTACTGCAGTGTAACCTGTGCGTTCTCAATGGTCTCACCAGATGTTGGGTCAACCATGCGTATTCGGATCTCGTCAGAGGCTCCAAATCCTGCGGAACAATCTACGTTACAATCGATGCTATCCTTGTAGGTCACCAACGCTGAGCTGCTGCTCGGAGCGAATCCGTACACGCCATCAGGGTTGGCCAAACTGGTACGCTCACTGTGAACTGTACCTGCTTCATCAGTCCATTGAACAACAACATACACTGCCTGAGTGGCAAGTTCATTGTCGTGAGTTTGGACGTTGATGTTCCAATACAAGTTACCCTGTGGATCATCAATCACTGCTTCAGGACCAAAGGTCAAACGAGGAGTTGCCTTTCCGCCTGCATCTGAGGCTAGGCTGTTTGCCCAGACATAGATTACACCGGACAGGACCACAGTGATTGCAACGAGTAGAATCGTTGCAATCACTGGGCTAACTGCCGCATCATCGTCGGAGAGGGACTCCATGAGTTCCTCTTCGTCTTCCTCTCGGCGGGAGCCCATGAGGAGAGCGCCAACAAAGGCGCCCACCAGACTCACTGCCATGAGGCCCGGGGCGAAGCTAGCAACCGAGGTTGCTGGGCGAAGACGTACCATCTGTGGTAGTTCCTGTGCCGTGTCGTCCGTGGTCATGTTGTTGTCCTCCCAGTTCTTCTCTTCAAGCACAGGTCGACGGATCGAGTTGTCGATGTAATCATCTGTGTGCGGGTTAATCGTTCGCACTTCGATGAAGGCTCGTACCTGCTCAGATGGGTTGTTCAGAGTCACGTATCCGTTGATTACTGTCGTCTCGCCAATACCTGGCACTTCACCAGCGTCCCAGGACAGTGTTATCTGTTCCTGAATCAGTGTTGGGTTGTCGTCCACGTAGAAGCGAACCTGCACATCGTGTCCGTAGTTGTACAGACTTGGGTCATCACCAGTGTTGGTGATGATCACGTCGACTGGCACGCGCGTACCTGGTAGCACTGCATCAATGGTGTAGAAGTCAAATCCAGGTCGCTCGTTGTCAGGTTGCCCTGCGTTCAAGTTACAGTCACCAGCTTCTTCACAGAATTGGTAATCTGGTTTTGCTTCCTCAACATTCGTTACCTTGATGTGAATCGTCTCACGGATACTGCGCTGCTCGTAAACACCTGAGGGGCTCTGCGCGTAGTCGATGTGACTTGGCGCTGAAGCCGTATCGTGCATCCAAAGATAGACAGTACAGTATTCACCACTCGCAGGTCGCGCCTGGTGTACACCACCATCGGCGACACCGTCACCGTCTGCATCCTGCAAGAAGTCAATCTCGGTGGTTGGAGCATTGGTTGCTGCATCATCAATCAGGTCGATTGAAATTGTGTCATCATCGTTGTCCACTGTAATCGAGAAGTAGTTCTCGTAAACACACAAGGATGTCTCTTCAACTGACCACATCAACTGGTCAACCGGGTGATCGTTGTCAGCCATAAGGCGACTTAGATCCCAAGTCAAGTTGCTGGCGTCCTCATCGTCTTCCGTGACTTCCCACATCCAATCTAGTTCCATGTTGCCGTTAGCAACTTCAACGAATTGGTTGTTGTTAGCATCGAAGTCCAAGATTTGAGGCTGGTCGTTGACCGGGTTCACAATGAAGTTCACCGTTACATCCGATGCTTCCGCGTTAGCGTTTGCATTGTCTGTTAGACTGAGCACGATGTCACAGTCGCCACCGGCCTCGTTCAAGGTGTTTTCAGCAATCGTGAGTACGTTCGACCCAATGTCTGAAGCGAATGGCACACAAGTGCCCTCATCCTCAGTCCATGTGTAGATCTGTGGTACCGACTCTGTGTTCCAATCCGTCTGTGACTGCTCGTTCGCCATATCGACGACGTACGAGCGAGTTGCGTTGGACGTGTCACCAAGTTCCTTGGTGATGAGACCGTTGAAGTTCTCATCGTGGACGTTCAGGTTACCGTCACCGTCATCATAGAAGACTGGTTGACAGTCGAAGCGGTTCGTGTTACAGATCTCTGGTGCGTCGTTGACGTTCCAGATACCGACTTCCATCGTCTGCGTTGCGCTGAGACCGTCACTGTCTGTGACAGTCAGCTGCAGGCGGTGGCCTCCGAACTGATTCTCGAGTGTATCAACACCCAATGTCTGACCAGCCAAGCTGTAATCATACGGTGTTGGGTAACTGTGAGAGTTCGTCGAAGCGTCTGTCACAGACCACATCAGACCCGAGGATGCATCCTGATAGTCGCTGCCCTTGTCGGTTAGCGTAATCGTATGCGATCCTGAATCTTCATCGTATGATACATCTACCAAGTTCTCGATGATTGGCTTGGCACGCATGATATCGATTGTGATATCCTGGTTCGTCGTCATCACCAGTGGTGCGACGGAGTCGTCCCAGTCCCAGTAGTCGCCTTCCGCGTTGCGGACCTTGACCATGATCTGGTATGCGTGTGGGTCACCTGGAGCGCTACCTGTGCCAACGTAACTTCGCAATAGCAGCAGGTGGTCATCCAGTGTACCGTCAGCGAGGTCGCCTCCAACGAGGTTGAAGTTACCGAACTGACCGAAGGTCTGACCCGAGGTTGTTGTTGCATTGAATGGCTGTTCTGGGAACACGCCTGCAACTTGACCATCTTGGCCGAATGGGGAATCCCACTGTACCATTGCAATCCAGCGAACATCTTCAGTTGGGTTACCAAGGCAGTCCCATGGAACACGGAATTCACTCACTGGAGTGGTCGTGTACGGGTTGCCCATGAAGATACTCGAGGTGATTTGCGGGCAACTTGAGGTCACATCGACCCAGTTACCTGTTGGCATGACCTTGCGCAGACCCCAGTTGTTGAGATCTTCCATCCACAGCATGTAGTCTGCCTTGATTGGCAGAGTGTGCTGTGAGTGCCAGTTGTCGCCAGTTGACGAACCACCTGGAGCTGTGTCGAGGTAGAACAGACCATCCGTTGTCACGAAGGTTGGACCCACGAGTGCAACGAACATGTAGTTCGAATCCCATGTCACGCGCATGTGCGCCTGTGTGGTTGCGTTCACAGCAACTGCACCGGGCATCATGTCGTCGGCTTCGTTCAGCATGTTGGTACCGAGCCAATCCCAGAGGATACCATCAACGGTGATGGTTCGGCCAGGGCTGCTTCGCCACGATGGGCTGACATACTCGGCGCGACCACCAGGCACAGCAACTTGCTCGCCTGTAGCGTAGTTGGTAGCCATGGATAGGCTGCGGATGTACAATCCAACATCAGTGGCTGGGTTGCCCATGTGTAGAACGGTCAAGTCCAGGAGGTTGCCCTCGTGAACAATTGCGTCTGCATCGACAGTCAACTTGCTTGGCATCCACTGGCTAATCATGGAACCATTGTTGAGTACACCGTTACCGATACTGGTTACCGTTGAGAACGGACCTGCATTGATTTGTGTTGCAACGCCTCCACAGCTTCCCATGTTAGCTGCAATCCATGCTGGATCAGCTGAGTAACACGAGTAGGTGTCTTCCCACATGAGTGGGATTTCCATCAGACCATACAAGGGGTGATTGTAGTTGTGAATACCCGACATGTTCTCGATGGAGCCTGTAGCACCATTGATTGTCTTGAGGACTGTGTGTCCCTGAGCAAGACCGCCATTCCAACGGAAGTCGTCGTGGCCATCAGCAAGAACACCAACCGCAGCATTGACCGATAGTCCGGTCATGTCAAGGTCGTGGAATCCGCTCTCAGTCACAGCATTGAGACCTACACCGTAGGTTCCGTTGGCTACAACTGTTGCACCGTTCGTTGATACATCGACGTTTGTCACTTCAACAGCTGTTGCATCACCGAGGATGGTGGTGCCGCCTGCCATGTGCAGGTCACCGCCTTCCATAGCAAGACCAAGACCGTATCCAGTGACCATCACACCGTTCAGTGTGATGTCGTCGCCGCTACCCAAGATATCGATACCAGTTGTCTGTAGGTTGTTACCTTGACAATCTGCGACATTCACTGAGCCAGTCATCGTCGTTACTGTCGAGCTGAAGTACGTGAAGTTGCCCGCATTCGTGAACTGATGCACGAAAGACGAACCGAGGTTCATCGTTCCGCTGTCCCAGCTCTCTGCTTGACCAGCATCAGATGTGGTCGTGTGTGGGGTGTTCGTACTACCATATGCACGAGATGTCCAGCGTACCGAGTCACCAGTACAGATACTGGTTAGGTGTGCTGGGCTGTAGGTACTCTGCTGGATGTCCACGTTGTGGATCCGACCTGCGCCGCCACCGAGACCGGTGTACACTGAGTTGTTGTCAGTAACCGTACATCCGTCGGAGTTGACTGCGTTCATCACGGTCGATACCACGTTGTTTGCCATGAATACTTCATCCAAGCCACAGGCGTCTAGGTAGATACCAATAGCACTGGTTGGCAAACGGCCGGCTGAGAAGCCGATCGTGTTGTCATTGATGTAAACATCATTACCACTGGTAATACCACTAATTGCGATACCACCATCGGCATCCAGACAGGTATTACCCTCTATGGTTCCCGAACCTGCTAGCGCGTAGATACAAGCATGTGATGCATCTGAATCACCAGTAATATGGTTGTTCATGATGGCCCAATCTCGAGCACCGCGCATGTAGATTGGATTGTCAGAGGACAACGTGTTATTCTCGAGGTTGAGCCCGAAGACCGTGTAGTCCTGAGTGTATACCGTATATCCGCTCAGACTCGACATGGTGTTGCCGCTGACGATTGGATCGTGCGAGTTAGCATTGAGGTAGAACCACATGCAGAGGTTTGCACAATCTTCCATGCTGTTGTCACTAACTACCAGGTTTCGCTGACCGTTACCACCGTAGTAGGTGTTGGTCGCGTAGTAGTTGCTAGGTACGAATACACCAACACCACAGTTAACCATCGTGTTACCCGAGATTACTACATCATCGTATCCAGCTGTCTGGATGCACATGTCATCGTAGTAAACCGAACTTGCACCGTTTGGAATGTTGGTTGCTGAGTCATAGTGGACCAACAGACTGTTGGTCACTTCTAAGTCACCGTTGTTCTGGTAGTAACCACTGCCAGTTCCAATCGCTTCCAAACCGAGCAAATTGCTGTTGTTGATGTGGAAGTTACCGTAATTGGAGGTTCCAGAGTATCCTACACGGAAGTGACCCTTCACAGCACCCTTGTCACACATTGAGATGATTGTTGTGTCGTCCATGTATACGTGACCCGTGTATGGGTATACTGTGTACATCTGGACCTGACCATTGGAACATCCCGTTGTGAAGACAGTGGAACCATTCAGCGAGACTGAACCTGATCCGATGTCGAAGTAATTGAACGGCGTGTCCATCTGAATGATCATGTTAGACATGTCATTTTCAGAGTTGTAGTAACCAATCTCATGAACATTGTCAACCGTGCGGTCACTTCGATAGTTCAAACCAGTACAAGCGGCCTGCAAATCGTAACTTGTCGTCGAATAGCTGTAACACGTACGCGCGTCAATCGATGCGGTCAATGCGGTGTTAGCCGTATTTCCTGGTGCGTCGCTTAGCGAGATTGTGTTCATTGCATATCGTATGTCAATGACCGAGCCTGATGTGTAGGCAATGGTTGCAATTGTGACCAATTGGTAGCCTGCGAGGTTCGGTGATGTGATACCTGAACTGTCCTTCGACCATACGACGAAGGACATACCGATAATGTCACCATTGCTGTCAGTTCTACCAGAGTCAACTGCCATGTTGTCGGCATCCAGAATCTTAACTGGTGCATCGTCAACTCCGCTTCCATCAGCAGTGATTTGAATATCCAACGCACGTAGGCGAGTGAACTTCGACATGTCACTGGTCGTTACCTTGGATTCGGTGATATCACCTTCAAGGTAATCCATCCTTGCACTGCCACTCATGGCCACATCTTGCGCGTTACCAGTCATGGTTGTGTCAGACATCGACATCATACCTGAACCGTCGTGGGTAATACCCACGGCGTTATTGTTCAGATTCAATCCGTCAAAGCTCCAATCAGCATCGTTTGTAGCGAGGACCTTCAGACCACAGTAACCTGCGTTCTGGATGGTTCCACTCAAATCAAGATTCATCGACTTCGATAGAACAACACCGTCTTGCGACTGGTTGTCTAGGTCAACGTTGCTTAGAACCAACTTCCCACCTGCTGCACTGCCCATGCGGACACCGTAGCGGCCATCATCAACAGTGATCTGGTCCATGGTAGCACCTACGCTACCTGAGACGAGAATACCCTCATTCACCGGGTTGGTGATGGTGATATCACTGAAGGCACCGGATGCGATGTCGCCACCGATATCAATACCAGTATCTGCACCGGTGATTTGGCCGTTACTGATATCTGCAGTACCGAAGTCACGACTGTAATCCTTACTCAATAGATCAGTAATCGTGCTGCCCGCGCGGACAGTGATGTCCAAGCGGTCTTGGTAGTAGTCTGCACCGTAGTGGACCATGTCCACGTACATGACAACCTGCTCGATGCTTGAGCTGCTGGTGTCAACAACCGGGTAAGTCATTCGATATCCTGCTGGCACTGGTGTTGCTGGACCGTATGCGTAACTCTGGCATACGTTGTAGCTACCCCACATTCCGTTGAATCCTTCAGGAGGAGCAAATGCTGTTCCTGCGTGGTAGAAGCTAGGCCAGTAACTACCCCAATACATGTATGGATAGTAGTTGGTGCTCGCCGTTACGCCAGGTACACTCTCGATTCGGAATCCGAATTCGTTCGGCTCGTTGTTGTAGTTACCATTCATTGTGTACGCTCCGCCGCCGTAGGCGACGAAGTAGTAGTAATACGAATACTGGTAGGAACCACCTGGGTTGTACTTGTAACCGTAAAGGTTGCAATCCCAAATCGGTGCACCACCGCGGGCGCCGCTCTCGTAAGTGGCGACACCGCCGGTACCCGATGCTGGGTCATTTGCGCTGTACGGATAGTAACCGGTTACACTCGAGTCAGTGACGTTGTTCAGGCCTGTGCCATCACCGTCATCGACTGCGATTCGCCAGCGATCTGTGGTCATGAAGTACTTACCGTAGTACGAACCGCGAGCTGGATCCGAGTTACCGCCACCATACACGATGTTGGTACCAAGTTGCACGTAGTTGTTGTTCTTCGCAAACGAAGTAATGTCAATTGCGTACGTGTTCCAACCTGCACTCTGACCGCTAAGGATGGTCGAGCGGTACAGAGTTGGTAGACTCATACCACCATCGACGACCATACCGACTGTGTTGTCAGTCAGAGTAAATCCATCGATGGTTGGTGCTGCGTCAGTCACCTCAATGCCCACTGCCGAGTTCTTGACAAGGACGTTTGAGAGGCTGCTCGCTGCCGTGTTCGTCATTCGAATACCGATACCCGAATTGACGTTTTGCACACCAGCATTGTTGATAATCAACGTACCACCATCGACATCGATAGTTGCTGTGGATGCTGCAGCGTTTGGACTGCCATAGACAGTCGAACCGTTGCGCATCTCCACAATGCCACCGTCGCCGACCGCAAGGCCGCCGTTCATGTCGCGGATTGAACCTGCATCAATGGTCAACTGACCATTGCTGGTTATGTCCATCTCCCACCCATATACACTGGACTGAGCCTTGATGTGACCGAAGTCACCATCGTGCTCACTGATGAGCAACTCAGCACCATTTAGCAATGTGATGGTTGGATTGTTGGCTGATGTAACGTTCATGCGTAGCGAAGTTCCCTGAAGGTGTACACTGCATCCGTCCAAGACCATGTCCGCGGACAAGGTGATGATTTGACGGGTGTAGGTGTAGTATCCATTCAGTGACGATGCCGAATCGTTGTTGCTGAAGAACGTACAGTCCTTGGTTGCGCCACCGAAGTCCATCGGGAATGCCTCAAGCTGGAGGTAAACGTGTGATCCAACCTCAAGAGGTAGGTCACTCGATGGGAAATCCGGGTTGTGGCTTGCTGTGTACCATAGGTCCGTTGGTGTCGTGACGTTCTGACCTGCACCACCCGCTGCACGGAGGGTATGGTCAGTGTACGATGCCGAGGAACTGGTTGCACCAGTGTTGTCACGCTCGTAAAGGTCTGTGACTAGCCAAACGTTTGCTGCTCCAGCGCCATCAGTCCTGCTGGTGCCGATTTCGAACAATTCTGTGCCTGAGCTGTCGTGAACCGCTGCTGCAACGTTGTGGTTTGCCTGGAAGGCGTTACCACTGTTACCTGAACGATAAACTGAGACGGTTCCAACGCCACCGAAGTAAATCTTGGCGGAACTGGAGGCTGCGTCGACCCAGCAGACCGATGTGTCGGCTTCATTGTTGGAATCGAGACAATCGTTACCATCGAAGTTCACATCAATCAAGCGGATGTCACCGTTTGTTCCAGCGCTTGCAAGGTTATTGCCCCAGCTGGTCATACCTGTTATGGTCATCTCAGCGACTGTCAGAACACTGTTACGCGCGTACGCGTAGTTACTGTTGCTCGAGTCACCAGCCATTGTACCATCTGAAATGGTCACAACGTTGCTGCTAGCTGACGATGCGCAGTTTGCACTGACCCATGCGTCTTGAGAACCATCACCGAGATTTACATCACTGAGAGTTACCCTCCAACCACAACCATTGATTGTGATTCCGGATGCACCAACAGAGTCTCCAGAGACCATGTTTGAACTTGGTGCGGTACCCGACAGTTGTAGGGCGCCTCCAAGATCGACATTGTCCATGCTTGCTGGCTGTGTGCGTGCCATTGTAAGGCCGCCATCAGCGCTGACACCATCCATGGTCCATCCTGTTGCACCAATTGCTGGGCTGCTTGCGCCCGCAGGTGTTACAGTGTAACCATTCGAGTCACCCGTACTGTCGACTTCTTCCATGTGGAGGCTGTCGGTTGCGTGGGTTGTGGCTGCAGCAAGATAGTTGCTGATGTCTACATTGTATGCGTAGAAGTCAGTACCACTGGTTGCAGTTCCAGTCTGGGCGACGCCCGTACCGGTCTGCTGCCATGAGAATCCACTGCTAGCATCCACGGTGACGTTGGACAGCCATAGGCTGTCTGCCTCGCCGATGATACCGTTGACGGCTGCATTGGTAATGTCGACGTTTTCCATCACGATTGTTGAACCATCGCCCGTATTGACTGCGCCTTGGCCAGCGTATCCGTGCGTGTTACAATTAGTGGCGGAGCCACCAACCCAAGTTAGTGTTGCGTCATCTGGTAGATCGACACAGGAGTCAGCACTGTTTGAGATGCTGACACCGGATAGGTCGAATCCTGTACCTTGACCACTGCCGTGCTTGATTGCCGTTCCAACATTGTTGAAGGTAACATCACTCATTGTGAAGTTCCCAGCATTGCCGTTGTAGTGAGGGGCTGCGCCGTTGCGGCTGCCCGCACTGATGGCAGTTGTCAGGTTTTCGAAGTTCACGTGGGTGAACGTGTGGCGGTCATCATTGCCAGCACTGCATCCACCGTTGGTGAATGCTAGGCCCTGTGCATAGTTGGTACCCATGTTGGTAATTGTAACCGGGTTGGTTGAGTTTCCATCAACCATCAACTTGTTGCACGCACCAGTAAACGCGATACCCTTGCCCTCAGCAATCTGGACTTCAACACCAGGCATGATCGTTAGATCTGCACTGACGGATAGCCAGTCGCCGCTGGATGGGTTCACACGGATTGGGCTCTGTTCGATATCCCAAATCGTTGGTGTGGTAATGTCCGAGGTTACGTCCATACCTGATCCATCGAATGGAATCAGCTTCGAGCGGATACTGCACTCTGAACCAGAGTTGTAGTAGCAGTAGTATGCTGCGTAGTAGCCCCACCATGGTGCAAGATCGACGTTATTCACATACGTACCTGAACTTGGCAGGGTTGGCATGGTCGTTCCCCAGTTTGAGCTCATCATCTGTGCACTGTTGGTTGAACTCGAAGTACTGAACTGCATTGCACCGTGGCGGATTGCGTGGATCTTGTGACCCTGCGTACCGTTGAAGGTGCTACCAAAGTATTCGAACTCGAAATCGTTTGGTAGGTCAATGACCGTACTGCAGTCACCGCGATACTGTGTGAAGTAACGTGTGCAGTAGTACGTGTATGGGTTGCCGTTGCTGCTGCCGGTAAATTCTTCGTTGTAGTTAAACAACTCAGTCATTCCTGCAGAGTACGTCTCGTAGCCATAGTCGTTGCCATCAGTAGCAATACGGAAGTTATTGGCAAATGGATTTTGGCCACCAATGTATCCTGCTCCGCGCGTACGTAGTTGCTCACCAACATTGGCTGCCGGGTTTTGGAAGCCAATGTACTGGTAATCGTAGTACGCGCTACTGCTCGTGTCATACTCGAATTCGACCTCGTTGGTGACATCATACAGGCGGACCTGATAATTGACATTGTAACCGGAGTTGAATCCAGCTGTCATGTCGTGCCACTCAAGAACGAAGATCTTGGTCGGTGTTGCGATGTCGTAGGTGAAGGAACTGGTGTTTTCCCAGTTGCCATTGTTGTCCACAGCGCTGATTGTGTATTCGACGGAGTTTCCACGGTCTGTACCGGGGATACTTGTCGACCACTTACAAGCAGTCATCACACAAGCACTGCGGGATGAATCTGGTGTCATGGAACGTGTTGTCCATGCTGACCAAGAGCCCGCATCTGCATCGTAGATTCGATAGTCCATGGATGGACCGACTAGGCCGTCACCATTGTCTGTTGTATTGGTATTCAGACCTACTGGTGGGTCGCCCGGATCGCCGATTGTCATCGACAACATACGGTCTTCATCAACATAGGTGTCCATCATACCAGGGTGGTCAATTTCCGGTGGGAAAGTGTCCGGTGCTGGCTTGATTGAACTGACCTTGGAATTGACTTGCCATCCAGTGTTGACCTTGCCGTCCCATCCTGGGTTGGACCAACCGTTCCATGCGTAGTTGTACTGGTAGTAGTAGTACGTACCATAGCATGGGTTGGTGTATGTCGAACCTGAATAGGTCGAACGAACGAACATAATTGGGTTGTTGTTCGTGTTGATACAGAACAAGTTGCGGTTTGCGCTGTTCAGGTTGTATGTTGCGTTCCATGAGAACGCACCGAAGTAACCGGTGATGTCACCAGGGATTGCAACCTTAACGTAGCCGTCATCTGTGCTGCCGTAGTCTAGACTGGTGTAAACTGTACCTGCACCTTGTGGTTGCTCGATACCGTTGCCACTCGAAGCCTCATAGCCCATGACGCCCCATCCACCGGATGCGGTGCCATCATGGTACCAGATTACGTCGTGACCGGGACCATCCTTGGCATTCATAGCCATGCCAGGGACGTTTACCTTGTCCAAGTTTGCTTGGCAGGTCGTCGATGTGCATACACGTGTTGTGCCTGGGTAGTATCGTAGATCAAGTTGTGCACTCGTAGAGAAGCAGGACAGAGAGCCCATGCCACAATCCGTTGTGTCGTATTCCATGTGATACTCACGGCTTGGCTCGTAGTAGGTCAACTGCCAGTCGTAATAGCGCTGTGCACTGTAATACGAGTAGGAGTTCCATCCACTTGCCTTCACTTGCCACTTGCTGTCGCCATCGGCTGCATTGTCGATGGATTCAATCTCGTAGATCCAAGGTGAACTTGGGTGTGTCTGCATGTTGCTTGGGATACCTGTTCCACCGGCTGGTGTTGTGCCAGTAGTACCCGATACACCACCGTTAGGTGGGGCTGGGGAGTCACGGTATGCCCAGTAGTATTCCACTTCCGTTGTACCAGTCGCCGGAGCAGACTGGGCTGGGATTGTGGCCTTGAAGTTGCAGGTAAGACCTGCTGTGCAGGTACCGAGCGTAGTTGCACTAACGCCGTTCCATGAACCGCCATCAACACGGTAGTACAGGTGGGGTGCTCCTGCACTTGTGGTGTTGACACCGCTTGCATCGACTGCGCTCATGTACATTGTTCGTGCACCATCGAGGTAGGTGGTCTTACCATCGAACCCAACAGCGTCTGCAATTGGAGCCGTGGTGTCTGATCCACCTGTGTATGTAATCTCAAGATGAGGCTTGTACGCTGCGCTGGACTGGCAACCGTAGTAGGTGTAGGTGTTCTGAGTACACCAATACCACATTGGAGAGTTTCCAGAGGAACGGACAGCGAGACCGAGAATGTTACCGCTGCTGCCTGCACCATTACCGTCAACCGCATCCTGAACATCGGACTCACCATTCGAATTCATTGAAATCGATTTGATGCTTCCTGCGTTGTAACCGTAGTAGTAACCAGGGTCACTGATTGTGGTTGAAGCAGATGATGCTGCAGAGTTTACTGCATATCGGTGGATGTACATACCGGAGCTGTAGGTGTAACTTGCAGGGTCAATCATTGTGCTGCTCTGTGAGTTGCCGCTCTTCATGACTGCAACTGTGAAGCTGCGTGAACCAGTTCGGTAACGACCGACGTGGTTCTCAAAATCGACACCTGTCACTGTTGCACCGGATGGCATGGTGTTTGCCAAGTTGAATCGGTGAACTGCTGTGCGCTCATAGTGCGAGTACGAAGTCGAACTCGTGCATGTGCTAGCACCGCCACTACCGGTTCCCTTGCAAGTATAGGTGATGAACGAAGTTGAGTAAGCTCGCTCATAACTGTAAGAAGTCCAACCGTAGTTGACCGTGTACTTGTAGGAGTAATAGGTCGTTGCAGCTGTTACATCGATTGTTGGGTCGATCATAATCGGGTAAGTACGGTTCTCATCCATCAGCCACTCCGAATCAATCGAAGTGGTGATTTGGACGTGTTCGCCGATTTGCATAATGAAATATTGACCAATACCTGGTAGAGCATCTGCATCGGATTCGTAAACCAGAGGAGCTGGAACTGTTACAAGCAGTTCTCCAGTCTCCACGTTTCGAATTTCAAACTGCTCATCTGTCTTCAGCACTGCACCCTCTTGTAGAGGACTTGTGCCTTCGAAGACGGAATATCCGTGTGGAAGAAGCATTTCTTCCTGCAGACCAAGCCAGCCATCAAATTCCTGACCGAAGAACGGCTGGTCACGAATGACCAAGTTCTGCTTGACTTGTGTGCTGGTCACCGTGTAATCCAGAGCAATGCCCTGGCCCATCGGATAGCGTAGCACATTGCCAGCTGACTGTACAGGCTCTTCTGTTTCGTCGAGTTCATACATCATCGGATTTGACATGTCGCTCTGCATTTGCACAACGACAGGGTTGATACCCATACGGATGGCATCGATGTTGTCATCGACTTGAATTACCACACCGTTATTCATATCAGCCTCGAAGTAAGTGTCGAAGGTGTTTTCAGTCACCGACCAACCATTTGCTTCCGATTCGATGTTCAGGTCGATCTCTTGCCACGACCCATCATCACCAAGGTAGTGGATTGGATCAGTGGTTACAACTGCAACCTTACCCTCGTCCGTCACGTACGTCTTGGAGGTCGCAGTTCGACTTCCGACGAGTTCATTTTCGTCAGCATAGCCAAACTCGGTGAAATCCACCGCTGCATATTCCTCCACGTTGAGAGCAAACATATCCACCGCATCATTTGCTTCTGCTTCATCAACCGATGTGGCTGATACAGCGTCGCCTGCAGGTGGTACCGCTTGGGCCCAACTCATTCCTATCATCAATAGCGTGAGCAACAGCCAACTGCCGCCCAACACCTTCTTGTTTTGTTTTGTCACCATTCTAGATACCCCAGAGTGTCCTATGAACAGATGTTCGACGTTCTGACGCAGATATAACCGTATGGGTGCAAACTCTTTGATTATCCAATTCTGTTCGGTAAACTGCGTAGGAATTATTGAGTGCCTGAAATGCCCAATAATTAGTGGTACAAACAATTTGTAACAATCCAAAAGATGAGGGGGGTTTCCAATGGCAATTACAAAATAAATGATGATTTGAACGAATTAGAGGGAATTAAATTAATCACTAATCCGGCTCGCAGTAAGCCAGATTACCTCGCGAATAATGTCGGAGCTTCGGGTTTTCCAGATCATATTCGAATTACCTGAAACGAAAAAAAGGACCGGGCCCCCGTAGGGGGCCCGGTCCAGGTCACCGTCTCAAGGACGGGTCATGTTTTCTTTCGAGGTTCTAGGGATTTCAGTAATCCCACTCTTTCTCGTCACCATCGCCTTCTGCGCCACGGGTAAGGATGAAAGCGCCACCGATAACAGCAAGAACAACCAATCCAATGATTGCGTAAATTGCGTTACCAATACCTCCATCGTCTGCAGCACCAGGATCGTTTGCATCAATCACGCCAGGCTCTTCGAGGCCAGCACTCATGTCTGCATACATGTCAACACCAGGGTCGGCAACGTTGCCAACAGTGTCTTTGCCTGCAATACCGAAGTACATGTCTGTGGTACAGGTTGTACCACACATGTCCGCCTCAGTCACTGTGATCGAGGTGGTTGTGTCTTCAGTAGTTGCACAACTGTTGCCAAGCAAACTGTCGAAATCGTCGTTGACGATGGACTGTGTACCTGCCCAGCAGAGAACCCAAGCCGATACATCATCGGTACCTGTAGCATCCCATGTGAAGGTTAGTCCGTCATCTGTTGAGGTCTTGGTCGCTGCTGCGTTACTGAGGCTTGGCGCCGGTGAGACGCTACCATCTGCAGTCACGGTAACTGACATAGAACCGCCAGTGAGTTTTACACCTGTTGCAGCATTGGTATTACCATTCTCAGTCTGAACCGTGATGGTGTACATTGTACCATCAGTTCCGATGAGAGTGTGCGTACCGTCGCTGGTAGGCACAGTTCCTGCGATTGCAGTTCCATCCTCTCCCAATGCATCACAGTTTTCGCCTGCGCACCAGTAAACGTTCACTGTGTCACCGGTTGCAAATTGCGGGTTCTCTCCGTAGTCCCAAGATACCTGAACACCAGCATCGGGTTGCAATGCTGCCGTTAGTCCTTCGACGCCGGTTGCGGGTGGCTGTGCACCTGAAGTTGCGATGTCGAAGATGGCGTAAGTTCCGCCACCAAGGTTGCCTTCCATACCACCATCATGAGTGAAGGTGAGTGTTGTACCACCATTTGCACCAGCAGTAGCAGTAACGTGGTTGACTGCAGTCCACGGAGTTTCTGTGGTACGCTTGTACCATAGACCCCAAGAGGTTTCTGCGTCTCCAGCGAAATCGATGGTGAGCGTCTCTGTGCCCATATCAGCAGGCATCATCAGATTGGTCACGGTTAGATCGAATGCTACTACGCTGCTGAATGCGTTTGCATTGTTACCAAGTTGCTGGTCAGTGAATGCGTCAGCATCAGCTGCGGATACATTGTACTGAACCATTGGTCCATAGACAATGGAGTAACTCATTGTCGCTCCTGTCACAGTCATGTCGGTGGAATATGTATTCCAGATCGATATGAGCATGCTGTCGGATGAACTGGCGCCTTGTGCATCGGTTACGGTAGCCGTAACCATGTGCTCGCCAATCCACGACATGTCAGTCTCGACCATGCAAATTGATTGGTCGCACTCAAACATGTCCATGAGTTCACTGTTTGCTGTTACTCGCTTCCACGAGTAAGCCAGTTCATTATCGGCCGTCTCTGTGTCCATTCCTCGCGCACGCATAGTAATCCAATCACCAACGATGATTGGAGCTTCCACACTGGCACCATCTCGAGAGATGTCATCCAGTGTCATGAACACTGTTGGGTTGTCGTTGATAACCTCGTAGAAGGTTGCTCGAACGTTGTTACCCGAGTTCATGTCGGTTGCATCAGTAGGATCGCTGGTTGCACTGAGCATGTTGATAGTTGCAGTGACCGTGTATCGACCAGCTTGCAAATCAACATCCAAGCAGGCCTTGCCTTCAGGGAAGGCCCCTGGAGCAACCTCGCTGAGTGTTGTGTGCGTGTAAGCGTCCTCGGTCTCATCCAAACATTCGTTGGAGATACCCGGATTGCCCATGAGGGCGTCTGCACCGTTCTCGTCAATGACGGTGAACGTGACATCCCAGTCGTAGTAATTCTCTCCAGCTGAACCACCGAAGATAACATTTGCAGCAAGAGTCGTGACACCAACATTCAGAGTGCCTTCGGTCGCTTCGTTGTCACCGGCTGTGAGTGAGGTTACACCGATGTCGTGGAAGACTGTGAAGAATCCGCTGAGGACTCCAGCATTGTTGCCCGCGCGGTCATCATAAGTCAATACATTCTCCGACATAATTTGCGAAGGTGCGGATTCTGCTTCACCAGGTCCACCACTAGCAGTTGCGTCAGGTTCGTATGAATTGAAAGACGCAAGCATTGCAGTAATTGAAAAGCTAACTGGAGCAGATGCTGCACCAGATGCACCAGTATCGCCCACGATTTGACCATGGAAGACGTATGCTTGCTGGAAGGTCATCACTGTACGGTCTTGTGTACAAGGGTTGTCGCCTCCATTGCATGGGTTATCCTGCAAGTCATTGGTATCAGTTACCGGATCATCCAGTGTTGACATGTTCTGCCAAACGTGGACTGCGGTCGTGTCACCGACGACAAGGGACATTGTGTCTCCACCCGCTGCGGCGTTAACTGGTTGGTTTGAACCTGCACCATCAGTGTCCAGATTGGTTGGATTCATTGGGTCCGTGTCATATGCACCTGCGAACTCAACCGATACGGTTGTTTCACGAGGGGCCCATGCTTCGGAACCATCTGCAGTAACCGTTACCGCGAAAGTGTGTGGGCCTGCGCCTTGTGTATTACCATACGGTCCTGTACCAGCGCCTTCTTCAAGACAGTCGCCACCGGCGCCATCTGTCCAGCAAAGGTCGACAATGATGTCACGGTAGTGTTGGACAACAACTGTGTATGTTCGGTCGTTGTTGGTTAGATCGGTATCCATGCCACCGTATCCTTCAAGTGAAATTGTTACAGTATATTCACCAGGAATAGTTGGGGACCACGATAGGTCACCGCCACTTTCTGCTTGGACACGGTAGTTTCCGCCACCCAAGAAGTCACCAGATGCCAGCGTATTGTAGCTGCAACCAGTTACAGTGGTGGTACCGGGACAAACTGCGTCATCGAGGTTGTCGATTACGGCAGTTTGACCATCTCCAGCCGGAGTAACGGACACGCGAATGTTGAATTCTTCGTGTGCGTTGTCACCATCATTGATGATGATCGGCCGGAAATAGACGATTTCACCAATGTCTATTCCATTCCGAGTGTTACCGCCTTGGTCCACGAATGTTTCTCGTGGTTGCAAGACGTCGTGCAGGTTCAATTCGTAGTCCGCACGGCCACCCGTTTCCATTTCGTTCGTATCTTTCAGTTCATCAGCGAAGTCGATTCCAGCAAACAAGCTGGTCAACATCAACGCCGTGAGTACAATAGGTACAATTTGCTTCAATTTACAGTCCTCCCTCACAGTGGGTGCTTCGCCACAGAAAAACTTTGTATTTATAGTGACCGCCGGCCCAAGTTACTTTTAGTGGCTTAAATCTGCATTTCTTTATTAATTCTAGAACGAACTATTTGTAATTTAATTTACATCCCGCAGGGCTTCTGCCGGTCGGATGGATGCGGCCTTTCGAACAGGCCATAGTGTTGCAAACAACGTCAAAATGTACGCTCCGATGACAATCATGTAAATCTCATTCCATGGCATGATAAATTCCGCACCATCTTCTTTGAGGAATCGATCATACAGCGCATAGTGGAAGCCAACGCCGACCAGTGCACCATTGAGGATACCCAAGAAAGACACCCAAGATAACTCGACAAGGAAGGTGGCAACCACCATACTCCTCTGGAATCCAAGTGCCCTCAAGATGCCAATTTGATGGCGACGTTCGCTAACATTGCGAATTGTAACAACCGCCAAACCAGCAATTCCCACAACCAAGCCAAGTCCAAGGAAGGCTTTCAAAAGCCCAAATATGGAGAGGACGAATGAATTGATTTTATTCCAAGCGACCTCGATGACAAACACACCAACTCCATCCTCAATCATCCCTCGTTCGATTTCATCTGCAGCGTATTCTTGATCAGCAACATTCGTACCATTCGGTAAACTGAACCAAACAATCTGTGGTTTGGCATCAAACCGTTCTTCAGCGAAATCCGACTGAATGTAAATCCCTGGTATGAAGACTGAGGCTTCCTGTTTGAGAATGCCCCCCACAAATACCGTTCGATTGACTCCGGAGTTACTCGGGTCGCTAATCAGAATTCGATCTCCAATTCCCAAGTCGAGAGAAGGAGGAGCATTCTCCCAACCTTCGGGTGTCGGTGTGAGGCTGAAATCGATGATGACGAGGCTTTCATCGGCTAGAACCGCAGCCCATGCTTCCTCTTCTGTTTCACCGAGTTCTGTGGCCCAAAGCTCCAAACTCAAAGCACCATGTTCTGAGAAGTTTGAGTCAAAACCCTGTAAACCTACATTCAATTTGTCACCATTACCATCGAATCGTTCAGCTTTGACGACCCCTGTATGAATGGTCGCAATCGAATCGAAATCTGAAACGTTCATCTGTCCTAAATCCCAATTGCCAACATCTGGGTCTAATTCACTGCTGCTGTATGCAAGAATTTCGTAATTACCACCCGACTCATCACCCATTTCTTCGAGATTATTCGCTGTAATCGCCGAAGTTCCTGAAAGAATGACCACTGCAAAAATGACCAAGGAAAACATGCCCATCGTCATCGATGTGCGGAAAGGCGTCGCCATCGGATAGGCCAGACTGGTTGGTAAAACGGAGGCGATTTTCCCCGATAGAGGGGCCAACATACGAGATAAGAAACGTGTCACCAACGGTGCAAGACTGGTCAATAACAAGACACCAGCAGCGACCATGAAGATCCCTAATATGATGAAAGAAAAGGGGCCTTGCTCCCATGGTTCACTAATTGGGTCACCTTTCCAACCCCAGAAAATCATCGATAAACTCAGGATGGATAAAATCAGTTTTGGGAGCACGACGGGACGATGGAATCGCATCCCGCGAATCGTGATATCTTCCGGTAGAACTCGGCCTAGAACCAAAAATGCAGGCGGGACCAAGGCAAGCATGAGTGTGAACCCACCCAACAGCCACCAAGCATGCCGGATGCCGTCCTCGGGTTCTCCAAGGAAGAAAGCGAGTGCAAAACTACCGAGTGAAGAGAAGCCGAGGAATAGCGTGACAAGAATCGACCACCATGGCAGCCCGTTGCCGTAACGCGTTGGAATACTACGAATGGCGGCGACAACATTGAGGCGACTAATCCAAACCGAGGTTGTCCATAACGTCGACCAAGTGACCAAGAAGCCTGCTGTGAATCCGGCGAGGACACTTTGGAATGTCCAATCAAAGATTACAGTCCAAGAAAATGTATCTTGGAAGGCTGTCCCCATGAATTTCATCAAAACCCAAGCGACACCGATGCCAACAAAAGCACCGACTGCGCTTGAAATCAAACCGAGTAAGGCACCTTCCTGAACGAATAGTACACGTAAATCGCTACGGTGCATACCGATGGCGCGAGCCATGCCCATCTCCGGTTTTCGTTCATCAGCCAACATGACGAAGATATTCATTACAAGAAGAATTCCTGAAAAGACGACGAACGACCCAAAGATGAGGAATAGCATAGAGAATGTCTCACCGAAATCAGCGGTTGCTTCAATCATTCTGAGCTTGATAGGAGTGACATTCAAATCGGCAGAATCGAGATCTGCCTGCTCATCAGCCCAGGCTTCAATGCTTACCAATACAGCCTCGTATACAGCGGGATTAATCAAACCAGGTCCAACGATTATGACCATGCTGCGAGCACCGTTACTGCCACCTGCCAATAATTCAGCATCAGGAATTGATACCAGACCAAAGGTCATGTCTGCAAACGATGGTTGGCCAGGGGGGGAGGGAAGGCTTAGATTTGCATCTTCAACGAGAAGACGTTCGCCATCCCACTGACCACGAATTGCAGGTAAATAGCCGCGCAGTCTGACAGATTCCCCCGTATCAAGATCGAGCGTTTCTCCTGCCCAATCCGATACATGGATGTTGCCGCTTGTAACCGAAGGGAAACCCATTGTATCACAACCGTCGCAACCGACAACCGTGAGGGGTACACGGTTCACAGAATCGATACGAATACGAGAAGGAAGGCGCCCAGACAGATTGCCTTCATCAGCAATCGCGACGCCAACTCCCGTGGTTACAATCAGGCGATTTGATTCGAAACTCAGTGCTGCATCATTGGTGTTTGCTGCCGGCGGCAATTGAATTGAAAGTGAGTTGAAAGCAGTCCCATTCCAAGCCCAGAGCCCCTCACCTTCAACCCAAATCGAATTCAATGAATAAGCCACCAGTGTGCCATTTGGAAGTCCGTGTTCCCATGCTGCAGTCGCGTTACCGTCATCGAGGTGATACAGGGATTGGCCTTCAACAACCCATGTTGAATTTGAGTGCTCAAACAAGTCACGACGTTCTGTTGTATCTTGGGAACAAATCAGAGATTCGACATTGCCCCCTGAACAAGTCTGACTACCGAGTATGCCCCCGATACGAACAACAATCTCATCACCATCCACGGCGAGATCGACACCCAATGCAGAGCCATCGGCAACCAGAGAGGTGACAGTCCATGTTTCAAGTCCCCCCGTAGAGGAATGCAACCAAACGTTGCCTTCGTTCTCCTCGAGTGCAAGTGTTGTAGGTTGGTTGCCCTGACAATCATTGATACAGAACGAAGCGAGGGCATCGATAGAGTGTGATTCAAGATAATCCATATCTGGGGCATCGGGGGCCAAATCGATGTGCCGAACGCCATCTACATGTGCGATTAACCCGGATTCATTACTGGTCAACAGGATATCACGGATAGACTCATCATCGACATCATCGGGAGTCCAAATCCACCATTGACCATCTGAATCTTGCAACGATAATCCAGAACCTGTTGCATACCAATCCCAACCATCGGTTTGCTCAATTGAAGATATAGATGCGGATGCTAAACCGGATACATTGAGCCATTGCTGCGCGATATTATACAATGGAACTTGCAACAATTCAACCGAATCAAGAGTGAATTCTGATTCATTAACGAGTGTCGTGAGATTGTAGACCTCATTTTCGCGCAGTTGCCCGATTCCCGTGGTACGCGCTACTGCGATTAGACCTGATTCCGCATCGGATTCGATGGTGAATCCCGCATCTTCTGCGATCAAATGCTCATTGACCAATGACTTGATTTCACTTCGGAGTGCATCACTACCATCACCTTTGACAGCGATAGCAATGTGAGAAATAATCTCCTCCTTTTCAGTGATTTCTTGAGCCTGATACAATGTTGTGAATAATAATGGTTGACGGCTATTTTGATGCCCAGTATTAGCATCTGAAACAATGTATTGTACGGTGAGATTTGTTGTACTGCGGACAAGGCCCACCTGTAAATCAATATCGACCCAGTGAATTTCAATCGTATCGCCAACAGATGCAGATACACTGTCAGCTAGTTCTTCGTTAATGACGACATTTCCGTCGTCAATTTCAGCATAACGAATACCATTCTCGCCACCGATGGGCCCAAATCCGCCCGCATTTGAATAATTTTCATCAAATGCATACCATGTTGCAATGGGTTCACCCAAACCATCGAATTGGATCGATGCACTCATCCGCACCCCTGGGCGCACACCGTCAACATCTGACCAACTGAGGAGTTCGTCAGAAATATCGTTTGCACGAGTTTGATTCCATTCTGTCCACAACCCTGTTGTTTTGTCATTGCCTTTGATGTAGTAATCCGTGTCACCGAGAGGTGCTAAGAATTGTTCCTCCATGGTCGCATCCAAACTATCACCAATCACCAAAGAAGAGGTTACGATTGCCGAACCAACAAGTAAACCGATGACAACAAGTGCGGTGTTTCGCTTGCGGCGAACCAAATTATTACGCGCCATGACGGATAAAATACGATGTCGACTGGAAAGCAGCCACTGCATCGTTGACCAAACAATAAGGCCGGTGATTAAAGATAGGCCGAAGAGTGTGAATGTACGCCCCAAACCCCAATCATAATCGTCCCACTGCACTGCAGTGGTGAGTGTGGCAGCGAGAATGCTGACTACCGCCGTAACTACCCGGCGTTCGGGCGTCCACGGACCGGCCAGAGACATCGGAAAAACCCCCTATTCCTCTTCTCCAATACGACGATCTTCAGTGATTCGACCGTCGTGCATGACCAGTACCCGAGAGCAACGATCAGCAATCTCAGAATCGTGTGTCACGAGGAGTAACGTAACCCCGTGTTCAGCATTCAAACTCAACAATAAATCAATAATTTCATCGCTGGTTTGTGAATCGAGGTTTCCGGTCGCCTCATCAGCAAAAATCACAGCAGGGTCATGCACAAATGAACGGGCAATCGTGACACGCTGCTGCTGTCCACCGGACAACTCAGAGGGTAAATGCCCCTCTCGATCTGCCAACCCAACCGCATCTAGAGCAGAAAGGGCGCGTTCACGGGCCTCACGAGGGGAGCATCCAGCCATCAATAGTGGTAATTCGACATTCTCCACTGCAGTCAATACTGGTAAGAGATTGAATGACTGGAAGATGAAACCCAATTGTGATCCACGCAATGCTGTGAGTTCATAGTCGGACATCTGTGACAATGCCTGACCGTGAATAAAAACATCTCCTGCCGAAATTTCATCTAGCCCTGAAAGGCAATTGAGCAGTGTTGTCTTTCCACAACCACTGGGACCCATGACAGCAACCATTTCGCCGGGTTTCAGTGATACGCTAACCTTGCGAAGAGCTTCAACCCGGTTTGTACCGGTTTCGTATACCTTCCACAATTCACGTGCTTCGAGTACAGTCGTCATGACTTCCTGTGGGTGGAGCAGGGATATAACACTCCGTCTTGCAGCAGACCGCTGATGAATTCCCACACAGTCCTCTTTTTCGGCCCACTGCGCGATGTATTTGAAACAAAGTCGATGGAAATTGAAATGCCAGAAAACTGTTCGGTAGATGATGTACTCAACCACCTGGGGGTTGACCAGAATCTCGTCAAAACAGCCGTAAATGGGGAAATCGTCCCCGCGTCTACACGATTGGGGGTGGCTTCTGAAATCGCTCTACTTCCGCCGGTTTCAGGCGGTTGAACAGGCGGAATCTTGAATGGGGGCATTCAACCAGCAGGGTTCGGTAAGCACATGGCATTCGGTACTCAAGAACTCGTAATCGTCCTCATCGCCTTCTTTATTCTCTTCGGCGCAGAACGGTTACCCAAACTCGCTAGATCAATGGGCCAGGCCAAGGGGGAATTCCACGAAGGTTTGGCTGATGTCAAGAAAGCTGGCGATACAACGGAAGATGATCTGGATCGAGGTGGTCGTACCGAAGCAGCTGAATTATCGGAACAGGCTCAAGATTCCGGCGTTGATGTCGAGGGGAAAACGCCTGAAGAAGTTGAAGACGAAATGTCAGATTAATCAATTGGGAAATTAAATTTTCAATTGGGATTTATATCCTTTTTACGCCAAGTGGAGATCCACAATCTGGGCATGTTTCCCCTTGCTGTTGTACCGCACCACAACCCACACACACCAACGCATGTGTACGCACTTCCCTAACACCATCTTGGATGACCCCTCGCCAAGGATGTCCATGGTGTTGGCACACGTTTTGCATACGATAATCATCTGTAACCAATGGGAAACCTGTAGAAAATGCAAGTGCTAGGACTTCTAAATCCACGCTTGAAAGGCCACTGAAGTCACCCGTTTCTTGGCTAGCCTGAGTTGCGACCTCAATTGCAGACTGATTTGGCGTTTCGAAACAGGGGCCTTGCGATTCTAACATGAGGTGGCGAGACGGGGACAACCGCTGAACTTCGTCCAACTGACTGCTTGCACAAATCCCTTGCATGAGTGACTCTAGCGGCCAAGAGAGTAACGCAGCCGTATCAAGAACCTCCATGGCGGTTAGGCAGCATCGGTGTAACATCAGCCTTCCGCACCTGACGATGATGGGAAAGGGTCATGCCTTCCACCAGCCGCCTTGAGCACATGGGCTTGCTTCCTACTGGCTTCTGGGGTGCCGTAGATTCCTTTGTAGGGTGGGCAACAGATCTCGGTTTACCTGGACTTGCAATCCTCTCATTTACCGAGGCATTTATCCAACCCGTGCCACCTGAAGCTCTGACATTGCCTATGTTTATCGCAGCACAGGGCAACCCTGTGATGATTTTTCTCATCTGGGTGGTTGTTACACTCACCAGTGTTGCAGGGGCAATGTTCGGGTGGTGGTTGGGTAAATCGATTGGCCGGCCCTTTGCAGATCGGTACATCAAGCCAAAACACATTGCTAGGTTGGATGGATTGATTGCCAGATATGGTGATGCAGGGATTTTTATCGCAGCAATTTCGCCCCTCCCGTACAAAGTACTCGCTTGGATTGCTGGCATGGGTGAAATGGACTACCGACGATTCATCATCGCTGGCCTATGGGGTCGTGGTCTTCGCTTTGGCATCCAAGCTCTACTGATTGGGATTTGGGGTGATGAATTGCTTACAGCAATGAAAAGTCCATTGGTCTGGATTGTGTTGTGTATCGCCTTCGTCCTTGTTGCCGTCCCTTCCAAAAGATGGTGGGATGGCCTACTTGATGAGGAAGAATGACCGAACCCCTCATCAACCCGATTGACTGCGGGAAGA
Source organism: uncultured Candidatus Poseidoniales archaeon (assembly GCA_963934015.1). Lineage (GTDB taxonomy): Archaea > Thermoplasmatota > Poseidoniia > Poseidoniales > Thalassarchaeaceae > MGIIb-P. Next base: position 164,657 of record CAWVWT010000001.1, read on the forward strand.
TTGTTGCTCGCGTGGTGTAGCTAGGCCCATCATGGTGGGTTTTCATCCCGCTGACTCGGGTTCGAATCCCGACGCGAGCACCTAAACGTACCACCGAAAGCTGATACACCCCCTGGAATAGGTCCTTTTTTCGATGCGAAGGGGCTAAACAGAGCACTTTTCAACCTCCTCGAACACACCCCGCACATGGTGGACTATTGTGAGGCGATTACCTGTCATTGTGGATTCAAAGGGATGGCCGTACCTCGTCGACAACATATGGAATGCCCACAATGTGGTCACGTCATCGAAGCATGTTGTGAAGGTGCACCACTTTGGGAATAGTCACTGACGCTCTCTGTATGATGCAAGTAAGCCACTCAATAAAATACCCAATACAATGCCTACTTTCACCCCTTGAGTGTGGGCACCCTCGCCGGCTAAATCACGAAACGCAAATGCGAAGGCGATTGTGATTGGTCCACCCAAGAAAATGAATCTGAGAAACCATTTGATTACCGTCGGCGCATCGCCAATTGGACGCAATGTGACTGAACCTTTCTTCAGTAACAATTCCCAATTCAATTCACTTGTGACCTGTCGTAGCCTTTCAATCGTCATCGGACGTATTTTTGGGACGGATTTTGAGTGTAACCCCCGGCCCGTGATTATTCGGACCCGTCCGAGCCAAGCACGTGAACCAATGATAAGTTCGAGAATGGTTTTTGATTGGTTCAAATCCAAATCATGCAAATCAACGCTCAATACACCGCGATCTCGACGGACGTGGCTAGATATTGTCCAAGGGCGTTCATCGGCCCACGGCAGTGACGTCGCTGATTCCTCAATTGGGTGGAGGAGCATTTGCAATCGGTCTAATGGGTCGATATCGACGGTGTCTTCCGCTAATCTTCGATTGCGTTCAACATATCGCACCGATGTGTAACTCAGGATGACAACCGTCGTTGAAACACCAACCATTCCACCGATACGTACCGATTGTTCAAGATTGGAAACATCCATCCCATTCGCAAAGATGTGCATGAAGAAGGACATCGTACCAACCATGAGGCCCAATACTGTGGATAGAGAGAACAAGTCCCGCACCCTGAGGTCGGTCATTGACCACGCCGCTGTGTTGCCGGCTATGAATGGGGCGGCAGGGAAAACAATAGGAAGCACATTAGGTGCAATTGAGAGTCGAGCCGATATGGAGCCCCCCTTTCGTAATGGATTGGATGGTCGAGACCGGGAAGTAAAGGTCAGCCGTTGGGTTTTCGGCATTGCTGGTTTCTATTGTATTTCGATGTTTTTGGTTCCATTGATGATGCCTACTGATTCAGTCCCTGAGCTTTCAGGGAGAGCGAATATGATGGATTATGCATCAGGGGACTCTTGGGGGAATCATGACCATTTTGATGACGGTGAAATGGGTCATAATCAAAGCGCCCACGGTGGAACGTTCGCTTGGTCCGACCTAAATCCATACTATGCCTTCATCTATGCTTTTGGCGACCTGAATTGCCATCAAAAACATGAGAGATCTTGGACAATAAATGGAAACCAGATGCCTGTTTGCACCCGTGACGTTGGCATCTTTCTCGGACTTGCACTCGGTGGATGGTGGTTCTCCAGACGTGGCCTCAATAGATGGACCATACGTGACTCATTTTTGACTCTATTTCCCGATACAATGATTGCCCCACTCTACAAAAGTGATCGGCGATTGTCTGCAATGGTTGGAACCTGTTTGCTGTTTTGTTTACCTGTCGTTCTCGATGGTGGAATCCAAGCGATCACTGCATACGAATCCATCAACCCGGTGCGCATAACCACCGGCATCCCATTCGGCTTTATCATCGGGTGGTACCTGTGTGCAAGTTTGTCATCTAGACCCGAAAAATTCAACCTCGATGCTACAATAGTTCAACTTCCCGCAGGTGCACGTTTGTCGATTGCAGAGCCTACCAGGGATGAGAGCGAATAATCAAACAGCGCCATTCTGCCACCAAGCAAGAAGTTCTTCACGAGTACTCGGTGGTGATACATCTGCTTTACCCGAACCAAGTATAGCCAAGCGGGCAATGCAGGAATCCGCTGCGCTGGGATTGGATGACAATGCAGCACTGAGCCCATGTTTCCAAGATGACCTGGCATGGGTACGTCGCCATTCTGAGAGAGTTTCTTTCAACGGCCATAGTGCAATACCAATTCGACCGAATGCTTGCCAATCAGATCGCAATTCAGAGCGTGAGGCATCACTACCCACAAGTGAACGATATACCCTGACCCAACCAGATTGTTCGTGAAAAATTTTCACCATGCGCCGAGTGTGCCGTTCCGTGACCATTCGAACCGGACCAAGCCATGCGCGTAATTCATGAATTTCAACACTGGGTAGCAAGGAAAGGGTTCCGACAATTGCGAGTACAGGGTGACTCAGAGGATCAAGTGGAGCATCAAGTCTAGAGGGGGCATCGGATGCTTGAATCGCACCGATGTAAATTTGTGTTGAATCCCTCACAATTTCCCACGGTTTACTTGAGTCAAGCCAATCTAAATTACTGCGAGCAGGCCGAGATTCAACAACATCAAGAGTTGTTTGCCCACGTTGTGAGGACAAAGCGCGCCCCAACATATGCAGCTCAACTTCTTCAGTTGAGACATTGATTGGCGGTGGACGCTCATGGAGAAATCGCCTAATTTCAAATTGTAACTTCTTACGCAAATCATCTTTCGTACCATCATTAACAATTGGTCCAACAACGCGTCCCAAATCAAACGGTTTTGGCATTGGGACAACGCCACCTAACAAATCGTGGTACCCTTGGCGGATTCTGACTTGATATTCATCGGTTTCAAAATATTCAGTTTTATCAAGCGTAAGCCGGAGTGTGTCGTGTTTAATTCGACGCAACGCTGCACCAGGATCGCAATCGACCCAGATGCATAAGTCTGGAATCATTGCAGCCGCATTCATTTGAGCCACCTCCTCTATTCCAAGGTCGCCCACTACACCTTGATAGACCAAAGAAGAGTGGATATTTCGCTCACTGACAACCACACGGCCTTGCCCCAAGCGTGGACGAATCCAAGTGTGGGAATGGTCCATTCGATCGGCTGCAAAATATACCGCTTCACGGGTTGGACCTGCATCGCCGGTACGAACGGCTTCAACTGCCATCAATCCGAGTTCAGCATTCCTGCGAGGTTCGGCAGTCACATCGACGCCGGCAAAGGTGAATTCTTTTTGCAGAATTTCTGCAATCATTTTGGTAGCCAGCCCTTTGCCCGAACCATCGCCGCCCTCTACGGTAATCAGGTACATCTTCGCACCTCAATTCTCGTCTTCTTCGGAATCTTCGAAATGTTTCTTGGTGGCTGAAAGCATTCCCATACCTGCTAAAATTAACATTGGACCGATGAAAATTCCACCACGGCTGAACAATGCGATTCCGCATAGATACTGAGTCCTGCGGTAATGCTTCCCGCGCCTGGCTTCAGCCGCACCAGCTAGGCCGAATAAGGCAGAGATGACTGTCAATGATGCAACCACAGATGCCAGTAAAACTGCACTCTCAAGATGGGAATCTCGTCGCAAATCTTCTTCGATGACACCTTCGCCGGGAGTCATGGTAAGTGAAATATCAGCTTGTTCGCCAGGATTGAACGTAATGCGGAGGGTTTTGTTGCCGGAATGTGCCACCTTGAGAATGTATGATTCTTCTTGGGGTACCTCTAACATCGAAAAACGGCCATCCCTATTGGTGTAAGCGCTATGGCCGGTGGGTTCATCATCAATATTCAGCAAAATGACTTGTATACCTTCAATCGGATCCCCGCCTGTGAGGTTAGCCTCATCGACTGCAGACAATAATTGACCATTGACTGTCGCAGTATTTTGATCAATGAATAGAGGGTTTTCAAGGACATCTTGGGGGTCCGCTGCAAACAGTAAGGCACCGAACCAGAGGCCCATTAGTGAGCCGACAATAATCAGGCTTACTGCAACATTTCCGGACCACTCAAGTGCATCATCCTGAGAGCCGCGTCGGGCTGCTGCTTCGACTTCATCATCGATATCCAAACGGACAACAAGATCTTCATCGTCACTCATTTTGGTGGCCCCCCATTACGTGGGTTGCGTCCGCCGTCCTTCAAGGTCATGGTGATTAGAATCACGACTGCAATCAGCAAGATGGCTAGAATGATTTCTGAATAAATTGGATCTACACTACTTGCCGTAGATTCAGGAGACCCAACTTCTGGTTCGGGTTCAGGAAGTGGGGGGTGTTCAGGCACTGTGAAAGTTACATTGTACATGTTCGACCAGTATTTACCTGTAATCCACAATGATTGTGTTGTAGAATCAAAGGCGATGCCATTCAGAACGCCTCCCCCTTCAGGTTTCAAACCACTTGCATCAATATGTTCTACAACCACACCCGAAACCAAATCGATGGTTACAATCTCCTCTGTCTGGTAGATGTTTGCCATCAACAATCCATTCACGATTTCAAGTTCATTGATACGGCTGATTGATTCATTGTTTAGCGTGACATTGAGTGTAGACTCCAATTCAAATGTTGAAGCGTTTCTAAATTGTAGAACATTGGAACCATTGGACATGATGAGGTGGGTGCCATCGTAGGCCAGACCCCAACCTTCACCGCCATAGGAATAATTCGCGATAACTTCGAACGTTTCCATATCGTACCGATAGGCGATACCCTCTTTCCAAGTGAGTTGGATAATTTCATCCCCTACAAATGTCATACCCTCGCCAAATTCGCTGGCATCCAAATTGATTGAGCGGATGATTTCGCCGGTTGAATGATTCACTTCGCGCAGTGTCGAATTACCGTACTTTCCGGTTGATTCAAACAATCGATCACCGTAAAATTCCAATCCTTGTGTATATGCGGTTGAATCATGCGAAACATTGTCTTGTTCAACAACCACATATGACTCGGCTCGGACATACGCTGAATCGCCGTCTTGTGCCCCCATAATAGGGGTTGAAGATAGCAAAAATAGGGTGGTGCACAAGACCGCCAATACACCCCGCCCCCCGAGCATGTATGAACAATGCTCCACCTTGTGTTAAATACCTGCTCGGGTCAAAGTCAACGCGGAACACGTAGTGTTCCCGCGAGGTGACTAAATGTCCGCTGGCAACCGCTCCCAATGTCTATTCTTGGTTTCACTGATGATTCTGGTATCTTGGGTACCTTTTGCCGCTGCAAACGATGGAGATTCAAACCCTGAATACACCTCAGCGGGTGGGCTTTTCTACAATCTAGATGAATTTGACCCGATGGCCAATGGAAAGCCGTACCTCTTTGCTGGTGGCGAAGATGAACTCATATTCAGTGCCACCCGGCACCTCAAGCAACAATGGGCTGATGAGGGCTATCCTGGGCTTGTATTACCCTTTGAAGAAACGGCCACAAGTGCAAGAACAGCTGGACGTGCTTGTGAGAATGCGTGGACGGCAGGGGAAACCGGAACAGTACAAACCACAGCTGGTCAAATCCAGATTTCGGCCATGCATGTGACGGCAAATGCTGCAATCCTCATCGAAAATGGGCAATCGGTCTCATCAACTACATTGAATAACATCGGTTCGACTTGGGAAACCACCATTTTCCCAACGAATACAAACTACTTCGGAAACCCCCCTGATGTTGACAACAATTGCCAGATTGAAATCGTCATCTACGCGATTGATGGCGGGGCAAACATTGGAGGATATTTCATGCCCAGTATGTCATCTACACGTGAAATAATCTACGTTGACATCGATGATCTGTCATGGCGAAATACAATCCTTGCACACGAATTTCAGCACCTTCTTCACAACGCCCGTGATCCTTTCGAATACATCTGGATTGACGAAGGGAATGCAGATATGGCGGCTTTCCTCTGTTTTGGTGCCTCTAATGCAGTCATCGGACACGCCAATGCGTGGACGCAGAATGCCAGCGCTTCCGTTCGATGGTGGAATCAGCGCATTGGTGACTACGGCGCCGGCTTCATGTTCATGCTCTTCCTGGCTGACAATCTCGGCGGTGGTTCTGCCATCCGCCAATTGGTTTCAGATACACTAACAGGTGGACAAGGTATTGAAGATTTAGCCCAAACTTTGGGTCCAAGTGGGACCCCTATTGGAACCACGATGACAGATATTTTCGCTAACTTTACCGCGTCGGTCACCCTTGACCATGGAACTCAAGCTGAATTTGGTCTCGACAATATCGACATGTATGAAACCTGCGGGAATAATCAATTCTGCCGGATACAACTTTCAGGATCAAATCTGAATTGGGCAGGAATATGGCAAAGTGGAACCCAAGATATTGAAGGATGGGGGGTGCATGCATTCCGATTCTTGGATGGTACAGGTACACCACTGAACATCATGATTCAACCCAGTGAATTGGGTTTTGCTGCAACAGTATTGACGCATGATGCAGCGGCTGGAACTTGGTCGATGGAGCAATTACGCTTCGACGAATTAACTGGGATTGGTACCGCATTAATCCCTAGTTTTGGCAATGCAACTGATGACGTCTACCTCATTGTTTGGTACGAGAGTGGAGTCGACGATTGCGATTATACCAGCCCTAATTGCGCATTCCCAGGGGGTGCTGAATATCCAATCGCCACTTTTGATGTGACGGCAGGAATCATCAGCCAACCCGCTGAAATTACAGTGACACAAGAAATCAAAACCGATCGTGACGAGGACGGGGATGTCGACACTGTCGAAGCAACTGTTGATGTGATATCATCCGCTTTCTACGAAGTTCTGGACATCGAGGTCAAGGCTTACGAAAACAATACCCTACATGATTCATCAGAATTCTCTATTGAGGCAGGCGATACAGTTCCAGTTGGGTCAACAAACCAAACGATTTGGTACACCCCACCTTGGGATGGTGATTGGACACTGCATTTCACGATGCGGAATCAAATCGGGGAAATTGTCGACGAGGCCCTTACCCTACCCATTACATTGGCAAACATGGCACCTGTCGCTGAAGGGAGTGCCGCTGCGAATGCAACCCAAACATGGTTGCCACTGCAGTTCTTTGGTGCGGGTTACGACCTTTGGGGATTAGGGCTAACCAATGAATCATTTTCCCACAACGAAACACCAGTTGGTTACAATTGGAATTTCGGGGACAACTTACCTGGCTCTGGACTCAAGGACCCCATGCGTTCTTGGCAGAATCCAGGCATGTACAATGTCACCCTCACGGTTGTTGATCAAGGAGGCGCTATTAGTGCAATCCAAACCTGGGAAATTAGTGTCAACGACACCGAGCCACCAACCCCCCGGATCGATGTAGGCTCCCCTCCTGCCGCAATTTCCGACCCCTATACACTCCTCACATCGCAGCGTGTACAATTCTCAGCAGCTAGAAGTGAAGACAATGTTCCACTCAATCAATTGACATTTACATGGGACTTTGGTGACGGGACCATCCTCAGTGGCCAAGGCCTCTATGATGTGTCACATGAATGGGACATCGGCTCATCGAATGGGACCCCCTACAATCTCACATTGCATGTAGACGATGGCACACATGTGGCAAATATGTCGGTTACCATTTTGATTATGAATCGTGTACCACGACAGGTTTGGTTTGAGGATTTGCAAACCTCAACCCTGACACCATTGGATCTACCAACGGTGTTTACCGATGATGATGGTGCAATCATGGCAACAGATTGGTGGTTTGATGAAAACGTCAATTTCGATGGTGGAATCGTAACGATGTCTTCGCCTTTTGTTGACAATCATTCCACAGACACCAACCCCGTGCCCGCTTGGGCAACACCCGGTTGGAAAAATGTCACAATCTTTGCGACTGATGATTCAGGTGATGTGAGTTGGACTGTGTTACACATTGAAGTCCTAAACCAGCGACCTGTAGCAATTTTCCCTCGCCCAGATGATGGGGCGACCAATACGATGTACACATTCCTATCCTCGTCGTTCGACCCCGATGGAAATTCAGGAAACATGAGTCACAACTGGACCATCTCTGGAATCCAAGACCCAATTACAAACAACCAAGTCAATCACATGTTCACTGAACCGGGCGTCTACAGCGTGACCTTAATCGTGACCGATGAAAGGGGATTGGAATCGCTGCCCAAGAGTTACACAATCCATATCGCCAACCCACTTCCAATGCCCGTTCTGTCTACACACGAAGCTTGGCTTAACGGGACTGTTGTAACTGTACCTGGATCTGATTTATCAGTCTACAATTGGCGACGGACCTTCACAGACACAGGAGATATTTTCGTTGCACCAGGAACTGTTTTGCGATTTTCTTCGGCCGGTTCACGGGATATGGATACGACCTTTGATGGGATGCTAAACCCAAATCAAGGAGCAGCTGATTGGAATGGAATTGTAGATACCACATGGAACTGGGGAGATGCTTCCCCACCATCACATGAATACGATGCGTGGCATATTTTTGAACAGCCAGGATATTACACCGTGACTCTTACTGTCAGAGATGGCTACGGGACAGGGGATAGCAATTCAACAACGATTGGAATCTGGGTTTCAAGTGCCCCAACCATTTATCCTGATCACGTTATTGTCGATGGAATCGCTTTCAGTGGATACCTGAATGTTATCGAAGCCTATGCCGATGATTTCGACATGGTGTCTGGAATGATTGCTTGGCGCGATGATGATGCAATGACCGATAGCGACAGTGATGGCATTACGGACAATGATCAAGATACACCACTCAATACAGACCTCACCTACTGGTGGGACCTAGACGATAGCATAGATGACGATGGGAATGGTAATTTCAATGATGATTGGACAACCAACCCCGTTGTCCGTGAAGGGCGAGGAAATGATGTGCAATGGAATGAATCCGGTGAATATGTCATCCGGTTGAAAATCTGTGACGACACTGATGTCTGCACCATTGAAACCTATGATGTCATCGTTCGAAACCCAGATGATTCCGATGATGTATTGGGTGATTTGTCATGGAAGGATTTGCTTCCTTCGACTGATTCTAGTAGTTTGTACATCATCATCCTCATCGCTTTGGTACTAACCCTCGGATGGTTGGTCATGCGAGAACCAGAGGAAATCGAAGTCGAAGCCGAGCATGCCGCCAGTACTTACGATGTTGCTGAAGTCCACACCGAAGGTGGTATTTTGGGTATGGACCAGCATACACCTCCCCCAAAACCAACTCATTTGACCAAAGATGATCGGCGCAGCAAGGATTCGGGTTATGTACGACCTGTCACCAGCAGACGTCGGCGGTGAGATTGTGGTAAGAAATACGAGACTTAGCGTGACCGTTGTAGTCACACTACTGCTTCTACCATTGTTATCCGTGATTTCTTACGAAACAGGTATCGAAATCGCATCCGTTGCATCAGCCCAAGACCGCCCCCCCTGCAAAATTGGGATGCCCATCGATGAATGGTCAGTTGAACAATTCAGCTTGACTGGAAATGGAATGGCTGGTGAAGAGGGGCAATGGTGGGAGGGTGATTCGGGCCCAACATATGAATATGAACATTGTCCACTTCAATCATCATTCAGCACCTCATTTGTGCTAAACAATGATTCCGCTGTTGGCCTAAGGATGCACCTGACCACGGGCTGGAAATACACATTTTCAGTCAATCTACAAAACCTCAATGAATCCGATGAAAAACCTATTGCAGATGTGTATTTACTTCAACAAAATCATTTCGAACGATATGAATTTGATTTTGATTCGCGACATAACGAATGGGATGGAATGCGTGACGATATTGCTCATTCTGCACCTTGGTTACAGAACCTGATTATTTGGAAACCATTCAGAGATGTCCATTCCTATGAGAAATTGCATGAAGTTGATTTTGCCGTAGCACTCGATCACGAAGAACGAAGTTACTCACTGTGGGATGATTCCGCTGAAATTGAGGAAATGTTTCTTCTCGTTGAATCATGGAACAATATTCGTGATTATGACGCCAAGTCACAAGCGGTCAACTATAGCGTCGATGTGACCGTTCAAGTCGAAGAACGATTCTCACTTCCTAACTGGACGGTGTCATTGGCCTGTTGCAGTGGGTTGATTGGTATCCTCGCAGCACCTTTCCTTGTTCACAGTCGCTACATGAAAGCGGGATTGGATGTTATCGAATCCGGTGGTGGGGATATGATGCCACATCTCGATACTGAACCAGAGAGAGCGCCGACTATACAGGATCAGTCTCAACCACCCACAGGGTGATTATTCGTATTCTAGAACGCTCCAAGCGGTTCGTAAGTCATTGATGTTGACCTGTCCTTGCTTGACCAGAGAATAATCTCGGTCAAGGGTAGTGTAAACCAGCGCCTGTTTGAGTAGAGGGGCGTGGATTCGCGTCCAATCCCCACCAGGGCCTGTGCCCATCAGTGCGACCTTAGTATCTCCACCAGAAAGAAGGTGGGCGGCCTCAAAGATGTGTAAGCTATGAGCATGCTGAACCCTCTGATAGCAACACTTTATGATTGAACCTGCCTCAGAATTGGCATTGACGAAATCGACAATTTCTTTGGATGAAGATACAGCGGGTTGGTGACTAGACGCGATGATTTGAGTTGCGTCACCACAGGCCTTAACCAAGGCCTTGCGAGCCTTTGCAGCCATGGAAATTTCAATGTCAATCCACGACACCCCACTTTCTATTGCAGTATTTAATATCGCCACACGGGTATCCTCATCACCATGGAAGAAGCCATCTTCAGCAGTAGAACGGCAAGTGAAAATAACTGGGATTTGGATACCATCTTTGAGGTTTTTAATCGATGACTCGACATCGATGTCGTCGACGGGTCGATTTTCCATAATTGGAGGTTGCTTTTCGGTAGACTCTTCACCATTTGCCTTCTTGATGATGATAGGTTCGACTTCGATTCGAGTGACATAGAGGTTGTCGAAGCGAACCTCGACAATATCGGCACCAGCTGCTGTCGCTCTGCTAGCATCTCGAATCATGTCACCTACGCTGTGACCACGCAAGGAAACGCAGATGTCTGGCTCTGTCATCGACGCGGGGACCCACACACCCTGTTTAATCATATTGCGACCACACCGCACATACACTTACCATAATTATCGCACCCGATATCCCCTCCTTGGATCAAGTGATTTGATGTATTTTAGCGGCGCAATAAAGGTGCTAAAATGGGGCGATTATCGGTGCATTAAGCGAATCATTCAATAACCTCGGCGGGCCACAAATGAACAATACATGAGGACCCCCTATGGGGGTCCTCAGAGATTATAGTAACCGAGTGTGGAAATATGAGTGATTCAGATTACGAAGCAGACAGTATCCAGGTCCTAGAGGGACTAGAAGCAGTCCGCAAACGCCCCGGAATGTACCTAGGCGATCCGCACGACGGGTCCGCCCTACACCACTGTATTTGGGAGGTCGTTGATAATGCGGTTGATGAACACCTAGCGGGCTATTGTGACGCCGTCGAAATCATCCTAGAGAAGGGGGGAGTCGTAACGATTGTCGATCATGGACGTGGCATCCCCGTCGGTGAGCACTCAGAGTTTGGTATCAGCGCGGCTGAAGTCATCATGACCAAACTACATGCAGGCGGTAAATTCGACAATTCTTCATACAAGGTCTCCGGTGGGTTGCACGGTGTTGGAGTTTCTGCCGTCAATGCTGTTTCGGAACAACTCAAAATGAGCATTCAGCGAGATGGAAAGTTGTACGAGCAGAACTATGTTCGAGGTGAGCCACAAGGTCGTCTACAAGAGGTTGGTAAAAGTGATTCAACCGGTACAACAATTTCATTCAAACCAGATTTGCAAATTTTTACCACAGTTACTGAATTCGACTACGACATACTCAATACGCGGCTCCGAGAAACAGCTTTCCTCAATGCTGGACTCAAAATCACTATTATTGACCAACGTAGTAAATCCGTTGAAACTGTTGAACATCAATATGACGGAGGGATTACTGAATTCGTCAAGCAATTGAATGAACGCCGCAACCCAATACACAGCGATGTCGTTTACATCAAGGGTATGCGAGAGATCGAAGATGGTGAAATCCACGTTGAATTGGCCATACAATGGTCCGATGCATACAATGAGATGATTCAGTGTTATACGAATATCATCCGCAATCGTGATGGGGGTACACACTTGTCCGGCCTGCGAAGTGCACTCACCGGCTCACTTAATCGATATGCAAAGAGTCGAAATCTCCTCAAAAACGTCGACAAGTTATCCGGGGACGATGTACGCGAAGGAATCGCCGTAGTCCTCAGTATCAAACACCCAGACCCCTCATTCTCAAGCCAAACCAAGGACAAACTCGTTTCAAACGAGGTCGCAGGAATTGTAGAGAGTATCGTCAACGAAAAACTCGCCGAGCACTTTGAAGAAAATCCCTCGGTTGCAAAGATTGTTATCGATAAAGCCGTCTTGGCCAGCAAAGCTCGTGAAGCCGCCCGAAAGGCACGCGACCTCACTCGGAGAAAAGGTGTCCTTGAGGGAGGCGGGTTACCTGGGAAACTCGCAGATTGTCAAAGTCGCATTCCCGAAGAATGTGAAATCTACGTTGTCGAAGGAGATTCTGCCGGCGGTTCGGCCAAAACTGGGCGTGACCGACGTACACAAGCAATTTTGCCCCTTCGTGGAAAGATTCTCAATGTGGAAAGACAACTTCGAAATCAAGCAAGGGTATACCAAAACAATGAGATTCAAACGATGATCAAAGCCTTCGGCGCTGGTGTTGGAAACCCCCCTGAATTGGCAGAAGGTGAAGTGTCCCTGGCTGAGACTGAGACCTATTTCAATGTCGAAAAACTTCGCTATGGGAAAATCATAATCATGACTGACGCTGATGTCGATGGTGCGCATATCCGTACACTTATTCTCACGTTTATCTGGCGCTTTATGCGGCCTGCAATCGAAAATGGAAATGTGTTCATTGCCCAACCACCCCTCTACATGGTGTCGCGGGGCCGAACCTCAAAATATGCATACACCGATTCGGAAAGAGATGAAATTATCGATGAATTCCGTGCTGACAATCCCGATGTGAAAATTGGCATCCAGCGCTACAAAGGTCTGGGCGAAATGAATCCAGATCAACTTTGGACCACCACCATGGACCCTGCGAACCGAACTTTACTCAAAGTCACAGCAAAAGATTTTGGTGACGATGGTGAAACCTCAGCACTCTTTGAAACGTTGATGGGTGACGATGTACCAGATCGTCGTGCCTTCATTGAATTACATGCCGCAGAGGCTGATGTGGATATATGAGGTGATTTGATGAGCGATGAAGAATTACCAGCAAACCCAACCGACAATCAAGTTCGACACACAGTCGACCAAGAAATGCAAACGTCATACATTAACTATGCAATGTCTGTGATTATTGGACGTGCACTGCCTGAAGTTCGTGATGGATTGAAACCAGTTCACCGCCGCGTTTTATTTGGCATGTACGAAGCAGGACATACATCTGACCGCTCGTACTCCAAATCAGCCCGCTCAGTGGGTGAAGTCATGGGTAAGTTTCACCCGCATGGTGACCAATCCATCTACGACACAATGGTTCGCATGGCTCAAGATTTCAGTTTGCGATATCCATTGATTGATGGGCAGGGGAATTTCGGAAGTATCGATGGTGACAAGGCAGCTGCCATGCGCTACACTGAAAGTCGACTCGATCGCTTGGCTAAGCACATGTTGGATGACATCAAGAAAGATACTGTCGATTTTCAACCGAACTTTGATGATTCAGAACAAGAACCCCAGGTATTACCAGCTCGATTGCCTAACCTACTCCTCAATGGAAGCGATGGGATTGCTGTTGGTATGGCGACAAAAATTCCACCACATAATCTCACGGAAGTGGCTGCTGCAGTCCATTTACACGTCGGTAGGATTATGGAAGAGGGTGAAGAAAACGGAGACCCTGAAAACCCACCTGCAATCGATGTGGGCGAATATATGCAACATATGAAGGGCCCCGATTTCCCCACAGGTGCAACCATCCATGGCATTGATGGAATTCGCGACATGTATGAAACTGGACATGGCCGATTCCATGTTCGGGCTCATTGCGAAGTGTTCGACGATGACAAAGGAAAACGTATTGTTGTTCACGAAATCCCCTACCAAGTGAAAAAAGCAGGGATGCTAATAGCCATCGCTGACCTGGTGAGAAAGGAAACCGTCAAGGGAATCCGAGATATTCGGGATGAATCGAGTAAAGAGGGTATTCGCGTAGTCATAGAAATCAAACAGAATGCAGACCCACATGCCGTACTGAATCAATTGTATCGCTCTAGTCGCCTCCAAGAATCATACTCTGCCAACATGATGGGAATCATCAACAAACAACCAGTCCAACTGACACTCCCTGTGATACTGCATGCATACGTGCGACATCGGGAAGAAGTCATTCGGCGCCGCACACAATTTGATCTTGCAAAGGCCGAGGCACGCGCACATATTCTTGAAGGGCTTGTCAAGGCAAAAACACGTATTGACGATGTTATAACTGCTGGCAAGGGTGCTGATAGTCGTGAACATTTCGAGCAAGTATTACGTGGTGACGTCAAATTTGGAAAAATAGCAGTCTTTGATTTCTCTGAACCACAGGCCAAAGCAATTGCAGAACGTCGACTCTACCAACTATCAAAGGTGGATACCAAGAAGGTCGATGATGAATTCAACGAACTCAAAACTGACATTGCTGAATACAACTCGATTCTAGCAAGTCGGAGTCGACAACTGGATATCCTGTTAACCGAATTGGATGAAATGGTCGAGAAGCATGGTGATGAACGCCGTACTAATGTCGACCCAATGCCACTTTCAATGGACCGTGAAGATCTGGTTGAAGAACGCGCAATCGTCATATCTCTTTCTGAAGACAATTACATCCGTCACCTTCCGGTTGAAGCATTCCGTGTCCAAAACCGTGGCGGTAAAGGTCTCAAAGGAGTCGCTACAAAGGATGAGGATTTTCCCAAATCGATTCTTACATGCTTCAGTAAAGATCGGCTACTTATTTTCACCGACCAGGGGCGAGTCTACGGTCTAAAGGCATGGGAAACCCCGCAAGGAAGTCGACATAGCCGTGGAAGCCATATTCGAAACCTAATCGAGAGATTGCGTGAAGATGAAAAAGTTGTTACAATTCTGCCAATATCCAAGGATTTACAGGAAAACCCAGATGGGCATTACTTGATATTTGCAACACATGAAGGCATCGTAAAGCGTTCCAAACTTGGAGATTATACCAGAATCAATCGAAATGGAAAGTACGCATTGAACTTCAAAACTGAAACTGATACACTTGTTGCGGTTCGTGAAGCTACTGATGAAGACCATGTAGTCTTAGTCTCCCGAAATGGTCGAGCATGCAGATTCAAACCCAGTGAAACGAAGATAAAAGACGACGGAACCACTGTATTTACTGTCAAGGTCCAAGGAAGAGTGACCGCAGGTGTCCGCGGTATGAGTCTGAAAGAAGGAGATCACGTTGTTGGGATGATTGCCACCTCAAATGAAGAAACACATGTCCTCACACTTTCGAAGTTTGGAATGGCCAAGCGTAGCCGTCTAGGTGATGGTGATATGCATGATGTGTTGGATGCCAATGGTGAGAAGGTGTGGGATGATCGCACTGGAAAATTCAAGCAAGAACGCGATGGCTATCGGAAAACCAGTCGGGGTGCGGGTGGTGTTGGTACCATGAAACTGAATGAAGAACCTCGCGATGAAATTGTGCGAGTTCACACCATTCCAGATTTGGGTGACCAACTATTCCTACTGACTACCAAAGGCATGATGATTCGAGTCAGAGCCGACCAAACAAAAGAGACAACCGGAAAGTCGACCAAAGGCACACGTGTAATGGAATTGCGTGACCGCGAAAAAGGTGGTTTTGTTGATGAAATTATCTTCTCTGCACGCCTACCTGCCGAACTTATCGATGAAGATGATTCGGAACCCGTTTCAGAACCTGTTGTTGATGGCGAAGACGAGTGAGTAAACCACTCGGCTTAAATCAAAAATGCAGGTCGTGCGGCTACTGCGACGTTCGCATAGCCTGGCCATCGCGCTGGATTGCTAATCCAGTGGGTTTTACCCTCGGGAGTTCAAATCTCCCACGTCGCGCCATCACTCGAAGAAGTCTTCGAGGTCATCTGCGAATTCATCTGCGTCTGAAAAACGACGCGCGCGGGCTCGCTTTTTCTTGAGTTTCACTTTCTGTTCCTTGAATTTGTTAATCAACATTGGAATCAGCAGGATATTCATAACACCCAATGCAATGCAGACGATTCCAGCTTGCTGGAATGCGCCTGATGCCAGATCATTTTGAAGTCGACCATCCCATGGGTAAGTGCAAGAACCATCTTCAATCAGTGCATCGGGATTGTGATTTTCTGCAGTTTGATCCCTGCAGCCCTCAACTGGCGGCTGGTTGTGAGGGTAATCCCAGAACATATCGTCCACTTCAATTCCGATTGCGTTACCATTCCTGACAAGATAATCACTATTCTCAACTGAATCGAATGGGATGAGGACGTAGTAGTAAAATTGCTCAACCTTAATTGATTCACGTAGGCCACTCTCAGTTTCATTGAACCATGATGTTTCACCTGGGTCACCTTGTAATCCGATTTGTAATGGCTCCATGAAAGTAACACTGGGGAGAATGACTTGGGAACGGTAGAGATTCCAAGTAAGTGGGCCCTCGTCATCGACTTCAGGCCAGGTCCAACTTACATGCACTGAATGTCGCTTGGAACCCGTACTATTATCGAAGGAGATTGTTGCCGCCATGTCTTCAACAGTGGTTTCAGGATTGGAATTGTCGACACATACTTCGTTGACAATCATACGCTCCTCAACAGAATCCCATACACCATTGGATACATTTCCGAATCTCCAATCGATCGAACCTGCCCGTGTATGTGACATCACAAGATAAGACAGGCAGGTACCTTGCTCCCAGAAGTTGGGATCTTGCCAAGATTCAGTATCCCCTGATACATTGGTAACTGAGTAGCCACCAGTCGATGAACTGAAATGTGTTGCAGAATCATAGGGGAATATGAACCGGAAGACGTCTTTTCTAAAAATCCGCCAACCACCGAAATATGGGTTCTCATAATCTCCTTCATTGTCCCACGTAATTTTTACTTGGCCATCTTTTTGCAGAATCATTGTTAGATTAGCAGGATTTACTTCAACCGGATTCAGCTCACCGATGATCATGAATGACCCCCCGTTATTCTCTGTCGCCATCAAATGAAGAGTTCCATTATTGACGACTGTATAACTTTCTGAGCCACTCAACTCGGTTGTAACAACATCATCCCAACTAGATAGTCGTAACAACTCCACAGTTGATTGATCGATTGAGGAGGGGAGGAATTGACCTAAATCCAACCAAGCCTCAATACTGTCAACATTGATGTCAACCCCGTATGGCGAATCCATGGTTAGGTTAAACAAAACCAACGGTTCCTTGCCTTTGTTATATGCAGCAGGATAGAAAACGCCTGCCGGTGGTAATTGAGGTTCATCAAACACAAGTTCCATGGAATATGTTGAGATAGAAATACCACTGATGACATGTGGCATCGATTGAATCTCAACTCGGTTGAGAATGCGGATGGGTTGGGTCGCAATCTCTAGGTTTCCGGCTTCATCTGTAACATAGAGGGTTAGAACCCACTCCCCCATAGGTAGTGTGACATTCGTGACGGCACCATAACCCAATATTTCCATGAAATTCATCCTCCATGTGTAGTTCAATGGCATCGGTGCCTGTGGATCAACAGCAGCTACAGCGAGTATGCTCTCTCCGGTTTCGTATACAGCGGAGGGACTTGGATTCGCAACCGTTGGATTAATGGCTCCAAAGTCAACGATGATGGCCTGTTCAAACCAATTGTCACTTGGTAGTGTGTCGATGTGCCCATCAGTTGTTGTAATCGAAACATTGAGGCTGTAAAGGCCGGTGGAAGCAAAATCAAAGTCACAATTGGTTTCTTCCCCTGGGGTTAATGTCACATCGCAATTATAGGGGCCGGCTGCAAGTTCACCAGTAGCTAAATTGTAGAGGTTGACTTCAACACGAGATGTTGCAGTGACCCAACCAATGTTGCCTGAAACAACTCGAATGGATTGTTCCCCATACGGGTATCTGACTAGATATTCGCCCCCTTGTAGAACATACGAGGTGGTACCACGTGCAGGTACGACTTCACGTATCCACACGTCCGTAGTATCATTCACTGTGATTTCGAAAATGATCATATCATTGTGTGGATTCGAATCCAAAAATGACCCATTCACCCATGCGCGGACTTCAAAGTCTCCAGCAAAGGGTGCAACAAGGTCAGGCAGTGGGATGGCTGCTGAACTGAAAGTCCCACTATAATCACCTAATTCATGATTATCTTCGGCAACCAGAATTTCAGATACAGTCATATCAACTGTAAAGCAAATTGTGCCATTTTCAATATCTGTATTGTACTGCCTATTTTGAACCGTTCCATCACCAGTAAATTCCCAATATTCTGTGTAAATTTCACTTCCATTGAGGGTTGCTATCACTTGTACTGTATGATCCACCCCATATTCGGAACCGGAGACTGCGATATTCCCTAGAATCTTTGTCGATGTATTGCTAATGCCGACCTGAATGTCAAACGGTGAGTGGTAGACACTGGATGTCGTGTCGTAGTGAGTTGCCGTATGAATAATCAATTCACCCGTCCCCTCTGAGTTCCCCATACCTGTGTGATTCTTTTCCCAATCAACACAATCCTGCGAGTCGGCAACTAATGGGGTGACCAAATGCATTGACCAATGGCTTGAGAAATTCTGTGTCGCAGGCCAAGAGCGGCTACGAACATCGAGATTTGCGGGGATTGGGGAATTGCTATTGTAAACGGTTGATGTGTCAACGTCATGTCCATTGACAATTAAATCGACCAAGTTTTCTTCGATTATGACTGTATATCTAATGTGGTCATTAGTTGGATTATTGTCTTCAATGGCAAAATGGAACATGACTGTGAAAACACCTGAATACGTCGCTATATCGTTCGAATCAATGAACCAAAAGAATGAGTGAAATGAAACAATAGCTGAATCTCCATCGACGCCTGAACGATTGAGGTTAGGGGATTGTGCTGAACTCTCTTTGATGATATGCGGTGTTGGACAGTTCGCAAACCCAGTATAATCTCCTCCGCAAATTTCGAGAGAGATTGTGCGTGCATCGGCGTTGAAATCATATTGATTTTCAATTAAAACCGAGGGTGTCCAATCGATGAGGTCGTTCGAGTCAAAATGAATTTCAGGTGTAGGTTCAATGGCTGCTGTGATGGCTACATCATCGGTGGCTATACTCGCCTGAACGGGGCTCAAAAATGCCACGAAAGTGCTCAAAATCATGAGGGAAACAAGGGCCCCAGCACGGTGTTGATTACGCGCCCTACGGGCGCGCTGAACTGAACCCATTGAACCGACGACCCCAAACGGCCCGTAAATACCCCTCGGCGAACTGACACTGTGTCAGAAGGATTGTGTCATGCTAGGAAATGGGCCACAGGGTTGATGGATGCGACCTTTATGGCCACCTGATGATGCGGGGTGGGGGCGAGGTCGCCAGTGCACGAAAAGTGCGTGATGAACAAGGGGTGACTGCAGTTGTTGAGTTCCTTTCTGCCTTTGTTCTGTTTCTAGTCATTGTCAGTGCTTTTCTCGCACTCAGCCAACTGAAACTTGGCAGCAATATCGCCGATGTTGATCGCATGGATCAAATGGCAATTGATGGCCTTGAAAAACTAACCGATTCCAAGGGGCATGTCGTCCTAAGAAATGCAGGTATTCGCGATACTGCAAATGCAACTGATGATTGGCAAATATACAACGCCAGTACACTGCTAACCGCTGATTTATTACCGGCGATTGGTGATGGTGATGGTCATTTGGATTCGAATCGAATTTCAGCACTTGGAAACGTGACAGAAGACCGACTTATCCACGGCCTTGGAATCGATGAGGGGTTGAGTCTGAATCTAACAATTATTGTAGTCCAAAGTTCTGAAGAAGTAAATATTGGAAAAATTGTATTTTCAGATGGTTCAGCGCGCTCCGGTGCAACCCGGGGATCCACCGCCAGCCGCATCATGCATTTGGATGGTGACTCAGTTCGGGTGACATTGGAAGTGCACAACGCAGGCAGGGAGCCTTCAGGACTGCGAATCACAGAATTCATGGCGGACCCCTTGAATGGACCACCCGAATGGATTGAACTGGAAAATCCAGATGGTTTTGCAATGAATCTCTCGGGTTGGAGCCTTGCGCGCCCAGGAGCCTTTGAACTCATTCAAGGTGGAGCCCTGGCAGCTGGAGATCTAATTATTTGTACAGGCAATGCAATTACACAGTATAATCCAAACAATGTAATGATGATTGACATGGCATCTACCGGTGTTCTTGGAACTGGAACAATTGATGCACTGACGGTAGAGGGGGATACCATCATACTCGGCTGGACGCGGCCAGGAACTGTGCTCACGCTAGATGTAATTGTAGTGACATGGGATAGTTCATGGAACATACAATCTAATCACTCGATGACATACAATTTGGGTGGTTCCGTAAGTAGTTCAACAAACTGGACTACCACCGACGGCGGCACACCCGGTTGGTGAAGAAACACGATATGAGGGTCGATTTGGCATTGTTCAGTCAATCGGCTTATCTACGGCCTGTTGAATCGCGCCCTGTTCCCATGATGCCGACCCCGCAGTACGAGCGTGACAGGTGCGTCACCGGAATTGCCGGACTGGACGAAATTATGCGTGGTGGAATTCCCTATGGTTCGACTGTTCTAGTCGCCGGAACCTGTGGTTCTGGAAAAACAACAATGTGCATGGAATTTTTGGTGAATGGTGCCCAAAATGGTGAAGCGTGTGCACACTTTTCAGCCACAGAACCGTCGGTAAAACTACTAGAGAATGTTCGACAATTCGATTTCTTCGATATGCGTCTCGTCGATCGTGGCTTGATTAACGTCTTTGACATGGACGTACTATTCTCTTGGTTAGGTATGACAAAATCAACCTTTGAGTTATCAGACATTGATGCGATGGTGAAATCGATTACCGATATTGTGAATACAATTGGTGTAACAAGATTGGTGATTGATTCGGTAACAACATTGTGCTACAAAATCCCTAGCGAACAACTCATCCGCGATTTCTTGTTCAAACTGGGTAAGGCACTTTCGACATTGGGTTGCACTGCACTACTGGTGTCCGAAATTACCTCCTCGGGGGCCAAAGCATACTGGTCATCCTTTGGTGTCGAGGAGGCTATTCTTGATGGCATCATTGTGCTCGGGGATGTGGAAAGAATGGGTCACCTTCTACGCTTTGTTCAAGTCGTCAAAATGCGTGGGACATCACATGCGCGCGCAAAATATGCTCTAGAGTTGACACCAAAAGGTGTCATGCTCACGCCGATGTTGAAGTGGGGTGCTGTAAATGATTGAGTTAGATGGTGGAATCGCCCAGCAATTAGCTGAAGAGGCCACGCCATCATCAGCCATCCAGGTGCGTGTGGGCACGAGCAATTCAGAATTGGTCATCGCCTCTATTTTACAACCTCTGATTCAGGGTTTTGAAATGAGGGGTGTATACATCTGTGCATCGCGCAGTGCGACAGAAGTGATTCAAACCCTAGAGCGGATTGGCGTCGACCCGAGTGGAGTGCAGTTCATCGATACCGTATCAAGTGGTTTCATCGGCGGCACTAAGGTCCCATACACGAATGTGCGCTTTGTCGACAGCCCCATCATGCTGGAATCAATCATGCTACAAACACTGTACCATTTGGGTGAAAATACTGAAACTGGAAGTTTTGTTATTCTAGACTCGGTCAATGCGCTTTCAATATACAATGAAAAGAGAATGCTGGCAGAGTATCTCCACACATTCATCAACACGTTCCGTGCGAGAGAGGTTCTGACTGCAATCATCAACGTACCTGATCAGACACCACCTGGTGTGCTGGCAAATTTGGATTTGTATTGTACAGATTTAATCGACCGTGGGCAGGTCGTCATTCATTGAGGTGTATTGAGATATGACGACTTCAATTCGATTCGACGCTGATGATGAAGAATTCTATGGCGAAATGGCAAGTATCGGCTCGCCCAAATTTGATGCGATTCTCACTGGAAAGGCTCTCAATGAAGGGAGTATCCCCCGAGGGTTTACGTTGTTGGCAATTGGCAACCAAGGTGCAGGCATGGACTTATTCGGGAAACAATTCGCATCTGTAGCAGAAGATTCTGCGAATACACTTCTCGTATCAACCGCCGAAAGTCAAGCTGAAATTCTCTCACTGTTCAAGCGCTATGATTGGCCACTCGACATCATGGTACGAACCATGGGTGAAGAGTATAACCGCAATGTCCTGGAGAGAGATTTGAGGGCCAGCAGATATCGCCTTGAAGGATTTACAATGGAGGATATTCAACGACTTGCACAAACACGGTTCGTTGAGAATGAGGTCCATGATTATCTAACCGACCTCACAAGCCAAATGACATCACTGCCACCTTACTTCAGAGCTACTGTTGATAATCTCGACTTTTTCTTTGCTAGAAATGAACCATCTCGGGTGATTTCTATGCTGCGTATGATTCAGGCGCACACACAATTGCACCGGGGTACCCTTCTGCTCAATGTCTCAAGCGATATGGTCGACAAATCAGTTGTGCGTGAATTGTATTCGATCTGTGATATCGTGATGGAATTTGAAGTTGGTATGATGGGGACTGACTTTGAAACTCGCATGGTCATCCGGAAATTCCGCAATGGACCTGAGAATCTGAAAGCAATCTCATTCCGTGTCACCAAGGATGAAGCCATCACACCAGAGACGGTGGAACGCATCGCCTAATTTCTTCAAAAGAAGGACGACACCCATACGACTGGGTCTCCGAATAGGATGAGTGGGATAATTGCTGGAAAAACAAACAGCAGGAACGGGTGCTTGGCAGTCACCCATGCCTTATCCAATCCTTCCGCAGCTAATTCATCCAACACTGCCACCACATCTGTTTCGGCGCGACTACCCCGTACTGGGCGCATTCGACGTGTCAATCCACGGGTGCCGTCAGGTTTGTCGGTAACCCCCTCTAGCAACCAAACATGCTTCAGTGGAATATCTGACAGGGGCATCCGTGATGCATGCCAGGACATTGAAAGTGGTAGTAAATCTCCAGCTGCAGTATTTCGAGCGATCATCACAAATGGCAACACAAGGAATGCCAATCCAGCCCAAATTAACAAAGACAAAGACGGTGGCATGGAGGTGGAAAATGCCTCACCGGTAGAATTCAGTGGGAAGGCAGCCCCATTCCAAGAAGGTAGCAAGAGAGTGGCCAACATCATCGCTTTCGCATCTGCACCCCCATGCAGCATTCTGAATCTCCAAGCCATTTCAAAAAATATCAAAGCAATTCCCATGATGACCATTTGACCCCAAAGAAGAGCCGAATCGGTATCGGCTGTTGTAGGAACATTCGGGTCGAAATAATCGAGAAGGGTTGGGGTATATTCCATCGCACCCATCACAAGCCCCACTCCACTTACAACGTACCAAATTGTAACCAAAATGTCGAGAATCGAACCCCTCATGAGGTCTGAAATATCAGGTCGGCCAATCAATGCGGTTGAGGCGAATGCAACAGCAGCGGATGCAGTGAGCCAAATCATCCAATTCGCTTCAAGGATGAGTAATTCAAGGCATAACAAAAACAAGGTAGGCTTAGCCCAAGTCCACCACCATTCATTGGAAACTCGTCGAGTTTTGTGATCTAACCAAGCAGCCCCGCCAAAACAAAGGACGAGGACACCCACTCGAACCCATTGGATGAGTTCCAATTCAAAGTTGCCATCCGTCATGCTACTCAACACCTGCACCGGAAAGCGACTTAAAGCAGCCTCGGCCCCGCATCGCTGTGAGTGCAGGTTTGAGGGAGTACTATGACAGCCGATATCGAAACCCGAATGCAGCAAATTGCTGCTGTGATTACACAATTAGATGACTCAAAAGTACCTCGGAATATCCGAAAAGGTGCAAAAGATGCTGTTGAAAAATGGCTCTTAAACAAGAACAAGCAACTCGATGTTAGAATCGCAATGTCCCAAGCAAAGCTTGAGGAACTCTATGAAGACCCAAATATTCCAATGGAATTTGGAACTCTGATTTTGCAAATCAATACCGCACTGGAACAGATGCTCACTGATTTGCACTCCTAATTGCCCACGGCATTCTCGTATTAGCCAGCCCAAGGCCTTCTCCTTTGGCGGTGATTCCGATTAATCCGACCTCAATTGATGAGTCAAATAATGAAAGCCCGTATTCAAGGCGCTCGTGTAAATTGCCCGGCTGAACTGCAACTCGGTGACATAGCATTTTGATTGTGATTTCTTCACCAATACCTGTCGCTGCGAGGGCGATATCTTTGTCAACCCACAAACCCGGACCCCATAAGGGAGTATCACCGACCCTTCCGCGAGGCCTTCCGGTACAACCTCCAGTCGAAGAAGCAACAGCCATCAACCCGTTTTGATCAATGGCAACACACCCAACGGTATCATTCCCTGAAGGTGAGTCACTTCCTTCCACGGTCGCCTTCGGGTAACCACGCGTGTCCGCCCATTCACGTGCACCCTGACCTACAAGGATGTGGATTTTCTCGTCGAGTAATCCTGCGGCAACATGGACTGGATTCGGAGTGTCTTCAATCGCCATTATCGCACCTAAACGACCATCTGAAGTGGCGACTGCCGCATCTAATTGAATTGAGCCATCAGCTCTTTTCCTCCCACCGGTTCCAGCATTCAGGACCGGGTCATCCTCCATAATTTCCACTGCCGCTAGAACCGCATCCAGTGCAGAGCCGCCTGTCGATAATATTGCCCATCCCGCATCGGCTGCGGCATCAACGCCTGGCTGATCTTGGGCAGTGTGACCTGCCCCTCCATGACATACAATCATCGGCTTAGGCATTCATTCATCCTCCTGAGGAGATGTCAAACGTAGAGACACTTGTGCAAATGCAGCAGCGATGGCGAGGATACAACTCAACCTGAATACCGTGTGGTATGTCCACTTCCCAGTACCGTCAACAGTATCGGCCCATACCAAAGCAGCCAGTATCGGTCCAATAATTCGAGAAAGGGCACCATAGCCTTCCTGAGCCCCCATCACGCGACCAAGGTCTAACTGAGCGGCTCGAGCTTCTAGGGTTACCAGTGTATTTTGTGTCGGTGAAAATAAACCATTACCTAGGGCAATACAGCCCATGGGTATCAGGATGATAATGAACGGTTCAGGAGTAAGGTATGGAATCCATCCCAGACCGAGGCTACAAACAAGCAAACCGAATACCATCATTTTTCGTGTACTCAATCGTTCAGCCATTGCGCTACGCATGAAACCACCTTGAACGAACACACCCACCAATCCGATGAAGGCAAAGATGTAACCATTCGCACGCGCATCAAATCCAAGACCGCCCTCGTCAACAGGCATTGCAGTGAAAAGAATGAATGTCGTATGCATGATAGTGAAAGCGATGAGGAATAGAGAATTAACAAGAATCAGAATGCGCACAGATGGAGATAGATCTTGGATCCCAACCAAATTTCCAGTGATTCGTTTGAAAACATTGCCTTTGCTCTGAATCGTCGTTCTTGATTCGGGTGGTAAACTCTCCGGCAATTGGCGAATAGCAAGTACAAACGAAATGGCGGAAAGGGCACCAGCAACCAAACATGGTAGGAAGTATGGGTGAACTTGCCACCATGGTGAATGGAAAATACCACCGAAGTTCGTATATGGATCCGTGAGTACCCCTCCAATGAATGGGCCAATCATAAATCCCAAACCAAATGCGGCACCAATCATGCCCATTCGTCCCTTCAGCTGACTGGGTGTGCTAATATCGCCGATATAGGCACGTGCGACAGCAATATTTCCATTGCCTGCACCGGCAAGAAACCTCACAATGAGAGCGAACCAAAGGCTCCCTGACAAACCAAATGCAATAAAGAAAATAGTATTTGAAATCAAACCAAACATGATGATTGGCCGCCGACCCATACGATCGGACAGTGACCCCAATATTGGGGTGAACAAGAATTGGCCAAAGGTGTAGGCTGCCAACATGATACCTACCCAAAGGTCGCGTTCTCCAACTTCAGTGAACCCATCCCCTGTAGCGAGATCTTGGACGAAATATGTCAGAAATGGTATTACAAGTGTCAGCCCAATCAAATCGATAAGGACAACAAGAAATAGAACTCCCATGCCAGAAGGTGGCTCTTGTTGGTCATCCATGGCCTTTGGCCATGAAAGACAGGGCATAAGTCTGCTCTCAAGTGGAAGGTTGACCGCTTGGGTTTGGTGTCAACCGGTCAATTACCGCGCCAAGACGATCGACCAATGAACTCTTGTTCTCGTTGGAGACTAGGGCAAATTCCATCACTTCGTCCAGTGTATCAACAGCAATCACCTCAATCATATCCTTGTAGGCATCATCGATGAGGACATCTTTCATATTGGCACGAGGGATAATGACCCGATTGATGCCGCTCTTTGCTGCGGCTTCAATTTTTGCGGTTACACCACCAATAGGGAGAACTTCACCCCGTACTGATAGTGACCCAGTCATGGCGAGATTCTGATCGATTGGGATGTCCTCAAATGCAGAGATAATAGCCGTTGCAATAGTGATACTCGCACTATCCCCATCGACACCATGCGTATCTACGAATTGGATGTGAATATCAAAATCTGAAACGTTTTTCCCAGTTAGTTTCTTGATGACAGCACTCACATTGGTTACACTTTCTTTGGCTAAGTCAGACAATCCACCCGTAGCAAAGACACTTCCGGATTTGGATTGTGTAGGCGTCACCAGTGCCTCCACAGGTAGCATGATTCCACTGAAATCAGACATCCCACTATCTGCCCCAAGAACGGCTAGGCCATTGACACGGCCGACGCGTTCCCCACTATTGACAAGGAGTGAATAATCCAGTCGATGCTCAATCATACGATCGGCAACTTGTTGTTCAAGCGGACGAGCGATACGGCGGGCTCCGAGAACGTGCTTACCCGTTGTGATTGAGGCATTTTCCTCACACGCAAGATCTCCAGCAATTCGCACCAGCCCACCAAGTTCGCGAAGGCGCAGAGTGAGCTTACCTCGACGCCCCGCCCTGCGCTGCGCTTCACGGAGAATCACTTCGACCGCTGATCGATCAAAATGAGGAATTGCATTTCCAGTCTTCCGGTTTTCCTCATTGCCAACTTCCTGAGCAATGAATCGAATCAATCGCCTGCGATTACGTGCAGTGTCGCGCATTGTAGAATTGACATATACCTCATAGCCATATCCACGGATTCGGCTGCGCAGAGCTGGATGCATATGCTGAACTGCATCGAGGTTTCCTGCTGCCACGAGAATAAAATCACAAGGAACCGCTTCGGTCTTTGTGAGGGCGCCAGATGAACGCTCCGAACGACCTGAAATAGGGAGCGCTTTCTCCTGCATTGCCGTTAACAATGCCTGTTGTTCCTCAAGCCGGAGCAGGTTAATTTCATCGATGAAAAGAACTCCACCATGGGACTTGTGAATATCACCTGCTTCGACACGCTCATGGGCAGGAGTTTCCATACCGCCGGATTGGAACGGATCGTGACGTACATCACCAAGTAAACTACCTGCGAGTGTGCCTGTTGCATCGATAAATGGTGGCATATCACCTCTTTTTCGTTTGACCAATAACTTTGGAATCCGTGATTCATCACTCGAGACCAAGCGATTCTTGATGAACATGTAACCAAAAGCGAGTAAGAACATTCCAAAGAGCAACATCACAATGTCCCCTGATTGGATGGTTGCCAACAGCAGTGCAGCGCCGATGAGGAGGGCGACAAACATCAGGGTTCGACTGGTACGCTCCCGTTGTTCACGAAGTTGGGCTCGACGATCTTTGACAATTCGGTCACCTCTGCCAGCCGGAACAGTACGGATACGCGGTTCGTTTTCATCGTCATCATTGACGTAGCAAAGTGTATCCTCTAGAGATTCGCTTGGCATGAGTTCCGTCATCGCTTTTGCGAGCATGCTCTTACCCGTTCCAGGGTCACCAATCATCAGCATATGGCGGCGTTGCTCTGCGGCTTTTCGAATAACGACTGCTGCATCTTCTTGGCCAATGACTCGATCCACTAGGTCTTCGGGAATGGGGACATCGGCGGTCGAGTCGAATGAAATGCCTTGAAGCCATTCTTCAACCGGTTCGTCGATGATGGGGTCGTCAGCCCCATCTGCAATAGAGCCAAGGCCGAAACCACTCTTTTCGGCAGGTACTGGTTCGAGTCCATCGATGATAGGCACCTCTTCAGTGACCTCTTCATCCACTTGATCATCCGTCACAGTGACCTCTCCAGTATTTTTCTGGGGCTCGGCTACGTTCTTGAATGTGCGGTATCGCCACTTCACGCGCCCAAGGGGCTTAAGCCCCCTTGGGCGGGACATTAGCGCCTATCGTCGAATTGATATTCAGAACCATGTTCGGAGGCTCATCCACTCAGCCGCCTCCGGGTCGGTACCTTGCTTGCAAGGTCGAGTTCTTTGGAACTGGGATGTGAAAAAATGACAGAATACACCGCACTACGAGAAGAAGATGGGCGCACTTACATTGTCCCGATTCAGGACGATGAATTGAAAATAAGAGGACTCGGTAGATTCACTCCAAAACCCTTGCTTGAAGGAATTGAAAATGGGGGGCGGGTCACCATCGGGCAAAAGGTGCTCACCAAAGTCGAAGTTGGGTTACCTGAACTTCGTAAAGGAATGAGGCGGCGGGCACAAATTATCAATCCAAAGGACGCTGGATTTCTCATCGCGTGGATGGGTATAGGTGCAGGGCAAAGAGTCCTAGAAGCAGGTCATGGATCGGGGGGCCTTGCACTTCATCTCGCCAATGTCCTCGGTTCTAGTGGTACGCTGGTTTCGGTTGAAAATCGAATCGAGCATGCTGAAGTCGGACGAGAAAACATGGAAAGAGCCGCCAATGCAATGAGAGAATTTCCAACTTGGGTTCTATTGGAAGGTGATATCGCAGAAACCTCATTTGAGGGTGTAGTCGAAGATTTTGATGCCATCATCTTGGATTTGCCTGAACCTTGGCCCGTCATTGCACCTCTCGCAAAGAATCTGAGGTATGGGGGGAGAATTGCTTGCTATTGTCCAGTTTCAAGCCAATTAGAGAAAGCGTGGAATGCCTGTGAAGAAGCAGGTTTAACCGTCGACTGGGCTGGAGAAATGATGGATCGTGTTTGGACAAAAGCCAGCCGCGGTGGCGTAAGGCCGGGCAATACACCAATGGGGCATACCGCATTCTTACTAATCGCCGAGCGTACCTGAATCAATCCTCTTCTCGAGGAGGCATGACTCTGTTCATCTCTTCACAAGTTGGGCATTTGAATCGGAATGGTGCTTCTTTTTCTGTAGGCAGGCGGATCCGAGAATCACATGCATGACAACGGGCTGTACCATCTTCATCTGCTCGGATTTCACCATGACTCAAATCCGCATCTTTGTTCTCTTCTTCTGTGGCTTCATCCCACGCATCTTGTGCGCTCTTTTGGGCACGTGATTTCGAACTGTAGCGCATCCACATGACCAACAATCCTACGAAAATCCAACCCGACAACATGGCGATCGCTAGGTTTGCAGCATTGACCAGGGGCCCGCCACTCCACAGTTCTGCTTCAGTGGGAACTGGTGGCGCAAATTCAACGGTGAGGGTTGATGTCTGGCCACTGACTAGGAATCCTTGCCCGGAGATTGTGCCCGTAGCTTCGATTCGGAAATCGACACTGCCGATTGTGGGCTCACCACTTGGGTGCAAAGTCAACATGTAGGTCGCTACACCCCCTGGTGCCACGGTGAATTGGCCTACAGATTGGTTCACATCTAAATTCCAAAACCGCAAAATATCCCTCTCATGTTCTCCCGCAAGATTCAGGAATCCTGCGATCTGTTCGTTACCATCGTTTCGGATGGTAACTGTATAAGTCGCCGAACTGTTCCAAGGGAGGGACCAATCGTCACCCATCATCGAGACCTCAAGCAAGGGCCCACCAGCAGCGTTTCGATGTGGCTCAATTTCGATATCAACGGAATCGGTTGAGTTCACATTCGAATCGGTGAGTGATGTTACTGTGAAAGCAATTGCATGTGTTCCAGCGAGTAACATGCTGCCTGCTGTACAGGTAACTGCGTGGCTTTCTGCTGCGGATCCTGCTGCAAGGGTTGTTTGTGCAGGGTGATCACAGATGAAACCGGATGGGCCTGTGACCAAGAGCGTGTCTTCGGCTTCACCCAAGTTGGACAAGAATAGAGTAAGGGTTGCACTTCCTTCAGCGGCTATGGATACCACGTTGGTTGTAACTGTCGCTTGAACCGAGACTTCAGGAACTGTGGCAAACAGTGACAAGGAATCTGTAATGGAATCATCATTCTCACTTTCGACTACCAATGTCATCTCGACATTTTCACTCGCACCTGTACGACGCAGTGTGATGTTAACCTCACCACTTTCACCTGAGGTAAGGGTGAGAGTCTGCGGTGATATACCGACTTCAAATCCAGCGGCTCCGGTCAATGTGATGGCAAAGGTATCCGGTTCATTTCCATCATTGATTACCGTAGCTGCAAACACTGAATCAGCGCCACTTGCAACGGGTAATGAATCGCCAGCAACCAAAACACGAACTTCAGCACGCTGATCGACTTGTGCATCAATAGGCATGGAATCCCATGTGCTCCCATCATCAGGATTCATGGCGAGAATAGTGAATGTGTACGTGCCGGAAGCGATGTCATCATCGATGGTTACAGCCATGGATAAAACCGAGCTAACACCATTGGGTGCAACTGAGGTTGCATTGCTAACCGTGATGGTAAAGCCCTGTGGTGCACCACTCCAATCGAGGGCTACATTGGCTGCACCAGTACCATCATTTGTGAGCGTGAAATCAATTACTTCAGGTTCATCTGATCCGACATCAAATGCACCACCTAGTGGCCCATTCATCCAAATTGAAGACCATGGGAGGATATTGACGATGCCTCCGAAATTCAGTGTTGCCGAACCATCTTGCGCCTCAGCACTCAAATCAATTGTATAATTGCCAACCAATGGTGTATTCGATACGGCAGATGCTGACCAACTCAGGTCAACAGTTTCACCAGATTCAACTGTGACAAAAGAGGAACTTGTATCAAGGTCAATAGTTGAATTGTTGGATGTGGCTGAAAGGCGCATATTTGTCGCCTCAGTACCAGTGTTTCGAATGGTCACCATACCTGAAACAGAACCACCAGGTGTGAGTGTAAGCGCCTCGTTGCTGACTACTTCAAGTCCATAGGATACTCCAACACCAAGGGTATGTGTGTGTGAATAATTCAGTTCACCAATTTCATCCCAAGCTTCGAACTTCAGGTCACAGGTATCTCCTTCACTAGCACCGACATCAATACTGACGTCGACAGTGATGGTTTCGCTGTCGCTAGCTCCAAGTCTGGATCCATCTGCTTCAGCGGCATCCAAACTGGCTGAGCATATACCCGTGGTTGAAATGGTGTAGACTGATTCGGCCTCTGACGTCCCTGAATTGTGTACTTCGAAATCAACCATTCCCGTCCCATTGGGCAACCAATTGTTGGTCGAAGCGTTTGCCGATATCGTCAGATTATGTGTTCCATTCACCCTTACTACAATGGTTTCGGATACGGTGAAATTACCCATTGCCGAACCGGCAGACAACAAGAATCCGTAATCACCAGGGGCCTCTCCATTCGGTACACTGACCCGCAGTGTGCCCATTCGACTCTCTCCAGCACTCATGTTGGAGTGGGTCGATGACAGCCATCGAACCTCCCAACCAGCCGGTACTGCACGACCCATGTTGGTTCCATTTCCACCACTCTGTCCACCACTGACCATCATGCATGTTGTTGCATTCCCGACAGCACTGAAATTTTGAGTTAATGTGGCTGAAATACACCATTCTCCTGCGGTAACGTTCCACGTTTGATTCCATGTATGATTGGTGCCATCGCTGGTCCAATTGTATAGCCCTACATCATGAGGGAACATGGAACCATTCTCTTCCAGTGTCCAATCGACAACATAACTGAGATTTGCAGTCAGGTTCACCGACTCAAGAACTGCGGTAAGATTGGTAGATAATGCAGAGAGTGAGGCAAAGAATTCAGCAGGACCGGTGGTCCCATTTCCAGTTCCATTTGTGGTGTTGTTACCAGTATTATTTCCTGTATTATTGCCACCGGTATTGTTCCCCGAGTTGTTACCACCTGAATTGTTGCTGGAATTGTTGCCAGAATTGTTTCCACCTGTGTTGTTGCTTCCACCGCCACCGCTCCAATTTGCCCAAAAGTCGCTAAGGTCTGCGGTTTCATCCACAGCGAGGACTATGTGATCAAGGGACGAACCTAGATTTGAGACGGGTACATCCACATCAATGGACTCACCCACCTCAATTCCAAGAAGCCCATTATTTCCAATCGCTGTATGCTCAATATCGGGCAAGTAAGAGGGTGTAACTGAAAGATAAAGGGTGATGGTGGTGGATATGTTGGAACCGGAATGTGCAACACTAATTTCCACGAATCCACTATCGGACAAATTGGCATCTGCAGCAAGGTGAACGATGATGGTGGTTGTCACGGAAAATGTTGGTAATATCGTAGAAAGTGTCCCATCGGCAAGGGTAACGTTCCAAGCGACTGAGGTCATTGAATCATCGACAGTGAGGTCAAAATCACGAATCGAAGTGTCATTGTTCTCAATGGTCAGCGTGATATTGGCACTATCACCCTGAATCAAGACAACATGGTCATCAGATAAATCCAACAAAATACGGCTGTCTGCGGCAGCAAGCGGTGCAAACGCAGTCAAGAATGTACTCGAAATGAGTAGCAAACACAGCGCCAAGGAACGGCGTCGCTGAGTGGACATGGATACAACGGAATCTGTACCATGCTTTGAGGATGATGGGAGAACGCGTAAGCGTTCTCGGAGATTCGCTGAAATCACGATTGTTGCAGAGCTGCGATAATATCCGAATCCAACTGCTCCCAAGTGAAGTTTCCATCCACTGGTTCACGGCCAAAATGACCTCCGGCTGAAGTCACAGAATAAATAGGTCGCAACAAGTCCAATTGCTGGATGATTGCGGCAGGTCGGAAATCGAAACAATTGCGAACGCGTCGGCTGATTTCTTCCTCTGTAATTCCCGCTGCACTACTGCCATCCGTTGTTACTCGAACACTGACGGGGTCAGCCACACCAATCGCATAGGCCAATTGGATTTCACAACGCTTTGCAAGTTTGGCGGCAACCACATGTTTTGCAGCCCATCGTGCTGCATAGGTTGCAGAACGATCAACCTTCGATGGATCTTTTCCGCTGAAAGCCCCACCTCCGTGGCGGCCCATGCCACCGTAGGTGTCAACGATGATTTTGCGACCTGTAACCCCTGCATCTGCGTGTGGTCCACCTTGGACAAAACGCCCAGTTCCATTGACAATAATATCCGTATTTGAATCAATTAATTCGGCTGGGATAACGGGGTCGATTACGTGCTTTTTGATTTCACTTTCAATGAATTTGTGTTCAGCATCTTCGGAGTTAAACCTCTCTAGCATATCGTCGTGCTGAATAGCGATGACCACAGCCCAAACTCGACGAGGGGACCCATAGGCACCATACTCAATGGTGACCTGTGACTTTCCATCTGGCCGGATCCATTGAAGCAAACCTGATTCGCGCACTTCAGTCAAACGCCGTGTCAAGGCCTGACTGAGTAATGCAGACAAAGGCATGTAATGTCCAGAAATATCAGGGTAGGATTCAGATTCATCAGTTGCAAATCCAAACATCAATCCTTGATCCCCTGCGCCTTGAAAGGGCTTGCTTTGCCAATTGGGGAGAACCCCTTGGCTAATGTCGGGAGATTGAGTTGTTATCAACAATTGAACATCACATGTTTCGGCATCCATGCCAAAGGCATGATCTGTGTATCCAATCTCTGCAGCTGTCTTTCTGGCAACCGCTTCATAGTCAACCTGAGGTGGCGCACAAGTAATCTCACCAGCGAGAATGATTGTACTGCCAACGTCAGTTCCTTTGACCATGGTTTCACAAGCCACACGTGCATGCGGGTCTTGCTGTATGCAGGCATCGAGGATGGCATCCGAAATGGCATCACAGAGTTTGTCAGGATGGCCCGCAGTCACCGATTCTGAGGTGAACAACAAACTCTCGTGTGACATTAAACCCGGCGAACCTCCTATCGCATATCAATGGTGGGGGCGAGAGCGTTTCACAAAGGAGCACGAAATGATCGCCATTTACCGCCGTGCGTTTCAAGTGTTTGATGCAC
>CAWVWT010000002.1:0-145758 GCA_963934015.1 uncultured Candidatus Poseidoniales archaeon
GTCGAGCAGAATTGGATGATATCCGAAATGAGTCAATTTTTGCAACGTTGATGGTCGCCCACCTCGCGCCCCTCTGCTTATTACGTCTAAGCAAAGATGCCCTCTGATTCAGATCAATGCGCCAGCTAAACATAGCGCAATCATCGTAGGGAATATGACCATCGGGGGTGCAGGAATTTTGTCAATATAACCTCTCTGATTCGCAAAGAGCATGGTTGCAAACATGAGTGCATAAGCAGAAGCAAGTGCATAGAGAAGAGCAACCGTGGCCTCTCCAGAATCAAGCATGAATCCCATGATCAATCCCATCAATCCTATTCCGCCAAATCCACTTTCTAAATCTCCTATCAAAGGACGCGCACTGTAAGCCAAGGAATCAAACCGGTGCAGTCATACTCCAGGATGTGCTAGGTTTGTGCCAATCACGGACTTGATCTGTTTCAAGACGAAGTTGCATACCTTCTCCAATATCAAATTCGACATTACCCAATTCGAATGGAACATTGTGTTCATTGGTTCGAAATGTATCATCATAGATGACGTATTGGTCAGTGACTGAACCATCGAGAGTACGCTCCAAAATCACACGGACATGGCATTCCTGTAGCGGATTGCGGAGAGTGCAAGATTCGCTGCTACCATCGTGTTCAACGGTCACAATTCCTTCAAACGATGTTTTTCCGACCAAAGGGATGAGATTGATTATAGTTGATTTTGCTGTTGGAGCGCAAACACATTCCATATTATCGGATTCCACAGTCGCCTTTCGATCGACAGTGATTACTAATTGTGCCAATTCGATTTGATCGGTTGAAGACGAGGTCGCCACTACAGTGTAAACACCTGGGTCAGCATAGGAGTGATTGATTGTAAAACCAGTTCCAGTGTTACCATCACCAAAGTCCCATGTCACAACATCTCCTCCATTAATTGCTGCGAATTCAAACTCATGAGGTCTTTCGACAATTACATCTTCTTCGTCGTTATCTCCTTCATCAATTTCGACAAGGGTATACTCATTGATTCCATACGATTCTGTAGTTTCAGCCGTAAAATTTCCAGAGGGAGATGAATCGAATGGGCTAAGAGAAATTAAAATCGCCCCAGTTACTGCACTTAGCATCAACAAAAACGCAAGAGTAAATGCCGATAATGTATACTTCATGGAACCGGTTGCATCCTTCTCCTTTTGAAGGTCTGTTTTCATGAGACATTTTTATTGTCACCCTAATAGCAAAAATCACCCTTGCGATTATCCATATTCGATAGGTTCTTTTCCAACTGTAAGTTGGAATGGATATGGACGCGCCCAAAGTTTCCATGGGCACCTTTGAATCACTTCAATGGGTTCGTCGTTTCATTGATGAAACTCCAGGGGATTCAGAAATTGGTGGACGGTCAAGACAAGTTCCACAAGCGTGCTGGTCTCGAGTGCACCCCACACCATCTCCAAATCCTGAACTGATACTTTGGTCAACAGAGATGGCGACACAACTCGGTCTTGATGATTCAGATGCGGTTGTGCTTAGTGGCGGAAAAGTGGTTGAGGGAATGGATCCGTATGCACAGCGATATGGTGGTCACCAATTTGGAAATTGGGCTGGACAACTTGGTGATGGAAGGGCAATTACATTAGGTGAGGTTCAGCTTGAAAACGAGGTGCTAGAGTTGCAATTAAAAGGAGCGGGTTCAACACCATATTCTCGGTTTGCTGATGGGAAAGCAGTTCTTCGTTCATCGATTCGTGAATTCTTATGCAGCGAAGCAATGCATCATCTCGGCGTTCCAACAACACGAGCACTTTCATTAGTTGCAACAGGTGAAATGGTTCTTCGTGATATGATGTATGATGGTAATCAAGCACATGAACAAGGAGCAGTTGTTTGTCGAGTGGCTCCGAGTTTTATTCGTTTTGGAAGTTTTCAAATTCATTCTGCGATGGGTGATACAAGCACTCTCATGACCTTATTCAAACATACGGTAAAGCATCATTTTCCTAACCACAGTGTTTCGAATGATGAAGGAAGAGTCGAATGGCTGAAACACGTCGCTGAACAAACAGCTTTGATGATTTCTCATTGGATGAGGGTCGGGTTTGTTCATGGCGTCATGAATACAGATAATATGTCAATTCATGGCTTAACAATCGACTATGGTCCATATGGTTGGTTGGAAGATTACAATCCTGGATGGACTCCAAACACAACTGATTTGAGAACCCGACGTTATCGATATGGCCAACAACCACAAATTGGAGGTTGGAATGTTGCTCGTTTGCTTGAGGCTATGGTTCCTCTCATGGATGAACCAGAATTACTCCATGAAGTACTCGATGGATATACAGATTCTTATGCCACATTCCAGAATGAAATGTGGGCGTCAAAACTTGGTTTAGACGAGTTCAAGAATGAAGATGAATCTCTAATTCGTGATCTAAACGAACTACTGCAACTTGTCGAAACGGATATGACCATATTTTTCCGGTTGTTATCTTCCTTGCAAGAACCGAGTGTGAAATCCCTATCTGATGCTTTTTATGACCCTGCAACAATTCCTATGGCGGAATGGAATGCTTGGCTTACTACTTGGTGGGAGCGAGTCAATTCTGCTCCTAATCGTGAAGTAATGCTCTCTTCCAATCCAAAGTATGTACTACGGAACTGGATGGCTCAATTAGCCATAGAAGCCGCAGAAGCAGGTGATCAATCTATTTGCCAAGAACTCTCTATATTGCTCAAAAATCCATATGGTGAACAGATCGAATCAGAAGAGAAATGGTTCAAGAAACGACCAGAGTGGGCACGTCATAAAATTGGCTGTTCAATGCTCTCTTGTTCGAGTTAATCTTTGACAAATATGATCTAAGCATATCCCTCTGTAACCTATTTTTCATTGCGGACGAGTCCAGATTGAATAAGTCGTAGCATGTGCATTATCACTATCTGAACTCAAGTGTTCGACAATTTTTTCAATCCATTCACCACGGTCCCACTTAGGGAACCTGACATCCCCTGAACCGGAGGTGTGGACAGTTGTCACATGAATCTCTTCAACACGATCCAGGAACATCGCATAGATTTGTGCACCCCCAATTACCCAGCATTCATCACACGCTTCTGCATACGCAATCTCAATCGCTCGGCCGTGATACAATGCCACCTCAGCATCATTGTGAGACCAGCCAATATCTCGCGACATCACGATGTTTACACGTTCGGGTAACGGGCGGAATGATTCTGGTAGGGAATCCCATGTCTTCCTCCCCATAACTACCGCATTGAATCCATCCGCTTCGGTCAGTGATTTGAACCGCACCATATCCGATTTTAATCTCCAAGGCAGGTCGCCTTGATTGCCAATGCAACCGTCTTCATCCATAGCGACAATCATGGCCATTTTCATTGAAACACCTCAGACGCTGATGGGGGCCGCAATATGCGGATGGTGCTCATATCCTTCAATCACGACATGGTCGCCGGTGAAATCATCGATGTCCACGATGGTGGCATCTAATTTCAACGTCGGTAGTGGCAATGGTTCCCGGGAGACTTGTTCCCTAGCCTGTTCAAGATGATTGAGGTAGAGGTGCGCATCCCCAATGGTGTGGATGAAGTCGCCCACACCTAAGCCACAAACTTGAGCCATCATGTGGGTTAGCAAAGCATACGATGCGATATTGAAGGGGACTCCAAGGAACACATCTGCACTGCGTTGATAGAGCTGACAAGATAATTTCCCATCGGCCACATAGAATTGGAAAAAGGCGTGACAAGGCATGAGGGCCATATCCTCGAGTTCGCCTACATTCCACGCGCTGACAATAATTCGACGACTTGACGGGCTGTTTTTAATCATTTCAATAGCTTCCGAAATCTGGTCAATGATTCGACCATCCTTTGCCTCCCATTTCCTCCACTGTTTACCATAGACTGGGCCGAGGTCGCCATTTTCATCCGCCCACGCATTCCAAATCCTGACCTTGTTTTCCTGTAGGTATCGGACATTGGTGTCCCCTGATAGGAACCAAAGCAATTCGTGAATAATACTTGGCCAATGCAGTTTTTTGGTTGTCACAGCAGGGAATCCTTCCGAGAGATCATAGCGCATTTGGTGACCAAAAACAGACAACGTACCCGTCCCAGTCCGGTCACCGCGTTCCACACCCTCGTCAAGAATGCGGCGTAGAAGGTCGAGATAGGTCTGCATGGAACGAGCGCTCCTAGCCGCGACAGTTCTTGAAGAATAC
The DNA here is from genome assembly GCA_963934015.1 of uncultured Candidatus Poseidoniales archaeon. GTDB lineage: Archaea > Thermoplasmatota > Poseidoniia > Poseidoniales > Thalassarchaeaceae > MGIIb-P. Next base: position 4,247 of record CAWVWT010000002.1, read on the forward strand.
CCGCAACCTTTCAGGGTGCGCCAAGGGCTGCCATCGTTCCAATCACTTGATCAGTAAATCGTCGATAGAGTTTACCCATCGTTGTACGTTGCTGCTCCTCATCAGATGTGATGATGTTACGAATACTTGATTCATTTTGCGCACCACCTTCTGGGTGGACAATCCATTGATTCCAGGTAATGGATTCCCCGTATATCACTTCAACTGGTTTCCAGAACCTGATGATTTTGTCACCTGGTGCCATCACATTTCGTGCCCCGATAATAGCAGTTGGGTAGACTGGTACGTTAGGGTGGCTTGCGGCCAAACGTGCCACACCCGTTTTCCCATCGGCTAAAAATGGCCCCTCCTTTCGACGGGAACGGGTTCCTTCAGGGAAGATTCCCATGGCAAGGCCAGCATCTAGAACATCAGATGCACTGCTAAGCGCATCCGCTGCCCCTGATTCCCGATGAGTCCGAATTTGCCCGGTCGTGTTCATAACAATCGCAGTTGAGAGTTTCTCAAAGTGCCCATCCTTTGCCAGATAATGTATCCTTCGACGGACACCGGCTGTAATCGAAAATGGATCGATATGGGATGTGTGATTTGCAGCGAGGATGACAGCCCCCTTGCGTGGTATACGGTGGATGCCCCTGTAACGGATTCTGAACAGTGTGCGGGCCAAGATTGGAAGCACCGCTAACAAGACCGTATAGAATGGTGATTTAGGTAATGGAATACCAGTACCAGGAATCCGAGTCACCGCGTTGAGTTCAGCGAGAGTCGCATCGCTGACCGCAACCATACATGTTCGGCGTCCAAATATGCACTTGATGATTGCCTATTGATTGGTGGTTAAGGTCAATAATTGGTCCCTCACGGATTGGTACCGTGCGAGCCGCCATCTTCATGCTCGGAGTTTTGCTTTTGCCATTGGCCGCGCCGGGAGCCGTCGCGTGGAGAGCAGATGGTTGGTTAACCCAAGAGGTGGTTGGTGGGGAACGCCTTGCGCTTGGTGATGAATTCGGTTGCCATGGGATGCCTGGGAAAAATGTGGCCGATAATCGTAGTGTAATTACAGAATGTAAGGGGTATCTTACTTCCCAAATAGATGCGTCAAAGTGGGGTGCAGAACCCCTTTCATACGGACTCGAAACGGCCGATGCTGATTCACCTACACGTGACTTATTGATGGCGGAAGGGTTCCGCATCGTTGGAGATCAAATACCTTCAATTACAGGTCAAAATCCAAATTGGGCGATTGAGCGGAGTGGCGGCAGCCTCGAACAGAATGTCGCATCGATTTCGGCAATCGAGCAAGGGATTGAATCAAATGGGTATGCGAATTTGTATTGGGAGGCGCAGATCGAAGACCTCAATGTCCGCAGAGATAAAGATGTGCTCACGTGGATAGAATCGCAGGATTATTGGTTTACAACATGGGGTGAATGGTTTTCTTCAACACACCCAGCCAGTGAATTTGAAAGGACGAACCAATCCATTACGCTGAAAGGAACTCCGACCAGCAATGGCGGTTGGGGAGTGCCGGGAAACACGCATTTGTCCATCACAGGAGGCCAAATCACAAACATTTCTCGGATTGACGGAGGTATACTTGATGAACTCACTATTGAAGATAATCATCTGAAAGAAGGGTTTCGAATTTTGGATGAATCCAACGCCACGCTGACCATCCCCGAAGGTGCACTAGTACAGATTACATGGGCGGGCGATGTTGGCGATATACAGATTGAACACGGTCCATTCAATAATTTCACACCATTCATGGCAGTCGGTCACCATACAACGGACCTGTTTGAGTGGAGTTCCCCGTTCCAAGACTCATCGCTCAGATTTACATGGCTGATCGAACCGCAACCAGATATCGAACCAACATGGATTCTACCGATGCTTGCAGTCCTAATCATCCTGACTGCACCCGTGGCAATCAGATACACACTCAACCATGATCGTGATATGCATTATTCATCAGAGGAAGAGTGAATCTGAACCCCTTCCTGTTGCATTGCACCAAGCAGACGTTGCAATAATTCTGGCTCCTTTCCCAATATCTCAGGGGGCATCACACCAGTTTCGGAAATCGAACCATCAGCCAGCATCTCAGCAACTTCTACGGTGACAAGACCTGTGGTGCGTGCCATAGATGACCACCCATCCTTTCCTTCGTCGATAACATCCCATCGTAGGATTGAATCACCATCGTTGACTTCGACGCCCAACCATGTGAATTCTGGGCGTTGTGGATTAAACTTCCAAGCTTCAATCAACTCTTCTTCAGTATCATCACCCGACAAATACCGATCAATGTGTCCCGGCCATCGAACTGTGTATTCAAGCAATTCCTCACTATCGATCGTATCCAACAATGAGCGAACACCATCGGTCAGAAACGCTTCCATTTGACCATAACCTGGCACTGAAACCGTATGGCGTTCGGACAATGCCGCCTCAGTCACATTGTGACCATCACGACGAATTCTCGCAGGCCGCGTGTATTCCTCAATCACATCGGATGGTGAGAAGGGGGCCATGTAGGACCATTCTTCATCGGGTTTCTGCGGATTCCCACCGACCCAAATCTTGGCAGATGAAAGGGGCCTCATTCGACGCTGTGCATCCATCAACAAGGCATTGGATAAACCTGGAGCAATTCCGATATCATAGATCAATCGTGAACCGTGTTCCTTGGCCAATTCATCATAATCCCTGGGGTCCTCAGCAGTAAAAGCCAAATCAGCCACAGATAATCCTTCTATAGATAATAATGTGGGGCGTACAGTGTGACCTATACGACCTGGAAGGCAATTGATCACAACGTCAAATCCCCTCACCATTTTAGGCAAGCTTTCCAATTTAACATGCGATTGAATAACCTCTATACCAGCGGGCATATCGGACAATAAATCTGCATCGACAACCCGTATCTTGTGTTTTCTGTCATTCAGGATACAGGCTACGAATCGTCCCACTAGCCCGCCACCGAGTACACAGATGCGGGCCATGACTCGGCGTGGGCAATCCACACGTCAAACCATCGGCCTCAGGTCGAAGTTGACCCGACGCCTTGATAGCCGCTTTGATATCGGCATAGCCGATGGTAGACATTGACCCTTGGTCAAGCGAAGTCTCGACAGACTATGACCGAATCATCCAGCAGTTTGGTTTGGAATCTGTTGCATTGGCTGAAATCCCAAATCCATCCTTGCATCATCGTCGAGGCATTATTTTCGCCCATCGTGATTTGGGCAACATCCTCCAAGCGAATGCTCGTGGCGACCCCTTTGGGGTCATGACAGGCTTGATGCCTAGCGGGAAGATGCATTTGGGTCACAAGATGGTCATTGATCAGGTACGTTGGTTTCAGGAACAAGGCGCAGATGTGACTATCGCAGTTGCCGATCTTGAGGCAAATGCAACGCGTGGTTACAGTCTTGCGGAATGCCGCAAGGTCGCTTTGGAGGAATATGTAGCTAATTATGTGGCTATGGGCTTGGACCCTGAACGCACGAATATTTACTTCCAAAGCATGCGACCGATTGTTCAGCGCATGGGTTTCACGCTGGGGAAGCGGACCAACCTTTCTGAATTTGAAGCCATTTATGGCTTCCAAGGCGATACGAATCTCGCTCACGTTCAAGCACCATTGGTCCAAGCGGGGGACATTCTGCATCCGCAACTCGATGAGTACGGTGGTCTGCGCCCAATCGTGGTTCCAGTCGGAGTCGACCAAGACCCACACCTACGTTTGTGTAGGGGTTTGGCAGGTAAGACGAACTGGTTTAATGTCAATGATCGCAAAAATGGAGGGTTGCGCATCACAGTCTCGGTGATGGATGATAATCAGGGCATTGTTGCAGGTGATAAGGCAACCACGAAGGCTGTATTTAGTAAAATTGTTGAATCACTCAAGGGGCTTGGATACAGTGACATCATCGCTGATGCAAAACATGGTATCGTAGATATCCCTGCAGCTACCGGAAAAGATCGCTATCCAATTCGAATGGCCCTTCTCACACTAGAAAGGGGCATGGGTGGCCCCGGCTTGCTGCAACCAAGTAGCACCTACCACCGCTTCGCCGTTGGCATGACTGGGGGCAAGATGTCTTCTTCGATGCCAGAGACGACAATTTTCCTCAATGAGGACATGAAGAAGATGGAGAAGAAGTTCAAGCGCTCATTCTCCGGAGGTCAATCTACTGTTGAGGAGCATCGTCGACTTGGAGGAAACCCCGAGATTGATGTAGCCTTCCAATATCTACGCTTCTTTTTTGAAGAAGACGATGCCGCCCTTGAAGAAATTCGTCGGGGCTATGTGGCTGGTGACCTCCTCAGTGGCGAACTCAAAATGATGACTGTTGAGAAGGCAGCAGCATGGTTGACCGAGTTGGCTGAAATGCGAGACCAAAACGCACACTTGGTCAATGATTTCCTCGCTGAAGATGCACGCTAATCAGGGTTCTGAAGTGGGGTCCCAACCTGAGATATATCCGCATTCCATCGCTTCAATTACCTCCATTTCACCCGATATGTCGACACTAAGCGATGCGAGATTCTCCACGATTCTATCGGCTCGGCTCGACTTTGGGATTGTGATGCAACCTAGATCATGGCAGAATTTGATGGCAACTTGGGCCGGCGTGCAGCCCAAGCGATTGGCAACATCAATCAAATCAGGGTCTCCCAATTTGTGTCCGCGTGCCAAAGGTGAGTAGGCCATGACCTTCGCACCCACAGATTCGGTCGCAGCCCGAAGTTCTGGCCGTTGTAACCATGGATTGATTTCGATTTGGTTGACAGCGGGGAAGTAGGTTGCGTATTCACGCATCGCATCCAAATGGTGTGCACCATAGTTCGATACCCCAATCGCCTTGACCCAACCCTGTTCGAGACAATGCTCCATGCCCTTCCAGACAGGTTCACGATGATCTGAATCCTCAGGAGGGGCGTGGACTAGGTAGAGGTCGATGTAATCTGTTTCTAAATTTTCCAATGATTTCTGGCAGTGCTCAAGGACCTCCTCAAACCCAGTCGCGTGCATTCGGCGCAGTTTCGTAGTGATGAACACATTCTCCCGAACAACCCCTGATTCCTTCAATGCTTCACCAACCTCATGCTCGTTACTGTACGCGCGCGCGGTATCGATGTGTGTGTAACCCGCAGCCAATGCTGCCAAACAGGCAGATCTACACTCGCCCTGTTCGGACATCAGAAAAACACCCAAACCAAACGACGGTATTTCATGAGGATATTCTACACCCTCGGCAGTACGGTGACCAATGCGCATGTACACATGCGAGGGCCGGCAATTGATGAAACCTACAGAAGCGTGATGAAGAAATTTTTTGCCACCCAAGTAACCATCATCGTGGTCATCATGATGGCCAAAGCCATCCTGCCAATTCGCCGCATACGCTCACTTCTGGCATCGTAGGCAGCAGCCTCCTCTTCGCTCAAAGGCTCGATTTCCCACGGCTCCATGACGTCGCGAAGGGGAGGCAGACTTCAAGTCCGTCGGACCATCGCGAGTATGATGGACGTAGCGCGCGCGAAGCCACACCCTCCTCGCCCTTCAGCATCGGTCATGCTTCGGCGAGGGGATGAGATTCTGGTATGCCATCGTGTATCCACCGTTCCGGCTTTCCCCGACTACTGGTCCTTTCCAGGTGGTGGTGTCAGCCGCATCGACCGTGGCCCCTTGTTCGCCTTGTGCCGTGAGATGGTCGAGGAGGTCGGTCTAACGCCGCAGTTGACCCACGTCGATGCGAATCTCCGAGCGGAAATCCTCTCAGACAAGAGCGTGTTCGTCGCTGCAGTCGACGATGGCCGTATCACACTTGCAAGCGATGGATTCCATGTCATCTCGGAACGGACAACACCACCGCTAGCGCCGCTGCGTTTCCACAACCATTTCTTCACGGCAAAGTGCGAGGTCGATCCAATTCTGGAAACCGGGGGGCGTGTTGAATTCGATGCCTATCGCTGGGCCACGCCTGCACAGTTGCTCGAGGAATGGTTGAATCATGAGATTAAGATTCCGCCGCCCATAATCATGCTACTTCGCGATATTGTAGGCAAGGAACTTGAAGAAGCGATACGGATTCTAGCTAGGGACCCACCTTCGAATAATAGTAGAATCGAGTTTGCACCTGGCGTCGAATGTGTGCCGATTCCGACAAACACTTTGCCTCCCTCCACTCACACTAATTGCTACGTTCTCGGCGTGCCGGGAGGACCTAGAGTTATCATCGACCCGGCGGCGAAATGCACTGAAGGTCTCAAAATTCTAGAAGAGAAGGTGAACGAGATCCAACGATCTGGAAGTGATATTCTGGCAACTATTTTCACCCATCGTCACTCTGACCATATTGGTGACCTGGAAGCTATTGCAGAGATGTATACCGCCCCAATATGGGCGACCGTGGAGACCCACGAAGAAATCCCTGCTTGCGATACGGATTCAGTTTTGAAAGAAGGCGACTCATTCCAGTTAGACGAAGTCACTTGGTCGGTCATCGAGACTCCCGGCCACTGCCCTGGACAAATCTGCCTAGTCTCCGAAGCCGGCATAGTTTCTGCTGACAATGCTGTTCAAGTGGGCACCATTCTTGTTCCGAGTGGTGAGGGGGACATGACCGCATACATCGAAGGCTTGCATCGTCTTCGTGACTTAGATGCCAACTTGCTGTTCCCAGGGCACGGGCCGATGGTGGCCAACCCGAACAAGTTGCTCACGCACTATATCCGCCACAGGGAAAAGCGCCATGAGGCGGTATTTTCAGCTTGGCAGAGTGGTCTTCGTGAAATTGAGGAATTGAGCCATACTGCATACGCCGATACACCCGACGCACATCCATTACTGAAGGTTGATCAAACAATGAGTCATCTTGACGCCTTGCGAACTGAAGGTCGAATCTAGGTGAAGATTGAAGCACGTTGTACCTGTGGCAATATTGTGGGGATGGAACCGAAATGAATCCCACCGAAGTGGCAACGCTACTCAACAATCCTGATTGTGAAATCGAGGTTCGGCATATTGCGGTCGCCAATGGGTACCAATTGAGGGTCTATTCGTTCACACCCAAGCAAGCGAGTACAGCCCGGCCCGTTATTTTCATCCCAGGATGGACCAGTGTCATGGATGGCTGGGCTCCACTCCTTTCAACATGGGTTGAACAACGTACCATTCACTATATTGAAACCCGCGAAAAGCGATCGGCAATCGTGCCGAAAAAAGTGAAAGTGCGTGATTTCGAAATGCTCCGCCATGCTGAAGATTTGAAATCCATTGTAAGTGAATTAAATCTTGATTCGAATGTCCTGTGGTTCGGTTCATCGTTAGGTGCAACAGTTATTCTGCATGGTCTGTACGAAGGACTTCTCGAGGGTGAAAGTGCCTTCTTGGTTGCACCCAATTCACAATTTAGATTCCCTATTTGGATGGTACCGTTGACAGCAGCACCTTGGTGGTTCTACTCACCTCTCATCCGCCTCGGCCTCCCGTATCTCAAATGGCGTTTGAAGGAACCAAAGCAGTATATCCGCTACAAACGAACATTGACTCAAGCCCACCTACTTCGATTGAAGAGAAGTGTACAAGCCAACCGACGCTATGATTTACCGACAAATCTAGGTCGGATTTATGCCCATGTCGCCATTTGTATCGCTGCTTCCGATACGTTGCATACAGGAACCGATTCGCATGGTATTGCCGATGCCTTACCAAACGGCAGTTTGGTTGAGGTGCCTAGCAATCAGTACGCACACGAAGCTGATGTCATCGCCGATATCGCGGCATGGGAAGCCTCTAGTATCCAGTGATGCTAATAATTGAATCCGCATCGGCTCCACCATGAATGCCACCCTCATGCTCTTGGTCGTTTCCATAATCATCGTCCTCGTAATACTTCTAATATGGATTTACAGCACATACAACCGCCTAGTTGATCTTGAGGAAGAGACCAAAAATCAGTGGCAAAATCTTGAAACACAAATTGCTGTTAAAGATCAGAAAATTGGGATGGTAGAGGAATCAGATCTCGTACAGGTTGGACTGGAGAGCCACATCTATGACAAGATTGTCGAGGCGCGGAAAATGTTTGCTGAAGCCAAGAGTACTGGAAATCGTTCTGCTTTGGGTCAAGCTTCTGGTATGATGGATTCCCTCATGCCCCAGGCACTTGCTTTTGCTGAATCTAACCCCCAACTGACCTCGCACCACGTCTTGGTCGAAGGCCTCCAACAAGGAGTATATGCTATCTCAAAAATGGCCAGTGAAGTTGAAGAATATAACCAGAGCTCCAAGAATTACAATACATACGCCCGAATGTTCCCAGCAATTCTTGTTGCCAAAATGATGGGATTCCTTCCTGCTGATTACTTTGACGAGTACACCCGAGAAGAGGTCAGTTCTATGTTTCGTCGTCGAGCCTCATTGGGTAGCTTTGTCGAGTCCAAGTCTGAAGCCGATGTTAGGACGGAGGAACTCCAAGATGAGCTACAAGCCATTGAAGCCGAAGCAGAACTGCTTGAGGCTAAAGCACGTCTTGCAGAACTCAAGGAATCATTAGGTGAGTAAGTAATTAGCCAGACATGGCGACCATCACCAGGCCTGCCATAATCAGCATGAAGAGTGCTCCTAAGCGACTCAGCGACGAAGTTTTAGGTTTCAACACTGAGAATTCAGTTCCTTTACGGAGTTTAGCAGTCCTACGAACAGCATCCTCACCAACCGCAATCAGTGTATGGTGGACACGCGAAGCATTTTGCGAAACCATCCCTTTTGGAATATCATCGAATGGCCTTGATTTGATACGTGCCATCAAATACACTGGGTCACCCAACCGCAAGGCCCACAGTGCCCATTCATGCTTTCGAACATCTCTGCCTTGATAGAGAGGATTTCCGCCAGCCCCCTCCGGTCTTGAATCCCGAGACCAAATTACTTGACCCATATCTGAGTTCTCAAACGACTCAATGTCGACAATGATTCCACCAGTTCCATCGTGGAGCATGAAATCCCTCCGGTCACTGTCGCTACGGACAAACTTCCAATTGCAGACTTCTCTTGTTTTCCAAGATTTAGTCTGATCATCATAGTATCGTTCAATATGACATTCATACACTCGGTAATTCCACGACCAAGCAACCAGGTCATCAAACGTCCAACTGGGGTCGCGGTAACCATCCACATGAACCAAATCCAAGGGCAGGAATGTGGCTGGGCGAACCTGGCCAACTAGTTCGGTGTGCCCGGCATCGACGTACTTGACAATCGACGTAATCGTATCCCATGCTTCAATCACACCCTTGTTCCACCATTGCGCGATAATGGCTGAAATTGCACCAAAAACGATGAGTGCCATGGCTAACGGTGCAGCCCCTTCTCGTTCCTCGCTGGGGAATCCTAGGAACAATCCCATAACGAAGCAAACAGCAAACGCATGCCAGAAAAGCCGGGCTGTAACCATCGGTGGTGTCGCATTGAACAATTTCCTGTATTGATTATGGCGAGGGTGTTCGGAAAAAATCAGTTCTTGTGCATCTTTATTTTCACCCCGACCTAATAACTTCTGCATATAATTTGACGCCTCAATCTCACTATCGAATCGCTGCGCCTCATCACCACCACATTCACCACATTGTCCACCTGCAACTTTTCCTTTTCCTCCACAGCCTTCACAATCAGACTCTTCGCCATCATAGTAGACAGCCCATTGCTTGCCAATTTTCTTAAAACTGATTTCGGGGCCATCCATTTCAAATCGTGCTAGAGGGTCAGGCAACCATTGTTTGAATTTCTCATTCCATTCAGGTCGTTCTAGATGCCATTGGGCTGGGTGCATAGGTGGAAATGGTTCCACTGACCATTGGTCAGATGCACCTGGAACAAAATCTGACATCATAATCGCGAATGGATTGGGGCTGGCAAAACCCATGATGAGTAGGCCAATAATGACCAATGGAAATCCATCCACATCCATCATAGCCAAACTTGAGGTGAGGCCATATCCCATGCTTAGGAATCCTAAGCCCCAGAAAACCCACGACCAGATTGATTGAGGCCATGTCCAGCAAAATATCCTGGGGAGAAGGGGTTCCTCATCACCCTCAGCAAAGGGACCTTCGTCGCTCATGGGACTGCGAAATAGAGCCAATCCTTGAACGTCACCTATGGTGATAGTTCAAATTCATCATCATCGCTGGTGAATGGGTCATCCCATTCCCCGGAAACTTCACTCGTTCTAAAGTGCCCATACAATCGCTCAATCGTCCCATATGGCCACTCTCCACGCTGTGCATCATATCGGCGAATGAGATCTGGGCCATTGCCACCATGGAACCAGATGGGTACATCCAAGCGTCGGAACAGACCTTCGGTGAATCCCCCGAATGCATGAAGGCGGGGCACACCATACAAATCTGCAATCCAATCGTAATCTTGGCCGCCATCTTCACCCTGTTGCTGGGGTTCACACGCTTCGATAATCAGGTCAATCATTCGATTGAAAGCCGCATCATTACCCCCCTCGTCGATTTCCATCTCAATTTCAGATAGAATGCCCAGTGGGTCAATTTCACCAGACAAGTGCTGGAGCCAAACCATGTGTGACAGTGCTTTGAATGCGCCTTCATCCATCGCAGCTTGTTCCCACAGGGCCCAAGGGCCCCGAGACCCATCAAGAGGCTGTGGCAGAATTCCATACCGTAGGAATGCTTCCCGCAAACCCCCTAAACGTGTCGGGTCACGGGCAACATGTGCATTTGCAAGTGTTTCTTCAATCGCAAACCACCATTGCGGTTCGTTTCTTGAATCGTGTAATTTTTCACAACATTCGCGATGGTGAGCACGCAAATCCGGTAGTGGTTGACCTGCTGCATGCAAGCGCATCATGTGTAGGCTGACTTGCGCATCTACACAATGGTGGAAAAAGCAATGGTCAAATCCAAAGATGAACGCAAGGTCAAGTGACAGGGTCGGTGCATTTACCACCCCATCACCCTCCATTGCAGTGGCAATTACGGCAGCCCACTCGACCAAAGCATCCGCATTGACATGAATCCCCCAATCTGGGTCAACCTCTGGAGAATCGGTCCCTGTGCGCAATAAATCGCGATACCAGAACATCGCAAGGGCCTCGTCGTTTTCCCCTCCAACTTCACTGCCAGGTGAAGGATTACGTTCAGGTCGCTCCAAGTCGGCAAGGCCACCGCCAGGGGAATCCATTTGGCGCACGAAGTTGCGCTGCATGCCGTATGTGATAAGCGATTGGCTCAAGAAGAGGCAGGGTTCGGCTTGACATGAGGGCGAACCATGCGTGACCAGATGTCTTCATTCGATATCGCCCGAATGGCCCTAGACATCAATGCCCTTGCGGGGGCTCGATGCAGGAAGATGTATCAGCCTCATTACGAACAAGTTGTATTGCGTCTAAATCCGAAAGAGGTTGCTAAATGTGACCTTGTCATCGTTCGCGGACAACGTGTTTACTTCAGTCAACGAGATCGTCCAATGCCCACTCACCCACCACAATTTGCGATGCTACTTCGAAAACACCTGGCAAATGCTCGCCTCATGGGTGCGAAACAATTGGGGTTTGACCGAATCATTGTGCTGGAATTTGACACCAAGGATGGGCGTCGAGATTTGGTGATTGAAATGTTCCGCAATGGAAATGTCATATTGTTAGATCAAGACGGCATCATCATACAACCCTTGACGCACGTGACGTATGAGACACGCACTATCAAGCGCGGTGAAGCTTATGTTGCCCCACCCGAACCAATGGATCCACGTACTTGGACCGAATCGGAATTGCAAGCAGTGCTTCAAGAATCTGATCGTGACCTTGTACACACATTGGCTGGAAAGATGAGCTTGGGTAGTGCTTATGCCCGTACTCTTTGCGTATTGGCGGGCTTAGAACCAACTCAAAGTGCTGCTGAAATTCAAGGGGTGGGTGAACTCTACCAAGTATTTCAGAACATGATTGAGCAAATCGGGGATTCAGGGGCTATCGCTAGGGTCGATGAATTGTTTGAACCCTCTACCAATCCGTTAGAACTCGATGCCCAAATGGAAGAACATTGCCTTGAAGTTGGACCTGTACAATTATCAGAACATGTCCAATCTATGGGGTTTGCCTCTTTATCCCAAGCAATCGATGCATGGAAAGGCGGATATGATTCGAGTGCACTAGCTCGCAGAGAAGCAGAGAAACTCGCTGAAGTTACTGCACCAGGACAGGCTGACTCTGAAGGGGAAAAATTGGCACGGCGCGAAGGTCAACAAGCGGCTGCGGTTGGTAAGTTGGCTGCAAAAGGTGCGAAACAACAAGACGTGGGGAAATCGATTCAAGCGAATTGGGCACATGTCGAGTCCCTTCTCAATCAAATGATACAATCCATTGATGAAATCGGTTGGGATGAAACGCGTTCAGCCATCAAGAAAATTGATTGGGTCGTATCTGCAGACCCTGCGTCTCGAACTATACAAGCCAAGTTGCCTGATGAGAATGGTGAACCTGGTCAGACTGTGGAATTGCAAATTGATCAGACTGTTCACCAGAATGCACAACGATATTTTGCCAAAGGGCGAAAGGATAAGCAACGAGCAGAAGGTGCAAAAAGTGCTCTTGCAGACACTCAGAAACGCCAGAAGAAGGTCGACAAAAAACGAGTCAAAGATGAGGCGGCTGGACGTGTGAGTATCATCAAGCGAACCAAGAAATTCTGGTTCGAGCGAAACCGTTGGACAATGTTGTCCAGTGGGCAACTGCTCGTCGGAGGGCGAGATGCCAAAGGCAATGACCAACTTGTCAAGAAGCACCTCAGTCCCGCAGACCTGTATTTCCATGCTGATTTGCACGGTGCTCCATCTTGCACACTCAAACTGAAAGAAGGATTTGAAGAGGACCCCAATCCCAATCCATTGCTTCCCGAAGGAGTTCCGTCGTTACGTCTCACCCAATCGCTTGATATTTCTGAGCACCCTGAAGATGCACTTCCAGGGGCTGCGCAAATGGCTGTTTGCTGGTCACGTGCATGGGGTAGTGGAGGTGCAGCTGCAACTGCATTCCATGCCAGGCAGGGCCAGGTCAGCAAAACTACCGAATCGGGTGAATCTCTTGGAAGAGGTGCCTTTGTGGTCCGAGGCAATCGACATTGGTACAAAGACCTCAGTATGAAAATCACACTTGGAATGGTGGCAATCAATGGAATTCCATTGCCAATCGTCGGTACACACGATGTGATCAGCAATGTTTGCCAGCGATGGATTCGGTTGACACCGGGTACTCAGAAGAAGGAACAGATTGCTACCAAGATTGCCAAGGCAACCGGTTTACTCCAGGACGATGTCTTGTCAGCATTGCCACCTGGAAATTTGTCTCTTGGTGAAAATCAAGGTATCCTAGAATGAGTGTGCCACTACCTCTCACCCGAGGAGATCATCGATGTTCGGTAGGTCCGGGGTTGGTGTGGTCACCGGTTGAACAGGAGCGGGTGCAACTGCTGGTTGTACTGGTGATTGTTGTGCCAGCCATTGACTTCCGTAGTGATTCCACTGTTCCATGGTCCAGCCAAGTGGTAGACCGTTAGCAGGTACAGGTGGTCCACTTGTCACGACCGGTTCAGGAGCAACTACTTCCGGCATGCTCGGTATGTCCACTACTGGCGCGGTATTTGCGAATAGGTCCCGCTCAAATTCAGCCATCGCCCGGTCGCGACCATCGCCTTTTTTCCTGGAATTGGACCGAATGGCCAAGATTGCAGCGACAACGCCTACGTTAAACAGAAGCAGCATAGCAATCATGGCAATCGAACCCGTATCCATCTCAAATCCGGCATCTTGTTCTCCCGCAGTATCCGTTTGATCAGAATCTGTGTTTTGATTAGTCTGATCAGTTTGGTTTTCAACAGGTTCAGTAGTGCTCTCAATAGGGGGGAAGTAAACGGTCATGACCGTATCCTTCCACATTCCCTCGATACTAACTCGAGCATTCAATTCTGCTGACTCACCAATCAAATTTGTGTAATCAGCGTAATAGGTTCCATTTAGTGCACTTGTGCTTTCTGAAATGGTAGTGTCTCCATCTTGTAAAATCCAAGTCATCTGACAATTACTTTCACATGTGATATTGACTGAAATATTGGCTGTACGTGTATCACTATCTGGTGCTTCAGACAAGCTCAATTCAATCGACAGCAGTGGGCACCCATTGAGTGACCCCCATACCTCCGGACATCCATCAACCGAATCTTTCCGACCATCGTCATCGGTATCACGTTGGTTCGCAGCACAACCACCGTCATCGGTTTCAGCCAGCCATTGTGTGTCTGGACAGAGATCAACATCATCGTTGACCCCATCCTCGTCAGTATCACGCTGCCCTGGGCCACACCCCATATCTGTGACATCCTCTTCACCCGGGGGGGTATTAGGACAGGCATCTTCGTAATTGTAAATTCCATCACCGTCATCATCGAGTTGTGATCCAGAGCAACCCAATTCGTTCACCAGTTCCTCTCGAGGTGTTCGAGGGCAAGCATCCAAATCATCTGAGACACCATCTTCATCAGTATCTAACTGGTTGTCGGCACATCCGTCCCCATCGATATCTTCACCCTGGTCGGTTTGAGGGCAGTCATCCTCAGCATCTACCACGCCATCAGAATCACTGTCAATTTCCCATGAGGAGCAGCCAACGCTGTTAACAGTCCAACCCGGCTGCGTATCTGGGCATTGATCAATATCATCCATGACCCCATCTTGGTCAGTATCATTTTGGTTGTCCGCACATCCCACATTATCAACACTCAATCCAGCATCTGTATTTGGGCAGCCATCCTCATCATCGATGACACCATCTTCATCTGTGTCAAGTGGTGGAATTTCACAACCATCAGTGTCAACTTGGATACCGGGTATCGTGTGGGGGCAATTGTCCATTGAATCAGCCACATTGTCTCCATCGTAGTCGGGAATACCTACAACTTGCTGCACGAACAATGATATTGCTTTGTGCGTGGTTTCAGTTGGGTGTAAGTCATCGAAGAAGATATACTCTTCAACATTGGGTGCGATGGGATCATTGCTATCACATAGGGCCCCAGAGTGGTCACAAGCTGCATGAGTTGTGTTGGTGATGCCAAAATGTTCACCCGACCAAAACAACATTTCAAAGCCTTCCCAAACTGGAATCATGTGTGTAGTGACGCCATATGTACTCGCCAAATTTGCTGCCATTGTATGCATCCCTGAGTTGAAGTCAGCAACACGCTGCCCTAGAGCCTGGTTGTCTTCAGCAGAATTACCGCTTGCACTCGGTGTTTTTTCAAGTGCTGGTAGTTCAAAGAAGATGAATTCTTGGCCACCATCTGCGATTAGTTGCTCTGCATGATTTTCTAAGTTAGTGACAAGCACCTGCGAGTTCGTTTCACCGTAGTTTAGCAGATCATTGCCGCCGCCCCAGATGGCGACAGCATCACCTGCGCCCAAATTAAAATTATTATCCCATTCATCAACTTGGAGTCCAATGTTATCAATTGTCCAAAATGTCTTACCGTCACCGGTTGCAGCACCACCAAATGCACGATTGTTACCGCTGCCACTACCCCGGCCTGCGGCATTGGTGTTGCCGAGCCAATCTTGTGTATAGTCGGCCCAATTGTTGCCATCTGAATACCGACCTTGCCAATACGGTGGGCTTTCGGGGGTTCCGAACGCACTGTATGAATTCCCAGAATCGGATAAACTATCACCGAAAACGAATAAATCTGTATATTGGGGGGACATGGATTTCCAGAATACGGAAAATGGTGCCATTGCGGATACATCAGTCCACCCACTGGATGAGTTCAACCCAATTTCAAGAATATACATCATCGATGCATTGGAGACGTGGTGTTCACTGAGTTCAATCTGCATTGCGCTTTGGTCGGCAAAGAACGGAATAACTCCTGCACTCACAATCGTTGCAGGTCCCAATAAACTCGAATCATTTGTCCCATGTACCATCCAGTGGAGATCATAATTGTGTCCTAGTGTTAACCCCCAAAGTCCAATGGTTGCTTCCACAGGCTCATCAGAAGCGAATGTTTTCTCTTCAAATAAAATTGAACCCCCCTCCAATCCGCGTGCTTCTCCAGTTCCAAGTGGAAGGGAAATCGACCAAGAAACAGTCAGGAGTGTGATGGCCAAAAGAAGAACAAATCGCCGGCCCATGTCTGATTGCAGTGGCTACATAGAATTGAACTTTACGACAGCGCCTACAACGCATGCGCATGTCAGGGGATTCCTAATCAAGAATAGCATCCAATGTAGGGCTATTCGCAACAACGACATCAATGTCGAGATCTTGGTATTCGCCTTTACCAGTAATCGAGAACATCAGGGTGTGCCAACCGACCAGCATGGCAGGTAGGAGAATTGAACTGGTCAACAAGGCAAATGTGATGAGCATCATCATCAACAGGAAGAAATTTCTCAATCCTGGGATGTCAACCAAGAGACCAGCACTCAATCCAGCACACGTTGTCGCTGTGGTCTCAAATATGGTTTGTCCAGTTCTGGAAACTGTTTTTACAATTCCAGCAGGGGTCTCTTTCTCTTCGCGAATCCGATCAATGATGTGAATCGAATCATCGACACCAATACCGAATACAATGGTTGAGACCATTGCGGTGAATACGTTCACGTTCACATCGCCGCTATACATCAGCAACGGTTGCCACAAAACAACAACTCCTACCGCCGTCATTGTGAAGAATGCGAGTCTGAATGAGCGGAACAAAATTGCCATTACAACGAGCAGGACAAACATGGTCATTATCGTGGCATCTTTTTGCGCATCATGCACCCCCTTATTTATGTCCAAAGAAAGCGGTAAACCACCTGTCAATTCACTGACTTCAACCTGTGGAAGGGAAGGGAATCCAACAGCGAGTAAACCATCGATTTCATCTCGCAACGCACCCGCATCTCTGAGATTGATGTAAGGTTGATTTACATACACCAGAGTTTGGGTTTCGCCACCGTCGAATTCACTCACCTCATTCATCAACATCGAGCGAACTTCGACGGATAGTGTATCAAAAGCAACATCCACCATTTGTGGTTGGCTGGAGCCCAAGTAGGGTAAACATTCGGGGTGCAAAATGTCACTAAAGTCGGGATCTTTGGTAATATTCCAACACTCATCGTGTAGGATTTCCCACAGACTTTGTGGCTGGACGCCAGGAATTCCCAAATCAACATGTACAGCCCTGAGAATTGTGACCAAACTCACCGTTGTGGTTTCAGGCACATCATCGATTTGGTTTTCCATGGCCGAAATGGAATCGAGTACATCGAGATCTCTTATCGGAGCATCGTTTTCCCCCGTATGATCTGTTGCATCAACGATGAACATGTTCGTTTGCCCACCTTCAAACACTCGGCTATATTCTGCCAGTGTTTGGTAAGACTCAAGGCCAGGTGGGACTTCGTCCGAAGAACCTGTAATGTCGTCACCCATTGTATCGGCCATCAATAGTACACCCACTCCACTAACCGCAAAGGCCACAAGAATGACTGCCCACCATCCGACGACAGGAATCTTTCCGATTTTTTTCCATGCCTTATCAGCGGTTTCCAATCCACGCTTTCGATATCGTAGGACCCAACCTAGTACAGGTACCATAATCATCGAGAAGAAGAATGTGCAGATAATTCCAAGGACGAGAGTCAAGCCTACAGTTCGCATTGGCTTGATGGGAACAAGGAATGGCCAAGCCAGTACACTAAATCCAACGATGGTAGTTAGTGCTGAAAGGAAAATCGCATTTCCAGTAGTCATTACAGCATCCACAGTGGCATTGAGGTATACATCGGGGTCCCATGGGTCGATCTCTTCTGAGTGCAACCCTTCACGCTGATTCCTCCATGCTTCTTCAGCAGCTTGTTCCAACCGTTCATTCCGTCCTTCCTCGATACGATTGATGAGATGTAATGCATAGTCGACCCCAAGTCCAATCAGAATAGGGCCAGCAGCGATAATCATCGGGGTTAATTCGATATCTGCCATCACGGTAATGCCAAAGGTCACGGCCAAACTCATGATGATAGGTGTGCCACAGATGATCAGAACTTTTGGATTACGATGTAAAATGAACATGGTGATAGCTACGAATGCGAGCGACCAAGGTAGCATGTATTCGAGTTGTTCGTAAACCGCCTCTGAAACATCATGCAGCACAGGGGTTAGGCCAGTGATGGTAATTGCACGTCGTACACCATTGTCCGGAGTTCGCCATTCGCTCTCACCAGTTTCATCATTTTCATACCACATTGGTGATAATTTTTCCTCAAACCCCTTCGCACATAATGGACATTTTAGGTAATGTTCAGCTGAACCAAAGCGATAATCAATATCACCTGCTACAGATGATGGGTGAATGAGCCTTGCCGCATATTCAAGGAAGGCCTTGTGATCTTTGAGCACGCTCCCCGGCTCCCCTTTTGGATCGTCGCGTGGATCAATTTGAGTATCGGCCATGTCAAAGCGAATTCCCATGACGACCACAGCAGTGTCCCAAATTCCATCCGCATTTGTATCACGGACGAATGAATCCATCAGGCTGCCAGCATTTTCGACCATTTCATTGACAGTACCTTGGTCTGATGGGATGCTGTACCCATCGTTTACACTGGTACTGGAAACAGGGCAATTTTCAAGATTGAATCCGACAACACCATGTTCTTCCATTGCACAAGTAAATCGCGCACGACTACTGTTTGCTTCCTTGATAATTTGTGCAGGAGATAGTATCCAAACGACACCATCCTTGCGGCCCCTGTCGTTTTTATCCCAATCCAGACCGCGATCATAGTTGGAGGGGTCACTCACATCATCCCCTTCAAGATAAGATAACTGATTCAGGATGTCGACGCTGGTCACATTGTACTCACAATCGTCAATTTCTTCACAAGTTCCCCGAGTTGCTCCATCAATTGCATTATCTGTATGAATGTAGAGCATCACGATGTCGGTCGACCAGCCTTCACGAACTTCAAGCAGTAATTCCTTGGATTCTGCACCATCTGGGAGATACACTTCGACATCGCCATTGATTTGGTGTTGGAAATCAATCGAATATTGGCCAATAAAACCAGTGACAAGTAACAGGATGACAATGACGGCACCAGGGGATTTGTGTAGAGATCCGTAAAATCCTCGCACTGGCTTTTCGACAGCATCGTGGACAAATTCCCCTGCTGAATCCATTTTGTCGGAAAGTCCGACCCACATCAGCCGTAAACGGGTGAAGGCTGACTCACCATCATCATCCGGCAGAACCGGTTCTGATGGATCATAACCGCCAGATTTGGGGTCGCTCATCGCTCCACCGAATCGTCATTTCATATTGAAGGGCTCGGATGGAAGAGGTCCTTATAGGACCTCTTGGTTCTTTATCAGTCAAGGCCGAACTCTTGAATCAGCAGACGCCGCATCAGTCGGCGAGCTCCATGAAGCACGAGTGCTGCAAAGCAAAGTGAAGTACCAAGCATACCAATCCAAGCGGCAGTGAGTCCTGGTCCAACTGAAAGCGAAATCGTTCCATCGGTTAACCCCTCGACTTCGTTGAGGCCTCTCATCCCGATGGCAGCACCAGTTGCTAGTAATGAAATCCCTGGCAAGCCAAAGAAGAGGAGTGGTTTTTTTTGTGAGAGCGAAATGAGGGCGAAACTCAGAACCGTAAATCCATGGGAAAGTGCTGTGTATCGGCTCCCCTTTGGGACATCATAACGAATTTTAGTTGGTACTTCCCCCACTCGGAGTTGCAGGTCGTCGCAAGCATTGAGTATTTCAAGACAAGATTCCATCCCGTCATGGTCGAAGTTTAGGCGTTCTAGGGCTTTGGGTCCAAATGCTCTGAAACCACTTTGTGTATCCTTGATGTTGAGGTCACTTGAAAGATTGGAAGCCGCAGTGATGACTTTGATTCCAAGTGCGCGATATGTTGGCATACTATCTGCTCCACCTCCTTTGACAAATCGGGATCCGATGACAACATCAGCATCGTCCGCTAAAATAGGTGCGAGTAAGGCAGGTATGTCACTCGCATCGTGTTGCCCATCACTATCTAAGATGACAAGTGCTTTTGCACGTCGTTCTTGAGCGGTGTTAAAGATGGTCTTGAGGGCTCCACCGTAACCTCGATTGGCACGGTGATGGTGAACCGTTGCCCCCAAAGTGCGGGCAATTCGCGATGAAGCATCTGAAGAACCGTCATCAACACAGAGGACTTCATCGACTTGTGATTGGCATGAAAGTACAACACTTCCGATAGTTTCCTCCTCATTGAAAACAGGCATTGCGGCCATGATAGGTCCATCCCAAACAATGGGTTTGACAACCTCTTCAGGCATACCTTCCATGGACAATGGGCCCTTGAGTCCGCATTTCAACACTTCCCTTTCAGAACCGTCCAGAGGGTGTAAACGGCTAGTGCCGCCGGGGGCGGTTGAAACTGATTCATTCCGCTAGGCGGGGGAGAAATGAATGAAAACAACTTGTTCTTGAGAACGTGAGATTGAAGAACAACTCCCCTGTCGCCAGTAGCATGGATGTCCTTGTGACCGGCGGTGCTGGCTTCATTGGTTCGCACCTTGTTGACCGCTTAGTTGCCCGTGGGGACAATGTTACAGTCTTCGACAACATGAGTAGCGGCCGCCAAGAATTCCTGGCGCACCATGGTAAATCGATTCATTTCATTGAAGATGACCTTCTCGACCTCAATGCAGTCAAGGATGCAATGACAGGTATTGATTTCGTTTTCCATCTGGCGGCAAACCCAGATATCCGTTTGGGGACCCGGGTCACAGATACTGACCTCAAGCAAGGAACTGTAGCAACGTACAACGTTTTAGAAGCAATGCGCTGTGCAGGCGTGAAAAATATCGCATTTTCTAGCAGTAGTGTAGTCTATGGCGAGGCGTCCGAAATGCCGACCCCAGAATCATACGGTCCTTTGTTCCCCATCAGTTTGTATGGGGCTAGCAAATTAGGGTCAGAAGCGCTAATCACCAGTTGGGTTGGCACCTTTGGGCTCAAAGCTTGGTTGTTCCGCTTCGCGAACATCGTGGGCGCGCGCGGTACGCATGGTGTAATATTCGACTTCATTCACAAATTGAAGGCTGATCCAAATCGCCTTGAAGTGCTTGGAAATGGTCGTCAGGAGAAGTCATACATGGAAGTCCTAGATTGTGCACGCGCAATGGTTCATCTAACCGAAACGGCAAATGAACAAGTCAATTGTTTCAATCTGGGAACTCACGACACCTGTAGTGTGCGCCGAATCGCTGAAATTGTTATCGAGGAAACAGGATTTGAGAATGTCAGTATCGAATATACCGGTGGCGACCGCGGATGGGCGGGGGACGTTCCGAAAACGATGCTTGACCCTGGTGCACTTTTTTCCACAGGATTTGAACCTAATTTCAATTCTGAAACCGCTATACGCCACACCGCTTTCACACTCATACAGGAGATTGGATTGTAATGCAACAAACACGACGTAACATGAATTCGCTAGTTGACGATGAGAACGCTGATGCACGAATCAGTTCATTTTTTTCTATTTCTGCTATTTTGACCGTTGTCGGTGTAATCATTTGGACATTGGCACCACCCCCTGACATTGGTCCTGCAGAAGGTCAACTTGCCCCCGACATTGTCGGCGAAGCTCATTCCAATGGTGCTTGGGAAGAGTTCAGGTTGTACGATTACATTAATCATTCATGGACGAAAGGCGAATCCGGTCAACTCATTTTCTTGCAATTCATGGATACCGATTGCCCACATTGTTGGTCAGATGCACCGAAAATGGATGACCTCTACACCAACTACGGTTCCAATGGTGCTGTAGCATTTGTCACAATTTCAGCTGGCATGCTCAGTTCGGACCATAGCCGGGGGGAAATCGTCGCTTTCCAAGAGAAGGGCGACCGTGATGGATGTTATCACGACGAGCGTAACTGCCAAAATCGAGATGGTGGAGTACACGATTGGCCCTATGTTGATGACCTCAGCATGAGGGTATTCAAGGATTATGATATTCCAGGTGTACCCTTCCATCTTTTGTTATCACCTGATGGCACAGTTATATGGAACAGTGGGATGCATGGCGAGGACCAAGATCCCTTGAGAGAACCCGCTAGCGCAATTCAGTACCACCTGACGGAGAGTGTTTGAATGGATCCAGTAATGGTGGAGTATGGCCCACTGGCTGTTTTCCTTTCCATCATGGCGATTGGTTGTTTGATTGCGAGCAATCAGAAAATATCACAATTCGAAGAAATGGGACAAATGCGACGTCGTTTGCTCGGATTATTTGTCATTGAGATGGGTGGTTTGGCGGCCAGTGCTTGGACGTTGATGATCCACAATCAAATGGTGACAGGTGGCTCGGAATTCTGTGCTGCCGAGGGTATTGTTCAATGCGGTTCTGTCATTGGAGACCCAATTTATTCGGAATTTTTCGGAGTGCCATGGGGCGTCATCGGAATCGGGGCATTCTCAGTTTTAGGTTGGCTTACTCTTTCCATGTTCTTGGAAATGAAAGCGGACTGGGCCAAGTCATACGCTGACTATGCATGGTGGTTGAGCATACCGAGTGTCCCAGGAATTGCGTGGCTGGTTCTCGTCGAACTCTTTCTTGTCGAGGGAGCACCACATATCTGCCCGTATTGCACAAGTGTTCACATTGCTCTCATCGCATGCATGTACATTCTCTACACGATTCGAAATGAACGTGATGAGGGCACATGGGAAGTGACGGCACAGTTGTCTAAAGCTGAACTTCTCGCCAAGGCGCGCAAGAAGTAATCAGGGTTGGTATGTGCCACCAATTTCGAAGAGTGCGACATCTGTCCGCATATCGACTGGTTCCATTCGGATTACAGTAACGTCAAGGCGGGTCTCTGACGCATAGTGCGCGCGCAAGATATCATACAATCTACCCTGAACATCTGCCATTTTCGCACCACGCAGAATGGTCACCATGCGGATCGGATTATCCTCCGGAAGCTCGACGATGTACTCGACAAGCCATTCTCGATCTACTTGAGCGTCCCCTAGACGCTCTTCTTCTCTCTCTTCAGGGATGTACGCCATCATAGTAATAGTTGCACTGGCAGACTATGAATGCTTCGCAGTATATCGTTTGAACAAAATAACGAGGGTATGATATAGGACTACTTCATTGGACTGTGACTCGGCGCGTGACAATACTCGAACCCACAAGCGCCCCTACAAGTAATAATAGCGCGAAACCACCTCTATTTTCCGCTTTTCGGAGTAATTCCTCGTTTGAGATTCCAATTACCCCCCGAACCTCCTTATTTACTTCGATAACCGTCACAAAACCATCTATGTCCCCCCATGTTTCCAAAATGAACACTGGTATACCCTCTTCACTGTACAGATTGCCATTGGAAATTACCCAACCCGATTCACCTTCAAACGAATCCAAGACCGTTCCATTTGGAGTGAATGTAATCATCTGTGTGGCAACATCGTGGTGGATGTTGATTCCGTTATTGGCGATTTCATTGGTCATTTCAAGTGTCTCTAATCGGAATACGGTTATCTTCGCATTTTCTGGTAATTCTTCATCGAAGTGCAAGTAGAGTTTCTGTATATCATCGTGGGGCTGATTATGCCAGGTATCCCACCATGCTTGCATTCCAATCCAATGCGCCCGATTTCCTTCGGCAGAGCGCAACTCATTTTCAAGAAGTGATTGACTGACTGAACCTTCCAGTGTGCCTTGTCCATCGAACCAGAATGTTGGCAAAGACAGAGAGTGGTCAGCCTGTTTGAGTGCCACTCGTTTGGTGGTAAGTGCACTACCGAATGGGTCATGATCATCGGGGTGCAAGGCAACACGAACAACTCGACTTGAGTGGTCAGCGACAAATTCAGAAATCCAAGGGTCTACAGTTGCACATGTGTCACACCAAGTTGCTGTGTATTGTTCCAGCAGTATTGCGTGCCCCCCATTTGCCTCTCGCGATTCATCTGGGGCACGCATATCTGCACTTACAAAAGGTAGCAGAATGAGTATGATGAGGGCCGTCGCCATCCCCTTCTGCATATCCCAAGCGTCTGAGTCGGGTCTCATTTACATATCCCGGGCTCAGCCCCGGCAGTGAGGGTGTGCAATGAGCAAGCGTTGGTTTCAAGCGCATCAGCGCGATACATGGCGTCGTCAAGCCAGATCAAAGGGCTACCGAACCCGTTCAGCTTTCAAACTGAAACAGATTCAAGAAAAATTCCTGTTGATACGTGAAGGTGATTTGATTCTCGATGTCGGCTCCCATCCAGGTGGCTGGACACAAGTTGCAGTCGAAGAAACAGGTCCGAATGGACTTGTAATCGGCATTGACCTACTGGCCAGCGCCCCCGTCGAAGGTGCTCAAATGGTGCTGGGAGATGTGACTGATCCAAACTGTCAGGAAAGTATTCTTGATTTGTTACATGAGGGGTTGAAAGTCGATGGGACGAACCTGCACCCTGTAGCCGATGATGAAACACGCATGTTCAACACCATCGTGTCTGATATTTCGCCACGTTTGACTGGACAATACGATCGAGACCAAGCCATTTCCCTCGAATTGGTCGCGATGGTGTTTGATTTCACATTGCCATTACTCGCCCCAGGTGGTGCCTTTGTCACGAAAATTTTCCAAGGTACGGGAATCGAAGGGATTGTCAATGCTGCCAAGCAGCGATTTTCCAGAGTCCAGAGATTCTCGCCTGAGGCATCCCGAAGCTCCTCATCGGAAGTATTCCTTGTGTGTAGGAACAAACTTCCTCACCCCAAAAAAGGTTCCCGTGGAACATCAATCACACAGGAATTAGATATTCACCTTGAATCAGAAGGCATCATTCAGCAGAAAGATTCGGGGCCAAGGGATAGCGTGAAGAGTGGTTTCCGGCGTATTCCCAAGAAAGAGTGAAACATTGCCTTCCAACGACCGGATTGAGACCGGGTATGGAAGGCATCAAATCCAAACCCCTCCTCGCATGGTCATGACTAACAAATTGGCGAGCGTTCTTCTGCTGACCATTCTGTTGTTCTGTTTATTGCCCCCCGTCGAAGCATCGGAAGAAACGGCAGCAGTCCCTCAGTTTGGGATTGGTTTCGATGAAGTAGTGATTGCAGACTCGTCCGACGCGCTTTCCGACCCCCGGGACCTTGAGTTCCACCCTGGTCGAGCGAACGAACTTTGGATTGCAAATCGGGCCACTGATAGCATTACCATTGTACAAAATACTGGGCTCGAATCCCAAACATCACAAAACCGGCAAGATTCTAATAAAAACCACTTCCTTGAAGAAGTAAGTGCGATTGCATTTGGGTCATATCATTCAGAGTTTGATTGGCAATGGGGGTCCGCTCAAGAAACGCGGAACACATTCTGTGGCCAAGGTGCTCCGAACAATTTCATGGGGCCTACACTCTGGCCATCTTCTTTGAGCCATTTTGCAATGGAAAATCAGAACAACGGAAACGGTCTTCTCGGTAGCCACATCGATATGAACCATGAATCTCCTGATGGAATGGGCATTGCTCATGATTCGGGTAATGCATATTGGTACAATGACGGCTACTATGGTGAACTGGTCTACTACGACTTCCAAATTGACCATGACACTGGCGAGGATGACCACTCAGATGGTATTGTTCGCCGCTACACGGACATCCAGCTCACCCGGGCTATCGGAATCCCCGGCCACATGGTTCTCGACAAGGACTCCGGGATTCTCTACATCGCAGACGCAGGAGCGAACCGAGTATTGTGGGTCAATACCGACGATACAACCTACAACACTCAGAATATCATGGGTGATTCATCTAGGATGGAGCCCTTGGCCGAGTACTCCAGCATCACGGGGGTCGAGTGGGGTGTTCTCTCCTCTGGGTTGAGCCGACCTTCTGGAATCGCAATTGATGGTGACCGACTATTTGTCTCCCTTAACGGCAATGATCGTATCGTGGCGTATGATTTGTCGACAGATGGTAAAAGTGCGACAGAGGCAGCCAGCGTTCAGACTTCAGCCGTATCCATCATGGGTCTTGAGATTGGACCTGATGGGCACCTATACTACGTGGACAATGGCCGAGATCAAGTTATCCGAATGGATCCATACAACGACGGAGACGGTGATGGGGTGAAGGATGAGGATGACAACTGTCCTTCGATACCGAACTATGATCAGGCGAATCACGATGGTGACAACGTGGGTGATGTTTGTGATGAAGATGATGACGATGATGGTATTCTCGACTTGTTTGACGACTGTGCATTTGGCGATATTGCCTGGATTTCGTCTCTAGCAACGGATCACGATACGGACGGTTGTGCTGACGTTTCCGAGGATTCCGATGATGATAATGATGGTGTGTCTGATATCGATGACCGCTGCGCTAAGGGCGACCTTACTTGGATATCAACATCGCTCACCGACTACGATTTTGATGGATGCAGGGACGCGGGCGAGGATTTCGATGATGACAATGACCTCATCTGCGATGCCGATGGCTGGGATGGGGTTTGCACTCCATCATCAGCTGGAATCGATCTATGCCCGACAAGTCCCCACTCCTTCTTCTCTATCCCATCCAACGATGCAGATCGAGATGGTTGCGAGGACGCTGGTGAAGACAGTGACGACGATAACGACGGTTTTGCAGATTCTACCGACGATTGCCCAACGATTTCCGGAACAAGTAATTCGGGCACTCTAATCGGTTGCACGGATTGGGATGGGGATGGTTATGCTGACACAGTCGATGTATTCCCGGTGGAACCAACCCAGTGGTCTGATACGGATGGGGATGGCTTTGGTGATGAGGACGAGGGCCATCTAGGTGACCATTGTTCAGATGTCGGCGGCACTTCCACCGAAGACCGTCGCGGCTGCCCGGATTCTGATGGCGACGGGTGGTCCGACCCGAGCATCCCATTCTGGACGACTTCGTCTGGCGCGGACGCCCTCCCGACGGATCATACCCAGCACCTCGATCGCGACGAGGACGGCTACGGTGATGCTGAGACGGGGTACCAACCCGATGCCTGCCCTGATGTTGCAGGCACCTCGACTGCGGATGTGTTCGGCTGTTTGGACTCCGATGGTGATGGATGGTCCGATGTAGGCGATGCACTCCCTGATAATCCGACCCAGCATGTTGACAACGACATGGACGGATACGGGGAATCTCCCACTGGTGATTTCCCAGATGGCTGCCCTGGACTTTTCGGCCTCTCAACCGAGCAACGCCTCGGTTGCCCTGACGCAGATGGCGATGGCTGGGACGACGGCCTCGATGCCTTCGCATTTGACTCACGCTTTTGGTCAGATAGTGATGGCGATGGGCACCCCGATCAACTCGGCACAAATATGTCGGACGATTGTCTTGAAGAAGCTGGCGAGTCCTTCGAAGATCGTATTGGTTGCCCGGATTCGGACAAGGACGGTTGGTCTGATGACGCTGATGCCTTCCCCATGGATGCTTCGCGTCATCTTGTCGTAACTGGGCCTTCATTACTACTGATATTGGGTACCGTCGGTGTGATTCTCGTTGGTTCGATCCTCGGCATGCTAGTCGTAATTATCCGCCGGCGAAATTCGAATCCAACGACCACTTTACTCAATCCCGTGACACCGGCGGCTATCGCCCCCCCTGTGCTGGCTGTATCCCCCGTTGCCCCGACAGCACTCCCTCTGCCGCCAGAGGGTTTACCACCTGGTTGGACAATGGATCAGTGGGCATGGTATGGAGAGGATTACCTCAGAAATCGCTAATGCAGTCGTCATAGATTCCTAAAATGGATACACATTCACTTTCAGTTACCCCCCTGCGCAATGATAGTGGACCCGGCGCGTCCATCTAGGTTGTCGGAAAGAGTTGAAACAATGTCTGTCAGTATGATTGAAAACCAAAGTACGCCAATAATTCGAAACCCCCACAGTCCCCGCGAAAGCATCCAGCGCCAAGTCGGGATGCAACAGGTCCTGAATCGGCCTAAGATAACCCCGAGTACACGCGTAGAAGATCTGATTCCCAATCGTCCTATTGGACGGATTGAATTACTCGTATTGCGCCGGTACCCGCGAAGAACTGTGATGTCTAAGAGGTGGACCGGTTCGATGGCCGTTGCTTGTGGCCGAGATGAAACTGGATTGGTAGGCCTAGTATTGTGGGGTGATCAAGTCGGTCGAGTTCGGGCTGGTAACATCATCACAATTCAAGGTGGCTGGTGCCGATATAGTCAAGGACAGAAAATCATATCTACGGGCCGTAAGGGAAGATTAACCATCTTAGAAGCCTGATACTCCTCCCGGTGTACTTCGGTCAACCATATTAAGGAGAAGTCAGTGGCCGGCTCGCTGAGGGACTCTAATGCAGAAGCGCGCAACTACATGCTCCGCCTCTGGCGTACCGTTGACGGACGCCAAGAGCACCTCATTCCCTTGCCCAACTTGCGGCGAACCAATTGGTCGTTCCGAGCGATGTAGAAATCAGGCAGTGACCTATATCTGCCCTGGTTGTGGTTTTCAAGGGCCTTGAATGGAGGATTTTCTTATGGGTGAAGTTGCAGTCAAATACAAGGTCATGTGCGACCCGAATGTCGACAATGCAAATGCAGATGAAATTGCAGCTGCTATGAGTTCCATGCACAGTGAAGTTGGTGTTGTCCAAATGGTCGAAACTAAACCTCTCGCTTTTGGTCTAAAATTCGTCGAAGCCCACTGTGTAATTCAGGAAGGCGATGGCACTGTCGATACCTTTGAAAACGCCATTCGAGGAATTGTCGGTGTTGGCGAAGTCGAAGTTCTAGAAATCGGTCGGCTCTGAATTGCCTCAATACTGAGTCAATGGAGCCCGCATAAATTCACGCATCAGAATTGTTGCGTATGTTCCACTGGGTAAAGAGAAACGCAAACGTAAACTGCACCCCTCTGGATGCCAAACTTCCCCTTCCCGTGGGCCTTCTGCGAAGCGGTTCCCCAAGCCCTCTAATTCAACATCGCCTGCTTCCTCAACGCTAAACTCACTGAATGAAATTGTCAATGCGCGTCTGCTTCCCTTTGATGTTAACCTTGGAATGCCTGAAACCTGCCAATCCTCATTGGTGAGATTCATTTCCGCAAGTACCTGTTTCTCGATTTCTCCCGGCTGTGAATTTGAGTATTCACTTTCTCCACCGGGTAGTGCTGCTGTTACTGCCAAACGGCCTTGTTTGCAATTTCGTGTAATTCGTGGTAAAATTTCTGAATCGACTTCAACTAACTTTGCCATATCTATTTTTCCATTGTCTTTGATCAATCCTACAACATCCCCCTCAATGGGCTCTGATAGTGTCAATCCTGCTTGTAATCTTGCAGCGATAATTCGATTGAATGCTTCTGATTGAAGACTATGCACCATCATCAATTGCAAATTGTTAGGGAGTTTACGAAATGCTCCAACCCAATCCTCAGGTTTTCTGGACAAATGTCGTAAAATATCACGTTCGAATCCAAGATGCTTTGGGATTACTTCTAGGCACTTCTCCACATCAGAAGTATCCCTCCACATTTTTCGAAACGTGTCCACTTCTGATTGCTGATATATCCCCGCCATCCCTAGATATGCATCAACTGCACCCTTCCAATCATCGGTGATAACTGCGCGACCAACCACTGGTGTCACTGGACGCGTAGCACCAAACCGCTGTGGTCCAATCCAATTCGGGAATTTCCCACAACCCAACCTCGATTCCATATTTTCGAAAATGGAATTGACTCTGGCAATCGCATCTTTAGCCTCCAGTGGGGTCCCATCAGAATTTGCACATCCTCGGACTGTAATTGTGAACCGATTGGCACTGTGATCACCAAATCCAAGTTTCTGGTGACTCCGGCCCAATATTTCTATGTCAACATCAGGCATATCGATTGCGGCGACTTTGTTTTGTGGGGCATCGATGACCAGTAGTTGTGTCGTAATCGCACGCTTATCCTTCGTTCCACTAAACCAAATTCTATTCTTTGACATACCTAAATTCCTAGCTAATTTACCGACAAATCGATTTGTTTCCCAATTGGTCAAAGTTACCCTGACAACCGTAAATCGACCCTTTCCCTCAAGAGCGGGAGTTCGCCCTACTTCCTCTACTCGAAAATCTTCAAATCTGGACTTGAGCAACCCCCCAATCCCATCGCCACTACAGGAATAACCAGTCAACCCACAGGCTGCCGCGATGCTCGCGGGTGTCATTCAAATCCCTTCAGGGTAGTGTTAAGCCATCGAATTCCTTTGCGATGTCCTTGCAAAGTCCTTTCAAAACTTTCGCAGGCTTCTTACCTTTTTTACACCTGAGATAAAACTCAGGTTCATCCAATTCGGGATGCCCTACGAAATAGTTTGCATACTCTACATCGTTGCTATCATTCAGTCGTGATCGGAATAACTGCAGAGCGGTATGACTCTCTTCTGTGATACGGATGCGCAGTTCGCTCCCCTCATTCAATAGTACCTTAATCGCCATGTTGACCAGCCCGCCGACCCAGCCCACCCTTTTGAGCCTTGTTTAAGCAACCACCCACTGTGTGGGCGTGAATATGAGCGAGTGAATATCATTCCAGTGAGCATTTGCCGCCTTCTTGCTTATCAATTGAATTATGCTCGCCACCCCATGGGTGGTGTGGAATCAACCGAACACACCCTCGTTTCTGGGGACACTTTTGAGAGGGCATCCGTCCCGATTCTTGTCTGTTCCCTTATTTTGACAATTGCTTTGGGCGCGCAATTATTCCCTATGCCGGTATTCGATACCGATTTGTCATCCTTCACGCCAGAAACTTCGGCTGAGCAAGCAGAAAATCGTATGGACGTGTATTTTCCTGCTGAAAGCCGCCCATTGTTCATCCATGTGACAACTGATGATGACACCAATGTATTGAGTATGGAGAATTTACATTTACAACAACTCGCTTTGGATGAAGTCATGAATCGTTCACATTCATCCAACGATTACATTGAGTCAGTCATCGCTGCACCTCAGGTTATCCAATATGCAATTGATGAATCGGATGCTGAAAATACAACATTGAACGATTACACCACTTGGTCCTCATTGCTCGATGCTGTTCTCGATCAAGGTACGAAATGCCAAGACGCCCTTGGTGATGACCGGGCGCTTGCAGCCGGGGCATTCATCCAGGACAGTTTGATCCATCAGGACTTAGATTACTCCGCAACTTGTGATTACCTGTCTACAATGTCCACCGATCCATCCAATGCCACTGGAAATGCAACCCCATCAGCATCAAGTACGCTTTGGGTCATCATGATTGACCCTGAACTGGACGACACAGCGCGTCAGGTTCAACAAGATTTCATCAGAACTCAACTCAATGATTTTTCAAGCAACACAGATCTACATTTTCATTCCACAAGTCTTGATTTGATGAGCCACGACATCAACAAGAGCACAATCAGTGAATTGGTGATGCTGATGTCAGGAGCGGTCTGTATCGTTGTCTTGCTACTCGCCCTCGCTTTCCGCTCTGTACGTGGTGTTGCCTTCCCATTGGTTGGTCTTTCTGCTGCCCTTGTGTGGACCTATGGGGGTATGGCGCTGGCTGGTATTCAATTTTCGATACTTGAAGTTGCTGTTGCCCCAGTGGTTCTTGGACTTGGAATCGATTACAGTATCCATCTGCAGCGGCGTTACAATACCTTCCGCGCTGAAGGGGAGCCGGCTAGTTTAGCCTGGCTCAAGGGTTTTGAAACTCTAAAGGTCGCATTGACTTTGGCAGTTATCACAACGATGGCTGCCTTCGTGGCGAATATCGCGTCCCCACTTCCACCATTGCGCAATTTCGGCTTCAGCCTCGCCTTTGGTGTATTTTGTGCTTTCATCTCATCGACACTTTTGGTTGGTGCCTTACACGTTGTGATGGAGAGAGAATCTGCCGCATATGCAAAACATGCTGAGTGGATGCGATTTGGTAATTTCAGCCAATACATGGTTGGCTTCCAGAAGCTGCATCAAGCAAAAGTCATCGGTATCGTTGCCCTGTTAACGATTGGGTCAGTGATTTTCGCTGCTGCTAAACTGGAAACTGAATTTGATCTAACAGATTTCCTCAACGAGGATATGGATGTTATGGAGGGCCGTGATGAGCTCTATTCCTCATACGATGCTGCAGGCTGGAAGCCAATTTACATCCTGATTGAACCGAGTGATGATTCAACATCAGTCGCTGACGAATCTTCATTCTTGGTTGCACATCGCTTGTTGGACAATTGGCTTGAATCTACCAAAGGAGTTGTTTCTCCGCATTCAACAGGTGGGAATATTCACCCAGCCTATGATGGCCCTTACCCCATCTTGCTTGAAGCAGTCGAAGGAGATCCGAGTTTTGGTGCGACATACAATTTGGCCATAGACGGTGAATTGGAAACAACTGAAGGATACGCAGGAGGTGATATAGCCGCCGCGTTGAAATCACTCAGCACAAATACCTCAGTCGCTGACCCGTTGACTGGTGAAAGTTGGTCCGAACGTGTGAGCAAAGTGGTTGCATTCAACACAGATGACAATAGTATCCGATACATTCGCATGGAAGTTCTCATAGAAGTCAAGACAAGTAGTGAGAGTTCTGCTGTACTATCTGCACTTCGAAACACAATTGAGTCCTTTGCTGAGTTACCTGGTTTAGATGGAGCAAACGTCCACATTACAGGTGACAGTGTTAGCCTTGAAGCCGTTCTAGATGGCCTCACCGAATCTCAGTTACAATCGACTCTCATCAGTTTGGCTGTTTGTTTCACAGTATTGTTGGCACTTACACGAAGAATTGGTACCGCACTCATCATTGTATTGCCTGTTGGAATTGCAGCGACTTGGGTCGTTGGAGCCATGGCGGTACTAAATCTCAATTGGAACGTTATGACCGTCATGGTCACCGCATTGACAATCGGTTTGGGAATTGACTACTCTATACACGTTTGGCGGCGCTTTGAAGCGATGAAAATTCAGGAAGGAAATGTTTGGGATGGTGTGAAAGAGATGTATGCCTCAACTGGCGTCGCTCTACTTTTATCGGCAGGGACAACAATTTGTGGGTTCACAACCCTGCTCTTCTCACAGATGCCGGTAGTCCAAGATTTCGGTATTGTAACTGCGATTACAGTTTTCTTCTCATTGATTCTCGCATTGGTATTGCTACCTGTGTTTTTGGTATTGGATTCACAATCAAAAAATGGTTCATCTCTCAACTAAGACGTAATCGTCCGGATGAATGCCTGCATTGGTAATTGCTGCTCCCGTGCAACTAGCAATAGAGTCATCCACAATGTAACGGGGCCGAGTGCTCTACGTTTCCTCTGAGCCCGCCGCATGACCTCTTTCCGGTCCAACCCTGAAGCGCTCGCGATTTGGTCCAAGAGAGTAGTAATGCGTGTTGATGCTGGATCAATGGGTAGAGATTCTGCGATATTTTCCATAGGGGGTGGAGTGTCTAAAGATTCGGTCACAGTGGTGGTCGGGACCCCCTTGGGAAGGTGAGGTGGGTTCTCAAGTAATCTCATTGTAGGCAACCATCCAAATGGGACATTTACGGCTAAAATTTCTATTCCGGGCTGCATCCCTTCTGTTGATTCTTCAAGCCACCCCGTATTGACAAGATTATCGCGAATACGTGTGGCTGTTTCCATGTCAAACCAACCTAAATCAAAGGCCCAAATTCTACAAACAGTCTCTCTGTCAATCGGTTCACTGTTGTGATTTTTCCATGTTTGCGCCAATAAGATCGCAATATCGGGCGCAATATCCTCCGATGCCACCATGTTATCTTGCTATTCGTACCCTCCACGGTTCTTCATCGTCGTGGGCCAAAGGTCATGCACTAGTGACCGCTGCGCGCCCTCAAACCGACGGCTTTGAAGAGGTCGGGGTGTACCCTGTGTGGTGATTGCATGAGAGACTATATTGCACGAGATCCCAAAACAGGCAAGCCATTGCATACGGGAAAAAGACGGCGGAAACACATCGATTTAGCATACAAACCTCAAGAGGGGGCGTGGGATTCTATCCCACTCGATAGAATCCTCCCTCTCGCGAGTGGCGATATTGATCTACACGCCGTTTATTGGCGTGATAAAGAGAAGTTGATGCGCCAACCTGACGCGATTAGGGCATTGCCCCGGATACGCGGCCGAGACCAATTAGAAGCACACGCTGCACTCGAAGCCGCATTGAGTTCTCTCGACACACGATTGCGAATTGCAGGATTGGCCAGTTTACCATATTGTGCGTTGTTACATACTGAAAATTTGTTCGAGCACCTTCGCGAACTCCTCGATGATGTCGACAGCGATGTTCAGGTGGCAGCACAGAAGTGCCTCATCGCCGTTGCACCCGTATTCCCTTCGGCCACTGAGGAAACCATGCGTCGTGAATTGAGATTAGAAGAAAAAGCCCGAAGAAATTCTGCATTTGAGGCACTCAAACAGGTTGCGGGTTCATGGCCCGAAGTTGCCGAACTCCACATCGACGAATTAATTCGTGAAGAAGATAGCGAACTTCGCGGTATGGCGGCCGCGCTGCTATCACGTCTGGCTAAGCACAAGTCGGCCACTCTGTGGGACTTGATTGGCTGGTGCTTACAAGATGAGTCTGTCATTGTCAGGCGGCACGCCGCTCGTGCCTTATTGCCACTCGCTACTCACGCCCCAAAAATTACTCAAATTGCTTTAGAGATGGCATTTTTCGATGACGATGAGAAGGTGCGAAACTCAGCATTGAAAGCCTCGAAGAAGCTCGATCCAAGTTCCTTTAGAATGCAGCGATTAATTACTGATGGAACACGTCATTCTGATCGTAACATCCGCATATCTTGCATCAAGATGCTACCTATCATCATGGTAGATGCAGAGGTGAGAATTCAAGCATCAGAATTACTTGAGCAGGAAACAGACGCCCAAATACGTACTTTATTGCAAGAATTGATGATTGATGATTCACTCGAGGGAACTGAAGCCGAGAAAAATGCCTACCTGGCACCTGCTGAAAAGGTCGAAATGGATGAAGGTTCTATGGCAAATCTACCACCTACTACATTGGAATCTACCACGAAAGACGAACCCAAGAAATCACTCAATACCCCCGATATGATTCGAAGGCCAAGCCAAGATGAAATCTTCTACGGGGACGATTTTGACGACGGTACCGATGACCTCGTTTGACTCTAATATCTCCCCGTAGGGGAGGCGGCACGGTTAAAGAGGGGCGGAAAGTCGCCGACGCCGAGGAATCTGCATGAGCGCCGAAGAGTTCGATACAAAGCGTGCGCAGTTCAGCAATCTTTGGGATGGCATTACGCCCAAAGGGGTCAACCGCACCAAGGCCCTCAAATTCCGTCAATACATCCGTGAGCATGTCCGCCAAAAAAGAGTGCCACTAACTCGAACAAACTGTGAGAAGTATTGGATGGGTGAATTACAGAAGGAAATGCGCGACGCGGAGACCTTCTGAACGGGCTGACACAGATGTCTGCTACCAATGCACTTTCGACCGTCCGATTTTCGGATTGGGACCTTTCACCAGATGTGGCCGCCGCAATTTCTTCCAAAGGTTGGGAATTTGCTACACCTATTCAGGCTGAGGCCATACCTCTGGCCCGCTCTGGAACAGATATTGTTGGGCAAGCCCGCACGGGTTCGGGGAAAACTGTTGCATTTGGAATACCAATCATCGAAAATTGTGAGCCTACCGGCCAAACACAGGCATTGGTTCTTTGCCCGACCCGGGAATTGGCAACCCAAGTTAGTGAGGAAATGCAGTGGTTACAGGGTGGTAAAGGCCTCAATTTCGCTACTGTTTATGGTGGTACTGACATCGATAAACAAGCCAAGGTATTGGATGCTGGATGCGATATCATCGTCGGTACACCTGGGCGCGTCATCGATATGAGCAAACGTGGGCACATCAAATTAGACAGTATCACACATTTCGCTCTTGACGAAGCAGATCGGATGCTCGATATGGGTTTCTTTCCTGACATCCTATGGTGCCTTGAGCGTCTGACAAACAGGCAGCAAACCCTTCTGTTTTCCGCTACATTTCCACAAGAAATCCTTGAAGCTGCAAATGAATTCATTTCTGATGCGGAGCATGTCATGAGTGACGATTTAGATGTTGAAGTCCCGGAAATCGACCAATTCATGGTTCGAATCGGGCGTGCAAACAAACTCTGGGTACTAGGGCGCCTAATGGTACGCCTCACGAAGGAAGATCAAGTCCTCATCTTCTCCAACACCAAGCGGATGGTCGACCTCCTCGTCGAACGGTTGGATCGCCATCGCTTCCCAGCCACCGGATTGCATGGAGACATGGCGCAAAACAAGCGTGAACGAATCATCTCTGATTTCCGTGATGGAAAGACCCAAGTTGTCGTCGCAACTGATGTTGCAGCCAGAGGGTTGGATGTAGATGGTGTTACACTTGTCATTAATTATGACATTCCTGCAGATTCAGAATCTTATGTACACCGCATCGGACGTACCGGTCGAATGGGTCGGAAAGGTGAGGCGTGGTCGTTCGTATCTGGCGAAGATGGGCCTAATATGACCAAAATCATCTCGACTTGGAATATGGTTGTCAAGGAGGTCTCGGCTCCAGAACTCCCAGAAGGGGTCGATCGAGATCCTGTGCGCAAGCAAATGGATTGGGGGGAAAGTGCGGATGTATTCGGAATGGTTCCCATTCGATTATCCACCAGTGAGACATCCAAACTGGCCATACACAATTTTGTGATTGAACAAGCTAGGCTACCTGATTTGGCAATCGGGCAAATCCAAACTGATGGTACACAAGCAGTCGTTGAGATTCACAGAGAGAAGGCCCAACACGCACTAGATGCTCTCAAAGGGAAATCGATGAATGGTGCCAATGTCGATGTGCAAATCGCAGATTGACTATTCTTCACCATCCCCTGTACTCAGTGGTTCTATTTTGAGGATGGCCATACCG
Organism: uncultured Candidatus Poseidoniales archaeon; assembly: GCA_963934015.1. Classification (GTDB taxonomy): domain Archaea; phylum Thermoplasmatota; class Poseidoniia; order Poseidoniales; family Thalassarchaeaceae; genus MGIIb-P. The sequence continues at coordinate 41,322 of CAWVWT010000002.1, forward strand.
CTGATAATTCCAGAAAATAACCACAATCGTACAGAACGATCCCACGCATTTGGCCAAATTTCCGCCGCATCCGTGCGGCATTCAGCCCCCTCACATTCTTCTGAAATAGTCTTAAAATGCAAATTTTCATCTTTCATTGTCACTTCATGGGTTGCCCAAATCGCAATAAGTGCACATATAATCAGGGTTACAATGGATGCTGTAGGCAGTGTTTCGCGGATTTTGATTTGCTTTAGTTTAGGGATGTCGGATAGAGCCGGATTGGCTTTGGTATTACGAACCCCATTCCGTTCTAACTGGATGTACCAAATGATCCAAAATAGTACAAGCAATATCAGAAAACCTTGACGGAAAATGAATTCGTGCATTTCATTCATCTGTGCTTCACCATACTTCATTCCGATGGGGTAGAGGGCAACCAATCGAAGAAAATTTAGGAATTGAACAATAAATACCATCCCAATCAAAGAGCGGTTACGAATCCTTCTATCAACACCGGGTGTCAACAGCATTAGTACGCCAAGGAACATTATTTCATGAACCCCTGCACATTCTGCATCAATGTACAAAGGTATTTCTCCATTATAGAATCCTGAGCCAATCAGATTGACGCCAGTCCAAGATTGAGATGGGCCATGGAATACCAATTCGGCAGAACCAGGCCAGAGTAGATTGGAAACCCCTGTCCATAACCATGCCAAGAAAACTTGTAACGGTTCTAGACTTGCATCTGGTTCAGTGGCCCACCAATATATGATCTCGACAAATACCAATGCGAGAGGAATGCGTAGATACCCATAGGCCATTTCACCTACTTCAGACCAAGACAAGTCGTCCTTTGGTCGACTCTTCTGATTCGCTCGCACATCCCCTCCAGCACCGGTTCCCGCTTCAATCCCTCTCATGGATACCCCCGTCGCATTGAAGAAAGGAGAGCACCCGTCGCAGATTATGGCACATGAGGACGCCAACGTCACTCTCGACGTACTCGGTTTCTACTGTCCCGTACCTGTCCATGAAACGAAACGTGTGCTGGCAACAATGTCTTTGGGTGACATAATTCTCGTGATGGCAGATGATCCTGAAACCAAAATGGATATACCCGCACTCTTGAATAGAAGTGGTGATACACTGCTGAGTGTAGAGGAAGAGGCGGGAGAGTACCATTACCGAATTCGCAAGGAGGCCCACATATGACCCCAATAGTCGAGAAAAACGATGTCCCGGCAGATGCGCGATTGCCCACAGCCCACGGCGAGTTTCGAATCCGTGTTTTTCACGACAAAAAAACCGGTTTTGATCACGTCGCTTTAACACTGGGGGATATGAATGGTCCGGACTCAGTCTTGGTTCGCTTACATTCAGAATGCTTAACTGGTGATGCATTCAGTTCAGCAAGATGCGATTGTGGTCCACAACTTGGCGCTGCGCTTCAGGCCATTCAAGAGCACGGGTGGGGCTGCCTTCTGTATTTACGTCAAGAGGGTCGCGGTATTGGCTTACACGCGAAAATTCAAGCTTATAATTTGCAGGACAAAGGTGCCGATACATTGGATGCGAATCTAATGCTCGGCCATCCAATCGACGCACGCGATTATCGAATCGCAGCCGACATGCTTCGAGCGGTTGGAATTAGTGATGTTTGCCTTCTTACCAATAATCTGGACAAAGTTAGTGCGCTACAGGATTTGGGTATCATAGTCACCGAACGAATGCCATTGGTTGTTGGAATCAATGAGGAAAACCGTGCATATTTGGAAACCAAGGCTACCAGAATGGGCCATGAAATCTCGCAGCATGAGCTTGGAATTGAGTAATGGGGCCGCGACCGGGAGTTGAACCCGGGGTGGCAGAGCCACAATCTACCGTCCTAACCACTAGACCACCGCAGCCACGATGTAAAACGGCGACCTGCGCACGGTATTTCAAGCAAGCGCAGGGCGCCGCTACACATACACGCATGCACTCGTGCAGGCGAGGGATTCAAGGGGCTGCTCGGCAGCGCAGGTCTATGCACACCCGTAACCTCTCGGTTTTGCTGGTTCTCATTCTCACCCTTTCGACCATGCCTATGGCTGTCAATGGTGATACAGTCATCCGTTCCGAAGTGGTGGACTTGTTACCAGCAGGCACCTTCGACAATGCCTCTGAATGGGATTTATCCACCAACAAGGCGTACAGCACTGATTCTGCCGAACATTCTGCATCAATGATCGCAGATGGCCGCCTGTCATTCACACACAATCGGCCAGTCAACTACAACGAAATTGCAGCGTGGGCCTCAGTTTCACCTTCGGGTGACAATCTATCCATCGGCTACCCAGATTGTTTCAAGCCAATATCTGACCCGGTTTGTGACAATGATTCCGATGGGGATTCCGATGGCGGTTTTTCTTGGACCAAAGGGCCTATTATCGAGCTTTCTGGTTTTGATTTGAGTGCGGGGTCTAACTATGAAATTGCAAATGTCTCACTATCTGTCGCATTCCGAGTCCCCGCCTCACTACAGCAAGATAGTGTACGCATTATTGTTGAATCTGGAGGAACACAGCATTTGATTAAAACATATGCTCACACGATGGGTGAAGTGAATCACATGAATTACAATGCAATGGTGTACTCATTGGATGGTATCCAATCTTGGACTTGGGCCGAATTGTCGAGCCTCACAATCATGCTTGATTACGTTTCAGTTGGTGAATTTGATGATACGGAATTGCAAGTGGATGCAGCGGGCTTAATTGTAAAGCATTTGCAACCTTGGGGGACTTTTGAATTGGCCCAGGCCTCACATTCGGTTTTGTTTGAAGAATTCCCAATAATCGAAATCAATCTAACAACGGGATCATTTGATGGATTATCATTGTCCCCTTGCGGTTTGGAAAATACAGGTCAAAATTCAGGTACTTGGGTAACATCACCGTTAGCACTTCCACATGGACAGGCTTGGGGACGCTTCCATCCTGATCTGTCAGGTAATGCCAGTTGGCATTATTCTACATCAGAAAATGGTGAGGGGTGGTCCACAGTGATGCCAATATCTGCTGGTGAAATAATTCAAACAATAGCACCTCATCTTCGTTTTCATGGCACTCTAATCGATGGGTGTATCGAGGGCCTAACGGTCGATATCAACAATCCGATGCTGACAATTCAAGGTGAAATTATTGGAGATGTGCATTCGATGGTGCCTGGGTTTGCCACGTTAAGGATTGCTATGAATGGGGAAGAAGTCGCCTCACACGACATCATGTCTAACAACTCAACATTTCACTTAATGGCTGCAGTGGGCCATCTCCTGTCACCTGGTGGCGGCGTTATTGAAGTGGGACTATCGGCACGCTTCCATTGGTCTAGCAACGGAAGCTCAGAAGACATCATCATTCAGGTTGAAACAATGAGTATCAGTGGGGGTTTCCTAATCGAGTGGGATCGTGACCCAGTATGTGATGGACAAAATGACCAAATCTTCGATGAAGATGGGGGTGGGCGTTTGCTTGACTTCATTTACACATGTGCGGACGACATCACCCCAAATACCGACCTTGTTGTCACCGTGTCGAGTGCGGATACATCAATCCTGGATGCTAACTTCATAAATGGTCAGGTTCGACTTCAGCCTATCGCCGACGCCCATGGCGAAACTACCGTAACTATTACTGTCAAGGATGAACGCCAGAATACTTGGGTAGATGAAATTGCAGTGATTATCACTGCTGTTGACGATTCACCAGAGATGGTATCGATTCCAGTTGAGCTGACCGTGGAAATCGATGAACCCATGTCCATCCCATTTGCATATTGGGACCGTGACACACCTTCCAATTTGTTGAATATTGAAATTACACCGGAGTGGGCTGTATTCTCAGCGGGTCAAATCACATTTAATCCAACCACAGTTGGGTCCCACTCCGTCATTATTTCAGTTACTGATGAGACAACAGAAATCAATCAAAGTGTCACAGTTATCGCTACAAAGCAGGCCGATGTTTGGGTGCAAAGCATTGACATCATCGATCAAAATACGGGGGAATCTTCGATTACCGAAGGCAATGATATTTCGATTGATGTTTTCGTTCGAAACAGTGGGCATATTGTAGCACAACCTGTTACAGTACGTTGTTCGATTGACGGCCAAACGATTGGCACGCCACAAATCGCAATGATTGCCCCAGGCGGACTGGAAACAGCATCCTGCAATGAGTGGAATCGGTTGGACATTAAATCCGGAGAGGTTACTTTGGAGATTGAGATTGATTGGACGGGTGAAGTTGATGAAACAAACGAAGTGAACAACTTGTGGTCGACAATCATCACGGTCCAAGATCGAAACGAATCTCCAGGCGATTCTGATAATGGGCTGCAAACAGACTCAATTCTCAATGAATACAATTCATTCCTGTGGATCAGTGTCACTGTACTCGGCCTGTTTGCCATATTGGTATTCATTTATGGGCCAAATCAAATTCGGAAGATTGAGTAGTGGTTTAACCGACAAAAAAACCCCATGTGGGCCGATAATGCGATATTCACCCTGAATGGTTATACAGGGTAGTCGCTTCTACGGGCTGTTCCCACAATGATTGGTGCTCCAATCAGGGGGTGGGTACAGGGGTGGAAACACATGGCGAAACTAAAGATTCGGCTCGAAACAGAGACGTGGATTTTTGAGGAATTTGAACAGGCATAATCGTTCAATCGAATCAATCGGAAGGAGATTTCTTTTTCCATGCGCGAGGGTATACCTCGGGTGGTAGGAAGACTGAATCTGGGCGAGCAACCTCGCCTTCATTCATTTCACCAACCATTTCCGATCTCGTTAGCATAGATGCCAAAGCCACCAATTCACCTTTCATTGTCATCAATCGCACCATATCCCCGCGCTCCAAGTGATTGGCGATGGATACGATACCTGGCCGCATCAAGGGTGCTCCGTGCGCAATAGCGCCCGCAGCCCCATCTTTGATGATAACCTCGGGGAGTTCATTTACCAGTGATTCAATGGGTGAAAGAATCCTACGCAGTGCAACCTCTTCCCCCTTTTCCCTCCAAAGCCAAAAAGCATCTTTCAAATCTTGAAGTGATATTGATTGTGGTTCCGTGAATCTACCAGATTGTGTTCTCCTGAGTTCTTTCAATTCGACAGGGTGTCCAAGGAGCAACCCCAAATCACGAGCCAATGTACGGATGTATGTTCCTGCTTCACAGGTAATCTCAACCGCAGCATCTCGCCCGTCGACATCGATCAGGCGAGATTTCAGTCGACGACTTCGGACCTGAATCTTCACTGCGGAAATTTCAGGAGGGACATTGTACACTTGTCCTGATAATTGTGTTATTGCACGGCCAAGCGCATCCGCATCAAAGTCACGAGAACCCCGCAATATACCAACGTAAGTCTTGTCATGGCTGAGAACTTTCTTGGTTAGGCGCATCGTACGGCCCGCGAGAAGGACAAGCACACCTGTGGCAAATGGATCTAATGTACCGCCGTGACCGAGCTTTTCAACTCCGATGATATCTCTAGCCCATGCCGAAACCTGATGGCTATTGGGCCCAGCTGGTTTGTCAATCACAATCATCCCCGCTTCTAGCAACTCTTCTATGGTTCGATCGAAAGGTTTGCAACCGTGAGCAGGCGATGTTTTTGCATCTGAATCTAATAAAATCAATTGAACTCCTCCAAATGTTGTAGTACGCGAGTTAGAACTTCTTCGGCAGCCAGGGCATCTGAGTCGATGACGCATGTGTAGGGTTCATGAGAGTTAATGTCAATATCATAAAACTGAGAATAGCGACCCCCGTCATATTTCATCCTCTCGCGAATAAGATTCAATTGTTCATCAATCGATCCTCCTTCACGGTTGACAACCCGTCCAGCACGAACACGCTCACTGACATCAATCCAAACTCTCGGGCAGCGTAGTTTGTTCTTGTAAGCCCACCAACCAGCCAATCGACTTTCAACAATTTCAGGGCTATCATCGGATAACATGGTTTCGGCCAAAAGCCTGTCCAATGATTGGTCAACAGAGTCATCTTCCATACAGTGTAGCCCGAATTCCTCTAGGGATAGGCCACGTTCTTCAGCCATGTCACGGAATACTTGCCCTCCGTTGAGTTTCTGCCAGTTAAGAGTTTTACAAATTCCATTAACAAGCGTACTGGTTCCTGAACCAGGATGGCCACTGATAGTCACTTTCGCACTCACTTCATCGCCTCCATTCATCAAGGCAAACCGGGCATCGATTACGTCCGGAGTCCGTCCGGACGACATCCTCACCGCCACATGATCGGCAGGTCAAACCCTCCAAAATACGGCCATAGCCATGCGTGCGTGTTTTCTCAACTTCCTGTACGGTTCCGATAGTCTCTGCAGCACCACGATGGCGCCGTTGGCTGCGTTGTGTTCTTCGGTTGCTTTGTTTCTTCGTTTTCTTTTCTTTGAGAAGAACGAGTAGAGGCTCTTCCAATTTTTCTCCAGATACAACCAGGGGGTGGCTACGGTAGCGAAATAATTTGATGTGGCGATCGAGAATTCTCCCGAGAGGGGCACTTAGGGTAATGTAGGCAAGAATCCAGGCGGGGAAGAGAAGAATTCTGCCATTGAAACCCCACTGTGGATTCCATGGTAAACTAACGTAATCAACTCGAAACCCTTCAACCATCACATACATCCAACTGAAAATGCCAATCACGAAAATCATCGTGAACATCATAGGTTTCATCATCCCCATTTGCAATTTTGTAGTTTCAGGCATCAGATGCATTTGCATCTTCTGAATCTTCTCCAACCGCACATGATCTCTAGAGAGGCGTGCTTCATTCATCAACTTCCGTAACTGCTTGTTGCGATGATTGAGATGTGCTTGCATCATGGGGTCCATGAACAGAGACCTGAACACGGTGTTAACAAACATGATTGAGGAACCGACGATAAGCACAGTTGGAACGAAATAGAGGTCATGGAACGGCAGGGTTGGTTCAAGTACACTTCCTGCGAGGTTTGCCATTGATAGGCGCAGGCTCTCACTCATGAGGAAGAATGACATGCCGATTAGTAGGATGATTGGCATGAACAATTGGCCGAGCGGCATCTCGGGTTGATCGGGAATCTCTTCTGCCACGCTACAGTGCCGTTGAGGGCGTGCCATCAACCCTTCGGGTTGAAACCGTGTGATAATACGAGATAGGGGAAGACTTCAATTTGTGAACGTGTATACGCCCACGTGGACTCTCCAGAGCAGGCCTTGCGTGATGCGCACGCCGCGGAGGTTGAGGGTGACCTATTTCTTGCTGAATCAATCCTTCGTGCAGCTAGCAAGAGGTGGCGCAGGGAACCTGAATTCAAAATGCGGCACGGCAAGGTGTTGCGCAGCATTGGGAGTGAGCGAAAAGCGTTGAAAGTTTACCGGGCGGTAATCAAGGCCCACCCGCATCGCGCTGATGCTGCAATCGCTGCTGCTGAGACGGCTACATCACTCAACAAAAATCGGTTGGCTGAATCACTCTGGGCGCGTGCCTTGTCCGTTGGTGCTCCGACAGATGTTGCAACCGTCGGCCTGTGTAGGGTAATTTGGATCAGGGGGCGCAAGGAGGAGTCTTGGGAACGCGCTCGGAGCTCTTTCGTACACGGGGGTAATTCTAGCAGATTGTTGCATGATTTCCTCAGAGAGTGTTCCCCCGTAATTGGTACACCTGTACCCGAAATCGATGTACTGGAAGCAGGTGATTTGAAAGACGAATTCTCACCCATTGAATCACGGCGTGAATTGACGATGGAACCAGCTACGTTTGCGACAGATTCCGTTGAAGCCATGGCTGGGATATCTGCGGCAGATTTGGTGGTGTCCTCGAATGAGGGAATCAAAGAACTGCTGGATGGGAATCCTGAGAAACATCAAATTGATATGAGTAAAATGGACAAGGATTCCACTGGCAAGGAATCCCGACCCGATGTCGAGATCCCTGATGATTTATTCGATTTTGATTGATTAGAATGTAAACGCGCATACTGGGCATTGCGTCATTCCTGCAGCAACTTCGGCATTGCAAATCGTGCAGGATCTGACCTCAGATGAATCGCTTTCTGTTGGAGCAGTTGCTCCGGTGAGTTTTGCCAATGCAGCATCCATTTCGTCATCCGTATCTGCACCACCTCCCACATCAGCCTCCTCGACATCTTCGACTTCTTCAACAGCCACCTCGACATCTTCGACTTCTTCAACAGTCTCCTCCTCGACATCTTCGAGTTCTTCAACAGTCTCCTCCTCGACATCTTCGAGTTCTTCAACAGTCTCCTCTTCGACATCTTCAACAACTTCAGGTTTGGCTATTGGGATTGCTTCAGGTGGTGCCTCATCTTCAATTTCAGCACCGACATCAATGCCGTGAATTTCTTGTGCATCACTAACCTTGAACCCTGTTTCTGCATCTCCCTTGAATTCGTAAGTGACTTCGATTCGCTCTCCACGAGATACAGTTCCAATATTCCACGACATTTTCTTCCCATCAGTTGTGGCTTCTTCGACCATGTCACACTTGACAATGCCACCACCTGACGATGTAACCTTCCACTCGAGCAATTCAAATGCTCCGGGCATGATATCATGGATGACGACATCCTCAAGCGCAGAGTCGGCACGATTGTTGAACATGATCATCGCTTCGTAACGGCCAGCACCGCCAGCAGGGAAAACTTCCTTTCCTGAGTCATAATTCACCTTTCGATGAGTCACTCTAACGGCTGGTACAACATTGAGACCACGGGTGGCAACAGGTCCAAAGCGTTCTGAACTGAAATCAATTCGTGCTGGTGCTGCAACAACATCGTTTGCAGGGCTTGGGTCAGGGGCAGACAATGGGTATGTGATACACATCTTGTGACCTGGTGCCAACCCAATAGGGCCTTTCGTTCCAATGGTGATTAACATCGTGTGTCCAGGTCCATCTGGGGATGTACGATTCTCTTCGAGTGAAATACCATCTTTGAGTTCGATTCTGAACTGATCTTTAATCAGTTCGTTACCATCAATACTGGCCTTGACACTATCCGCATCTGGAGCAGTGAAAATACCTGGGATGTCATCGGTAATTCGAAGTAAATTGATTGTGGCGGAGCCTGTGTTTTCAATATCCATAGTCGCCATCAATTCTGTCTGTCGATAGTGGCGCAATACATCGATGGAGTATGACTTCTCTATGGCGGCTTCGAGCACCTCAATAGTGAGTGGTTGCAATGTAACAGTTCCTTCGGTTGATTGACTCACTCTTGGTAGGACTGTATAGAGCAATTCTTGGCTGAATGTTGGCTTTTCTGTTGAGTGTACGACCTTGACATCACTTTCCCAACGACCATCGGGGAGAACATCGTCTTCAACATCATCAATTTCAAACAAATGCGCATCAACATCCGTTTGGCTGACTGTTAATTTGGTCAAATCAACTGTAAACGAAGAACGGTTTTCAAAGACAGCCTGACAACGGTAGTTGTCTGGGCGTTCATCTTCATCGACGACCATGTAAGAGAATCCGCGACAATGAGCATCGACTTCATTGAAATTTATCCCTGAAAGTGTTGCATCAGCAGTGTATGTCGCAGTTGCATGACCTGCATCGATGGCACCCACAGCTTCTGCTGTTACTGCTGTAGGAATCGACAGTGTACAACTTTCCCCAGCGGCAAGTCGTCCAACTGACCATGTCACAGTATCGCCCTGCTTATCGTAGCCATCGCCTTCGCTGACTTGAATTTCAATCGGGAATGTGCGTGTGACCACAATTCCATCCAGTTGAACAGGGCCCATGTTCTCGACTTCTAGTTCTAGCTCGATATCCTGTGCATCTCCGCTTCGTTCAACAGAAAGACTTCGCTCTTGGTTGCGTGATGGATTGGTGTCAATTCGCTCACGAACGCAGAGCATACGCGGCCCTTCGACACTGTAGTTAACACTCTGGTCAGCTTCAGCTTCTAATTCAGAGAAGGGTAAATCAGAACCTATATCGGAGAAATCGGTGTTGCTTAGAACAACATCGATATCCCACAGGCGATCTTTGTTACTGGGGTTCTTCAGTGTGAGAATTCCTTTCACTGCCTGCTTGACCATTTCACCGCTCGGTGTTAGAATCACATCTTCTGTTTCTGCAAGTGTTCCAACCAATTTGTGGCCAGGAATACCATCGACATCGGAAGTGCTCCGAATCTTACCACCCGCAAGGGCAGGGTCGGTTTCAGAAATCCCTTCCGAGGAATCATCGCCATCTGACTCATCTTCAGTAGCAGGGGCCAATAGATCGAGTCCAGGTGGTGCTGAAGGCACATCCTCTTCGACCTCAACATCCACAGGTGGTTCGGGTGGAGCGAGTAAGTCAAGACCTGGGGGCATTGGGGGTTCAGATGGAGCCAGCAAGTCGAGACCCGGAGGCATTGGGGGTTCAGATGGAGCCAGCAAGTCGAGACCCGGAGGCATTGGGGGTTCGGATACTTCTGGTGACGCTTCCGAAATTTCTTCATCCATGTCACTCAATAGGTCCATTGGGTCACCGAGATCATCCATCTCTAGTTCTTCTGGTGGCGCCGGTGGTGCTTCCGGTGGTGCAGGTGGTGCTTCCGGTGGTGCAGGTGGCGCTTCCGGTGGTGCAGGTGGTGCTTCCGGTGGTGCAGGTGGTACCAAACCCGGTGGAGCCGGTGGTTCTAGTCCAGGCGGTGCTTCCGGTGGTACCAAACCCGGTGGGGCTGGCGGTACCAAACCCGGTGGAGCCGGTGGTTCTAGTCCAGGTGGGGCTGGTGGTATGTTTGCATCATCGTGTTCGTCACTCATTCCAATTCCTCAGTCCCACGCGTGGGTTAGCGCTGTGACGATGTTGGATGTCGTATAACCATTGTTGAGCAGCATATTGCCCGGTCCATAGGACCGTGGCAGTGTCGGAGGGTTGATGAACCACTGTTGATGGCCCACCACTGTGAGTGTAAGCGATAGTAGCACACCCCCAGTTCTATTCGTTGTCGGTACTGCCGGCGCAGGCAAGAGCACGCTCGTAACTGCATTCCAACGCTGGACACGTTTTCTTGAGGTGGAATGTCTTACGATTAATCTAGATCCTGGGGCGGAGCGAGTCCACTATGACCCTGAATTCGATGTCCGTGATTTGATATCTCTACACGAAGTTATGGAAGAGTATGATCTTGGGCCCAATGGTGCCCAAATCTTGGCGGCTGATCTCGTTGCAGCCCAGTCGTATGATATCCAAGACGAGCTAGCGGGCCTTTCCGGGGACTTACTGGTGATTGATACACCCGGGCAAGTTGAATTGTTCGCTTTTAGAGAAGCCAGTTCACACATGGTCGAGGTGCTAGGGCAGGGGCAGGCTGCTCTGATATTCCTATTTGATCCAATGCTATCCCAATCTGCATCAGGATTTGTTTCTCAAATGCTTCTTTCAAATATTGTGCATTTTAGATTGGGTTTACCAACAGCAAATTTCCTTTCTAAGGCCGATTTGTTATCGCCGGAAGATTTGGACCGCGTTCTTGGATGGGGTGAAGATTTGGATCAACTTGAAGCCGCCCTTTTCGAAGAAGCAGGGGGTCAAAGAACAGAATTTGCAATTGGTCAACTTAGGATGATGCAAAATGCACAAATTCAACCAGGTCTTATTCCGTTGTCAAGCGAGCAAGAGGAAGGTCTTGCCGATATCCTGTCATTCGCGCAAAACATTTTCGGCGGCATGGCTGATACTCGTGATGGGTTCGCCGGTGACATTGAAGATGAGCGTAATTGAGGGATTTGATGGATGATGTTCAACACCTCCTATCCATCGATGATTTAGGTGATGATTTCCGCAGCATTCTGGAATGGGCCATCCGATTCAAACAAGATCCTGAACCAGATTACGATTTCAAACCACTCGATGAACTTAGTATTGGCTGCATCTATGAAAAACCCAGCACGAGAACGCGTGTTTCTTTTGAAGTTGGAATTCATAAATTGGGTGGACAACCACTGACATTACTCAAGGGCGACATTCAAATGGGGAAATCGGAATCAATTGCAGATACAGGTACAGTACTTTCGCGGTTTCTGGATGGAATTACTTACCGATGTTTTGGCCATGACATGGTCAGTACACTTTCTAAGAATTCTTCAATTCCTGTAATCAATGCACTTTCAGACAAGCACCACCCCTGCCAAGCAGCAGCAGATTTGATGACCATCATGGAACGAAACCCAACTCTAGAGGGTGAACGTGTTGCGTGGGTCGGTGATGGTAACAATGTACTCCATGATTTGATGCTAGGCTGTGCAATGCTAGGTGTCGATTGCACTTGGGCTGTGCCTGTCGGTTACGAACCCTCGGAAGATGTTGTCGAACGTGCGAATAAGATATCTCTAGAAACAGGGGCGCGAATGGTTCAAACGAATAATCCTGTAGATGCCTGTAAGAATGCAACCATCATTTACACTGACGTTTTCATCAGCATGGGTGAGGAACATCTTTCTGACAAAGTGGATGCATTTGAAGGGTTTCAAGTCAACGAAAATTTAGTCTCAAATGCAACTGCAGAATATGGATTCATGCACTGTTTGCCAGCCCACCGGGGTGATGAGGTAACCGATGGGGTCATGGACAGCGCAAACAGTATCGTATTCGATCAGGCTGAAAATCGAATGTGGGCGCAGATGGCGATTCTCACTTACTTTTGCAATCCAGCTGCGTTCCAAGCCTACAATGAATTGTATTAGGCTGAAATTAGAACAGTAGCCAAAAATCCAGCAAGGCCCAAAAGCATGGCCAATCTCAGACTCTTCTGTGCCACATGGTCTTCCCCTCTATAGAGGCGGGGTTTAACCGAAACTAGCACAATCATTGCTGGTGTTTGTAAGACAAGTAGCCCCAATGGCAACAATCCCCTTGCATAAGGTGCCACCAGTGGAATAAGTGATGCAAGTACCAACAATTGAGCAATAGATCGCGCTCGCTCAGCCCCAATCTGTTTGGGTAAAGTATCACGATCGGCATCTCCACTTTCATCTTCAATATCCTTGACAATTTCTCGGGCGGCATTGACAAGCATTGCAACCAAAGCAACAATCCAAACCAATGGTGTCAATATGCCATTTACAGCAGCAGCCCCAAACACAATAACAATTCCAACGAGTAATGAGATTGCAAGGTTTCCAGAAAGTCCCTTGTGCTTTAACATGAAAGATGCAGGTACTACCATCTCATAGTGAAACATCAATAGAAATGCAATAAACCATATCCCTATACTTGGCAACCACGATACCAAGTGTTCTGAATAGAGGGCTGCAACAGTCATTGCAGCAAGTAATGCAATGATTGACAACAGGAATGCCGCACGGCCCACAGCCTTGGCCTGAATTAGTGTCAAAGAGCCGTTGGGAATCGGCCTTCCGGGGTGATTGAGGATATCCGACTCATGGTCTTGGACATCATTAAACGCATTCCATGCTGCCATGAATGTGGCTACACAAATGGCATGGAGCAATACGAGAATCAATTCAACCTGAGTGAATGTAGTTGTGACCATGAGGGCGCCAACCGCTACAGTTGATGCGCCTACGATGACATTTCCACCACGGATCAGGTGCCATACAGGGTGACCCATGCAATTGGCGCCGTGCAGGCATCACTTGATGCCTACGCTGTGACCTTCGACGGACCCCGATCACTGTGATTCCGGCCCGAAAGAGCCCACACGCAGACACTGTATCGTGCCCCGCGGAAGAAATCGCGGATGCTACCGACTTTCTCGAAGCGGATATCCTTAGCCAATATATTTCCAACCTGGTTCATCGTCGCCCCCCAACTGAATCGTTCATTCAGGTGATCGAATACCTCTACTGTGTTTGCACGTCCACGTTCACCTAGAAACAGATGAACTTCTTCTCGAAGTCGTTTGGTGCGACTCAAGCCATCGCCTCCTGACTTCGCTGGTGGATGTGGGTCCAGGGTCTCGGGCGGGTAAGTGGCTGCCAGCTTCCATTCTCATGATTGCCGCTGGCGTGAACCAGGGCCCCATCCTTCGGGCTACGGGGTCTACGTGACGCCACGAGTGTGGCGAACGAGACCGTCTCGGTTTGCTGCAATATTTTGGTTTGCATGGAAGCGACCAACGTGGGACTGCCTATGAAGAAAAGTAGGTGACTGGTAATGAATATGAAAGTGTAGATGCCACGCAGTCGACGGTTTTTCAGATTCATTAATTTGTGAAACTGAAAGTCTCAGAGTATGGTCGTGGCGTTCCGTTGATATACGGGCTATCAATCGCCCGCCATACGCTCGTATGGTGTAGCGGCCCATCATGGTGGACTCTCAATCCATCGACCCGGATTCGAATTCCGGTACGAGCATCTAAATTCTAATTTTCTTATCACGGGCAATTTGATGAGTGATGCACCGCTCGCGAGAGCATGGACGACTGGCGCACATTCGACATTGCGAATCCAACTGAAGAGCATGCAATGATCCGGGAGATGGTTCGAGACTTTGTGCGCGAAGAGGTCGAACCACAAGCACTTGAACACGATCGAGAGGAAAAATTCAACCTAGATTTGTTTAGAAAGCTTGGTGAATATGGTTTGTTGGGCATTACCATTTCTGACGAATACGGTGGTGCTGGAATGGATGCAACTGCAGCGGCGATTGTCAATGAAGAATTGTCATATTCCGACCCTGGATTTTGCCTTGCATATCTCGCGCATGCTCAACTGACAGTCAATAACCTTGCAATCAATGGATCTGATGAGCAAAAGGCACGTTTTCTGCCAGGTCTTTGCTCAGGTGATTTGGTTGGCTGTATGGCAATGTCAGAACCTGATTATGGGACGGATGCCCTCGGAATGACAACATCTGCAACACTTCAAGAAGATGGGAATTGGTGTATTAATGGCCGAAAAATGTGGATTACCAATGGGGTGATTGATGATGTGGGTACCCCTGCTGATATTGTCTGGTTATACGCGAGAACGGGCACAGATGCACGAGGCCGACCTGAGATTTCCACATTCATAGTTGAACGAGGTATGCCGGGCTACAAAAGTGGCCAGAAAATCATGGATAAACTCGGTATGCGCGCTTCAAACACAGCTGAACTGGTCTTCGAAGACTGTATCGTCCCCAGTTCGAATTTGGTTGGGGAAACTGGTAATTCAATCCAACACATGATGAGGAATTTAGAAATCGAAAGAGTGGCATTGGCTGCGCAGGCGGTTGGAATCTCTCGTCGGTGCCTTGCCGCCATGTCGAGATATGCCGGTGAACGCGAGGCTTTTGGGAAACCTATCCGTGAATTTGGCCAGATGCAACGGCACATTGGTGAATCGTGGGCAGAATATCGGGCGATGCGTGCGTATGTGTACGAAACTTGTCGGGTGATGGATCTCGAAACTGGGGGGCAGAGGCTTGATTCTGACGGAGTCAAATTATTTGCGACAACTGCGGCCAAGAATATCGCTGATCGGGCCATACAGGTAATGGGTGGCTACGGTTATGTTGGAGAATATGTTGTCGAGCGATTGTGGCGTGATTCAAAATTACTTGAAATCGGTGGAGGTACACTTGAGAGCCATCAGAAGAATATCACACGAGATTTGGCCAAGAACCCTGAACCAATCGAGGAATAATGATGGCATCGAGAGCGGCACTCATAGAGGCGTTTGGACTGAAAGATGTCACACGTGCAGGGTGGGTTCGTGCAGGCGTAGAGAATCCCGAATCGGTAGCAGCCCACTCATGGGGGATGGCCTTACTGGCAACACAACTTTGCCCCGTTGACCTGAATCTACAGAGAGTATTGGAATTGTGTATCCTCCATGACCTCGCAGAGGTTCGCGTTGGTGATATCACACCACATGACGGAATCAGTCCCGCTGAAAAACATCGTATGGAAACTGAGGCCATAGGGGAAATGGGGGTCGATGCTATGGAAATCTTTGCCGAGTATGCGGCACAGGAGACACCAGAATCTCAATTTGTACGGTACCTCGATAAATTTGATATGGCACTGCAGGCCGAAATATATGAGTCGCAAAACCTCGATCTAACTGAGTTCAAGAAAGCGGTTGAAGAGTGGTAGTCCCGGGAGGATTCGAACCTCCGTCCCCGGGATCAAAACCCGAGATGATGGACCGCTACACAACGGGACTCCAACCCCGCGGGGGGGCCTATGACTATTGAACGGTACGACTGAGCAGGGACGCGAAAGGTCAAGCGACGATGGCCTACCTCGCGGCGCTATGCGCCGCGGAACACTCTCAATGAGTATGGTGATTCTGTTCGTTTTGAGCAGTTTTTCACCACTGATTGATATTGCGAAACCAGAGCATAGCGCAGTACAGGAAACCATAGTTTCGACTACTGAGGTCCAGTTTCCAATTTCCACTGCCTTTTCCCCCGGTGTTGAGTTCTGGTTACAACAGGAGATTGCAAAACCGATGGTGCTAACACGTGACTTACAGGCGCTTCACCAGTGGCAAAGTGACCGTGGGTTGTTACCTAGCCAGGCATCCGGCGAATTTCTCCCCGCGCCCCCATCAAGTGGTGTAGTCGAGCACCGCCGGGTCACAATGCCAGGGTACCTCGTGCCCAAGTTGGCAGGCGTTGAAGGCGTATTCGCGGTGTATGATGACAGTACTGGACCCGAACCGGTTGGTGCCTTGCCTGGTGGCCCGACCACTGTCAAGAGTGGCCAAATTCATGGGGCAACAGATGCGTGGGAGCGTGGTTACAACGGTTCAGGTGTTAGAGTTGCAGTTGCCGATTCAGGCATCGATTTTGCACACCCTGATCTGAATGGGACACAAGCGATTCTTGATGACGCAACATCTCCTTACGATGGGTGGGGTATTATGCATGACCCCATATCCTTGGTTCGTTGGCAACGCGATGGTTTGGCTTATCCAAGCGCTGGAAACTCGTGGTGGGTTGAAACTACGAATCTCGATGTCGACACTGACAATGATTCAATACTTGATGCACAAGGATGGAATATTTCAGGGATAGATCAGTCCATCTCTGGAAACTACCATTTTGGGTTGCATTCTGATTCGAAGTTAATCGAACGTGCGGGAGGTGATGTCATCATACTCGTCGTTGATACCCAAGTTGCAGGCATATACGATACTGTATTCATCGACATCGATAGAGATGGTGATTTTGGTGATGAGAGTCCTGTAAACAAGGAAAATCCAACCTATGGGCGAGATACGAACTCTGATGGGCTTTGGGATCAAAGTGCTGGGTTGCTATGGTGGATTTCTGACGGTATAAATGGCGTACCCTATGGTGATATTTACGCCGCTAGAAATGGCTACCAAAATCGTATTGCAGACGCCGGTGATTTGATTCTCTTGATGCTGAATGATGCATCCGAAGCTGGTGGTAATCATGGAACTCTGTGCGCTTCTGCCGTTGCTGCTCAGGGCACGATTGGTAATGGGGTTGTGTTGGGCATGGCTCCCGGAGCAGATTTGATTGCAGTCTCAAATCTGTATGCTGGAGGCTCTTGGCTAGATTCGTTCCGGTTTATTGCAGAAGGATATGATGGTAATGCAACCACATCACATGATCAAGGTCAAATTGGGTCTTTCTCATTTGGAAATTCAGGTGCTCACGATGATGGTGCTGACTACTGGTCACTCTACCTTGATTGGTTGACGCGAGTCCATTCTCCTGAAACAACATACTTTGTTGCTGTTGGCAATGGTGGACATGGCTACGGGACGACAGCATCTCCGGGTGGAGCACACGGCGTAATATCGGTCGGTGCTTTTTCTTCGAAAGGTAGTACATGGGGTGAATCCGCCTCATGGTCGAATAGAGGGCCGAATTCTGTCAGCCGTTTGGATCCAGACATCGTTGCGGTCGGCTGGTCTGCAACCGGTGATAAAACATTGAATGAGGTAACAAATGCAAACAATGCACACACTACTTGGGGTGGCACATCACTCGCCACCCCGGTAGCGGCTGGGCTGGCAGCAATCATCTACCAAGCATGGCTAAACAATACTGGCGCTTGGCCCGATTCGCAAAGTTTCAGAGATCTCGTGATGTCGACTGCTGATGACCGAGGCTACGATCCACTCGTGCAAGGTGGTGGTTGGATGAATGCCAGCCGAGCAGTCGCAGCACTAGAGGGGGATGATGGCTCACTATTGGTGAGTCCTGCAGCATGGATGACTGGTCAGAACGAAGGTTCACACCGCGATGGGAATCTCAATTACATCTTGCCAGGGCAGAATCAGACAATGCAACTTTCATTGTCGAATCCAGGCAGTATACCGGTAGATGTTTCTCTCACCCCTTCCGAACTCATACCCGTAGCAGGTCGGCATATGGTTTGGAACAGTACAGATAGTGGAAATAACACAACTTGGGACGGCCATCAGAGCCGACCTGATTGGGCATTCCCAATCCATATTGCTGGAGATGCAAACCTGTCCCTACCCCCGTCTGCTACATTGATACGTGCGCGAGCCGTTATGGAGGGTGAAGGTTTTGATGGTAATCAGGATTTTCAATCTGAAAATCGCCTCCACCTCCGTATTTATCGTTGGATAGATAGTGATGGAGATGGAAATTGGACCAGTGACTTTGACAATGATAGTTATGTTGACGATGGAGATTGGACCGAATCAAACGAATTGGCAATGATTACAGAGCATGTGTATGAGTCCGGGCAGGTCGAAGTTCGTGTTGGCAATCCACACGATTGGGAAGGGGATGGTCTCATCGTAGCGCTCTGGCGTCAATTTGTGCGGGACCCAAACAAAGACCCGCTCCGCATTGAATTCGATTGGACCGCATTTGGTCCAGCCAACGACTCATGGATTTCAGCCCCTGCTAATCTCACAATCGCTCCAGGTAATACCACGCAAGTCAATGTGACCATCGATGTCCCTGCGAACACGCGAGGCGGTCTCAAGCAGCATGGGTTACGCATTCATGCAACGACAAACAACACAACTCGAGACTGGACTTGGCCTGTGATTACCAATGTCGGTTTCAATGGACCATTTTCTATTACCCCTACTCTCATTGATGGGAATGTTAGCAACCAGACACTCTATGATGAAACATGGTTGCAAGGTGCGCAGCGGTGGGGATGGAGGGCCGAATCTGGTGATTGGAAATTTTTGACGATGGATTGGCCCACTTCTCTATCTGGAAACGGTTCTATCCTCGTCGATGTTGATTGGCCAGATAACGCCTATACAGACGTAGATGTTCATTGGATGAGTGAAGCAGATCACCCCTTCTATCTTGATGACCCTACTGCTTATGGGCCAAGAACAGTGGTAATGGAAACTGGTTCCGTCGGGCAGCACCAAGGCAGTGGAAAATACGCTTACTACACCAATGGTGGCGGGAGTAGAGAAATTATCGTGGCCGATGATACACCTGGAACCAAACAGATGCTTCTGCATTCGGCGATGCATGGGGTCAACACAAATGACAATCCATTGAACATCAGTGTTGGTTACATTTCTCCATTAGATGCGGGATTGTCAACTAGTCTTTCTGATTGGACTCAGATGAGTGGTGTATCAAGCCATCGAATTGGCTCTACAGTCACATTAGATGTGGCTTCAATCAACGCGCATGGATTCACGATACCGGAATATTTGTCGAGTGAGGTTGCTTACCAAGATGACCCGGGGGATATCACATCCTCTTCCTATATTCAAGAATTCTCTGCAGGCTTAAATGAATTAATTGAGGTTGAGATTGGATGTCACCAATCTGGAATTGACCTGGATATGTATCTCTACAGGGACAAAAATAGCAATGGTGTTTTGGATTGGGGGAACGAACAGGTTGGCAGTTCAGGTAATTTTAACTGTGACGAATCGATTGCTTATGGTGGTGGACAAGCAGATACTTACTGGGTCGTCGTTCATGGTTATGATTTACGCGCATCCAATACAACATTCTGGTTACGGTGGTCGGAAATTGGTGGTGCAGACCTTGGGATTGCAGATTATACATCCTTGAATCCTCCTCAAATTAGCAGTAACTACACCAATGGTTCTAATGCTCTTGGCGGCTTGATGCCCGAGAGTGTAATCGAACTGAATTTGACCTGGAATCGCCCCCGCAGTGCTGGCATATGGGAGGGGTTTGTTGATCTCACATTGACGAGTGGAGGTTTGATCAGGTTGCCCTATAGTTTCACTTTAACCGATCCCGTTCCAGAGGTTGCATTCTCTATACCTAACGGCACGCGGACAAATCAATCAATTGCAATATCGATGAATGCGCATGATCGAGGGACAGGATTCAATGTTAGTGGACTGAATTTCGATTCTGGTGGTCAAATCGCTGGAGTATTGCCAAATGCGTCAACGTTCGAAACAATATCCATTGATGGGACTCAACACAATGATACACTCGATTTATGGCAGCATTGGAATTCAAACCGAGCATACAGCGACGGGGACCACTATGCCACGGTGAATAACACGTTATCGTTGGAGGCAGAATCTGCGATGAATACTATGGCTGGTAATGGACCAGACTGGTCTTTGGCCAATTCGGAATTAAACTTTTCAGGTTCTGGTTACATGACATCGGTAGCAGATGGGTTTGATTCAGGTAATATCTCATCAGGTTCAAGACTTTCATGGGATGTTGAATTTGCTACAATAGGCACATATTGGGTTTGGATGCGAATGCAGCAACATGGCGAATCATCTGATTCAATTCACATCGGCCTTGATGGTACAGCCCAGTCGGTTGCACAAGGTGGAATGGGTACAAATGCAAGTGGATGGGTTTGGGCCAATGCCTATGCGAATCAATCGATGAACTTGCGGGTATTCCTCAATGTTTCTTCTCCCGGCCGTCATACAGTTGATGTTTGGATTAAGGAATCAGGGGTTGATTTCGATCGTCTTGAATTGACCACATCACAGGTTTGGCTTCCTCCCACAGTTCAGCCAGCAAATTACTCACCAGCATCTGGACGATGGAATGATTTAACACTCCGATCTGCATGGTTGAATTGGACTCTCCCCAGTGATAATCAGTGGCATGATTATGCAGCAGATGCACTGGATTTGACCGATCGCATCGACCAAGCTAACCTGCGAATTGAGCACGATGATATTGCCCCCCCCATCGCAATCCATAATTGGCGAATGTTTACCAATCAGGCGCAATTATCTGACACTTGGGTGATGACTGACCCTGAGGCAAATTTTTGGTTGAATGGGACTGAATTACCAGTCAATGAAGAAGGTCGAGTGGACTTGAACTTAGAACTTCAGCCAACCATTTGGGGTCGTACGATATTCGACCCAGCGACACCTGAACATTGGGACACAACCACTTGGCAATGGCACGAGATCAATGATTTCGTGTTCACCTCAAGAGATCCTGCAGGGAACTGGAATTCCGCCAACGCCAGCATGGTGTTTGACCCTTGGGCACCTGACAATTCGGGGCCAACGCCGCAATTATCCTTTGATTTCATCAGTGTTCCCGAATGGGGTGATGTTGACGTATCTGTCCAGTCAACACAACCCTACAGTTTCAATGTAGGTGAATTGTCAATTTCAAGATTGTTTGATGGCAGAGAAATTTGCCTTAGCATCTTATCATCTAGTGGATTTGAAATGGAACAACAATGTCAAATTGACAACGCCCCCCCTTGGGGCGAAGCACCTTACTCCAATCGCCCGATAATGGAAGAAAACCAATTTGTGATTAATTTCACAGATTGGGCTGATGATTTGTATGAATTGCGATTAATCGTAACAGATTGGGCAAACAATACAGGAATACATAACACTACGATTCTTATTGATCGCACTGCACCTGCTATTGGCATAGCATCCCCCACAGATGAACAGATACTCTTAGACCACCATCTTGAGATTGCATGGAATGTTAGTGAACGGAGTTATCAGTGGGTGGAAATCAATGGTGAAAATATATGGTCAGTGGGACAATTTCAAAATGGTAGTCAGAACTTACTTATTGAACTTGGGCGAACTGGGAACCACACAATCTGTATCTATGCGTGGGATGATACTGCGATGGAAGGGTTCATTGGGCCCAATTTGGCTGAGAGCTGTGTTGAGGTGACTCTGCCTGAACAGACCTATTGGCCCTTACTTGGTGCACCATGGAATGATACTCATGTAAGCACCCCGAGGGTCTGGGTGGAACTGACACTGGGCCCCGACCAATTTTACGATTGGTGGCACGATGGCATGAACGGATCTCTTTACGTTGTCGAAAATGGTAATGTTAGTATCCCCATCGACCTTCATGCCGGTGAAAACCATCTCATATTCCATCTTGAGGCATTAGAGAAAATCTTCGTCTACGAGCTAATCGTTACACTCGATCAAGCCCCCCCTGAATTGACTGTGATTTCACCCGATTATGGCTATGCAACATACCGAAATATAGCAATTATTGAGGGTGAATGTGAATACGGTTTAACCGTATATATCAATATCAGTGGACTCATTAGTCAGGGGGAGTGTATTGTGGATGGTTCTTTCGAAATCGAAGCCAACTTACCACTGATGGAAGGGATTTGGGAAATGGCCACATACCAAACCGATTTAGCTGGAAATAAGTTCACTGATATCAGACAAATCATCACTGACAAAACGGCCCCTAATGCCAATCTGGTTTGGAATCAAACAGAATGTGATCGCCAGCCGACAGCACCGGCGTGGGGTGTGCCAAACCTAGCAGATTGCCGGGTCGCAGTTGATTTGTCAATCCTGAGTGATGATGTTGTTACCTGGTCAATCGTATTGCAAAATGGGGATATTGATGTATTTTCAGAATCAGGTGTTGGGGCTGATTTCGATGGTATGCAACCCCGTTCTTTCTCAGGTGCTGGGGAAACCGGTGTATGGTCGGTCACTGTTGAACTCACAGACGCTGCAGGCAATAGACAACGATTTCAAATCGCCACAAATTTAGATGCCCCCGAAGCGACGATTGGAGAGCAGTTGAAGACTCCCGGGTCGATCGAAAATTTAGTCGCAATTGGAATCGCAAGCTTGTTGCTGTTTGTCTTACAGATGATGCGTAATCGAAAATCGGTGGAGCGTGACCACTGGGATGCGATTGCGTTATCGGAAATTGTAGCTGCGGATTCGATGTTTGAAGACGACACAGTCGTCTCAGACGAGGAAGCGACAATATCAAACACTGAGTGACAGTGTGCGGATTGTGAATTCCAAGCGCCACATCTCAATATTCTTGGCGTTTTTGATGGTTTCTTATATTTTCACATGGACTCCTTCTGTCACAGCTACAGATGGCGATAACGATGGTTTCGACGACTCAGTGGATGACTGCCCATTCGCAGCAGGCAATTCCACCACAACCAAACTAGGTTGTCCAGACACAGATGGCGATGGTACCCCTGATATCATCCAGGGAACGGTTTCCGATTTCAACGGTGCAAACTATGCAAAAACAGTTTCCACATCCAGTTCGCGAAGTTCGATGTCACGCACTCTCGCAGTTGCCCCCAATGGGATGCTGGTGGCTGGTGCTGATGGTGGTGATGCGGTCATATTACTCGATGCAGCTGGTAATGAAATCAAAACATTACTGACTATACAATCCAATCCCCGTGATTTAGATTTCACACCAAATGGGACCTTGCTCGTAGTTTCTGCATATGAAGCGAATAACAATGCATCTGTGCATGTATTTACTATCGATTGGGCGACACAGAGTGCCACACTTCTGATTGATTTATCAGCCAACCACGATGATGACACTTATGCCGCTCGCTTCAGCCCGGATGGAAGTTTGCTCCATGTAGGTGGCAAAGATCAAAATGTCACAACCTATTTTGTTTCAAACTGGACCATTGCGCATATTGCTCAAGTTGGTGACGATGTGTATACCATCAAGACAAGCCCTGACGGCCGTTTTATGGCCTTCACGCACGGTGAAGAAATGAGCGTACACTGGTCGTCAAATGGTACACAGGTATACAATCGTCACAACAATTCAGGTTACACATTGGGGTTGGATTGGAGTCCTGATGGCAATTGGATTGTCACAGGGAGTTCAGATAACACCATCCGCATCTACCATGCTGGGAATGGAACGTTGATGAAGAATATCTCATACAGTTCTGATGTTAATGAGATTGCATTCAATCACGCGGGCACACATCTTGTGATTGCAACCAGTGATAACGACCCCACCTGGATTATTCGCGTATCTGATTGGACTGTTGAGGCCGAATTCGGTGATTTCGGCGGAGGTAGTGGTCAAGGGTCGTCTGGTAGACGCGGTGCACGCGATGTCGTTTGGTCATTAGATGAAACCAAGATCTACTTCGGCGCTAGATACTACGGCCGAATCTACACCTACTATTCCACAGATGCATATGCATGGCTTGGTGGTGATGTGACTGGGGAATTGCTCGGGTCACGGTTCTTTGAATATGCAGATTCACACAGTGACTATATTCCAATGCACTTCAACAGTTCTACGATTCAAACGACTAATTCCCTGTGCAATGGTGTCAATCCGAAAGGTGATGCGCCTTTGATTGGAGCATCATCGAGTACTGCTGCCGAGAGATTTACGACGACTTTGGCGAATTATTCAGTCAGTGGTATGCGCGATTGCGATTCTACCAATGCCCGCTTAATCGAAGTACCAATAGCGCGAATGCCTGCATCACTAATGGTTGATCCGAATACTGCAACCCACGAATGCTTGAACATGACTGGTGGTCTCTCGATGGGCCAGGTGCGATGGATTTTGTCCGATGCATCACAATCTACACTTTCTTCTTCTGGAATTCACCCCGCAGTAGTTTGGAATTCAATTGTACCCAATGACGACGGAGATGGGGAGCCTGAATGGAGGGATTTACATTCATCTTGTCCGAATGAACCAATCCATATCTATCACCGGTGGGAAAACCGATCGATTCCACAGATGATATCAGCATTGATGTTCTGTGACCATTGCAGTTTTCCTGAGGACTGGTTTACTGGTGAAAATACCCCCTCCGGGCGTGCGCGTTATGTTCTTGAGACGCGCGAAGAAATTATCACAGGTGCCTCAAACAATGACGATGTTATTGGAATTACTGAATTAAGGGCAGCAGTTCAGTACAATACAACCTACCATATTCCAATGTTTGACAATTGGACGCACGGGGCAGCAGATGCACTTTCTAATGGAAATACAGCGATTCTTCCTTCGGTGGAAAATAGTACGACAGGGGTCTGGCCATTTCAGGACGACTACCGCCTCGTCATACGTGAAGACGAATTGGATATTCTACGCCCATTTTTAGCTTGGATGCTGAGTGAGGAAGGTCAAGATAACTTTGATGAAATTGGTTTTGTACGAATGGATCCATTATCCCGCGTACATGCAGGTGATCGTATCGGAGTCAATCTGCGCCATCTATTGCCAGATGATGATGGCGATGGAATTTGGAATGGCGATGATAACTGCTCAAATACAACACCTGGCCTCTCCGTTGATGCATCGGGTTGCGCACAAAATCAACTTGACGACGATGGCGATGGACTTGTCAATACAGAGGATGATTGCCCAAATTCTGCAGGCACAAGCACTCAACCCACCTTTGGTTGCCTTGATACAGATGGTGATAGTTGGGCCGATACGGCTGATGCTTTCCCAACTGAATCCACACAGTGGAATGATACGGACGGGGATGGATTTGGGGATGAACCTACAGGATACCAAGCTGATGTATGCGTATTGGAATACGGTTTATCTGATCAAGACCGATTTGGTTGCGCAGATACCGACGGGGATGGTTGGTCAGATTTGAATGACATGTTCCCTGGTAATCCTTCGCAGTGGGTCGATGCAGATGGTGATGGCATTGGTGACAATTACACATGGGGTAATGTAATCAACGAAATCAGAGTATCTGAGTATGGAGATGCATTCCCCTCAGATATTACGCAACACAAAGACCGAGACGGGGATGGTTTTGGCGACAATCCAGATGGATTTCTTGCTGATGATTGCCCTGACGAGGCGGGTACATCGAATATGAATGGTCGAATTGGTTGCCTCGATTCTGATGGAGATGGTTGGGCAGATGTTGATGATGCCTTCCCCAATGAGCCCAGTCAGCATTCGGATATTGATGGAGATGGCTATGGGGATAGTTTATCTGGAAATTTGGGCGATAATTGCCAAGAAACTCCTCCCGATGAAATCACCTTTGTCGACAATCTAGGTTGTGCACCATCTGAGCGAGATACGGATTATGACGGTATTAGCGATGCCGACGATCACTGCCTAAATACACCTGAAACAGAAGTATTGGATGTTGACGCTAATGGGTGTTCAGCAAGTGAGCGTGATACTGATGGTGACGGTGCCATTGATTCGGTCGATCAATATCCCGATGATCCAACTCAAACCGTCGACACCGATGGCGACGGATTTGGTAACAATCCCGATGGAACTGATGGTGATGATTGCCCCAATGAAGAGGGGACATCAACTGGTAATCTAGGCGGGTGTATGGATTCGGATGGAGATGGTTGGGCCGACGTCGAAGACATTGTACCGAATATTAACACACAATGGAATGATACTGATGGCGATGGGTATTACGACAACTATGCAAACAGTCTTTGGACCGATGATGAAATGCGTAGTGACCAATCGTGGCCAGGTCAATTGGTGCCCGGTGCTCGGACTCCTGATCGTTGCCCACTTCATGCATACTCCCTGCAGAATTTAGAGAATCCAGGTTGTCCTGCAGACATGTATCCAGCTGGTGAAGATTGGAGTGATAACTCATCAAACACTCCTTACGTCACACCCGATTCAAGTGGAGGTTTGAGTACGACAGTATGGATTTTGATTGCAGCCTTGGTGATTTTAGTAATTGCAATTGGAGGTGGGATGAGTTTGGTGCTGAAGAAACCCAAAACGAAATCTAAAAAGCGCTCTATGGACCATTCAAATGCCGAACCCAGCATTAAATCTGAAATCGAACCTGAAGTAGAACTCTCTCCTGAGGATGATCCAAATTACAAGGTGGACGAAAACGGATGTGAATGGTGGTACGATGAAGGCGCTTGGTGGTACCGCACAGCAGAGATGGAAGAGTGGACTGAATACGACGGCTAGCACCACCCCCCGAAGGGGTAATCAATCGAGGCTGGTTCCAGACTAGCATGAGCATCGAGAAAATTGCCGTTCTCGGCGCTGGACAGATGGGAAACGGTATCACACAGGTTGCTGCTTGTGCAGGGTATAGTGTGACGATGATTGATATTCAGCAGGATTATGTTGACAATGGCTTGGCCAATATTTCAAAATCGTTATCGAAATTAGTTTCGAAAGAGCGTATGACGCAAGATGCAGCAGATGCTGCACTTTCACGCATTTCTATTTCAGTCGATAGGAATTCGGCTTCTGATGCCGATCTCGTGGTCGAGGCCATACCTGAAATTCCTGATTTAAAGTTCTCAACATTTGCTGAGTTAGATACAATTTGTAAACCAGATGCGATTTTAGCGAGCAATACGAGCAGTATCAGCATCAATGACATCGCGGCATCAACCTCGCGGCCAAACAAGGTCATAGGGATGCATTTCATGAACCCTGTACCAATCATGAAATTAGTAGAAATAATCAATGGTTCCGAAACCGAAGAAGCCGTTACCGAGGCGGTCATAGAGGCGAGTGAAAAGATGGGGAAAACAGCGCTATGCTGCAATGATTCACCCGGTTTTGTATCGAATCGAATTCTCTGCCCCATGATCAATGAAGCAATCCTAACTCTGCAGGATGGAGTCGCTGAACCAGATGCAATTGATGGAATAATGAAGTTGGGGATGAACCATCCAATTGGGCCGTTGGCTTTGGCGGATTTAATTGGAAATGACACAGTTCTCCATATCATGAACGTACTACATCAGGGCTTAGGCAATGACAAGTATGCACCGGCACCTTTGCTTATTGAGATGGTGGAACAGGGGAAATTGGGCCGAAAATCTGGTGAAGGTTTTTATTCGTATTAATCGACCCTCGCCTAATAGAGCACCCATCCATAGCGGTAGATTCTGACCAAAGGTAACCGAACCCTGATAAGTCGAGACCGGTGGAAGCGGATTGATACCCATGCCTGGTACTACACGAGTAGAAGTTCGAACACTGAAAGTGGGCCGCTATGTCGCACTTGAAGAAAATGCGTACAAAATTCTCGGTATGACCAAACGCAAGCCAGGTAAGCACGGTGCTGCTAAAGCTCGACTTGAACTTGAAGATATTTTCACCAAACAAAAGAAGAGCCATGTGGCACCCGTTACAGACACCATCAACGTACCATTGATCGAAAAAGGCTCAGCTATCATTACCCACATTGAGGGCGCCGAAGTTCATGCCATGGACAACAAAACATACGAGACCCTTATCCTTCCTCTGGAACCAGGGCTGACGCTTGCAGGTGGCTCTGAAATCCTTTGGATGGAAGCCATGGGACGCTACAAGATTATTCGGGACCACTGATTCGTCCAGCCTGGGGATTAATCTGGTTACGACATCTGAATCTATCTCGGTTTCGATTGCTGAGTTCAAAGACTTCTCCGAAATTGAGCCCACTTGGTGGCGCTTGCTTAGCCATCAACAAGAATTGGACTATCGAGGTTCTGTGGACGAATTACGAAGCGAAATCAATTGTGAGCGTGTCCACCGATTCCTCGAGTCTCGTATCCGTCAAGGGAGAATGCTTGTTGCAAGGTATAATGGGGATTTGGTGGGAATCTGTACATTTTCACCCGATGGATTCATCCTTGACGCAGCGACCCAGATATGGGATGTTGCTGATGTTTGGGTCGAGCCACATGCACGTCGTCGCGGGATTGCCACTGCCCTTGTTCGTCAATGTGAGCACGAATGCAGAATGCGTGGTGCAGATGAAGTTAGATTGACTGTATATGCATTGAACGATGGCGCATTGGGGTTGTACCAAAGTCTAGGCTACGATGTATCTTCATATACACTTTCACGCAACCTCAACCCATAGGGTTGGCTACTTGGGTTTCCCCACAAACCTAAGACCCCTGCGCGATACCCACAGACCGCTCCATAGGAGCGGGTGTCGAAATGTCGGGTGTTCGAAAGTCCGCATATCGACAACCTGTGACTGCCAAAGGGTTGGCGGCAATCGAATCCGGAACACTTACTTGGCTCGATGAAGATATGTACAACAATCTGAATACCGGATTACTTGAGCAATACTTCGAAGAAAAAAATCTGAAGGAATCATTTGAGATTAGCCATTGGTCACTTGAAAAAATCCTCATTGGGATCCTCATTGGCTCAATCTTCAGTGGCGTCACAGCTTACATTGGATTGAAAATAGGGCTTGCTGTATCTGCGGCATGGTACGTCGCATATCTGCTTGGAATGGCATTGAAATGGTCACCTTCCGAAGTCAATATCTCGACAAGTGCGACGACTGGCGCGACTCACGCCTCTACAGGATTTATTTTCACATTCCCTGCTATTTTCTTATTGTCATCGGAAATGAAAACTGAGTATCATGTGAATGGTGAACCACTTCTCTCAGGAATCGATGTATTTCAGCTGGCCTTCATCGGCATCGTTGCCAGTATGTTCGCTGGATTTCTGGGGGTAATGTATTTCATCATCTTCCGCCGGGTATGGTTGGTTGAAGACCCCCTTCCTATGCCTGGATTTGAGGCAACTTTGAAGATGCTAGATATTGCTGCAGATGTCAATACAGGAGCAGCAGAAGCAGCCAAAGAGAGTCTCCAGACAGTGGGTTTGTGGACGATTCTCACGATGGGATTCATGTTCATCATCGATTACCCTCTATTCTGGAAGGAGCATCTGACAATTGCCGATAAGATTGCAGTGACTGCGTCTGGTGAATCTTGGGGGCTGGCATCCGTCTACTCAGAACGCTGGATTCACCAGCCCAGCGAATTGCAAGACGGCCATGCAGTTGCCAATGGGATTACTTTCTTTGATAAGGAAAATCCATTTGCCTATACCTTCCTTGGGATTGAACTCAGTCCAACCCTTTTTGCAGTCGGCTGGTTCATGAGAATGCGTGTAGCCTTCCTTGTGAATCTTGGTTCGTTCGTGGCTTGGTTCTTCCTCATTCCATTGGTCGTGGCACTCAATGTCCCCGTATTCACCGGTATTGATTCCGCATCTGGCGCCCCTGTGTACACCCAGTTGCAAGAAATTGGTGGCCCAGTTCAATGGATTGCCTACAAGAGCATCATCCGCTTCATTGCCATTGGTGCGATTCTCGGTGGTGGTTTGATGGGTTTGCTGAAGATGGCCCCCTCATTCGTCTCAATTTTCGGTGACATTGCCAAAGCATTCGGAGGTGAACAAGGACAGGAGTACATCGAGGGAAAGGGTTGGTACGAATGGCCATTACACCACATCCCTCTATTCATGATTTTGTCATTCTTCGCTATGATTCTGATTTTCTGGATGGGTGGATTTCCAGTTGCCGCGGCTGTGGTTTTCGCCTTGGTTCTGATTCTAACTACATTTTTGCTTGGTGCTATCGCAGTCCGAGTCATGGGTGAGACTGGAATCGAACCGGTTTCCGGAACTTCATTCATCGTTCTGTTGATGTTACTTGGATTATTCCTTGGTTATGGTGACTTCTTTGGACTTGGAAAAGAAGAAGCGATTCTCATCGCATTGGTTGGGACTACTGTCTTCGGTAGTGCTATTTCCATGTCTGGTACTGTCGTTGCAGATTACAAGAACAGCCTATACATTGGGAATCGACCTTACCACATTTCTAAAGGCAATATCATGGGTGTTGTTCCGGGCGCAATTCTGGGCGCTGGAATGGCTATTTTCCTATCGGATTTACTCGCAAATGGGCAGATTGATCTCTTGGCTCCACAAGCGAATGCCTTTGCTGGTTTCACTGTGATGCTGGCTGAGGGCCAAGGAAACATCTCCGCACTTTTCCTTGGATTCCTATTGGGGGCATTCATCGAATGGGCCACAGGTATGGGCACCTCATTTGGTTTGGGCATGTATCTCCCAACTCCCTTTACCTTCCCGATGATGATTGGTGGCGCCGGTCGAGATTGGTGGCAAGCCAACCGCTTGGACCCAGTTATTGACGAGATTCGCGAACAAGAGGGTAGTTCTAATGCCGAAAAGAAGCGTGCGCTCATTCTGCTGACAACATTCATGATTGCTGCTGGCGCCCTCACTGGCGAGGCATTCTTTGGTGTCGAAGGTGCGATTCTAGCCGTTATCGATGAGCTGCCAGCCATTGTCAATCTCTTCGGGGATGCTTATTGGATTGCCAGATTGATTGGCTTCACCCTCATCAACATCATCATCTTCGGTGGCATCTATTGGCTGTTCAAGCGCGCAGGTATCTTTGGCCGTACAGCCGAATCTTGAGGTGTCGATTTGGAACATTCCCGGGCACCCCCGGTACATGCATGGGTAGTTCTTGGAATCGCTGTATTGGCGGTATCCAGTGCGGGTGCAGTATTCATGTTAATGTCGGATGTGACACCATTGCTCCGTGCAGCATGGCGCTTACAAGCCACAGCAATTGTACTCCTACCATTCTTCATTTGGCAACTTCGAAATGAATCGTTTAATTGGGATCGAAATACCTTCTGGATTATCTTGGGGTCAGGAATTTGTCTTTGGATACACTTCGGTAGTTGGGTGTGGTCGTTGGATCATACATCATTGGCTCACAGCCTACTTTTTGTTACCGCCCACCCCCTTATCATCGTCACCGGGATGGTAGCGCTACGGATGCAACTACATCGGTGGGAAACTTCGGGCGCGTTAATCGGAGTGTTTGGGGGTATCCTCGCAGTCCAAGACGCGGGGTCTGGATCAGTGACCTTGCTAGGCGATGCAGCAGCATTTTTGGGTGCCATCGCCATCGTTGGATACCTTGCTGCAGGCCGTTACCTCCGGAGTCGGAGACAAATGCCCCTCTTCCTCTATGCCTTTCCTGTAACTGCTATTTGCGCCATATTGCTGACCATCCACGCCGTATTTGCAGAAAATGCTGCACTAAATTCGGCCATAGTCGATACCTCGGTATTCGGTTGGACTGATATGTCTTGGATTCTACTTGTTGGATATCTGGCTCTAGGCCCCGGACTCGCCGGTCACACCGGCATTAATGCAAGTCTCAAATGGCTTCCACCATTGGTCATCTCTGTCTGTGTTGTTTTGGAACCTTTACTGGGTGGGCTACTCGGATGGATCCTAGGTGTTCAGGGGATTCCCAATCTTTGGACATGGGTGGGTGGTCCATTCATGCTTGTCGGTATGGTATTGACCATTGTGGGGACCAACCATAGATTAACTGAAGAACCAGTAAATGCCGCCGATAATTGAGGGGATTTGATGGCTTGGAGAGAACCATTGTTTTTGACCAATGATGATGGTATTGGCGCTGCAGGGTTACATCGCTTAATCCAGATATTACATGAGAGGGGGCACCCTTTGGCGGTACTCGCTCCAGCACACCAGCAATCGGCCTCAGCTATGCGTTTATCTCTGAAAAGTAATCTTGAATTCACAGATCGAAATGACATGGTAAAAACCTTGAATCTAGATATAGATGGACCACCGATCCAAATTTTCAGTTTAGACGGTACTCCATGTGATTGCACAATTGTTGCCATCGATCAGGGTTTCGAATCTTGGGCTCCTATGATTCGTCCACGCATGTGCATTTCGGGCATTAATTTCGGACCGAATATATCCATAGATGTCATTCATTCAGGTACGGTTTCTGCGGCCAGAGAAGCAGCCCTATACGGGTTACCTGGAATCGCTCTCAGTCTGGGGACATACTTGCACGAGGATTTTTCGGTAGGAACTGAGGCGATTCTCGAACTCATCGATCGTGCTTTATTGGTTGCACATGAAGAACCGACAAATCTCATGCGTACCCGTGGAAGCAAGCATCAGCCTTGGGGTAATGCGGAAATGCCAATGGATGAACGTATCAGAGAGGCATTCAGAAGTGGGGATATTATTCTCAATTTGAATACACCACATGAATGGAGTGGTGCTGTAGAAACTGTCCCATTGGGGGCGCGCTGGTATCATGGTGCAACGAAATCGAGTGAGGGGAATCGAGGTTTCATCGTCGGTGCAGCATCAATTGAGGATGAACCACTTCCAAAAACAGATTGTTCAGGTTTGATGGCAGGCAATGTCGTTATCTCACCGCTGGCAACATGGCCGCAAACACATCCATTGAATGTGCCGGATGCAATTTTGCATGCCGCTCTAACTGAGGATGAAGATGGGTTTCCCGCTTGGCTTGGTTAGTTCGAATCCAAGTAGTGGTGTAGTATCGAAATGCACGCATGTCCTTGTAGC
This sequence comes from uncultured Candidatus Poseidoniales archaeon, assembly GCA_963934015.1. GTDB lineage: Archaea > Thermoplasmatota > Poseidoniia > Poseidoniales > Thalassarchaeaceae > MGIIb-P. The sequence goes on from CAWVWT010000002.1 coordinate 74,727, forward strand.
CAAGTAGTGCCGAGTGAAATCTTTTCAATCGATTGCATCGATTGCAGTTCTGATTCACTAAATGGTTTATCATCAGATAAAATGAATCCAATTGACTCAGCATTGTGGATTTCTGGATCGAATGGAACCCCGTCAGCATCTAGAGTGAAAATCCGCACACCTTCTCGTTTCCATTCTGTGATGGTTTGCTCAAGCCCCCCACCTGAATGCCATAATCCTGAATGTAATTCCACGAATTTCCCCATTGCCGGAACTGGTTCCTGTAGCGCTTTATTCACCTGTCCAGCAATGGCGCGTTCATCTGGATGCACACCACGTAATTGTGGCCCTTCAAACCACACACGGCGGGACGGACCAAGCCCCCCTAGCAAATGAAGGGTGATGTGTGTATTATCTCGAATTCCATGCGACTGGAATAGAGCTGTATTGACTGCCCGGACCAGTACATCCATCCTTCCAGCAGAGCCCGCCAGATCATTCAGATTGATTTTACCTGAAGATTGGGCACGGTGACCGATGATTGCAAATCTGCGAACCATAATCTCACATCGGCATGTCCATGTCATCCATGTCGCCCATCATACCTTTCATTTGGCGCCTTAGCTTGCGGTTGCCTTTGATTCCTTTCATCATCTTACGTGAACGATTCCATTGGGCGAGAAGTTCGCGTACATTCTTTTCTTTGACACCTGAACCACGCGCAACCCGGCGGATCCGATCTGCTTTCAAAATCTGAGGCTCATTTTTTTCATCTTCAGTCATTGAATCCATAATGACGCGATAACGTTCTAGGTTGCCTTGCATTTCTTCCTTTTGCCGACGATCCATGGTCCCGAGGCCCCCAAAAAATGAGGTTGGGAGGTGCGAAACAATCTTGTCGATGGTGCCGATTTTCGACATCATTTCCATTTGCTTGTACATATCGTTGAGAGTGAATCTACCTGACATCATGCGCTCTGTTAACCGCATCGCTTCTTCTTGGTCAAGTGCACCGGGGGCGATGTCAATGAGGCCGCGAATATCACCCATGCCTAGCAGGCGAGAAATGAATCGGTCGGACTCAAATTTCTCGAGATCAGATACTTTCTCACCTTCGCCGATGAATACGATTGGAGCACCGGTTGTAGCGACTGCCGACAGAGCCCCACCACCTCGAGCCGTACCATCTAGTTTGGATACGATTACACCAGAGACACCCACCAGTTCATGGAATCCAGCAGCAACAGGCCCTGCTGCCTGGCCGACTTGGGCATCAATGACAAGGAACCGTTCAGTTGCGTTGGCAACTTTGTGGATTCTTTCCAGTTCTGCCTGTAATTCATCATCTAGACGGTCACGACCAGCGGTATCGACAATCACAACATCTGCATTGCCAACTTTGGCCAACCCATTGCGAACAATTTCCTCAGCATTCGTGTTTTCCGGTTCACCATATACTTCAACAGGAGAATCGGCCAATAGTTGCTGTAATTGTGCATAAGCGCCGGGCCGTTGCACATCAGCCTCAATCACTGCGACCTTGATACCATGGCGTCGTCGCCACCATTCAGCCAATTTAGCAGTTGTCGTGGTTTTACCTTGGCCGTAAAGTCCAACCATGAGAATTGTTTGGTTGTGAGGTCGAATTTCCTTCGGTGGCCCGAGCAAACGAACCAATTCAGTGTAAATAATATTCATTGCATGAGTTTGGAGTGTAACCCCTGGTTGAGGGTCATCCTCAACCATTCTTTCTTCAAGCCGCGCAGTAATTTCCTTTGATTGCCGTACGTTGAAATCAGCTTCAAGTAGAGCCCGTCTGATGCTTTTCGACAACTCCTTTATTTCTGCTTCATCGAGTTTACGCTTACCTTTGAGGCGACTCAAGGCCCCGAAGATGCCAGCTCTCAACCCTTCAAGCGCCATCGGCCCGCCCTCACACCTTCCTCGTAAGAACCCCACGGAACGGCCCGAAGGGCCGGACAAGCCTAAGAAGTGACTTTGGGAGCCGAGGGTGTGGTGGAGATTGGTATTCCCCTATGGCAACTTCAGGTTGCAACTTCTATCGGTCTAATCGGGGTCTGGGTTGGTTGGCGTGGCGGCATGTCCAAAATGATTGGATTTTATGATTTGCCCACGGCCACACGTCTTCTATTGTACGGGTTTTTTGTTGGTGCCGTATACCAAGCAGCAGCCTCCAGTTTGGTATTAGATCCATTATGGTCAGCAGAAAGAATTCCATTGATTGAAATACTTCTCCTATCACTTACTCTCTCACTACTTACAATGTTCTTGCTGACCCGGGAAGGAGTCCGGCAGCTGAATGGGCAACCTACTGCGGGTTGGACATTTGGATTAGGGTTGGGGTCAATGCTGGTTGTATTGCTAATTTACCGGCTTATTTCAACTACATATTCAGATGGGATAAAGGGATTTGTAACGGTAGGGTTTGGATGGCCATCACTTTTGTTTGGGGGATTATTGGCCTGTATTGTTCCTTGGACCATGGCCATCATCGGTTCGTGGCAAGGTTGGCATGCACTAGAAGGGAGGCGATTTAAACCAGCCTTCAAAGCGATGCTTCTACATTCCATATTGCTTCTCGTTATTGCATTCGGTCTGATGTATCTACCAGCCTTATTCATATTACCAGCGGTCATAATTTGGGGTCAAAGTAAGGCGGATCGAATCTGGTTGCCCTCTGGGCTTTCACCTAGAATGAAACAAGAATGGGTTCGCTTGCAGCGAACCGGTATTTCAACCGGCGTGCGTTCTGTCGGCTCCGAAGAAGAAGCGGAATGATGCAGCGCCCCACAGCGACGCACCACGAACATTGAAGGTGCTACTGACTCTAGTGGGGCTGAATGGCTCGGTGTCCTTACTGTCTGAGCCCGAACCCGGCAGCCTCGAGTATCTGCCACAGTTGTGGCCGAGTTGTACTCGGTACCAAGGGTATGGCGATGCGCGTTGGTGCTCCCATCCCAGGTGGGAATTTGGTCCATCGTTCAAGAAAAGGAGCACCACCTGGCCTCAATATACGGCGGGGTGGGAAACGCCGTGTAAAAAAGAAAAAGAACAACATTCGTACGATGGTGCTCGTGGTTGCCATCGCCTTCCTATTCCTATTCACCCCCGCACAAGACCGGATATCCAATCAATTGGAAAAGTGGTTGGATTCCCTGTTAGATGAGTTTGGTCCTGCAAGGGAGTACCCTGTGTACGCTGCGTATTCAGTCGAACGGAATGTGAATCTACTGAATCCGCATAGCCAGTCTATGTCGTTTAGTTATGAGTTGCCGATTCCGTCTGAACGAACCGATTTCGGAATATCTGATGAAGGCCACCTCTTGACAAATGGGGAGGCAAACCCTGTTTTGTATCTACAAGATGTTGCCAATATGGTTATTCATGCTGATGGAGCCAGTAATTATGTCCAAATCCCCTTACATGAAGAATATTTGACAGAGGAGGGGGCGATTATTCTTGATTCAACATCAGAGATATATTGGCCCCCTATCGGCCAAAACTCTGATCGTTGTAGCGTCGATAGGTGTGTTATCTGGCAAGGGAACCTTCCCCCCGGCGAACTCATCACACTGGTAGTGCAATACGATGTCATTGGGAGTTCATTTACGTGGTGGGGTGGAGACAAAGCCCCCGATGAAGCCCCACGTTCAAGCTACGGATTTTCAATGGACAATGACAATTCAGGAACGTTTGCTGACTACTACCAACGTTCAGGTCATTTGAATACTATGTATGATCAATTTGGCTCACACAAGCAGTGGTATGATCGAGACCCAGGCCCTAGTCGGAATTGGGCAATTGATGGAACGAATGCCGTTGTGGTTGAATTAGCAAATGAAATTGCAAGTAGTCTGTCCCCTACTGATGAAGATGACCCTTACGCATTTGCACATGCCGCTTTCATCAAAATACGAGATTCAATTGTCTACAGTCAGGGGCTTGCACCCGCGCGAAGTGGACCTTCTTGCATTGTCGACGAGCGTGGGGATTGTGATGAGCAATCCAATGCTTGGATGAGTCTTTTGCGAACCCGAAACATTCCTGCATGGTATGAATTCGGTCCGATGACAGATGGTCAATTTAGTGGCTGGGAACCGCACGCATGGGCGAATGCAATATTCCCCTTTGATACCGACTGGTGTAATGCGAACGGAATTGTATTGGATGCATGTTTTATCGAGGGTGAAGTTGACGTTGTCAATAATCGCTGGCTATTGCACACTCCGACGACAATGACTGAATGGATCGAAACACCAAGTACACTGGGTGAAGCAGCATACAAGTTCTATAGACCGCTGTCCATTGGGTGTGTAAATTGCTGGACTGAATCGTGGGAGACCATTGGAGAACCCGAAATTACAGGTGGAACTTATCGAGTCCCAGTGCGGATTGGAGAGTGAGGAGTTAAGAGGGAGAGGAGGGGCCGAAAGGATACCGGAGGACTGCATATGCGCATCATCATCGGTGGGGCTGGCGAGGTCGGCAGAGGTGTCGCTAAGGCACTCTACAATGAAGGCCAGGATGTCGTTTTAATTGACTCTGAACCTACAGCCATCAAAGAAGCTCAAACGATCGATGCCTTTGTTTTACTAGGCGACGTAACTCGTCGTGAAATTTTGAAAGAAGCAGGAATACGTGATGCCCAGGTATTCATTGCTGCGACAGGTAGTGATGAAAGAAATATGCTATCGTGCGCATTAGCTCGCGATTTACTCGAAGAAGAACTACCGATTGAAAAGTACCCGAATCGTCCTCCATTGCTCACCATCGCTCGAATCCATGATGCAAATTTGATCGCTAATGAAGAGGGGCGTTTGTCGAGATGGTCAGGTGTTGATGTTGCAATTTGCCCACATCAGGCTTCTATTGACCGACTAACAGCCGGTCTCAAATCTTCTAGCTTGAATGATGTACTTCCACTGGGCGGAGATGCTTGGATAGTCGAAGTAGATGTCACCCCTGATGCAACAGAATTGGCATCATTCACACTGGGTCAGGCTGAGGAAAAAATCGACGGTTTACCCAAAGCATTTACACTTTGTCGAAAGGGTCAGAGTGCATTTGTCCCTGATGATGACACAGTCGTTGAGGTGGGAGATCGCCTTATTTTTGCGACAATCGGAGAACACACTTTCAAGCGAATTTCAAGGGCTGCAGGGCACGTTGAACCACCTTATCCAGATGCACCTAGGGTTGCCATTTTTGGGGCAACTGCACTCGGTAAGCAGTTGGCGAAGGAATATCTTGGTGAAGGTTGCTTGGTGACTGTGTTGGATGAGCATTTGGAAGCAGCAAATGAGTTGGTTGGCTCTTCAATCGGCGCTCACAAGCGATTAGATGTCATACATTGTAACTTAGCTGACCTAGATTTGCTGCGCGAAATAGAATTGGCAGAACATGATATCGCCATTGCAGCCCTTCCAGATGATCACGAAAATATCGCAATTGCCATGCGTGCTGCCGATATTGGTGTTGAGCGAACAGGCCTTGTCCTCGATGATTCAGCTCTCGCCCGTGTTGTGCGCCGAATCGGGTTGACGTATGCTGTTTCAGAACGACGAGTCGCCATTGATTCTATTTTGATGCAAGTGCATCGACGCGTACCAGGGCATTATCAGTTGATGCCCTCTGTTCCGGAAATCGTCGCCATGAGCGCATCGATTTCTGCAGGTCACAGCCGCCTCAATCAATCAATCGAAAAAATCGAGAAAAAAGGTTCCTTCCGAATTGCGTTTGTTGAACGAGAAAATTCTGAAGGATCCCGGATCATGTTCCGCTCCAAGCCCGATATGGAAGTCAAGATTGGTGATCGCTTGATTCTCTTCGTATCTGCTAGCGATGTCGCCTCCGTTGAGAAGATTTTGGAGCGTTAGAAATGCGCTATGACATTATCGGCCTCATAGCAGGTTGGAGTTTGGTCCTTCTGACAGTGCCACTGGCAATCAGTGGGGCAATTGGTTACATCATGCACGATGAAGTTTCTATTATCCTGTGGTCTTTCGTACCCCCGATTCTAGTCTGCTTCGTTGTAGGTGGCATCCTGATTCGTATAGGGACTAGACGCGATACTGCGGATAGATTACGTGACCGCGAAGCATTCGCCGCAGTTGCTCTCTCTTGGCCACTGATTGTTGCTGTTGGAGCCCTGCCATATTGGTTCGGACCAACCTTCCATGGTCCAATTACATGGGATGGAGATGGAGGTACCCTTCACGAGATTCTTGGTGGGGTGATTCGTGGTTGGTTTGAATCAATGTCTGGATTTACAACCAGCGGTGCCACTACGATTGACCCCCACGTATCACCTAGGTGCGAAGGTGTAGATGACTGCATTGCCAGCCAACCTTATGCCATATTGTTTTGGCGTTCATTCACACAGTGGCTAGGAGGAATGGGAATCATCATGCTTGGTATGCTGCTGCTGAGTCGTGCACTAGGCGGTGGCATGTCTATTGCCCGTGCAGAATTAACGGGTCCATCATTGAGCAGACTCCGACCACGACTTCAAGAAACAGCACAGGCACTTTGGGGCATCTACATTGGATTCACTGTACTCGAATTTATTCTGCTGATGTGGTGGGCTGACCTACATTGGTTCAATGCAATCAATTACTCATTAACCACGATGCCATCAGGTGGTTTTGGCACTACGGACGGGGGAATTATGGATTTCGATAGTCCCCTTGTTGAAGGAATCATCACCTTCTTCATGGTCGCTACCGGTATCAATTTCACACTTTTTCATTTCCTTCTTCTAAAGGAATATACCAAGGTTGTCAACGATCAGGAGTTGCGGGTATATTTCCTCGTTCTTGCAGGTGCTTGGGCAATCTTCGCAATCAATCTCGTTAACAGTGCTGGTTGGGAATGGGGGGATGCTTTGCGGCACGGGGCATTCCAAGCAGCTGCCATTGGTACCTCAACCGGTTATGCTAGTGCAGATTTCGCGAGTTGGCCCGTTCTATCTCTGTTTGTACTCCTCTTCCTAATGGTTGTGGGGGCTTCAGCCGGATCTACGAGTGGTGGGTTGAAGATTTTACGGCTCCGATTGGCTTTCGTTCTAGCACGTCGTGAAATTCATCGTATGGTCCAACCCAGAGCCATTGTCAGCGTTCGAATGAATGGGGAGGTGGTCGAAGATTCACGAATGTGGGTTGTTATCGGAATGCTAGCTACTTGGGCTGCCCTAGCGATGACTAGCCTTGTCGTGCTAGCGTTATTTGAGCCTGCACATTCTTTGGAAACAATCCTATCTGTAATCTTCGCTGCACTTGGAAACACTGGCCCGGCTTTGGGTGCTTTTGGCCCGACATCTACATGGGCAGGCCTTAACTGGTATTCGCTATTCTACACATCGCTTCTAATGTGGGCGGGTCGGTTGGAATTACTGACTGTATTGGTCTTGTTCCACCCTCGAACCTGGCGTAGAGAAAATAAGAATTAGAAGAAATCCAACGATTTTTGTGAAGAATCAACTTCGCCCTTGATTTCTTCGCTTATCTCTTCATCAACCTGTAGCAGGTCCCCCTGAATTCCCGGGGAGAGATTGACAATTTGGATTTCCTCATACCGTTCAGCAATTGCTTTACTCGTTTTGAGACTGGCGCGTAATCCATGTAGGGCAAGATGATCACTGGATGACAATCCAAATGCGAGGGATATATCAAAATTTTCGGGATCACCTTCAAGTTTATCACTCGATATTGCCCGCAGTGCTGGCCACAATTCCTCACGAACTGCCATTTCACTTGCTCCACAAGTTTCTGCCAAACATTCGATAATAGAGGAGCGGCGCCATGATTCATTCCCTCGTCGTAAAAATGCGGGGAATTGTAAAGAAAATCTATCAGGCCGTTTTTCAGTGGAGGCTACGCTCGCCGCTAACGCGCCTAGATTTCCGCACCAATATGATGAGCGATAGGCTAGATTTGAAAATCTCACGAACACCGATTTTGCTGCAATCGAAAGGGTCCTCGAAGCGCGAGCCCAACTCTCGGGTTGACGCATCACCGAGGCATTGTTCCAAGTGACCCACGCGATAAATTCGTCAGGTGTTTTATCTAAAATCAAACTCAAACGGGCAGCTTCCTTGGAATTTTGGGTTCGATATAATTTCTCTAACCCAGGAAATAAATCAATTTGATGATCACGCAAACCCATGACGGTTTGTTCCAGTACCGCTTGTGCGCTAATGTGTGTAGGTGAGGTTGCACAAATCGCTTGTAAATCACGAACAATGGCTCGAATATCTCCTGGATTTGCGGCTACAAGCCGGTCGATTGCCACCGCATCAGCAGTAACCCCTTCTGCAACCAATACCCGATTCGCAATGCGTCTAAGGGCACTGTCGGATACTCGATTGAATTCGATAATTTCTGCTAGGCGCGAAAATCGGTCACGTGTTGTGCGCCATTGCCCACCGCGGCCCCACAATCGCATGGGGTCGTTGCATGTTAGCAAAACTGGTTGTTTGGTATTCGCAAGCAATTTCAGGAGTTCAGCCTTCCCACCACTATCACCACGGAGTGTATTCTTTTTACTATCCGAATCTATTCTAGCACTCAGTGTATCTGCAATTCGTTGTTCACTGGCTATTCTGAACGTACCAGAAAGGTGGTCAACCTCATCCAATAAGATGAGTGTACGGCGCTTCGCATCTGAACTAAAGGAACCGTCCATTGCGAATGTGAAGTGATTGGCGCTACCCGTTGATGCCCGGCGAATGGCAGCAGCATTTCGTTGGTCACTTGCATTAAGTTCGATGACATCCCAGCCCATGTCATTCGCAATGGCGGTTGCAAGGCTCGTTTTGCCTACACCAGGCGGTCCAGCGAGAAGCATTCCGCGCTTATCGGGCACCCCTCTCTCCCAAGATGTCAGCCAGTTGCGAATTCGTTTACGCTGCGTATCATTTCCTTCAAGGTCACGGGTGGCGCGGGGCCGATAGCGTTCAGTCCAGTCCTCAGGGGTATCTGAATCAGCCATCAGCAGTGCACGAACGGCGGCGCCCTTTGAACATTGACAACTAGAACCGGTTAGCGATAGTATCGGATGTAAGTGCAGCAATGAGGTCTTCCGGCTGAATTCGCATTTGTTTACCATCATCGCGGCGTCGGATGGTTACTGAACCATTCTGAAGAGACTCATGGTCAACGGTGACTGCCCAGGGAACCCCTACTTCATCGGCACGGGCATATCGTCGCCCGATTGAACCGGAACCATCGTAGTATGAGGCCAGATTTTTCGTAGCGCAAATAGATCTGTGTATTTCATCCGCTATATCCCCCAACCCATCCTTTTCCATCAGTGGAAGCACAGCAACGTCAATGGCAGCAATCGATGGGTTTAGTCGCAGAACCGTGTATGGTTCGCCTCCTTTCTCTGATTCATCAAAAGCATGATCCAAAACATGCCATAGAATGCGATCGATTCCAAATGCAGGTTCGATGACATGTGGGAGGAACCATTCACCGTGCTCTGTGCTCTGTATTCGCTTCTCGTCGACCATTCTCGATTCGATTGCAACACTGGAACCATCTTCGAGATGAAGATCAAATGGGAATTTAGTTGGTAGATGTTCTAATTTTTCAAGCGCACTGTTAACCGCACCGGCTTTTCCCTTGAACAATGGACCAATCACTGAACTGTTACCTGAAAGCACGGTCTTGTCAACAGTTTTCGGCTCATCATACGGGCGCCATGCACGCAGGTTCGTATCTGCAGTAGCGGTTTCATGGGCACTAAGATCGTAACAACCTCTGTGGGCGATTCCAACACATTCAACCCAGCCGTATGAACCATGAATCTCAGCATCCCAGCAGTCCGTTGCATAGTGTGCCATTTCAGTGCCTTCATGCTGTCTGAAACGAATTTTACTCGGGTCAATACCGACTGAAACCAGAAAGTCCCATGTGCGTGCCATGAACCAGGCAACAGTAGGATGGCGGATGACATTCGCAGAAGACGCTTGCTTTGGAGATATTTTGATTGGGCCTCCAAATTCTGGATCCGGAACGAGATTGAATACCACCCCTTCCCAATTTGAGAAATCGTGATTTGGTTCGACCTCTGGGTCAATGAAATATTCAAGTTCAGCCATGTTGAATTCCCGTAATCGAATCATTCCTTGCCGTGGACTAATCTCGTTGCGATATCCCTTGCCAGATTGGACTGCACCGAATGGTAGCCTATTGCGGAAGTGCCGGTATAATGCAGGAAATAGCATGAACATTCCTTGTGCCGTTTCAGGTCGCATATAGGCAACACGTCCACCTTTCATCGCGCCCATTCGGGTACTGAACATCAAATTCATTGGGCGGGCGGATTTCCAATCACTCGTTTTACAAGTTGGACATTCAATATTATCCACTGATATGATATCATCCAATTCTTCAGCAGTTAGGATGTCTGGGTTGGGGTGCTTATCCTCAACCAAATGGTCACTCCTAAATGCCCCTCCACATCCGTTGCATTCTGACATGTGGTCATTGAATTCTCCGACGTGGCCACTGGCGATCAATACGGATTCAGGTGTTAATGTGGGACTATCAATTTCAACAATATCTCCTTGTGAAGCCCAATGTTCAAGCCACGAATTCTTCAACCGTCTACGCAAACGCCCTCCAACTGGTCCGAAATCAAATAATCCTGCAACTCCACCATGTATTTCAAAGGCAGGCAAGATTACACCTCGCCTTTTCAGCATGCTAGTAAGACGTTCCAGACGCGCATGCGTATCGCTCATCAATCAATGCGCGGGCGCTTTAGCCCATCAAGCAATCGGCCCAATTTAGGATATGATGCAGAGTTTCACAAACCCCTCTAGGCACGATACACACATTTATCGACAATTCATCTCAATCCATCGAATCGTTGATATACCGCTTCGCCACGCTTACCATCGCGTAATAGGAGGATTTTCTCATGGCAGATACAGTATACTTGGAATCCTATGAGGAGACTGAAGTATTATTGTCGAAATTATCCCAACCAGTTCGCGACTGGTTCAAGGACAAATTTCCAGATTTCACCGACCCGCAAAAAATGGCAATTCCATCGATTATTGATGGTGAACATCTTTTGTTGTGCTCCCCTACTGGCTCGGGAAAAACTCTGACTGCATTTTTGACAATCATTGACAAACTTATTCGCTTGGCAATGGATGGTAATCTCGAAAAGCAGGTATATTGTGTATACATTTCTCCAATCAAGGCACTTGCCAACGATATTCAGCGAAATCTAATCGGGCCTCTCACCGAGATCAAAGAGCGTTACCTTCCAGGAAGAACCCAGGAGATCAAAATTGGGTTGCGAACTGGAGACACCCCCCAATCCGAGCGGCAAAAGATGCTCAGAAAACCCCCTCATATTCTCATTACTACACCCGAATCGTTGGGCCTTGCATTGGCCTCTAAGAAATTCAGACCTCTGATGCAGGATCTAAAGTGGCTGATTATTGATGAAATGCATTCTCTTGTTCCAACCAAACGAGGTACACATCTGGCGCTAACCATGGCCCTGCTCGACACACTCATCGCAAATCCGGTTCAAAGACTAGGTATTTCTGCAACCATGGAACCCTTAGGGGAAGTGGCACAATTTCTCGTCCCAGTGAAAGCTGAAGATCGCGAGAGTGAATCACATACACCGTTGCCTAAATTCGATGATGAAGTATCTTCAAGAGTCCATATCGCCAAAGTGAGCGAAGTTCGGGAATTGGATTTGGATATCATTCTACCACACCCTAAATTTAGTGAAGTCCCAGTCAAGCAATTACTCGAGCACAATGTCGACATCATCAAAGATCTTGTAGAGGCTCATACGACTACGCTTGTTTTCGCAAATACACGGCAGATGACCGAGACCATTACACAAAAATTGCGTGTCTTGGGGGTGGCTGGTGTTGAAGGTCACCACGGTTCGATGGATAAGCAAATACGGCTTGAAGTGGAGCGTAAACTCAAACGTGGTGAATTGCGATGCTGTGTATCTTCCTCCTCACTTGAGATGGGTATCGACATTGGAAGCGTGGACTTGGTTATTCAATTGGGTTCCCCTGGTTCAATTGCCACAGCGTTGCAGCGCATTGGGCGTGCAGGTCACCATGTGGGGGGTATTCCTCGTGCACGCTTCTTACCCACCTCATCCCACGACCTCCTCGAATTGGTCGCCCTCCAAGGTGCCATTATGTCCGGTGAAATGGATCTTCTTCGCTTCCCGAAGAATTGCTTCGATGTTTTAGCACAATTCGTCATTGGGTTGACCATATGTGGCGAGATTGACATGGATGAGGCATTCTCTATTATCACTTCAGCATACCCCTATCGTACCCTTTCCTATGATGATTACATCGAAGTTCTATCGTTGCTTGAGGATGAGCGTAGAGTCTGGGTTGATTGGGAACAAAACATCATCGGAAAGCGTGGTTACGCGCAGATGATTTACTACACGAACATCGGTACAATCGCTCCAGATAACAACTATCTTGTCTTCAGCGCGGATGGTTCGATGATTGGGCAATTATCCTCTTCATTTGTTCAAAATATACGCCCTGGTGACGTATTCTTACTGGGTGGTTCTACCTATCGTGTACACCAAATCCAAGCGAGTCGTGTTAGTGTGACATCAGTTACTGGATATCGCCCTACAGTACCCTCTTGGTCGGGTGAAGCCAAGAGTCGAACACGTGAACTTTCTCTAGCGGTTCTCAAATTATTGAATGTCACAGTGACCACAATTCGCCGGGGCCGAGATCCGCGCCTACTGCTGTCCGGGGCGTATGGATTATCGCAACCGGTAGCTGAATCCTTGGCACGTTTCCTTGAAGAACACACCATTGATTCAATTCAGGTACCAAGTCCGGACAAGATTCTCATTGAGCAAATCGTTAATTCTTCAGTTCCAACATATATTATCACAACATGTCGGGGTCGAGCTTTCAACATGGCGCTCGGGTACTTCATGGCAGGATTGTGTGATCTCAAAAATATCCATGTCGTTGAAATGTCATTTGATGAAAACTCATTCTTGTTCAAAACTGGTCAAGAGATTGATACAAATGAAATTTATCCGATGTTTAAGGACAATCAGCGAGATTCTGTATTGCAACGATATTTGCTAGATAGCCAACTATTTGCAAAGCGTTTCAGAGAGGTGTCTGGCCGTTCTATGATAGTTCCACGAAGAATTGGTGCTGAAGAAGTGAGTCCCAAGCAATTTCAACAAAAGTCAGAGAAAGTTTTCCGAGAACATCGGCAGCACGCCGATAGTTTGCTAATACGCGAGGCCCAAAATGAAATTTTCCATACCGACCTTGACATGGAGGAACTGGAAAATTTCGTCAATCGGATGGAAGATGAAGGTGTACGAATTGTGCATTCAAGGGTTACTTTACCCAGCGTTCTTGGTATGAATTTGTATATGGCAGCATTCGAAGATTTGCTTAGTATGCGGACCCGTGCATACCTAGTCAAAGACATCGATCCTGAAATTTTACGCCGGTTATTAGGTGGGCGTTCACGCGCCACCGATTTGGATGATGATGCCCTTAATCTCTACTTTCAAGCCAAGGCAAAGATTCCTGAAGATGCGGATGGGCTATTGCGTTTGATGGAAAAGGGTGGTGGTTTGCATCCAGATCTCAAGAATCCTCTCTATGAAGATAAGCTCAGAGATATTCAGCACGAAACTATTCATAAATGGGTAGTTGAACTAGCCGAATCAGGTTCGATTACAAAACTACGAGCAACTGGGTCTACAGAAGTGGATGAAAAATGGTTCTCAATGCGAATGGCAGAAGTTCACGGAACCCTCGGTGTACTCGCTACCAAGGGCGCCGATGGTATGGATGATTTACGTGAGTTGTATACAGGTGGACTTTCTTATGAGTTAGCAAACAAATTTGATGGTGCAAATCCAACATCTTGGGAATCTGTAAAATTGATGGACCCACACGAAGCCCTTCGAATAAAGATCGTCGATATGCTGGGTAGTGAAGGACCCAAAACATTGGTTGGACTTTCCGAACGGCTCCCTTTCCCAGAAGCTCAAATCGAGTCTTTACTACACGAACTCGAAGTCCGCAATATTGTATCAATCGGCTTTTTCAAACAAACTGAGGAAGGCGAATTTATTCTTCGAATAGATGAGCACATTATCACTGGTGGTGATGATAATATTGTCGAATACCGTGCCCTTCAAAATTTACTCTTAACAAAGTCATTCAAGCAATACCCTGATGCTTTGACAGCACTTGAAGATGGACATGTTATGTTTGCTAAGATGCAAGAACTACTCGACCGTATCGAAAATTTCAGATTTGCTGATTGGAAGGATATGAAACATGATTCAGATATCGTCATGGGGCGTTTACTCCATTCGCGTGTGGGGTATACGACTAAAGCAATGATTCCTATGCTACTTGGTCTGCGCCCAGAACCTTGGTTTTCCGAAATGGATGAGGAATTATCCGAAAAAATCCCACCACATGTAAATGTAGAAAGAACCGAAATTGTTGGTCATTTACCACGCGGTGATGAGAATAAGTATATTCAGAGGGATGCTCGAAATTCATTGTCGAATATGGAACGTCAAATGGTTTTCGTCAAGCAATTTGAGGAATTGATTGATCGTAAACGCTCATTGTCTCTTTTCCATCGAGTTCATGATGTCTATGAACCAATGCCATTCACTCAGGCATTAGAGGAATTAATCAAGAGAATCGGTCCGATCAAATTACACTCATTGCGATTATTCGTCAGCCATCCGGTGGAATTACTTGCTGAAGTCCTGCGCGACCTTGAGGATAGCAATAAAATTGTGAGAGTTACAGCTCTACAACCGGACCCAACTGACTTCTTCTGTGTGCCCTCAGATGCAGCCTCCCTAGAACGGTCACATCGAGAAGATCGAAAGTTACGCATATTGTCTCAATCAGATCCGTTCTGCTCACGTTTTATTCAAGAAGTACGCTATGTTCTCAAACAAGGTTGGTATTATCCAATTTTCAAGGGCGTTGATCCCGTCGGCCGCATCTTGATGTTCAAAGTAAATGACTATCTAGAAATCAAGGACATCCACATCCCACATGCCTACCTTGATGAATTTTCTGAAATATTTGAGACACTTCTTGACAACTACAAAGATACCCTTGTTGACGTATCTGTTTTACATGCATTCAATGGAGAACCAATCCATGATTGCGATGAAAACATTCAGGCGATCGTTGAAAAACTAGGTTTCCGTACGATGGGGGATAACCTTCGATACATCCGTGGTGGTGTTGTTGATCCACGCCCGCGTTCACTCGCCCTTCGTGCACTATTCCACCATCATCGGCTGCATCAAGATACCCGTTTAGAAAACGAAACAATAGCAGTTTCCCATATCCCAGAAATTCGTGACGATTTTGCCCTTCGAGGGCGTTGCGAGATGTTCCGCGTCGATTTGAAATCGATGGCTGCTAGTCAACAATTGCACCAGGGCACCAATCTTCGGAATCATCAAGTTTGGGCACCTTACAAGCACTTTCAACGACTTCTACGTATGCGAGGTGTTGCACCTGATGAAGATTTACTGGATATCCTTGAGTTCTTCTCTGGACACTCAGACGCTAAAGTTTTCATGGACCGTTATGCAATGAAACGAGCGGAATTCAGGAAATTGGTTCAACCACTAATCCGCTCAGGGCACGTGGTTCAGGATTACCGAGGCGGATTTAAAACTGTAAAGCGACTTGAAGGTAAAGAGACATGGGAAATCAAGCGGGATTACCTTAGAGAAATGGTCGCTGAATATCCAGTTATCACGTTAAAACAATTTGAGAAATTAGCAGGAAGTCCGTTCAAACCCGAGCAATTGTCGAGTGTACTGCATGAATTTGAAGAGGAAGGTCTTCTAATCAAGGGCTTCCTCATCGATGATTTACATGAGGTTTGCTGGGGGCGGCAAGAACTGCTAGAAGATGCTGATAAATTACCTCCAATGCGTGATTTTGTCCTTCCGCCTTCAGATCCACTTCTGCCCTATTTCCAATCACTGCTTAGAGAGAGATTTGGTTACGGGAGTGCATACATGGTGTTTTGGAATGAAGAGCCAATTGCGGCTTTCAAGGCCAATACGAGAAATGATGTAATTGACGTAACTGATTTCGTTGGTGATTCCGAGAAGGAAAAAGAAGCATTACGGGTAATGAAAGAGTTTGCATGGGAACACAATATGCCACTCAAGGGCAAGGTTCTAGAGCGCTTGAAGTCAAGATGAATTCTTGTTCAGCCCGGCTCCGAACAATCGGAAAAATGGATCTAATACAGAGATTACATGTGCGTGTAATTTAGGCAATAAATCGAATAATACCAGTGCCATCAAGAACATCGCTCCTAAACTGAGAACCTTTGCCGCGTATGCATGGCCGAAGTCGAAGATATTCAGCCCATTAAGGCTCCAATTTGAATTATACTCCACGTGCATCCAAATGATTCCTGCATTGCGGAATACATTGAGGATGTGAATCAGTGGTATTGTAATCAATAGTGCCCGTGCTCTACGCTTCCAAGGTGAATTATGTACTGCAACAATCGCTCCTACGAAGACAATCATTGACTGTAGGGCACTGCATCCCAACACAAATCCAATATTCACTTCCGTTCCATCTGCATGAACCATCGGGACAAAAAAACCACCTTCACCTAAGGTATCTGTGAGCAACCACCTGTTACCATTCCAATTGGTCCATGTCTCGGAAGTAGTTCCCAGATCCACCATCATCTGACCAAGCTGAATATCACCTGCCCCAGTCCACTGTAAGAATAATGATGTATTCCAAGCAGTAAACCAAACAATTCCCGCATTTAGCAGGGGGATATGTTGAATGGCAAGATATGGCATTGCAGACCAGAATACTGCACCTCGCAACCACGCAACAGACTCAACGTTTCGTCCTTCACGAATCAGTATCACTTCCCAACCTCCATAGGCGATACAAACCGGGAGGGCTGCAATCGACATGAAAATTAGAACCGGGTCAGATATTTCGAAATAATGTTCGGCTCCAAGATAAAAATATACTCCAACACAAACCCAACCGAGTGGCGACATCCATCGGGCTTTCGGTTTGCGCGAATGAAATGCAGTGCCGAGAAAAATCAGGCCGATAGTCACAATGGCAAGGTTTGTTTGCCCCAAATCCAAACCGAATAGGGCACCCATTGAGGTTACACCAGAAGCGACAATGTCCTCCATGTGGGCTTCACAGGTCGGCAAGTCACATATAGGCTCGCTACGACGCCGTGTTGAGTCGCATGTCCGGAGACACCTTTGATTTCAGTGAGTTTATGGACGGCTATATCGCCGACCTATCACGTGCACTCAGCGCTCTCTCTCGCGAATCAGTTGGTCAACTCTACACTGAAATGCTTCAGGTTATGGATAATGGTGGAAAAGTCCACTTCATCGGAAATGGCGGTTCGGCAGCGACACCTAGCCACAGTGCTGGAGACTGGAGCAAGGAGTTGGGGTTGCCTACGATTGCACACACTGACAATATCGCGGCCCTAACTGCTTGGGCGAATGATACATCTTACGCCAACATATTTGCTGGGCAATTACAAACTTGGCTATCACCTATTGATTTGGTAGTAGGCTACTCCGGTAGTGGCAATTCATCGAATGTATTGAATGGAATCGCTTACGCAATGGAACAAAGTGCTCGAACGGTGGGGATTACTGGAAACTACAAGTCTGGAAATGGTGGTGCGCTTGCAGAAATGGTCGATGTAGCAATTGTTTGTGACACCACATCAATGGAGAGGATCGAAGACCTACAACTCATTATCAATCACATCGTAAAAGAGGCAGTGAAGGCCAGCCGTGGTTTGCCGAGTCACTCATGAGGAGTAGAAATGGACCTCCCACGAAGACACCTTGCCGAAATTGACGCTCCTGTTGAGCCACTCGATGATTGGGATGGTTCAATTGCCTATTTAGATCGCGATGGAGTCATCAATATTGGGCGTGAAGATTATGTCAAAAATGTTGCTGAAGTAATTATGTTGGAAGGCGCTGGACACGCGATTGCTGCTTTGCGCAGCGCAGGCTTTCGAATTGTGATTGTCACCAATCAATCCCCAGTCAATAGGGGGGTGTTTTCACACGATGATTTGGCAGATATGAATCAGTATATCTTGGATGGTCTATTAGAAGAAAATAGCGATGCGCATGTCGATTTAGTACTGTACTCACCATATGCGCCTTGGGAATGCAGCCCGGTCCGGAAACCTGGACCTGGAATGCTCCAGGTCGGGCGTCAATTGTTGAGTAATTTACCACTTGAGGTGACTACAGATTCTACTTTATTGAGTTGTAAATTTGATGAAGGGAGATCATTCATGGCGGGAGATCGTAACGCCGATATGGGTGCCGCCCTACAGCATGGTGTCCGCGGATTCAGAGTTGACGCAAGTGTCGGAATTACAGGTATCATAAACCGGCTATTAGATGATAACGACGCAGGTGATGCTTTGGAAATATGATCGTCGGGGATTCCCCGACATATTGGATTGGCCTAGATGATACCGATGAACGGGAATTCGGTTGCACTACGCATGATTTTAACGATTTATTGAATCATTTGACTTCGAACGGGTATACTATTGAAGACCCGCGTCTTGTTAGATTATGGCCATTCGCACCTAGGAGGACAAGAGGTAATGCTGCATTGGCAGCCTCCATATCAACGCGAGACAGATCATCCTTAGTAGAGTCTTTAGATGATTGGTTCACCACAAGATTTTCGTCACTTCAACCTGGAACTGACACCCATTCTGCCCAACCTGTACTTATTCTATCATCAAAAAAATTGCCTGAATCCATTTATTGGAATACCGTAAGGAAATATGTCGAACTTGAAGACAGAGTTTCGGAATTGGTATCATACCCTCATCATATTTGGTCGACACCAGCTGGGATGGGTGGTTTGATCGGGGCCAGCGCCGCAATAGCGTGGCAAGGCGAAAATGATTTCACCTGGGAATGCACAGCATGGCGGAATGGCACAGGGCAACGACAAATTCCGGTGAATCTCGTTAAGGAAATGTCACAACAATTTCCGAGTACATTTTTGAATCGAGACCCGACTGCTGGACGTAGCCTTATTGCCCCGCGTACCCCTTGCCCAGTTCTGTACGGCATCCGGGGCGAATCTAAACAAGATGTCTTGGACGCTCACATATATCTACAGAAAAATGGTGCAGAGGTTTCAGTTGACCATCGAGTCCATCGGAGCAACCAGGCCACTGATGATCATTTACAAGACTCAGTAATCGGGATGGTCAAAAATATCCGTGTGATGCAAGGGGGTCATGTTGAAATTGATACAGGGCAAAAACTACTGGCTTTTTCTCAAGGTGGGGACATTAACAAATTATCACAAGAACTCATTGAAGGCGACAAAATTCAGTGGCTTGGATTGGAACATAATGATGGCTCATTTCACCTTGAGCGCATCCGATTGGTTGATGGCCAGCGGAATCGTACCCGACCAATTTGTAGTTGTGGACGACGTTACAAATCACAGGGGAAAAATCAGTCACTAAAATGTCCGAATTGCGGGTCTAAACATGCAGATTTTTGGTGTACTGATAACGTGGATAGTGATTGGAAAGAACCCCCGGCGTCGCACCGCAGGCATTTGGCCAAACCATTGTCACGGATAGGTAAGTCTGAAATCTAAGGTGCCATCCACCGGCCATGGAGACCACCGAGATTGGCGCTTATGCCATGATAGCTTTGACAATTGGATTATTATTTTTTATCTGGCGTATGCGAATGCGAAATATCGCAAACAATCAGGATGATCCAACCATAGCGGGACAAGATGTATTGGATGGAGCTGCGATTAATCCCGAACAATTTGAAGAACCAGATGATGACGCGCTGGATGAGATGCAGGATTTACTCGAAAAGGCAGCCGAGTCACAGGGTCTCACTTACGAGGAGTGAATCCCGCATCGGATAGGGTGAATTGTGTCACATTACCATCTATGTGTAATTCACGTATCATCGAATCGATTGAGCTTCGATGGAGGAACCACGTTTCACATTCGGACAAATCCCCACGTGATTTCCATCCCGAACCACCTGCATCTTCATAGGCGGATGAAATAGCAAGCAACCCAACATCTGACGACTTGCACTGATTGATTAGGTTGCGCATCGCTTTGAGAAGTGTTGAACTCACCCTACCCGTTTTTGCAGTCCAATCATCTACAACAACGAGTTTGATATTTTGCAGAGCCTGTAACAAACCAATTGCGCTTTTAATACCTATTTCGGTATTTTCACCAACAGCACTCAAGTGAAGTTTTGACACTGCACTCGGGGAAACATCAGCGAAAATTTGGGAAAATCGAACACTATCTGGAATCTTATCACAAATCCACACGATATGGTTGCCAGTGGCGAGTATTTCCCGTGCATACTGTAAACCACATGTTGTTCCACCACAACCACCTGCGACCGATAGATGAATACAACCAGAAATAGGTGGCAGCATGACCGGTCGTTACGGCCGCGGTACATGAGGAGTGTGGCTACGCAATGGATATACGGCTGACCACATGTGGAGATTCATGGCCAAAGATGCGATCCTCGACCCGGGATTCAATCTCGACAACTTGGAACGAATCCCTCGAAGGGACCCTCCTTACTACGATGAGCAGGATGAGGACGTCGGCCTCATCACTGGAATGACAAGGAGTGGTGGCATTTTCCGTGTGGCATTCCTTGATACAAACCAGTTTGGACCGCACGCCATGATTGTGATGCTTTTTGGATTTGCTGCTATCACCGGCGGCATTCTTTTTGCCCTATCACTCTAATAATCAGAGTTGAGAACGAGCAGCTGCTACCGCTTCATCGACCAATTCTAATGATACACCGATGTGATTTGCTGGATCAAACATTGCGTCGAGTTGTAAACTGTCAAAGCGTTGGGTGATTGCTGCAATATTTCCACAAACATCGCGGAGATGACTACCCTCGGAAATACAGGTCATGCTTGCATTGCGGAGAATTTCATGCGCCTCATCTCTTGGAATTCCAGCGTCGACAAGTTCTATCATCACTTTCTCGGCCATTACAAGCCCATTCTGTCGATCAATATTCAAGCGCATGTTATCGACATCAACTACACATTTTGCCATGACACGGTTGCATTTTGCCATGATGTCATCGAGCAAAATTGCTGAATGTGAAAGGGTGAATCTCTCAGCACTACTATTGGCCAAATCACGCTCGTGCCAAAGCAATGCATTTTCGTATGACGGGATGATGAAGGAGCGAACAATTCTAGCCAACCCACATGCATTCTCAGCAGTGATTGGATTTCGCTTGTGCGCCATTGTGCTACTTCCAACTTGCTTTTCTGCATCGAACCACTCGCCTACTTCGGCAATTTCGCTGCGTTGAAGGTTACGGATTTCTTGCAATAATTTCTCGACACTGGTAGCAACATTTGCCATCCAAGATACCCATTCGATGTACCGGTCACGGCCGACTACTTGTGTAGTAACCAATGGCACACTGAGATCTAGGTGGGTCAGAATCAATCGCTGTAACTCACGTGCATCGGTTCCTTGTGCCGCACCGGTGCCCACGGCGCCGAGGAATTTACCGACACAAATCCTTTCAGTAATTTCGTCAAGTCTGACATGATGGCGTCGAAACTCATCAACAAATACAGCGATTTTCAATCCAAATGTAATCGGGACTGCAGCCTGGCCATGGGTTCTCCCCAGCATGACGGTAGCACGCTCGCGTTCGGCTAAATCTGCAAGAGTTGAGATCAGTGTTTCCAGCATTTCCCGATGAATTTCCACACTATTCTTGATTTGCAGCCCTACAGCGGTATCGACAATATCATTGCTTGTTGCACCGAGGTGGATACACCAACCCGCTTCCCCAGCAGCTTCTGCCATAGCTTTGGTTAGTGCCATGATGTCATGACGGGTTTCCCGCTCGATTTCATCGACTCTATCTGCAGTTACCGATACAGGGTTGGAGATGGCAGCCACCGCCGCATAATGTTCATCGGATACGCGGCCGAGTTGATTGTGGGCCCAAATTAGTGCCCTTTCGACTTCAAGTTGCCTCGCATGCCGCCCTTCTTGACTCCATACCAACTTGATTGGCTCACGCCCATATCGATAATCTAGCGGACTTACTGGCATTGAACCACCCAGTTGTGGGGCACATGGCGTCGGTTTTGAGGATGTCGCATTGCGCCACCCATCAAAGTGAGGACAGTTCGGCCCCCCATATGTCTACCCAACCTCTGCGCCCCGTCCAATGAACAGTATGTTGAGTATTGATTTGAGATGCCATCCATGGGGCGCCAAGAACAGCGGTTTCGAATTCACCACCTTCTCCATCTATATTGAATCTGTATTTGTCTGCTAGAACCTCTAATTCATCAATGTCACCCGCGTGTAATATTCGACCTAACCATTCCTCACCCAAGCCTTCTGTGGAAATAGAAGTCAGCATGATGTCATGTCCATGTGAAATCAAATCACGCATATGAGATAGACCATTATGGTGCCAGAGTGGGCTGAATGATTTGATCTTCAAGCGAGCACACATCTGCTCGATACGGGTTTTTTGGTAATCACTCCGTATCGCGCCTACAACGACTCCCTCAATTGGATACGTTGGGCGCAAACGCCGCAAATTTTGTGGCCATTTCCATCCACCTGGCCAATTTGCATCTGTCAATTCGGTCGCTGACCATGTTTCTGAGCGAGATTTCCGACTCCCATATACTACACTAGTCAACGCGTCTTCGAGTTGGTTCATCTCAACCTCTTCGTCACCTTCAATCGAAATCGGTAGCCATGGAATATTTGCGCTTGCAGCTTGCAGCCCAACAAGCGCAGTGGTTGGTACTTGAAACATCATTGAATCATCACCTGTCACACGTATAGTAACCATCCCGGAAACTTCCCATCCACGCAGTGTTGCCCACCATGTGGCATAAGACGAATCTTTGCCGCCGGATGACAGGACCAGTACCCGCATGGCTCGCTAGGTACGGTTGAGGTCGATAGACCCGCCGCCCTCTGTGTTGAAGAACCCCCATACGCGCGCAAGGGTTAGCCGACGAAGGTTCAAAGGGGACACCGAAGGTCGGCGGAGAGATTCAGATGCAACCAAGCGGAAGAGGATATGACCATGGTATTACGACGTTTAGCCCAGATGGGCGCTTATTTCAGGTAGAATATGCCCGGGAATCGGTGAAACGTGGAACGACCACGGCCGGTCTAAAATATCGTGACGGGGTCATATTGGTTGTCGATAAGCGAATTTCCAGCCGATTAATCATACCTGAATCGATTGAGAAGGTCTACAAAATCGATGAACACATTGGATTTGCAACTTCGGGCCTTGTTGCTGATGCTAGGCAACTCGTTGACCGTGCACGTGTGCAGTGTCAGATTAACCGCATTACCTATAGTGACAAGATCCCAGTCGATGCATTGGCTAAGCGAATTTGCGATTTCAAGCAGTCATTCACCCAATATGGGGGCTCACGTCCATTTGGCACCGCACTATTGATTGCAGGTGTCGATGAGAATGGCCTACATCTCTATGAAACTGATCCGTCTGGTGCTTACCAATCTTATCACGCCGGTGCGATTGGGCGGGGTAGAAACACAGTTGTTGATTATTTTGAGAGCAACTGGAAACCGAACCTTACGCTCAATGCCGGTATCAAGATGGGTCTTGAAGCTCTCAGAGAATCTATTGAAGCCAAACTCAACAAGCAAGCAGTTGAAGTTGCAATCATTGATTCAACGGGTTATCGGGTACTTGATCGTGACGAAACTATTGCACAAATTGACAAACTCAAACCCGCATATGACGAGTGAGGTTAGATATGGTTAGTTTGGATAACGCAGTCGTTGCTCGGTTAGAGAAAGGCGGAAAGCGCTACGAAATCCTTGTCGATCCCGAATTGGTTGACGGATTCAAAACCGACCCAAACAGTGTCGAACTTGATGATTTACTTGCGACCGATGAAATTTGGCACGATGCCCGTGGTGGCGAACGGCCAACCGAAGAAAAAATCAAATCGACATTCGGGACTACCGAGTTACTTGACTGTGTCATCAATATTTTACACAATGGTTCGATTCAACTTACGACTATACAGCGAAGACAAATGATTGCTGATAAACGGCAACAGATTGTCAGTGAAATTTCAAGAACGGCAATCGACCCCCGGAGTAAAGCACCGCACCCTGTAACTCGCATCGAACTAGCTTTGGATGAATTGCGTTGGAACCCAGATCCATTTCTATCCGTGGAGCGTCAAATTAAGGACGCAATCACCGCGTTGCGTCCAGTCATCCCACTTTCTTTTGAAACGATAAAATTAGCATTCCGAGTATCCGGCTCCGCCTATGGGTCGGTTCAACGCGAAGTCCGAAGTGATGTCATCAAAGAACAGTGGTTGGATAATGGCGACTGGGCCTTTGTTGTTGAAATCCCAGCGGGCATGAAGGGGGAGTACCTTTCGAAGGTTGCCAAGAGGGACCCAAATACCGAAGTCAAGGAGCTGAATTGACCGCTAGCGCACACCCCTACGGGGTGGGCACCGTTAAAGAGGGGCGTTGGGTCGGCGGGCCGGAGTGAATACGATATGAGTGAAGACAGCACCTCTACCGAGCATGACTCGGGTGCTGTGCGGCTTGTCCATCCGGGCGAGCGTGTCGGCGTGCACGAAGGCGCCGAAGCTGGGCACGGAATACGCCGGATAAACGGTGAACTAGTAGCCATGCGCATGGGAACCTTAAGTGATAATGGAAATACGATTAGCGTTGATCCTGTGAGCAGCCGATACGTTCCTCGTGCTGGTGATCTTGTCATCGGCCTCGTCGAGGGAATGACGAACAACATCTGGTTCCTCGACATCGGCGCATCTTTCAATGCTATTCTCCCAATGAGTCTTGCACCATGGAAGGTTGAATTTGGTGCTGTACGCGAACATCTCAATGTTGGCGAAGCCGTACTATGCCGCGTGCAAGAAGTTGATGAAACACATTCTTCTGTTGCGACAATGAAAGGCATGGGCCTACGGAAACTAAAGTCCGGGCTTCTCGAAGAGATTCCTCCACATATTATTCCTCAAGTCATAGGACAGGGTGGCAGCATGCTGCAGACCCTCAAGGATTTAGGCGACTGCCGGCTTGTCATTGGACAAAATGGCCGTGTCTGGCTCGATGGCGAGCACGGTGGGATGCACGCTGTACGCGCAGCATTGAAGTTGATTCGTGATACTGCACACCTCCCCGGTTTGAAAGAACGAATCAATGCATTGGCGAATGAGTGAGTGAGAGTTAGGAAGTGAAATTATGGGATATGAAGATTATCAGTGTATGGATGAAAACGGCATCCGAGAAGATGGCCGTAAGGCGGACGAAATGCGTCCAGTTGAAATTGAATGTGGAGTTATTCCCGTCGCCGATGGGAGTGCTTACATCAAGTGGGGTAAGAACGAGGCAATTGCTGCAGTTTACGGTCCGATGGAAGCACATCCACGAAAGATTCAGCGGCAAGATCGCGCTATTCTTGATGTCCGCTACAACATGGCACCCTTCAGTACCTCTGACCGTATTCGGCCAGGGTTCAACCGCCGAAGTCGTGAAATCAGCAAGGTTACTCGAGACGCGCTTGAAAGCGTCGTTAATTTGGAGCTTTACCCGCGAAGTAAAATCCGCGTTGAAATCGAAATTATCTGTGCGGAAGCAGGTACACGTTGCTGTGGCATCACTGCTGCAAGTGTGGCACTAGCGGATGCAGGTATTCCGATGTCTGACATGGTTGTCAGTGTAGCAGCGGGAAAATGCAATGGAATTGTGCTAATGGATTTAAACAAGCCTGAGGACAACTACGGGGAAGCGGATTTACCCATGGGCATCCTACCGATGACAGATGAACTAGTCTTCCTTCAAATGGATGGCGATCTTAGTATGGACGAATTCCAATTGGCATGGGATTACAATGTCAAGGCTGCACATGATGTCCACGAAATCATGGTTGAAGCACTTCAGAAGCGATATGGAGGTGATGTTTGATGGCTATTCCAATCATACCGAGCCTACTGCGCGATAACCTTGCAGCACTTGCAGAAGATGATCAGCGACTTGATGGCCGTGCACGATTTGCTGGCCGTGATCTCGAAATCGAAATTGATTGCCTCTATAATGCCGAAGGTTCGTGCCGAGTTCGCATGGGTGATACAATTGTATTCGCTGGTGTGAAATTTCAAATCATGACCCCTTATCCAGATCGACCTACACAAGGTGGATTGATGACGAGTGCGGAGATTCGTCCTGTTTGCGGACCCGGTTGGGAACCAGGTCCCCCCTCTGAAGAAAGTATTGAGATGGGACGAGTTGTAGATCGTGGAATTCGTGAATCAGGTTGTATCAACACAACGGAATTGTGCATCTTACCTGGTGAAAAGGCATGGCAAGTCATTCTAGATTTATTCGCAATTAGCGATGATGGCAATATGTTTGATGCGTTCGCTTTGGCAGCAATCGCAGCACTGCGAACTGCGACAGTCCCGGCTGAACGATTCGATGTTGGTGAAGACTACAAGTTACCTGTTGCAGGTACACCCATCATGTGCTCGTATCAGAAAGTTGGTGGACGCTTTGTCTATGATGCCAGCAAGAGAGAAGAACTAGGTGGAGATGAACGTATTCATATCACACTGGGTGATGAAGGCCATGTTCACTCTCTGCAGAAGGGTCTAAGAGGAGTTTTCACCGCAGATGAGTTCACAGAGATTATGGACACTGCTCAGTCGCGTTGTGCTGAACTGCGAGAAATTGTACACAAACTGGAGGAATCACAATGAGCAAGCGGACACAGAAAACCGGTGCAACAGCGCGTTTTGGCAGCCGATATGGTGTCAGTGTCAGACGGCGTGCCGGTTCTGCTATTGCAAAGTTAAAGCGAGCATACACTTGTCCGGTTTGCCAGTATCAAAAAGTGAAGCGTCAGGCCAGTGGAATCTGGGGTTGCAAGAAATGCGGCCACACATTTGCCGGGGGTGTATGGGAACCATTCACCCGTGCCAGTGATACAAACAACCGAATCATTCGCCGTGGTCTTGAAGGCGCTACCGCAACAGACATGGCAGTAATTGCAGCACAGAAGGCTATCGAATTTGAACGCTCACAAGCGGAGGCTGAAGAGCGTGGTAACGAAGAAGAATAAGGCCTGGGTGGCTACAATCAAGACCACTAGCGCTGATTCCGTTGCACTGGCTGCAAGTTTGGCATGTGAAGATGTTGAATATGTTATGCGGGAATCGAAATTGATCCAAGTTACAATTCATGGGGACAGCGCCTCAGATCTACGTGCGAAATACAATTCAATGATGAGGTCGCTAAGGGCCTCAAGTGATGCATTATCGGTTATTCAATGAAGTGGTTTAGATGAGTGAAAATATTCCCTTGGAACAAGTCGTGCAGGAATTGCAAATGGTCGCGCAACAATTAGTATCTGCACAGACTCAGGTTAGAGAATTGCAAGGGACCATCGATTATTTGGCAAATCAAATTGAAGGTAATTCAATATTTCAGCAGGTTGGGCCACTTTTGGTTGAAGTTGATGATGTTGCCACGCTGAGGGATAGTTTGGCAGAAACATGTAGACAACTAAACGATCATGCTGAAAAGTTGAGTGTGAGAGAAAGTGAATTGCGCTCCGCGTATGAATCAGCTGTTAAGCAATTTGAGTCCGCATAGGTGATTGTTTGAGTCAAGTACGTGTCGAAGACATGGAACGCCTGAATCAATGGATAGGTGCCTCGATTAAGCGTGGGGCTATTGCGGTTCTAACGCACAGGAATGGTGACATGGATACTGTCGGTTCCGCATGCGCTCTCGCCAATATCATTGGTCCCGCAGCACGTGCTTGCGGAATCCATCTTTCTACTATGGCAAGAACGATGGTAACAAAAACAGGTGCCGATTTTCTCATACTTGATCCTAAATCTCCTGCATGGCCACGAAATTTGGGTGGTTTAATCATTGTAGATGCAGCAGGCCCGAACCAGCCAGGTATTGAAATTCCGGATGTACCAATATGCATCATCGATCACCATGCTGCAGGTGAATCGTTTGAAATCGGCAGTTCTGATCTTGAAATCAATTGGGAAACATGTTCTACTGCAGAAATAATTCAACTATGGGCTGAAACTCATGCCAGTGCACGAATTGATAATCAATCTAGAATGCTCCTTTTAGCAGGGATTATCACAGATACGGGGAGATTTAGGCATGCCAATGCTGCGGCACTTTCTTCAGCGGGTAGATTGGCCGATGACGCCAAGATTGATTTTTCAGAGTTCATTGAAGAAATGGAATCTGTCGAACTAAATAATTCACAACGAGTTGCAATTACAAAGGCATTATCTCGAGTTCAAACATTGGATGCAGGTAGGTGGTTTCTATCCTATACTAAAGCAGGTACAAATGAAGGAATAGTTGCTAGAGCACTGATATCTGCTGGTGCCGATATTGCATTGGTTTGTCGCAATTTAAAGGGCGAAACAAGATTGGTCGCCCGCGCGAGTCGAAGTGCTACACGCAAGGGCGCTCATCTTGGTGAACTAATGCAGAAAATGGTTTCTCGAAGTGGCGGTGAAGGTGGTGGTCATGCAGGGGCAGCAGGGTGGACTGGTGCAATAGATGCAACAGATGCAACATCAGGATTCATATCGTTATTAATGGCGGCACAAGGAGGGGATTAAATGGACCCGAGGCAAGTTATCTCTTGTTTTTTGTCAGGCGAAATTTCTGAATTTACACCCAAAGGCCCCCATGAATTATTGATACTGACTGAGCAAGCCATCGGTGAAGGTCACAATGAGTTGGCCGATAATCTCGCCATCCAATTAAATGAAATTGAATTGCAAATCATAAAATTTCGTACTGCTCAAATTGCAAATGATGCGGAATTGGCGCAACAATGCCTGGCAAGCGCTCTCGAAATCAGCCGGTCAAAGGAAAAGAGAGACCATCTTTTAGAAGCGAGAATTCGGATGGAATGGGGTATTCTTCGTGCAAGTATAGGTGAATTTGACAAAGCAGGCGTCGATTTAAAGTGGGCTGTAGATCGCCTTGGTGCGATTTCAGAGGGACACAGGTGGCATGGTGTAGCATTGCTGAATATGGCTGCATGGCACAATAGACGAGGTGAATTCGGGATGGCATTGGCGTTACATGCATCAATTTCTCGGCATGGACCCCACTTGATCGAAATTGTATCTATTTCTAGACGCCGAGCTGCTGAAATGTTAATTGAAAAAGATCACATTTACAGTGGACTTAGAAATTTATGGATTTCTCATCATGGATTCAGGCAAACCAATATGTTAGATGAAGCGATTGAAGCGGGTTTGCATTGGATTGATTTGGGATTGACAGAAGTTTCAGTTGAAGCACCAGAAATGAGTGCCGCAATTGAAATGGCATCACCTCGTTCTGCGGGTGAGCCAAAACAGCGTGTATGGATTCACCCAAATGACTTAGAGAATATGTGTATGTGGATTCAATCTCGAACAGATGATAGTGATGCAATTGCAGTATTAAACGACGCACATCAGGTACTCCATCCATGACTAGAAAATAATTCCAGTTCATCTTCATCCCAAGCCAGCGGGTGTGGCGGAGACAGGCACCAACCGACTTCATCGATCTTTGGGTCAACCGAATCCCATGGTGTCGGAGTTGGTTCAATCTCAACTTCAACCCAGACCACATCACCCCCTCCATCCGCTAGGTTAACGGCGGATTTTCGTGCTGTTCCCAATAACCCAGTTTCTTCGTATACTTCTCGGAGGGCCGCCATTTCACTATCTTCGCCATCTTCAACCCAGCCACCAGGTAATTCCCAGCCACGTTCCTTGTGACGAACCATGAGCCAGCAGGCACTTTCACTACTAATTGCAATAGGGGGCGTACTCGTGGGGGTAACCCAAGCAACGACCCATTTTTTTTGCATAACAGACCTCAGGGTATGTGGATATCGTCTTCTGAATCAAGTCCTTCTTGGGCTCGCTGTAGATAGGGCGCAACCCATTCCTCACCGCGGGTAAGTAAACGGCGCGATAGGAAGAATGCGGTTGAAAATTCACCAGAATCCAAAAGTCGTGATAATTCGATTTCATCGATGTTGCCACTATTTTCCTCTGAAATTGGTTGATTTTCAATAGTAATTGGTTCTACAAACCGTGAAGAAAGGTTCTGCATTTTCACGAGGAATTGATCTCTAACATCAATTGGAGGCTGTTTCCACGGCAAACGCTTACCAGTTTCCATTTGGACTTCCATTCTAGCGCGGAATTGATCACGAACATCTAAATGAGGTGCTGTTGTTTGTGCCTGGTCATAACAAAACCAAGCTTCATCGAAAGATTTTCTACGCTCATGCGCGCGTGCGAGTTCGACCCACATTTCGAAATTTTGTGGACGGTTCGATAGTAGTATACGCGCTAACGGGATACAAACATCATCACCCTCTGAATCCCACAAGCGCTCCACTCTGCGCCCAAATAATACGTTACATCTTGGGTCTGATAAATCAAGTTGTTCAAATCGACTGCAAAATTCGTCAATCATTGATTCTTGCATAGATTGGTGCCATATATCGGGGTCAAGATGATCTCGATTTAATGCCGCCTCGAGTAGTTCATTACCAACATTAAGAATGGGAACGCCATCCAATTGTTTCACCTGTTCAGGGTCACGGCCGAGTACAGAAAAAAGGTCACTAATCAATGCACGCAGTCCAATTTCGTCCGATAATAAAATCTTAATTTTAGCCAAAGTCCTCCAATTTTCAGGATGGGTGAAATCATGGAGCAATGCTTGACGGGCATTTTGTTCAGCCCAGCCGATATTCTCAGTTACCCGATCGGGGTCGGAATCAACCAATTGTAGAAACTTCAGTGCTTGTGAGCGGTGCCTATCCCCTAAACTTCGACGTGGATGTTGAAGGCGGCCGGCCAATCCTCCTCTCAAATAATCACCTACTGAACTGATGTATATGGGGCACGGTCGATTTCAGGAGACAGTGTGGCATCATAACCGATTTTTGATGTTGTACCATCTTCGTTACGCGAAGGGTCGAGACTACTGCCTTTTTGCCCTGAAAGTATGATGGTGTCTTGATCAGGTTGCCATCTTGTCATGAGTGCCCACTCAACCCGTACTGGATCACTTACATCGATATCCTTGTCGACTATTGTTACAGATTTCATACTCCGATGTCCGTTGAGGGCCGCATGGATTGAATTACGACCATCTTCTGTCGAATTAGGTGTAATACTGACGACTGCGGAAAGCCAACCACAGCCACCTTCAGTCATATGCACATCATGGCAATTAGTCACCTTTGAAACCGCTGCTTTAATTGTGGGGGCACGTGGAAGTCCCATGAGTGCTTTATGCTCAGCTTCTGCGGGAATAAGTGCATGGAATATCGGATCATTTCGATGATGGACAGAATGTATTTCGAACACTGGTTCAATTCGCTCATCATCAAGAGTTCCAGTAATATCAACATAAGGCGCCTCATCATCATCTTCAAGCGTGATTTCTGCTGTCATCGCATATTCGGCATTCGCTGGCACAGGTATGCCATTGGCGAGTGTCACCATGGGGAGGGGTTTCCCATAGAATCGTTCATGCAGAGTTGAAGCAACAGTTAATTCATCGATATGCTCTTCAAACGACATAGCAGCAGCGAGTAAAACAACAGGGTCGCAGCCATTAACAATAGCAATTGGAATCGAGTCACCATTTTCTCTCGCCGTATCTAGCATTGTTCGGAGATGCCTCGGAACGAGTCGTGCAACGACATGTGTGTCATCGCGTAAAAATTGGCGGTGGAATGAAACATTTCGTTGCCCCCCATACTCGGCAATCACGATGCTCGCCGACATATACCGACCTCGATCTTCGCGGTAATGATGAGGGATGGGTAATTCCGAGAGTGCGACGGTTTTTTGAGAATTTTCAAGTACGGGACCAGATGGTTCAAAAGTAGGTTCTTGTGGATTTTCCATGGCCCACCCAAGGATATCAATTAGTTCGCCCGGACTGACATTGAACACATCGCACAATCTTTCCCTGGAGAGCACATTTAGCGCTGCCATATGCCCAGGTGTCTCTGTAACGGTTGTAACAATCATTTGATGCTGTCTTTCTACAGAAAGGTCGAATAATCCATGAATACACGAAACTGGATTGTCCGGTGAATATGCCCCGGCTAGATGGTCACGAAAGGCCATGTTTGCGCGGAGGGGGTTAAACGTATGATGGTTAGGGGTGGATTGACCAATATTCGCCGCTGCGTGTACTGATTCTTACCCGTCACGCTCATATACGGTGGGTCAGTCGCCGGGTTGCTCCTTAGGAGAGGTACTGTACATGGGTCGCGGATTATTCTCAGGACCAAAGATGAAGTCGGACCGTCTAAAGTTTCGATGGAAGGACAGCGGATTCAGAAAACGTCAAGAGAAACGCCGCCAAGGTGGAGTGTTGAAACACGACCCACTGCAAGGCAGTTCACAAGCAAAAGGAATTGTTATTGAGAAGATCGGAGTCGAGGCAAAACAACCAAACTCCGGTATCCGTAAGGGTGTCAAAGTCAGTCTCATTCGAAGTGGAAACAAACTCACAGCTTTCGCCCCAGGCGATGGTGCAATCAATTTTATCGATGAACACGATGAAGTCATGGTCGAAGGAATCGGTGGCCGCCAAGGACGTTCATACGGTGACATCCCAGGAATACGCTACAAAGTAATACAGGTCAATGGAGTCTCACTTGATGAGATGGTCCGTGGCCGAAAAGAGAAGCCAATACGCTGAGGTTTGCATTATGTCTGAAGATGAAGTAGTTGAAGAATCTCCAGACGAACCTGTTGTTGAAGATACACCACCTCAACCGATAGCTGGAATTGGCACACTTGTCTTTGGCAAGTGGGATGCCAGTGAAGTTACTTGTGAGGACCCTGGTCTGGCACCATATGTCAATTTGGATACTGTTGGCACCCCGCATTCAGGTGGTCGGCATGCTAATGCATGGATGGGCAAGGCAAAACTGAGTGTTGTTGAGCGATTTATCAATGGCCTCATGCGCGATGGAAGAAATGGCGGTAAGAAGCAATATGCAGCCAAAGCCTTTGAACAAGCACTCGATGTCATTCACGAACGCACCAAGGGAAATCCTTTGCAGGCACTTGTTGATGCAATTACACACGCTGCTCCTATGGAAGAAGTTACACGTATCAAATTCGGTGCAGTTTCTCAGCCAAAAGCCGTTGATAGTGCACCTAGCCGCCGCTTGGATGTCGCTATCCGAAACCTCTGCAAAGGCAGTATTTCAGCCACGTACAAGACCACAAAAACACTCAAGGATGGAATTACCAACGAGATCATGAAAGCGAAGGATGGAGATGTTGCATCTTTCGCTGTGGCCAAGAAAGAGGAAGTCCAACGTATTGCGGCTTCCGCACGTTGATTCGGTATTCCTCGCGCGTGGGCGCGCGTGCGCACAGGCGGATTTATCAACCATGTTCAGGTGGCCGGGCCACTTAGGTGATTTATTATGGGCCGAAAGGAAGACAATATCGCAAAAGCAACAGAAGTCATGCATGTTCGTGATCAAATACGAAATCTATGCATTGCAGCACATATTGACCATGGGAAGACAACACTTTCTGACAATCTTATCGCAGGCGCCGGCATGATGTCTGAGGAACTTGCTGGCAAAGCTCGTGTACTTGATTTCGATGAGCAGGAATCTGCTCGCGGTATTACAATCAATGCTGCTAGCGCGTCCATGGTTCACAATGTCGAAGGGACTGATTATCTGATTAATCTAATCGACACCCCTGGGCACGTTGATTTTGGTGGTGACGTGACTCGTGCCATGCGAGCCGTTGATGGATGTTTTATCCTCACTTGTGCAGTTGAGGGGGCCATGCCGCAAACAGAAACAGTTGTACGCCAAGCACTGAAAGAAAAGGTCAAGCCAATTTTATTCATTAACAAGGTTGATCGTCTAATCAATGAATTACAAGTCACCCCTGAAGATATGATGGCGCGATTTGAGGAGCAAATCACTCGCGTTAACAAATTGATCAAACAATTTGCCCCTGATGAGTACAAAAAATCATGGCAAGTTAGTGTCATGAATGGGACGGTGGCTTTTGGTTCCGCATACCACAATTGGGGAATCACCGTACCATATATGAAGAAATCAGGAATTAACTTCACTCAAATTTTTGAGTATTGTCACAATGAGGAGCAGAAAGAATTGGCCAAGAAGGCCCCGGTTCACGAAGTTCTATTGGATATGGCGGTCTCAAAATTACCAAATCCCATGGAAGCACAAGTTTACCGAATCCCTAACATTTGGACGGGCGATATGGAATCCAAAGAAGGAAAGGCAATGCTAGAGTGTGATCCGAATGGACCTTTGGCTATGATGATTACCAAGATATGGATGGATCCTCACGCAGGTGAGGTTGCAGTTGGTAGAATCTATTCGGGATCAATCAACCATGGTGAAACAGTTTGGGCGATTGGTGGCAGTAAACCAGAACGTGTCCAACAAGTCAGTATGATGGTTGGTGGTGACCGTATTGCAGTCCCCACAGTAGTCGCAGGCAATATTGCCGCCATTACTGGTATTCGTTCTGCTGCTGCTGGTGTGACCGTTACGTCTGACAAGGACCTGACGCCTTACGAAGCAATTCGTCATTATTCAGAACCGGTTGTTACAGTGGCTGTAGAGCCACTATCGATGAAGGATTTACCCAAATTCATTGACGCTTTGCGGAGTCTCGCAAAGTCGGATGCTTCATTGCAAGTAACAACCAATCCAGAAACAGGAGAAGCACTTCTTGCAGGCATGGGGGAACTTCATCTGGAGATCACCACATATAGAATTGAAGAAGAACAAAAAATCAAAGTTAAGGTGAGTGAACCAATTGTCGTATACCGTGAGGCGATTAATGGTAACAATGTAGGTCGTCCGTTTGAAGGTAAATCACCGAATCGGCACAACCGTTTCTATATCGAAGTTGAAATGCTGCCCCAAGAAGTAGTCGATGCTCTGCGTGCCGGCGATTTCAAAGAAGGCACAATCCGAAATAAAGATCAGAAGGAAATGGGAAACCAATTCGCTGAATTGGGGATGGACAAGGATATGATGCGCAAAGGATATGCAATCCACGGAACAAACGTTTTCATCAATGGCACCAAGGGTATCCAAGGACTTCACGAAACACGTGAACTACTGATTGAAGGATTCAATGAAGTCTGTAAACACGGACCGCTATGCCACGAACCCGCAATGGGCATGCTCGTCCGTCTGACCGATGCAAAGTTACACGAAGATGCAATTCACCGTGGCCCCGCTCAAACCATCCCAGCAATGCGTAGCGCCATGCGAGGTGCTATGGTACGTGCTGGTACTACAATCATGGAACCGATGCAGAAATTACATGTCTCAGTTCCCAACGATTGGCTGGGTGGAGTCACCCGCGAAGTTACACAGCGCCGTGGTGTGATTGAAGATATGCCTGCAGATGGCGAAACCACGACTGTGATTGGCACGGTTCCTGTGGCCGAAAGCTTTGGCTTTTCCAATGACATTCGTGCAGCATCACAAGGTCGGGCTATTTGGAATACTGAAAATTCCGGATTCGAAGAGTTGCCTCGTATGTTGCTAGAGAAAGTAGTTGGTGAAATACGAACACGTAAGGGCATGAAACCAGAAGTCCCTGGCGAATCGTATTATGCAGACTGATTACGATATCCGAACCATCTGGAAATCGGTCAAATCACGCAACACCTGCATCCCCGGTGTTTCCGGTAATAGTTTCAGGCAATCATGAGCAGCGGCGTGGAAACTCATTGCCTTATCATGTGCATATTGAATTGAACCGGAACCACGTAGTTCAGCTACAACGGTATCTAATACTTCACGATCAGTTTCCTCGATGCCTGAACCAAATACTTCTGAAAAATTCTGCAATGAACCTTGATTTTGCCGTAAAGCGTGGATTGCAATCAGGGTTTGCTTACCTTCAATGATGTCACTACAAGCGGGTTTACCAAGTGTTTCACTATCCCCGGTTGCATCGATCAAATCATCCATCAATTGGAAACACAATCCAACATTTTCACCCCACTCAGACATGATATCAACGGTGCCTTTTGAGGCACCAGATAACAGCGCACCAGTACGTGCACAAGTGGTGAACATTGCTGCTGTTTTACCACTAATCATATGTAGATATTCATCTTCACTAACTTCATTCTGTTCTTCGAACGACATGTCTTGTTGCTGGCCCTCACTAACTCGGCGCACCATACTACCTATGATGCGTACCAAATCACGGAAATGCACATCATCAAAATGTTGAGATTCAGCAAGTACTTCGAAGGCAACAGCTAACATTGCATCCCCTGCATTGATTGCAGTTGGATGATCGAACGCCACATGAACCGCTGGCCGCCCCCGGCGCACAGAATCATTGTCCATAATGTCGTCATGGACTAATGTGAAATTATGAATAATCTCAATAGATGCCCCTAAATCATACAATCCATCATTTGGTTTACCAACTGCATTTGCCACCAGCCATGGTAAAATTGCTCGCAGTCGCTTACCACCTCCCTCAATCAAATGTTTCATGGCTGAGCCGAGGCGCTCGTTTTCAGATTTTGATAACGCATTAATCACTCGCGTTTCTACTGCGTCCTTGTGAGATTTAAGAGCCGTCATGACACCAATTTTTGAAGAATCAATCGAATTGCTAGTAGTCATGCTCACATCACCGAAATTGTGTATCTTTTGGTCTGCGTGGGCCGGCAGGCCGTCAAGGTTGCCCCACCACGTAGGCAGAATATTTTCAGCAATAAGCCTGAACCACGGTGCAATTACACCGGAGCGAGATGTACTATCAGAAACCCATTCTTCTAATTCTGATTTTCCTATCCAACAAACATCTGAAATTTCATTTGGATTAACATCCATTTGCATTGCATTGGGTGCACGGGCAAATAAGATGTGATCTAGTTCATGTTCAACCCAAACATTGTCTGCTCTGGCCCTGTAGATCATTCGTGTGATAAGATGGATATCATCCGGTTGTATTGTTTCTACCGGTATACCCAATTCTTGTTCCATTTTTCGGATGGCAGCAATTTTTGAACCTGCACCCAGTGGCATTACATCCATCTCAGCAGGAACATGGAGTGGGTGGCTGCAGACCGTATTTGCCCAAATATCAGGGAATGTAATTTTGTGAGATGCACGCTTCTGTATTAACAATCTGTCATTCTCATCGAAAATTAGAATTGAAAATGCTCGATGTAATACGCCTTCACCACGATGTGCATCGACTTTGCTCATTGAGCCGAGAACCCGGTCTTGTTGGTCAACCAAAATGACTCTCTCAGACATCATATCTACTTGTTCGGTATCATACCCTTCAACGCGCAACTCGTTTTGGGCGTCCGATTGTATGTCTTCCACATACATTGCAGGTAGATACGTCTCATGAAGACGTCGGTTCGGATTTTTCTACTCATCGACGATTCTTGTACCAATAGTATGGCCATTCTGGATGATTTCATGGATTCGCTCAGTTTGTGTACCATCGACGAACCAAACATGTTCGACATGTTTCGATATCATAGTAGCCCGTTCAGCTTTGAGGAAAATTCCACCTGTAACATCAATTTCTTCAGAATGTTGCCCTTTAAAATGCATCTTGCTATGCCATATTGGTATCAATTCACCTTCCGGTCCAGGTTTTGTCATCAGCCCGGGTGTTTCCCCCATGGCAAAAATGACATGAGTCACATCCGGTAACTCTAGGCTCAATCGCAGCATCAAATCATCCCCTGATAAAATACCAAAATATTTGGGTGGTTCACAATCTACGACATCGCCAAATGTAATATGAATGCCAGGGTCGAGAAATTGGCTTAGGTCTCCGATAAATGATGGCCCCGTATTTAGCACAAAATTCCGAGGTGCATGACTTGCGATAGGTACTGCCCTAAGGGGCGCGATGACGAGTTGGTGTAGAGCATCCATATCGCTGCGAACTTGCTTTATTGCTTCGTTTTGGTCTATGCCCACAACCGCACCCTCTGCTAATCGGAATTTACGTGCACGAATATGACCAAACGAACCTGCTCCATGGACAACAACCACATCATGACCCTGGTCGACCAATTGAATTACGCAGTCTGCCAATGCAAGTATTCGATCAGTATAGGGCTTGCAGAGGGTCGATTTATCGGAAATCAAACCCCCACCCCATTTCATGATAATGCGGCCCATAAAGCCTCTAGGGGGTCACCATTCAAAGCGATAGCGTCGCTTCATTCATCTAGGAGCCCGATGTTCACCAAAACATGGGCAAGCCAACTTTAGAGGAATTTCGTCGGTGGTTACAATCCGAAATTATGGAAATCGAAGCGCTTGACGGTGGTCCAAATGTGGATAAACGGTTGATCCAATTGGAAATGGCACTGCAAGAAGCAATGGCTTTCAGTGCCGCATGGGAATTACGCATGGAATCATCAGTCACGCCCGTCATTCAGGAAAAGGCAGTACGGCTATTATCTGCGAGCCCCGATACCATTAGTAGTTCAGATGGACCTAAGGGGATCTGCACTGCTTGTGAAACTGAAATCGATGAAGATTTACCTTTTTGCCCCACATGCGGAGAAAACAGATAGTTACTCTTCTTCCGCCGCCGCCGCCGCTTCTTCGTGTTCCCATTCTGAAATACGTTCCAGTATTTCGGGGTGGTCCGAATCAACAGTGGCACAATATCGCGCTTCGACTTCTTCCGTCAGATAGACAGTTGTACCTGCATGGTATATCGTATCGCCATTAGCTTCCATTTGAATGCAATCAACTTCGATAATCACTGGACGGTGGTGGTGTACATGCCCAGCATTTGCTGCAGCAGTAACGGTTTTTGAAAGATGGACATGTTTCCGGTCGCCTGGCTTAATTCCATGTTCTAAAAGATGTGCTTCGCCATCAATTGCACATGGGAAGTACAACAAGTTGGGGGTATCATCAGTTGGTAGATCAAGTTCGATTTCCACGGTATGCGCGTATGTAGCTCGAACCATGTCGCCACGAACATCGTAACGGCCCTTTGTACATGTTTCACTCACAGCACGAATGTGGTGAGGACGCAGCCAATGCATTCGTCGATCACGCTTGGTCAGTGCTTCAACCATTTCTCTAATATCGACCCAACCATTCAAATCCATTTCCAAGTCAAACTTTTCGGGGAAATGGCGCAATATACCGGCCATCCGACGCCCTAAAATGTCACGTTCGCGGTCGCTCATAATGAATTTTCCTTCATCATTACATGATGGGCAATTCTCTCCATCGAAGAATCCGTGGGACTTACAATCTCTAATCATCGAGCCGGCGACTGGCCTTACCTTCATAATTCGTTCTGTGCCTCTCGGGCAAAATTCTCGTCAAGATTATGGGTATGTAATCATTGGAGGTGGCATGCGAGCCGTAATTGGTGGCTATATTCGGACGCCTTTCCAGCGAGCGCATCGGGGAGCACTCAAAGATACAAGACCAGAAGACATGGTATCTTCCTGCATCCGACATACGGTTGCCCAATGCAACCAAGGTGACCAAATTGAAGATGTCATGGTCGGCTGCGCCTATCCTGAAGGGGAACAAGGGCTCAATATCGGCCGTATTTCCACATATATGGCTGGACTTCCAGACACCGTACCAGGTATGACAACAAATCGTTTGTGTGGATCGTCCATGCAAGTCATTCACACAGCAGCAGGTTCTATCGCCATGGGTTCGGGTCAAGTGTTCATATGCGCAGGTGTCGAATCAATGTCTCGTGTAATGCGAGGTGGATTCAATCGCTCCCCACATCCTAATCTAGAACAATCATATCCTGAGGCCTATATTGGAATGGGTATGACGGCTGAAAATTTAGCATTAAGCCATGATATTACTCGCAAAGCACAAGAAGAATTTGCAGCCATTAGTCATTCGAAAGCAATTTCCGCCCAGAGGGTCGGTCATTTCAAGGATGAAATCATTCCAGTTGATGGTACTGATTGCCAATTAGACGGATGCATACGTGAGCCCAATCTGGAAAAAATGGCTAATTTGAAGCCTGCTTTCATCGAAAATGGTAGTGTCACGGCTGCGACTAGTTCACCACTCACTGATGGTGCCGCAAGTGTCTTCGTTTGCTCTGATATATTTGCCATGGAACATAATATCAAGCCCCTAGCCACAATCGTCGCAACCGCTGTAGCTGGTGTTTCACCTGGGATCATGGGTTACGGACCAGTACCAGCGGCAAACAAAGCCCTATCTCGGGCAGGTTTGTCTTTGGATGATATCGATATTATCGAAATGAATGAAGCCTTTAGCGCACAATCCTTGGCATGCATGAAAGATATGGAACTAGACATGGATGATTCTAGGATTAATGTTGACGGGGGCGCTTTGGCAATCGGCCATCCACTAGGGGCGAGTGGTTGCCGAATCACTGGTAAATCTGCTAGTTTATTGCAAAGAACTGGCGGGCAGTATGCGCTTGCGACCATGTGCATTGGTGGCGGCATGGGTATCGCAACAGTGCTTGAGAGATGGAATTGATTCACAATAGGCTGATATGTTGTAGTCAATGGCGCATCATGGGCTTCGGTATACGTGATGGACGCCGTCAAGCAAAGGAAAACTTGAGTTCCGATGAAGAGGGTGACTGCCCACGGTGCAATGGCAGTGCCAATGCATCATCTATTCCTGGTTATCTCCAATGCGCTAGGTGTAAATATGAATGGCAAGATTCCGATGAGTTATCCTCAGATAAAGGGCCACGTGATTCTATTTCGCGTGATTCAGAGAAACTTGAAGATTTCAAACGTGAAATGTCTGCCGGTGAGGGACTTGCGCGTGTTTTAGGTGTCGAAGATGGATTGGATGCTGCTCAGAAAGAATCTATGGGGCGATTGCAGGACAAATGGATGAGTGGGATGCATGGGCAATACAATGCTGCAGAGGATGAACGCAAACCACTAATGATCGCCTTTGACGATGATGATAATCTTCTCGAAACACAGGTTGGCGCCATTCATATATCGGACAATGTATTTGATGGCGGGGAAGAAATTCGAATTGAGTACCCCGGAAGGGGAACTGAATTTTTTGTCATAAATGATGATGATGCTCTTGGATGGAAACGGGGCCGGACATTGGAGGAAACTGCACGTAACATAGCGTCGATTATCAACCGCTCCAGTACACTTGTGCATGCATCAGCTGAAGGTACGACCGTGTCTATCGAATTACGCGATATTAATCTTGATTCCAATAGTCTAGTAATTTACGTTGACGATCCTGGTGGCAAAAATATGACAGTCGAGCGCTTAGGGGTCATTCTAGATCCTGATCAAATACAGGTGTATGAAGACTATCATCAAGTCATCAAGGTTGCATTGGCTGATGGAATCATCACACCAAGTGAAGATCAAATGCTTTGGGCAATGCGCCAAAATCTTGGCATAACAGATGAAGACCACGTTCGTATCATCCTTGACTTATTTGGCGACGATGCCGTCAAAGAATGTCCAGATTGTAGTGTCAATGTACCTCTTTACATTGAGTATAATGCTTGGTGGTGCGAAGGTTGCCAGCAATGGGTTTGAGGATCGAATCCAGAGTGGGAATGGAACAACAAGTTGGGTATGGTTGAAATACCGGGTGGACTCAGTCACCCCTAGAGGTCGTAGACATGACAGATGAGACACTTTACATTGGAGTAGACTTGGGGACATTTCGTTCAGTAATGGTATCCAGTGATGGACACGACGAAAAGGTGCTAACTGTTATTGGTACGCCAAAAGATCAAATTGCTAAGGGTTTCCTCAAGCGCGATGTTCTATTTGGTGAAGAAGCACTCAAAAACCGCCTCGCCCTCAACTTATTTCGTCCACTGGAACACGGTGTCATCAAAGATACTGCCGAAGACAAAAAATTCATTGCCCATTTCATTACGAATATCATTGGGCTGGGAGATCCTGAAGATTACAACCGGGTAGTTGCCGTTATCGGCGCACCAGCTGAAGCTAGTCACGTAGACAAAACTGCTATTTTCGATGCTGCTGCAGGCAGTGTGAATGCCTGTATGATTATATCTGAACCATTTGCTGTTGCTTACGCTCTCGATAAGATAGAGCATACGCTAGTCATCGATATTGGTGCCGGCACCACTGATCTTTGTCGTGTTTACGGCACCGTGCCTACGCCTAATGACCAAATGCACCTCAATTTCGCTGGTGACCACATCGACGCTCAAATCATAGCCGAAATTCAGCGTAAGTATGCCGGTGCTCAAGTCACCAAGGATATGGCACGTCGATGGAAGGAATCTCATTCCTTTGTCGGCGGAGCAGCACCAGATGACCCCGTAATTGTGGATTTTTCGATAGAAGGCAAGGCAATGTCTCTGGATATCACAGATTGCATCAGTGCAGCATGTGAAACCATTGTGGAACCAATCGTAGCTAGTGTCAAGGAATTGGTTGCAGGCTCCAATCCGGAATATCATGATGCATTCCGCCGGAATGTGATTCTCGCTGGTGGAGGGTCTGGAATCATTGGGCTTGGCGATATGATTGAAGAACGACTATCCGATCTTGGTGATGTCGAAGTTCTCACTGTTGAAGACCCATTGGAACTAGGTGCTATGGGTGGACTCAGATTGGCAATGGAAGTTCCTGAAGATATGTGGAAGAATCTAACTCTTGCACACCGCTAATTACTCTTCTTCACCATAGAGTGCAACGCTACTTGCGCCCACTAACTGCATGTTGCATTTCGGACATTTTTCACTTTTATCCAGATTCAACGGTTGCACGGCCAACAAACTACGGCAATGTGGGCAAGATGCCAACACTTCGTCTGGCTGTAAAGCAATGTTCTGATTTAATGCTGGTGCATCACCATCATACCATGCCCTAAACATTGGGTGTTTAAGCAACCGGAGTCTTTGCGACATTGACCAGCATAAATACAACAAAAGGAATCCCTGTAAGAAGCCCCAGGCACCGCTAGAATCTTGACTAGCAGTCATAAATTCAACTATCATCAATAAAAAACAGAGCCCGATTGCAATCATCCATATTGTCATGACCCACGGTAAAGCCCAACTATCTCTTTGAAAATATCCTCGAACAATCATGATGCAAAACGGCAGTGGTAGCAATAATACGACTAAGATAGCCATACCCATAAATGCACCAAAGGATACGAAAAATAAGAAAGCGATTAGTGATAAAGTGAAAATCAACATCATGCCAGATTGACGGTGCGCAAGGGCCAACTGATCAACTTCTAACTCATCGCTCATGCACCGCTCAATACGTACTCTGAAATCGTTCTTTCCATCGCAAATGCTCAGAGGATGGATTCATGAAGGCGGAGCGGGACCATCAATCATGACCCGCGATATCGATGTTGATACTCGCAGCACTGCGCTTGCAGGTAAACACATTGCATTGGGTATTACCGGTGGTATCGCAGCAACTGAAACTGTCAAACTTTGCCGTGAATTACGCCGGCATGGTGCCGCTGTAACCACTATCATGACCACGGCTGCCACCAAAGTGATTACTCCACTGGCGGTAGAATGGGCATCTCAGGGTAGCGTAATCACCGAGTGGACCGCTGAAATGTCACAATTGAGTCAATTTGATGCACTGCTCATTGCGCCAGCATCCCGAAATTTCATCTCCCGATATGTAAATGGGATGATGGATCATCCACTGCTGATGAGTTGTTCGGCTGCTCGAAGTCGTTCAACACCCGTCGTAATGGTGCCCTCAATGCATAGCGATTTGTTTGATGACCCGGTTACACAAGATCTCCTCAAGCGCTTAGATGGTGAGTCTGTAATCTTGGGGCCGTTTGAAGAGGGTCGTTACAAACAACCAAACCCGGTTCAAATCGTAGCTGAATTATGTCAAGTTGTAAATTTTAATCAAAATTCGATACATATTGCGATTACGCTCGGAGCGAATCGAGCACCTATTGATTCTGTGCGAGCAATTCAGAATGCTTCTAGCGGTGAAACTGGTTGGTATATTGCTGAATATTTGTATCGATTTGGACACCAAATCACCGTCATTGCTGGAAAAACTAGTGCGTATCCATCATTCAATTTGCCGACGGTAATACGCGCAGGCACTCCTGATGAAATGTTGGCCGCCTGTGTCGATACAGCGAAATCAAAGCCTAGAGCGTGGATTCATGCCGCAGCAGTATTAGATTACTACACGAAACCCTTGCGCGGTAAGAAAAAGAGTGGTTCGGATTGTTGGGAATTAAATTTACAACCAGGTCCAAAGCACATCGCAGAGCTAGACCAATATGTGGGCACAGCAAAGCGTATTGGATTCAAACTTGAAACAGGAGTAACGGTGGATGAATTACACTCTAGGGCCCTCGAGCAAATTTCGCAGTATGGTGTAGATGCAACTGTCGCCAATATCATGGAGAAAAT
This sequence comes from uncultured Candidatus Poseidoniales archaeon, assembly GCA_963934015.1. Classification (GTDB taxonomy): domain Archaea; phylum Thermoplasmatota; class Poseidoniia; order Poseidoniales; family Thalassarchaeaceae; genus MGIIb-P. Next base: position 119,410 of record CAWVWT010000002.1, read on the forward strand.
GCACGATTTTGATACACCTAGAGCCTATTTTGTCACCAGTGAGGCAATCACCGAGTTGGCTGACATGGATGCGATGTGCAATTCGATTTTAGGCGTCTTAATGCAATGAATTCCGTATTCAGCGGCGTCACATTGAAGCAGAAGATATTGACGAGCGTGAATTATGGCAGACCATGGGAAGGCGAAGCGTGGCATCCCCCCAAAGTCTGACTTCAATGCTTGGTACCCAGCTATTGTTGAAATTGCCGAACTGGTTGATAAGCGATATCCAATCAAGGGAATGGATGTATGGAGGCCCTACGGATGGAAGGCAATGCGTTGCATCGATGCCCTAACCCATTCAGAAATGGAACGCACTGATCACGAAGAAGTACGATTCCCATTATTAATCCCTGAAGATTTGCTTGAAAAGGAAAATCGGCTGGTGTCACGGCTCAAACGTGCGCGTGAGGAGGACGTTGACCCCAGTGAACTTCGGGACGATGAAGAAGAAGCTGGTTTCAAGAAAGAAGTGTATTGGGTTAAACATGCGGGAGAGACTGATCTCGAAGTCCCTATGTTCTTGCGACCAACTAGTGAAACTGCGATGTACACCATGTTTCCACTCTGGATTCGAAGCCATGCAGATTTACCATTAAAGACATATCAAATTGTCAACACATTTCGTTATGAAACCAAACAAACGCGCTCTTTTATTAGAGTACGTGAAATTCATTTCTTCGAGGCACATACAGCTCACGCCGACGAAGATTGCGCATCTCGACAAATAGAGGAAGACTTGGAAATTGTTTCTCGATTAATGGGTAGTATGTCACTTCCAGTGATTATTTCCAAACGTCCCGTCTGGGACACGTTTCCCGGTGCATGGTATACAATTGCGATAGATGTAATCATGCCAAATGGTCGAACCTTACAAGTCGCATCATGTCACCATTACAAAGATCAGTGGGCCAAAGCATTCGATATTACATATCAAGACGCGGACGGAGGCACTCAGTATTGCCACCAGACGACATATGGGATGTCCGAACGTTTACTTGGGTCGGTAGTCGGTATGCATGGTGATGATAACGGACTCATATTCCCGCCACAAATTGCCCCCATACAAGTTGTATTAATGCCTGTTGCTGCACATAAAAATCCATCTATAACCAAGGCTGTTGATGCTGCTGCTGCCGAGTTGCGAGGTTCAGGATATAGAGTCAAAATCGATGCACGAGATTTACGCCCAGGTCAGAAATATTGGGATTGGGAAATCAAAGGTGTCCCACTTCGATTAGAAATTGGACCTAGAGATGTTGAAAATGGCAATGCATTTGCAGCACGTCGGACGGGTGGAAAAGAGCCGATTCCACTTGACAATATAGTGGAAGGTGTGCGAGGACAACTCGAATTGGTTCATACCGAACTAACCAATCGGAGCCAGGCACACATCAGTGATTGCATCATCCGCTTAGAAAACATGGACCAAGAAATCAATGATGGCCATATTTACGAAGTTGCTTTTGACGGAACCGATGCAGATGCCGAAGTCTTGGAAAAATCGACAGGATTGACAATTCTCGGTGATGCCATGGCGGGATTTTCCGAGGATCAGATTTGTATCGCTACCGGTAAATCAACCCGGCGTAAGCAGCATCTAGCTAGAATGTATTAATCGCGTGCTCGCCACCCATTTACGATGTACCACACACTCATTAAGAGTAGAAGTACATCAGGTATACCAATATCGCCTGTTGGACTCCATGCTATGTGTTCATCCATACGATGGAATTCTAGCCAATTTAGTTTCATACTTGTTGAACATGTAGCATGAACGTCGGATGCACAATTTGAAAGTATATTTCCAAATCCGTAAAATAAGTTTACAATAACACCGGTTGCTCCTAGCAAACCACCTAAAATACTCAATTTGTGTTTCAGAGAACGCCCAGCAATACCTTCATCGTCAATAGAATACGATGGGTTTGGTGGCATGTCTTCTGGCATCGGAAGTGGGAGTCCACCTTCTGGCATATCATCGATTAGTAAATCATCGCCATCAATTTCCGAAAATTGTTCAGCAAGGGCACGTTTAGTTTCACCGCGTGAGATTCCAACATTGTCTAAAAATTCGGTCCCATAAATTCGTTCAGCCAAACTAGCCAAGACTGGATCATCAGCGATTTGCTGGGCTGAAAGTTTGCCATCAAGGAGTTCCTTGAGTCGACTATCATCTTCACTCATGTGTTCCCCTCTAATGGGTGCGTGCCCCCACCTCTTCATCAAGGCTATGGAGCAGAGGGGGGTTCATACTTACCTCCGAGAGATTGCACGTTGGGCTGCTTTCGAGATGTCATTAGCCTTCATATGTAGCATTTCAAGCAATTCATCACTACCACCTGATTCTCCAAATCTATCTTGGACCCCAATTCGCTCAACTGGGACTGGATGTTCTGAAACAATGCATTCTGAAACCGCACCACCAAGACCCCCGATGATAGAATGATCTTCAGCCGTTACAATCGCACCACATCGCTTGGCTAAATCTACAATTAATTCTGTATCTAATGGCTTGATTGTATGCATATCGACAACTGTAGCTTCAATTCCCTGTTGCGAGAGAGATTCTGCTGCATCAAGGGCTTCATTGAGTAATACACCACAGGCGATAATGGCCACATCATCTCCAGTTCGGTGGACATACCCTTTGCCGATTTGCAATTGGGCGGCCGACTCTTCGGTGTAAGCACGCTGCACCTTATTTCTGGCAGTGCGCATATAGGAAGGTCGTTCATGTTGTCTTAGCGCAAGCGTCAATGCCTTTGCTGAAATGTCGTCGCACGGATGCATCACAGTCATGTTGGGCAATGTCCGATATATGGCTAGATCCTCAATCGACTGGGCACTGGAACCATCAGTTCCAGTATGGATACCACCATGACTTCCACAGAGGTGGACAACAATATTCGGACGCGCTATTCCATTTCGAACTTGCTCGAATCCTCTTTCAGTAAAAATTGCAAAAGTAGAGGCAAATGGAACATAACCTGATGTAGACAAGCCAGCAGCAACCAACATCATATTTTGTTCAGCAATACCCAAACTTACAGTATGGCTTGGCTTTTCTGCCCTGAATAGGCAAGATTTAGTTGATTTACCGAGATCTGCTTCCAAAACCACTACTCGGTCATCACCGACCATTTCGAGGAGTGCAGCTCCGTAGCCATCTCGACTTGCCCCCCCGCCGCTTGGAGCACTCATGCTAATTCCTCCATGGCCAAATTGAATTGTGCTTCGCTAGGAGCGGCCCCATGAAATTTAGGATTGTTTTCCATATATGAAACTCCTTTTCCTTTGATAGTGTGCATCACAATACATGCGGGCCCATCAGTGACCTGATCAGCCCAATCGATAGCGTTGACAACTTGCTGCATATCGTGCCCATCAATTTCCATCACAGCCCAACCAAAGGCAGCAAATTTTTCTGCAACATCGAACATTCGCATTTGTGTTTCGCAGAAATCATCGTTCTGGATACCGTTACGATCAACGATTACGTTCAAATTTCCAATTTCATGATGCACGGCAGCCATCACACCTTCCCAAATTTGTCCTTCTTGTAATTCCCCATCGCCTAGCATTACCCATGCAGTACGATCGCTACCATCTAGTGTTGCGGCAAGCGCGCACCCTATTCCGAAGGATAGCCCCATGCCTAGGCTACCGGCACTGAAATCAACACCTGGGCACCATTTCATGTCCACGTGACCTTGGCACCTTCCACCGAGCTTGCGGTATGTCCACAAATCCGACTCAGATAAAAATCCACGTTCATGTAGAATAGAATATACCCCCGGGCTTGCATGCCCTTTGCTCATGATAAATCGGTCTCTATTGGCCCACGTGGAATCATTTGTATCGACACGCAGTCGGTGGCCATACAAGCCAGTCAGCATGTCGATTGCACTCAAGCTTCCACCAGGGTGTCCTGCACCAATTCCGTATACCATCCGAACTATGTTACGACGGCAGCGTTTAGCCATCATTTCTAGTTCAGCGATATCCAATCCCATGCCCCGTTCAGCCATACCATCACTAATTTGGTCCTCACCCGGGGGGTCTTTGAGCGTTACCGCAATACAATGCGAATTTTAAGAGCGCATTGATGGTGGTTTCAAGGAGTTGATGAATCTCCTAATGCCATCTACCGCAATCGCAATCCAATCAATTAACAGGTTACCACGTCCATTCTTTGAGTGTGGCATGCCACGTGTTGCAAGATATGTAAAGACCAAGAAGAACCAGACAAAGAACAGAACAGATAACCAAGTAGGAAGCGTGCCAATAACACGTTCATTACACATTGAGTGCCCTGTCGCAGAATCAACATAGGATTCGCTACAGAACCACTCACCTGGAACTCGAATCGGCTTGACTAAATTAGCGATTACAATAAACATGGCAACAACAACTCCCATCAGAGCCTCTCCAGCAATCATCCCCGCCGAAAGTAGCAACCCCCGTTTGGAGACTTCCGTTCCGGCTTCAACTGCCTCCTCACTTGGATCTCCTGACAACGAACCATCGACTCTTAAATGCGTGGTTCGCACTACAAAATGACTCAGTAGACCCCCGATAAAAATGGTTGCTGAAAGATAGAATGGTAGGTACATTCCAATTGCAACAGACATTACTGGAAGCCCCTTCCAAATGATAAGAATCGCAACCAAAACACCCAACCCGAGCATTGGGTAATTGACCGTCCCCCCAAATATCCCTTCAATTAGTGTGCCGATAATTTCTGCCTGAGGAGCTGCTAAAGCGCTAGAACATGTTGGGTCATTGGCAGGGGGGTTTGACATACAATATGTGTTTGTAATTCTATATGCATCATTGAGGACGACCAAAGTCAGTGGTGCCATCACAGCTCCAGTGATGACTCCAACAATTTCAGCAATTTGCTGCTTCCATGGAGTTGCGCCAACCAAATGCCCAGTTTTCAAATCCTGCATTACATCTCCTGCGATTGCGGCATTTACGGCGACAACACTAGCAATAATCAGGGTTGCATACATCAATTCATTTTGTTCCATTCCCAATAGTAGATCACCAACAATCCAAACAAGTAGTGCAGTCGCCATTAGTGTCGCGATTGTCATGCCCGAAACTGGTGAATTGCTTGAACCTACGACACCTGCAATATATCCGGCAACTGCGGAGAAGAAAAAGGCAGTCATAGCCAAGAATAACGACCCCACAGCACCTAGAATTAGCGATTCCATCATAGAAGCCCCTTTCAGATTTAATCTCCATGTGTAGAAAATGAACGTTAGGATTACTATAGCAATCAATACTGGCATCATTTTCTTCATGGGTAAATCTTGTTCAGTTCGAGGTAAACCTTGTACATCGTCCCCTAAATCAGATCCAAATACACGCTTAACACCAGTCATGATTGTCTTTCTCATTGACCAAAGGGTCCACAACCCGCCTACAACCATACAGCCTACACCGACGAATTTGACGTGGGTACTCCACAGTGAATGGGCGCTATGTGCTAGATCCATGCCGCCGCTTGGCCATCCATGAACTAAGCCATAAACTGGCGTAATTAACAGTACACCGATAATGGCTCCTGTGAAAATATATGACGCTATTCGTAATCCAACGATGTAGCCTACAGAAAGGAGTGCTAGGGACAAGTCAGAAGCACCATAAATTCTCGCTCCAGCAATATCAATTCCTGCCATAACCTTCCCTTCAACAATTTCAAATCCCTTAACAAACCATCCGTATAATGCACCTAAACCAAGTGCATATAGAATGACAATCAGAGAAGAACCACCCTTTTCACCTGCAACAAGAACTTCTTCGCATGCTATCCCTTCAGGATACAGTAACGCTTCCTCGACGATGAATACACGCCGTAATGCAATGGTGAAGATTGTACCCAAAACACCCCCCAGAATTGCGACGCAAAATACGGTAACAAAATTCATGTCGCCCGCAAATCCCATTACTAGAAGTGCAGGCATTGTGAATATGATCCCAGCAGCGAGTGATTCTCCTGCCGAGGTCATTGTTTGAACCACATTGTTTTCGAGGATTGTCACATCCTTGAACTTCATTAGTCGAAGAAGTAGCATCGACATGACGGCTGCTGGGATAGAGGCAGATACAGTCATCCCCATATACAGTCCAAGATACGTGTTAGCCGCAGTCATCAGCGCACCCAATACGATACCGAGGACAATTGCGCGGACTGTTAATTCTGCAATATTCTTGTCAGCGGTCACATATGGTGTGTGGGTGGCCGTCATATGCCTACGACTTCAATTAGGATTGTCAAGCATCCGGTTGACCAAACAGAAAATGTTCAGGTCCCTACAGGGACCCCGAACATGAGTATCATAAGCAAGGGTACACCACGACATTGTGTTCATATGTCAGCGGATGCTATGAAGTCCGACCATCCCGAAGGGGAGTGGCACGCACTTCCAATCGAGGAAGTGTTTGAGGTGTTGCAATCGCACGATGCCGGTTTGTCCAACGATGAAGTTATTCATCGACGCGAATTATACGGTGAAAATAAACTCGCTGCAAAACCGCCAGTCCCGAAATGGAAACGTTTTCTCGAGCAATTCCAAGACCCAATGGTGTACCTATTGATTATTGCCGCTGTTATCGCATTTATCTTCGAACGCGATGATATCGGCACTCCAATATTTATTGTGATCGCACTTTCACTGAATGCATTTTTTGGTTATTTGCAGGAATCACGCGCGGAAGAGGCGATGGAATCTCTAAAGAAATTATTAGTGAGTCATTGCGTTGCTCTGCGTGATGGATCGGAATTCAAGGTGAGCATCGAGGAACTTGTACCTGGCGATGTAATTTGGTTGGAAGATGGATTGAATGTTCCGGCAGACATTCGTATTTTTGAAATCCATCAATTACTTGTTGATGAATCAAGCCTAACTGGTGAGTCCAATGTCATACACAAACAAATTGAACCCGTATCTGCTGATTCTATTCTACAAGAGCAATCTAACATGGCATTCATGGGCACTGTTGCTTCAAGTGGTCGAGCTAAAGGGATTGTCACAAGAGTTGGCATGAATACAATCCTTGGCGGGATTGCTTCAGGTATTAGTGATGTCACAACTCCAAAAACACCACTTGAGGTTAAATTGGAATCACTCGGTAAATTCCTAGGTGGGATCGCAGTTACATGTGCAGCATTGTTGTTGTTGCTCCATGTCGTCAAAGCTTGGGGCGAAGGATCTACCGATAGTATGTATGATGTGATTGCCGAACAGTTTCTCGTATCGGTAGTGATATTCGTAGCAATTGTACCTGAGGGATTACCAATTATTTTGGTGATATCCTTGTCAATGGGTATGCGAAACATGGCAAGGCAAAAAGCGATTGTGCGGAAAATGAAGGCTGTTGAAACATTGGGCTCGACAACTATAATCTGTACTGATAAAACTGGCACAATTACACGTAATGAAATGACTGTTCGAGCATTTTTACTCAATGGTGAGAGCTATGGTGTATCTGGTAGAGGATTTGATCCTACAGTAGGAAGACTGCAGAAAGGTGGTAAAGACTTGCCTGAATCAGAACTCGCTGAATTACATACGAATATCGCATTTAGGCAGGCAATTGCTGCATGCTTGCTTTGTCAGAATTCTAATCTGAACCTCATTGATGATGAATGGCAGTCTGTTGGAGATCCTACAGATTCAGCCTGTGCAGTTTTCGGTTGGAAATTGAAAGAATCTGTAGATTCATATCGCCGTCGTCACCCAAGGTTCCGAGAATTTACGTTCGATCGAACAAGGAAACGAATGACTACAATTCACGAATTTGATGGGGAGAGGTGGGCATTTTCCAAGGGGGCTTTGGGGCCTTTCATGGGTGTTGTAACCCATATTTATGAGAATGGGGAAATTGTTTCACTCGAAGGTCGTCATAAAGATACGATTTCTGAGATCAACTTGGAATATGCTTCGCGGGCACTGCGCGTTCTTGCCTTGTGTGCGCGAAGAGTATCGGATGATGTCGACATAGATTCTGTTGAATCTGTTGAAGAGGAGATGATATTCTTGGGTTTGGTGGGAATTATGGACCCACCTAGGCCAGAAGTTCTAGATTCGATTTCAAAATGTCATGCCGCTGGTATTCGTGTTACAATGATTACTGGTGATCAACGCATGACTGCAATGGCGGTAGGCAAAGAAATTGGAATTGTGCTGGACGATTCAGATCACATGAGTGGTAAAGAATTGAGGGAATGCTCCGATACTGAATTGCGTGAACGATTGGGTACAGTAGCCGTCTTTAGTAGAGTGACTCCTGATCAAAAATTGCGTATTGTCGAGCAATTGCAGGTACAGGGTCACGTTGTAGCTATGACTGGTGATGGTGATAATGACGCTCCCGCGCTATCTCAGGCAAACATTGGTGTTGCCATGGGCAATACAGGAACCGATGTTGCTAGAGATGCCTCAGACATGGTGCTACAGGATGACAATTTCGCAAATATTGTTTCTGCTGTGGAAGAAGGGCGCAAATTATATCTCAATATCCGTAATTTTGTCCGCTACCAAATTTCTACAAATGTAGCGGCTGTTTTGTTAATTGTCATCACACCATTCCTGTTCGGTTGGGATTTACCGTTGACTGTGACCCAATTACTTGTAATCAATATTTTGATGGATGGCCCACCTGCTGTTGCTTTAGGCATAGAGAAACGGCACGCAGATGTAATGAATGAACCACCTAGAGAGTTAGATGAATCGCTGCCAAATCGTTCTGATCGTAGTGTAATTATCATGCTTGGTATTGTGATGTTCCTGGGTACAGCTGCTGTGTTTTGGTTTTCAGGTGGGGGGATTGTTTCAAGTGAGGAACCATGCACTGAATTCGATGGTAGTATAGAAGAAAGTTATTTTGACGAGAATGGATATTGTATTGAAGACGCGTGGCGTGCTGATGCCGAAGAACGGTTTTTGAAAGCGCAGACAATGGCATTTTCTGTGTTTGTTCTATTCCAATTATTCAATGTGCTAAACTGTAGAAGTACCGATCGTAGCATTTTTGAATTAGGATTATTCAACAATAAAGCAATTACAATTTCATTTGCAATCAGTGCTGTATTTTTGTTATTCTTGGTTCAAGGTTCAATGTTGTCCATCCCATTGATTGGTATTGAGATCGGCGATCTACTTTCGGTGGTTCCACTTGAATTACAGGATTGGGGAATTGTATTCGCAACTGCTTCTGGCGTATTCTTTTTCGATGAAGTTCGAAAACTTATATTCCGTTCGCAGCAACCAAAAAAATTGAACAGGTGATGGAATGAAGTCATGGATTTCAGATATCGAATCATGTGGTGTCAACATTGATTGGTGCCAACGATTGGATGAATTATTACCTGAAACCCAATTATTTCCAATCCAGCTTCGTGCTATTGTACATTCTCTTCGCAATGGAAACCAATTGACTGCAGAACAAGGAGTATTGCTATGGAACTATCCCGATCTCAATGTTGTAGCATCACTAGCATCTGCAGCGAGGAATGCTCGCTATGATGATCACGTTTTCTTTAATTCGAATCTACATGTGAATCAAACGAATATCTGTACATTGGCCTGTAAATTCTGCGCATTTCGACGTGGACCTAAAGCAAAAGATGCGTATGCTTTGAGTATTGACGATTTTATCGAGCGAATCCGTCCCTATGAGAATATCATAGATGAAGTTCATACCGTGGGTGGTCTACATCCTGAATGGGATGTTTCTTTCTATGAATCACTATTCTCCAGTGTAAAGAAAGAGTTCCCTCACATCCACATCAAATCACTATCAGCCGTTGAAGTCAAGCATATCGCAGAAGTAAGTGGTATTAGTCCGCGTGCATTATTATCCCGTTTACAAAAATCAGGATTGGACTCATTGCCAGGGGGTGGTGCAGAAATACTCGATGATGCAGTTCGCGACATCATATGTTATGGTAAAGAGTCTAGTGGTGAATATATTGCCATTCACAGAGATGCACATTCAATCGGCATGCCAACCAACTGCACCATGTTATTCGGGACTATTGAATCAGTTGAGCAGAGAATTTTGCATCTATGCAAATTACGAGAATTACAGGACGAAACATCCGGATTCCAATGTTTTGTGCCCTATCCATATTTACCAGATAACTCAAGGCTCCCGGAGGCACAATTAGCTAGTGGGAATGAAATATTACGCATGATTGCAATATCTAGGTTGATGCTCGACAACATCCCCCATATCAAGGCATACAGGATGAATATTGGTGATTATATGTCTGAATTGGCGTTGCACCATGGTGCCGACGATTTTGACGGTACGGTTGGACATGAGGAGATTATGCATGAGGCCGGTTCAAAATCCGTTGTCGGGTATTCAAAATCCCAACTAACGAAGTTTATCATCGAAGCGAAAGGGTTGCCAGTTCAACGGAATTCAAACTACACCAAATTCCGGCACTTCGAAGATGATGATTACGACACAGGTATACGTTTACCAGTCTCCACAACGGTAGGTGAATAATTGAATCGATGGCATCGTATATTGGGCCGTGTGGCATTCGTAAATTGTGATCCTTTGTATCATGATTTGCCCCCACCTTGGGAAGTTTTACCAGCACCGCCATCATGGCTAACTGGCCACATTCTGCGAAAGGATTGCTTACTTGCACCGATACCAACCGCGGATTTTGCCAAACATTCAGAGCAATTGCAACTGTTACCTGATATTTGCATCGGTTCAACCGGTACCGTTGGATCCGTTCTATTATTTGGAGACAGAGATCCATCACAAATGCGTGATGTTGCATTGCCTACAGATTCTGCCACCTCTCGAAAATTATGCATGTGGTTGCTGCAACAAATGGGTTTGAACCCACGTCCAGTTGACATGGGCCCAGATCTTGGTCAAATGCTAGATCGTTGTGATGGTGCGTTGTTGATTGGTGATAGGGCCCTTGATGAATCAGCTAGACATCCAGAATTAATCCGAATGGATTTGGGTCAAGCATGGCTGGAACTAACCGGTTTCCCCATGGTATTCGCAGTATATGCAGCCCATCGCGATGCTCCACCTGAAATGCTTAGGAAAGCACACAAATTACTTCGAACCCAATTAGAATCATTCGAAAATTCTCCTGCTGTTAGAAATTCCGTGATTCGTGCAACATCAACGCGCAGTGGCTTCAGTGAGGACAGGATAGAACAGTACTTCGGGGAGGTAGTTCATCGACTAGATGTTCTTGGAAAAAAAGGACTCACACACTTTTTGGAGGAAGTATGTGAATTACCATCCTATCAAATTGTAGACATTTAGTTACTCGACTTCTTTCGTCGTACAGGGCGCTTCTTTTTGGGTTTCGTTCCAGTCTCCGATGTTATGTAAGCGATAGCATCTGAGATCGTTTCCTCGTCTTCAATGTCGGACATTTTATTCTCTTCACTTGGTGCAATCAAGTGTTTGAAATCTACAGATTCGTTTCCGCTGGCATCAGCAGATTCAGTTTTACGTGTTCGTTTCACTTTCTGTTTTTTTGAGGAGGGAATATTCGGTTGACGTTTTTGCCTCGCAATGTCGCGCTGTACTGCACCAGGCGGCATGGGCATGCCCCGTAAATCTCTGATTACAGCTGAAGGAGGAACGGGTCCCGATTTGGGTGAGAGTTCACCCTCCATCTCTTCATCCCATGCGGCTGCATCATCAATGAGTTGTTCCAATTCTTCATCGTGTTGTGAATCGATATACCCTGGCTCCTCTGTATCCGTAAAATCAATTGTATTTCGATGTCGCATTATTGCAAGGGATATTGCTGATATCGATAATAGCGAGATGAATGCAAACGCATACCAGTAAGTTGTTAGTAGTTCAACAAGTGAATCAACATTGGATTTTTCATCGATTGGAGGGATATCCATTAGCAAATAAATATCTGGATCTCTGCGATTCCAAACTTCATAATCAATTCGACTACCACTGACATCTTCAATCTGAACATGGATTGGGAATGCATGGACATTTTGTGCAATGCTCTCACTGGGAGTTTGAATGCCCGATAATATACTAACATTGTACGGTGTTTGGACTGGTGCATCTATGAATCCCTGCACTTGCCAACTGACTGAAATCCGGGTGCCTCTATCACTGTCCATCGTACCATATAAATCAGATTTTTCAATACTACACTGTACTGAAACTGGGTTATATGGGTTATCATCAATTTCAAGATATGCGCCCCACCTAGATAGTACCTCATCGACATTGTATTCAGTGCAGATAGAATGTTGTATTTGCATAAATTCATCATTATCGACACGATGATTGGAATTAAGTGAATTTGAAGCCAAGATTCGTAGCTGATGGCTATTTTTAGCATCAAGGTGGATTGTTTCAATCACGATTACTGAATCTTGATTTATCGTAATATCAAATTGACGAATGAAATTTTGGTCGGGTTGTAAGTGGCAATTGGTGCCGGCGATGCAGATATTATCATACATATCAATGATGCCATCACCATCATCATCATCATCTACTTGGTCCGCTAGATTGTCCTGATCAGTATCTATTGAACTGGGTATCAGCAATTCTGAATAAACTGAATCAGAATAAAAGGCAACTAGATTTGACAATGTCGAAATTGCCAGAGCGTTAGAACTTGGATGTAAGGACATCATTACAGCCTTATGACCAATAAACAGGGTTCTAGATGTTGAGATTGGTGTTGATTTAATTTCAACAAAATCTACCTTGCGATATTGCGTAGTAATGACTTCAGATGATAATATTGCAACCTCTGAATCATCGTATGTATACAACATTTGTGAAGCATTTGGACTAATATCATATTGCCCGAAATAAGATCGAGTGACATCGTGGTTCCTCAGGTATAGTGATCCATCACCAATCCACGACATAAGGGTCCCATCATTAGAAAATTTACAATCAACGATTGGGTGGGTGTACTCCCAACGTGTGATTTCCGACTGATCGTTTCTATTCCATAATATCACAATACCGTCGCTCGCCCCACTCAGTAGATGTTCTCCGTCATTTGAATGGTCGAGACATGAAATATGCCCATTGTGCGGTGAAGAATATACTCGGTCGATATCTAAAATAGACCCTGTCCCCATATTTATGCTCCATTCAATGATCTCACCATTTTCGGATGCAGTCGCGAATGTATTGTCGTCGGGTGATATGCTAATTCGATCAATATTCTCTCCATCTTCTGTATGCATAGTACGTTCATAGACACCATCAAGGAGTTCATACACAATTGTTGCTGGCGTGTTCGGTAATTGGCTTACCATTCCAATAAGTAGGTATTGAGCATTCGATGTAAATGCTATTGAGTCTACAAAAAAATCAACGTGGAAGTTCTGAATTTTCTCGTTTGTAACTGTGTCAACTATCATAATTGACGATTCATGGGCGCTAGCAACAATATCTCCATTCGGGCTATATGCAACTGCGCTACCATACCCGAAATCCGATTCAGCTGCACCAGCCCATGCCAATCCACTTGAGGCAGTCACGAAAGGTGTCATGCATACAGCAACGAAGCAAAGTGAAAGAAGAATCGCGGAGAGCCCACGATTGTTGAAATCAGCACCGGCCACGATAGTGGTAGTGCAATTCCACTCAAAGGCATTGCGCAATATATGCATCAATACGATTCGAATATACGATTATTTGGCCATTCCAGTAAATCAGCGATACTCGCAACATTACTGGTTTTTGACACCTGAATCAAATCAACGAGGGGGGAGTCCTTAGCCCCCTAATTATCAGCGTCCGCACCAATAAAATCGATATTGGCGGTGTCAAAGTTTACATCAATCATGCCAATATCCTGGCCTGCTTTGAGAAATTTTTTGACACTTGCCCTTCCATCAGCGCCATAGTCAATAGTACGTGCGTTCACATACATCTGCACAAATTTTGAATTTGTTTCCTCATCGATACCTCGACCCCATTGCATGGCGAAATCAAGAGCGGCTTCTGGTTCTTTGATACTATATTCAATCGACATCTTAACCCATTCCGATATCTGTGCACATGCATCTTCACCAAGATCTCTGCGAACGACATTACCCCCCAAGGGAAGTGGCCAGCCATTGTTTGAATTATTCCACCAAACACCCAAATCTAAGAGAAGATTCATTCCGTGCTCTTTCCAAGTTAATTGTCCCTCGTGGATGATAACACCTGCTGCAAATTCCCCAGATTGAATTCGGGGGATGATTTCATCAAAGGGTACTACGGCAATATCAACCTCTCCGCAAGCGAGTTTTAGTGCTAGATAGGCACTTGTTTTTAATCCAGGGATGGCGATTGTTCCACGGCAAGCCTCATCGAGTGAAATCGGTGTATTTGTGACCAGCATTGGGCCATACCCTTCACCCATTGACGCACCACAATTCATCAACGCATAGCGTTCACTAATTTCTGGATATGCATGTATGCTAACTGCGCTAACCTCATATTCGCCTTCAAGAGCCTTTTGATTGAGTGTTTCTATATCCAACAATACATGTTCGAAACAATAACCTGGAGTTTCAAATGCCCCCGTAGTAAGTGCGTGAAACATGAACGCATCATCAGGATCTGGGGAATGCCCAACTCGTATGGTACGCACGCCTTGATTGCCCATATTCTGTGCGGGAAGCGTTGACCATTTGACAGATTCGGCTCGAAGGACTCAATGGTAGAACGGCGTCCTTAATAGCCGACCGGCTGTGCAACCGACGAAGGATATGGTAGACAAGTCGAGACTGGCGATATCAAAAGGTCAGTTGGGCCCTGTGTGTGATTCATGTGGTGCTCTAATGACATTTGGCGAATCATGTACAATCGATGGTCAATATGTTTGCTGGGATTGTTATGTGTCTTTGACTGGTGCTGAGTCATCAACTGACTCAAACTCTAACCCTGGCTTGCGCATCTCATAAGCGTCGTATTCAATAGCCCCCGTCATTCATCACTTTGTGGTGAGTTGATGTCTGTTGGTTGGGCCCGATACGCATTCAAGTTCGGTGAATACTACAGGAATCGTAAAATTGATGAAATGTGGTACCCACCACGACTCCGTTCTAGAGAATGGATGTTCGATGGATTCGATGACAGGCCACCGGAGCGACACCGTGGATTTCGAAAACCGACTGACTTACTCGCTCATGTTGTCCGAAAAACCCCCAAAAGTTGTTTTTATTCAACAGCATATTATCTGGACCCAAATCAACGATTAATGAAGGAAAAAGGGTTGCAAGGTGCAGATTTAATTTTCGATTTGGATGGCGATCACCTACCAGGGGTTACAGATGGTGATTTCCCGACAATGATTCATGTCATTCAAGATCAAGCATTCAAATTGTGGACAGATTTTTTGGAACCAGAATTTGGTTTTGATCGACAACATTTGCAAATTACGTTCTCCGGACATCGGGGATTCCACCTGCATTATAGATCGCCTGATATTTGGGCCCTAGATTCACAAGCTAGACGTGAAATTGTTTCCCACATCAAGGGTGAAGGTGTTGATGTGCAGGTTCTGCTCAAAGGCCCCGATTGTGCATGGAAAAGGCGCATTACATCTGGAGTTGATTCGGTCCTTAGTAAACTCGATTTTGCTGCCAATGATGATGCGCAGGGGCGCAGTTCCATCAAGGAACTCAAAGCCATCATTGATTCGAGAATTGGCACACCAGGTGTAAAGGTGCGAAGTTGTGGAATAAAATCGATTCAAGCCATTGCCGACAAAGTGCAAAATATTGGGCTGCGGAATAGGCTAATTGATGGACTCAACGCTGGTGAATTGAAACCCGTATTTGGGGGTCGTAAAGGTGGTGGTGAATATGATCAAATCTTCAGGGAATTGGTCAAGGGCGATAGTTCGGTGGTTCTCGGCAATGCAGGTGAAACCGATGAAGTTGTTACAATTGATTTGAAACGTGTCATTCGTTGGCCGACGAGTTTGCACGGTAAATCTGGGATGAAGGTTGTCGAGTTTCCACTCGAACGACTAAACCCTGATGATGCCAATGCGTTTGATCCTCTCACTGAAGCTGTACCTTGGAAGATGGGGGTCAATGATGTGAAGGTGCGTGCCATACGGTCTGATGTTCAGTACAGAATCGGTGAATCGGCAGGTCAACTAGACACCGGTGAAATTTACCATGTAGATGAGGCTACAGCGACATTTTTGGTACTCAAAAAATGGGCCGAACCTATTGATTAGCCTTGCACCAACTCTGTTGGTGTGGAAGGACTACCGCAGCATACGTTAAAGGCGAACGCAGGTTCAAGGTTGGTACGGTGGTGCGTAGCATGTCTGAAGAAGATGAGAATCCAACCCTTCCACCGCCACCTATGCCTGGGTCTGCAGACCTTCCACCACCACCACCAATGCCAGCACCTGTAGGTCTGCCAATCCCACCTCCTATGCCTTCTGCGGGGGATTTACCACCTCCACCCATGCCTGCCGCTATGCCTGCCCCTCCACCCATGCCTGCCGCTATGCCTGCCCCTCCACCCATGCCTGCTGCTATGCCTGCTCCTCCACCCATGCCTGCCGCTATGCCTGCTCCCCCACCTATGCCAGAGATGCCAGCACCCCCCCTCACGCCCGTGATGCCCGCCCCTCCACCTATGCCAGAGATGCCCGTGCCGATTGCCGCAATCGACGAGGCTACAGAACCAGTAATTGAATTGCCTGACCCACTGGCAGCTCTCGACATCCTTGGTTCCACAACAGCTCCAATACAATCACCGGAACCTGCAATTGGCGAGTCTTTAGAGACGGCTGATTTACTAGCTGCTCTAGATTCTTCACCCTCTGAAAATGCTGGTGAACCAGAACTAAGTGTGGCTGATTACAAATGGAAAGATACTGTACTTGAAGCGGTTATTGATAAATTTAGCATCACGGATCGAGATGCATTTTTGGTTCATGCAACATCTTTCGACGCCAATAAGAATCTCTACCTGACAAAAAGTGAACTTACACAGGCAGCGAAAGAATGGGTTGAAATGACGACCCCAATTGCTGATTTACAAACTGTTGATCTGCCTGTGGAATTTGCTGCAGTGGTTTCGGACGAAACCGAAGCAACCGCTGATTTACCAGAAGTTGTTGATTTAGAAATAGCACCTGTGGTAAAATTGCCCGAACCAGTACCTGCCCCAGCAGTTGTGGATTTACCCCCACCTCTGCCAGCACCACCACAAGCGATTGAATTACCTCCATTACCAGCCCCTGTCCCCGAAGCGACTGTTGAAATTCAAGGGTTTACCGTGCAAGATACTGATGTGGATGTCGGTGATGATAATACCCAAACTGAGGATTATCGTGAACTATGGAAGCGCCGTTCGGAGAAATCATTGCCACAGATGTATGGTGCCATAGATCGAATTGGCAGTGGGGAAATAGGATCACTACTCGATCGATATTCGGATAGATTTGGTCATGAGTTGGACCGCGAGATTATTGTAATGCGCAGGGCTGAACAGGATTCAAGGCGCGAAGCAGTGCCAGTTGTTGAATTGATTTCATCCCCAGAACAAGAGGAGGTGGAAGAAGATGAACTCAAATCGCAACTTACCGAAGTTGAGGATATTCTGCGTCCACTTCAGCAGGCATACAAGGCTGCTGAAAGTAATTCTGAAAAGAAAGAAATGGCCCCTGCTTTGAAAGCATTGATTGCTGAGCGAAAAATTTTGCTTTCAGTCATTGCCGGTGAAGCCGATGAAGATGCCCTACTTGACATCCCTGAAAGACCCGAAATTCCAAATTATTTGGGCGCCGACGCCGATTATCAGGCTGATGATGTCGAATCTGGTGACGATTTCGATGATTTCTTCAATATCATCAACCAATTATTAGGGGAAATGCCGGAAAAATGGGTGAATAATTTTGTTGACTCCAAGGGTTTTGCACTGTTTCAAAAAGTTGGTGCAGATCCAAATAGTGCAAATGAAAAGACCCGGAAGAAATTCTTCAATATGATTAACAACGAGCTTGGAAGCATGCCAGAAGATATGCTTGATGCCTTTGTGGCTTCACCCGAGTTTGAATTGTACAAGAGTATAGGCGAAAAATACGGAGAGTGAATCCATGGGACTCCTAGAAAAAGCAGGCAAAATCAAAGATGGTGACAAGCCCAAAAAGGCTGTAGCAAAAGCAACTAAGGGTAAAGCGAAGCCTGTAAAAGCAGTAAAAGCAAAACCTGTGAAAGCACAGAAGGCAGCTCGCAAACCTCGTGAACGTGTTGCACGCGAACCTCGTGTGATGCCTGATGGATTCAATTTAGCGGGTAAGGCAGCTAGATTTGCACGCCGCTTGGTTGATTTCATTGTAACTTATGGCGCATTCTTGGGTGTTCTTGGCGCCTTTGCAATGATTGATGGTGATTTTACCTACTTGTGGATTGCTGCAATCGCAATGATGCTGCTCAATCTGGTCGTATTGCCTCTCAAAACAAATCGCTCCGTTGGTATGTTTCTAACCAGGACTCGATATGTGAATCATAAAGGAAATCATCCCTTTTTCATGCATCAAATTTTGAGTAGTCTTACTGCATTATATGTCATGCTGTCCATCGTAATGATTGGTGTTGGTGCAGGTGATACCGGTGGTGCTAACTGGACAATTATTTCAATCGGGATTTTCCTTGGACTGATTCCATTTTCTGATTATGTAGTCACTAAATTGCGCAAAGCAAATGGTGAAACACAAAGTATGTATGATGCTATGTTTGGTTGCTGGTATGTCGTTGCTGAACGCGCGGATACGGGTGACAGCGCATGGATGTCACGTCTGGAATCATTAGGAGATTGGGGCGAAAAGAAGGGCTGGTCAGGCTCTGCTACAGAAGACGAGGATGCAGAAAGTAATGATTGATCATATTGCCAAGTCAATTTACCCGTTTGAGCGGATTGGAATTTATTCCACGCTCGACCTACCGTACGTGAGGTGCAACATCCGATGAGTCCACTTACCTTGATTTTCATATACGCAAGTTTAGCGCTAGGTGCATCGTTTCTATGCTCGATTCTTGAGGCCGTTTTACTGTCAACAACGAGGGGTCACGTTGCAGTATTGGAATCGACTGGTAGTCGCACAGCACATCTTTGGATACGATTCAAGGAGGACCCTGAACGACCTCTTACTGCAATTTTAACATTGAATACAATCGCTCATACTGTTGGCGCCCTAGGTGTTGGCACCCAGGTCGAAGCACTCCATAACGGACAGTATGCAATGGCGGTTGCATCAGCATTATTGACGATAGGTGTTCTATTATTCAGTGAAATTCTCCCTAAAACATTGGGTACAATGTATTGGAAATCACTTTGTAAGCCCAGTGCATATATTCTGAATGTTCTAATCTGGATTCTGATTTGGGTCGTAGTCCCAATAGAATTTATCAGACGAATGTTTCCAGCATCTGAGCAAGAAACTGTTTCACGTGAAGAATTGGTTGCATTGGCCGATATCGGTGAGGCGGAAGGTACAATTGAAGAGGATGAAGAGAAAGTCATTACAAATCTATTGCGGCTACGTGAGACATCTGTCAGTGAGGTAATGACACCCAGCGTAGTCATCACAACTGTATCGGCAGACTGGTCTGTAGACACGGTGCGAAAAGAAATCCCCATCATGACTCATGGTAGACTTCCCGTTACAGGTGAGACTGTTGACGATATCCGAGGAATTGTGTTGCGCAGTGATATTTTACGAATGGCTGCAGCCGATGAAGATGATGTTTTGATGTCTGATATCATGAGACCAGTGACATACTGTAATCAAGCTGAATCCGTGGACGTTGCTCTCGATATGCTATTGGAAAAACGAGAGCAGATTATGGTGATAAAGGATGAATTTGGTGCCACTAGAGGTTTACTCAGCATGGAAGACATCATTGAAACACTACTCGGGGTAGAAATTGTTGATGAGGACGATCTTGATGCAATCGAAGAAGGTACGACAGCAGAAGACCTTCGCGAATTTGCCAAGGAAAAATTTGCTCAAACCAATGATGCATTGCCAGACGACGTGGAATGATGAATATTATGACTGAAGAACATGTTCTCATTTGTGTCGCTTGGCCCTATGCCAATGGTCCATTGCACCTAGGACATGTCGCTGGCTGTTATTTGCCACCTGACATTCATGCTCGTTATGAAAGGGCTTTGGGCAATCGTGTTTTGATGGTTTCAGGCTCAGATGAGCATGGTACGCCGATTACAGTTACCGCCGAAACGCTGGGAATATCTCCTCAACAGGTCGTTGACAAATATCATGCAACAAACACGCAGGCTTTACTTGATCTCGGTTGTATGTGGGAACCTAATATAGATCCACGCGGGGTCGATTTTGGAGGTGCGCTATTCAATCGTACAAGTGATCCAGAGCATAAGCAATTTGTCCAAGAGAATTTTTTATCACTGCTGGATGCTGGATTGTTTGAACAAAAAACAATGCAGCAATATTATGAAAACCGAGAGCAAGGGGGACGATTTTTACCCGACCGATATGTGGAAGGTGAATGTCCAAATTGTGGAGAAGATGGGGCGCGAGGCGACCAATGTGATGAATGTGGCACCACGTATGAATCGCATGAACTACAGAACCCCCGCTCCAAAATGAATCCAGGTGCTAAGATTGAAGTCCGTGATACAGAACACTTTTTCTATCGATTAGATCGATTCCAAAGTGTCTTGGAGAAACATGCAACTCAACAGAATCCAAAATGGAAATCCAATGTCCGTGCAATGACAAAACAGTGGTTGGACATGGGTCTTCGCCCACGTGCTGTGACCCGTGATCTTGAATGGGGCATTCCACTCCCTCTTGAAGGAAAAGAGTGGGATGGGAAATGTGTTTACGTATGGTTTGAAGCGGTACAAGGCTACTACTCTTGTGCACGTATTTGGGCACAACGTCATGCAGTATCAACGGATTGGCGAAAATGGTGGTGTGTTTCTGAAGATGGAGTTGTGCCTCGACATCTCTATTTCCTTGGAAAGGACAACATTCCATTCCATACCGTCATTTGGCCTGCCCTGATTATGGGTCTAAATCACGCAAACAATGGTCTTGGTGATGGCGACCCCGTTTCTCTTCCAGGGCCTGGTGATCTCGCTCTCGAGACTAATGTCCCAGCCATGGAATATCTGATGCTTGCTGGTGGTCAATTCAGTAAAAGCCGCAAGCACGCAGTATGGCTCCCATCATTCCTTGAACGATTCGATCCAGATACTCTGCGCTACTATCTCAGTATCAATATGCCAGAAAACCACGATACCGATTTCAATTGGCCCGATTTTGTTGAGAAAATTAATGCTGAACTGAATGGGACATATGGTAATTATGTCAACCGTGTCATGAGTTTGGGCAATAAATTAGGTGGTGAGAATCCACTTCTCGAATTTGACAACTTGCCCGCATGCAACGCTGAAATGGAAAGACTTGCCCAGATATACGTCCAAATTACGCAAAGCCTGAATCGGCATCGATACAAAGAAGCATTGAGACATGTTATGTCCGCCGCACAATATGGAAACCAAATGTTGCAAAAAGCAGCTCCGTGGAAATATATCGAAGTGGTGGATGATGAAGAGCACCGAACAAATCGATTAGATTCTCTCGCCAAATTGGCATTTGGGTGGCGGCTCGCTAGATTCCTTGCCATTACAAGCCACCCATTCTTGCCATTCAGTGCACAACGGCTCTGGGTCATGCTGGGACAGGTAGGTGATGTTTCTGAAGCATTGTATGAAAGTGCGATTGATTGGTCTACGGCAATCACATGGTCTAAAATCAGTGAGCCGTTGTTTTCGCGGCTTGATTTAGACGCGATCATTGAGCATGAAGAATCTCTAGTAGCATCCAGTGAAGAACTGGCACATGATGACCCAGGTCATGGTGTCAAAGGTAGTGGGAAAAAATTGAAAGTAGAGGAGGAAAATGAAATGAATAATGCACCAGAAGGAACCGCTTTTTTGAATTTTGAGACATTTATGTCTGTAGAACTGTGTACAGGTACAATCACTTCAGTAGAAGATCACCCTAATGCTGATAAATTGTATGTGGTCAATATCGACGATGGTTCTGATGAGGGGAGAATCGTTTGTGCTGGCCTGAAACCATACTATTCAATCGAAGAAATGACTGGTAAACAGGTTGTTTTCGTAGCGAATTTAGAGCCCCGAAAATTACGAGGTGTAATGTCTGAAGGTATGATTTGTGCTGCAGATGATGGAAATGGCACTGTAAAACTCATCACAATCGATGGTGGAATTACAGATGGTTCACGTGTACGCTAATCGGCGGGCATCTCAAAAAATTCCCATTGCAAATCAATAAGCTGTTGCCTTGATTCTGCTTCCTTATATGCAGCCAACGGTTCTGCGTTCAAGATTAGAAATTGTTCACCCCAAGCAAACGGTTTCAGTATTCGTTTAGCTTGGTCATCTTTGTTTAGAAGCACTAGGCACATTGCTAGTGCTTCTACAGTACTCAATCTCCCGGGTTTCCCCCATGAAACTGGGTTGGCTGCGAGAACCAATGGGAGTGTCCTACCCTCCAACCTAGGTGATGATGATTTGATTTGTTTTAGCGATTCTGTCAACCGTTTCCATGAGCAATCTAGTGCAACCAATGCTGCGCCTTTTTCAATCATTGGTAAATCATCAGGACCCAAAATAATACCTGCAGCAGGATCTAACAAATATCCCCTCCGAGGGGGACGGCGGGTGTTGAAATGCAATGTGGCCAATTCTCGTGCAGCCAATTTTCGAGCGGTGCATTTCTTGGGATCATCCTGTTCCAAATGAATGATGTGCAATGGCACATCTTGTCCCATCTAATCACCTCGGAGTTCCTTCTTGGCTTGATCATACAAATCTTCCATTGTCATCGGACGATTTGATGTTTGCCTCACGATGGATTCTTCCTCAATCGTGCGTGTAACCAAGAGTTTCATGCCGAGAATCCGCTCAAATTTTTTTATGACTGAATCGGTAGGGTGTTTTCCACCTTCAGTGTGTTGAATGATATTAACGCGTTCAGCCATACGTTTCGCGAGTTCACGTTGATCCCAGCCCTTGTCTTCGCGGGCAAGTCGTATTGCAGACGCAAAATCGCTTCGTAATTCATCACTATGTCTGACCATGATGTCTTTGCCTTTCTTACCAATGCCACCGAAGCCACCACTTGTCTTACCTCTAAGAACGCCTGAAGGTGCGCGAGGCGGTGTGGGTTGTTCAGTGATGCTAAGTCCCATTCGCTCTAGGCAATTTTGACAGGCTTCAATCGAAGAACGCCCCTTCATGGCAGTGCGAGTTCCCACCTTTACTGCGCCACACACTTCACATTCACCCATGGTATCACCAAGTCTCTGGCCTTGCGAATTACTCTTCAACTTTCACTTTAACCTACAATCAATGTGTAAATCTTCATCAACGTTGCCCCTGCCGACCAACCATGTCTTCCGACTCAGACGCGATTAACCCCGGCGGGGACGAATCACTTCATCACCGCGAAGACGAGGGTGTTGATGGCCAACTATCACGCCTTGAGAGCGACTTTAGAGACCTTACCGAAAGAGCACAAAATCTACTCACCGAGCGTGTTTATCTTGAAAATGAGGTTAGTCAGCAAAAAAAGAAAGTAAATCGTCTAGAAGAAGAAATTCGAATGCTCCGGTCTCCACCACACATTGTTGGACATGTACAAGATCGAATTAACGATGAGAAAGTTGTTGTTCGTTCATCCAACGGCACGGTGTTTTTGGTTTCGGCTAACCAACGTATCGAACAGGATTTACTCAAACCAGGTGCGCGTGTTGCGCTTAATCAGGACACACTGTCAGTTATCGAGGTATTGCATGATGCATGGGATCCACTGGTAACTGGAGCCGAAATGGTGGATAAGCCTGATATTTCATATAGTGACATGGGTGGAATAGATGAACAAATCCGACTTATCAAAGAGAGTATTGAATTGCCACTGACATCACCTGAGGCGTTTACCCGATTTGGTATTCAACCTCCAAAAGGTGTTCTACTCGTCGGTCCACCTGGCTGTGGGAAGACCATGCTGGCCAAGGCTGTGGCTTCTTCAACGGATTGTTCATTCATTCGATTGGTTGGAAGTGAATTGGCGCAGAAGTACATCGGCGAAGGGGGACGTATGGTGCGTGAATTATTCGATTTAGCTCGTGAAAAAGCCCCATCGATTGTTTTTATCGATGAGATTGATGCAATCGGTGCTAAGCGATTGGATACTGCGACCAGTGGTGACCGTGAAGTGCAACGCACATTAATGCAATTGCTAGCGGAATTGGATGGTTTTGATTCCCTCGATGATGTAAAATTGATTTCTGCTACTAACCGACCTGATATTCTGGATGAAGCATTACTGCGACCTGGGCGCTTTGACAGAATTATCGAAATTCCATTGCCGAATGAGGATGGGCGTACTGCTATTTTGAAAATCCACATGGGTAAGATGCCCAAAACCAAAGACCTCTCAATAAGGAAAATTGTATCCAAGACCAAGGGTTTCAGCGGTGCTGATTTGAAAGCGACGTGTGTTGAAGCCGCAATGGTTGCAATCAGGGCCAAGAGGAAGTCTGTAAATTCAAAGGATTTCACTACCGCTATTGAAAGAATTTCAGAAAAGAAGGCTAGTTCATCTCTAGGAGATGCCCCCGAAAATCTGTTTCACTGATGCGAACACTCATGGATATCCTCCTATGAGCCTGCTCTATGACAGCGCTGGTTGAGTGTGTACCAAATTTCTCCGAAGGACGCGACAAATCCGTCATCCGCGCGATAACAAACGCCATGTCATCAGTTGATGGGGTGACATTGCTCGACGTCGATATGGGTGCTGATTTTAATCGTACAGTCGTCACAATTGTCGGTCCACCTAACGCAGTTCTTGAGGCAGCAATTAATGGCACACGGGTCGCAATAGAGCGAATTGACATGTCGGATCACTCTGGTGAGCATGCCAGAATGGGTGCGGTTGATGTTGTTCCATTCATTCCAATCTCGGGTGTATCAATGGCAGATTGTGTTGATTTGTCAATTAGATTCGCTGAGCAAGCAAGCGATGAATTTGGTCTACCCGTCTACTTGTATGCAGAATCTGCACGCCTCGATGGGCGGATTAGATTGCCTGATATTCGCCGCGGGGAGTATGAAGGGCTTGAGAATAAATTTTCAGACCCTGATTGGCATCCTGATTTCGGTCCTGCAGAATTCAAACCTACCATGGGTGCAACAGCATCCGGGGCACGGAATATCCTGATTGCATACAATGTCAACCTAAACACAGATAATAAGTCATCAGCGAATCTAATCGCTGGAAAATTACGATCAAGTGGTGTTCTCAAGAAGGATGCAGATGGCCAGAAAATCATTGGTCCTGATGGTAAGGCAGAACGAATTCTAGGGAAGTTCGAATCATTGCAAGCAGCTGGTTGGATGTACAACGAGGATATCGCACAGGTTTCTATGAATCTACTGGACTATTCACTTACAGGTTTGCATAGTGTTACGGAAGCCATCCGAAATGAGGCTGAGGCAATGGGCCTGAAAGTGACTGCTGGTGAAATTGTAGGACTTGTCCCATTGAATGCCATACTAAATGCTGGTAAATTTTACATTACTGATTCCGATAATGCGGAAACACGGAGACTCGTAGACGCTGCCATTTGCGGGTTGAAATTAGATATCTTGGGTGAATTTATTCCCGAAGAACGAATCATTGAATGGGCAGCGGAGGTGATTGAATGAGCGAATACGGCAACATGACATTGGATGAGTATCGTGATACATTGGCCTCGGATTCACCCACCCCTGGGGGAGGTAGTGCAGCAGCCATCGCTCTTTCACAAGCAGCCGCACTGGCAACGATGGTTTGCAATTTGACTGAAGGTAGAGAAAAATGGAAAGATGGCTGGATAGCTGCCGAAAATACGCGTTCTGTATCTGCACCATTGTTAGAACTTGGCCATTCATTGGCGTCCCGTGATGCAATTGCGTTTGACCAGGTAATGTCAGCTTACAGGATGCCGAAATCAACCGATGCTGAAACTGCTGTTCGTTCAAAGGCGATTACTGATGCGACAATTTTAGCCTATGAAGTCCCCATGGAAACAGCACATGCTGCATTCAGTTTACTACAATCACTTTTGGGATTAGCACAAAATGGGAATGGGAATGCGGTCACAGATGTTGGAGTTGCTGCACTACTTGCCAGTGCAGCGTGTAAAGGAGGTATATTCA
>CAWVWT010000003.1:0-99263 GCA_963934015.1 uncultured Candidatus Poseidoniales archaeon
GGTTCAAATCCTGCCCCCTGCACCACTCTAATCAGGATTCATTTACCATCCATTGTTCAATTTCTTTGGTTGCGAGGATAAGAGTGGGTGCCCAAAGACCCACGAATATACCCAAATCCGTATCATTGCTTACGAAGTAGAGATACAAAGATCCTACTACTGAAAGCATGCTTGCTATCAATCCTATTTTCGCTATTTGGCCGCTCATATTATCGCCTAACCCCGGATTCACAGGTTCTAGTAATAATATGATGTTTATTCCTAGTGATTATTTTTCAAGGCGAACATTGAGGGTCGATGATTCGTCATTCTTCTTCCGATTCAGCAGCAACTCGGAGTTTCCGAATTTCCCGATAATAGACCAAACCAGAGATTGAAAACAACACGATTGGAACACCATATAGGAACAATTTGCTGACAGGTTCAGCCATCGTAGAATTTACGCCGACAATCTCGCCAAATTCGCGATTCCATTGGTCCTGATCTGAAGGTACCCCATCACCATTGACAGTATTGATATGAAGGCGATATTGAACGGTTAGAGAATCATCTTCTGGTGCTGTCCAATTGACCGTCCAAGCGCGCTGGTCGTTTCCGGCTTCAGTGTGTCCGACTTCTTGGTCAGAAAAGATTTGCACTTCATTCGATAAGTTGCTCAAAATACCATGGCTCACCCATAGGTTGAATCCTCCACGGTTGGTATGATTTTCAATCGATTCTGCACCACCGGTTGCTGCGATGTTCAGAAAATATGTTTTGTTCGTCTCATATAGCCCAGGTAACCCATCTAGTGAGATGATGACAGTATCTGTAGGAACTGCATTGTGGCATGTACAACCATTTTCGACATCGTCTATACCATAGGGATACGATTCAGCGACTGGAAATTGTTGAATCATCAGACAGAATAGAAGCGCGAGTACCCACTTTTGTCGGTATCGCATAAAATCCGCTGAGGACTTAACTCACATCAAACCTCGCCTGATTTTGTGACGGGTGGCTAGACCCCCGCCGTCCAAAGGGCCAAATGGTAGAGCAACCTGCTCGACCTATGAGCGATACCAAAAACCCCGCCGTAGGCGGGGACGATTTGATGTCGCCTCATGAATTAATCGATGATTTGGATACCGATGAGTCCGGTTGGATTGAATCCGACGAATTTGAAAAGCGTAACCCGATCGACAAAGAACTCGACAAGATCCGAACCCGACGCAGTGGCGATTCACGTCGATTCCCACGAGGGGTTGAAGATTTCGTCCTCATTGGCGGCATAATCTATGGTATTCTTTTCTTTGGAGGTACGTTGGCTATGAGCGCTGGACTGCTGGGCAATAGTGTCGCCATGGACGAAACTTTTTCCGACACTTTCCTTGATTTTGAAAATTGTACAGATCCGGGTGATGAAGTTTGGATCAATGGCTGGATTGACGATGCACACAATCTTCGGATCGATGCAATGAACGTCCCTCTGGAGGCTGAATACACCACAATCAGTTACACAATGACCACTTCTGGTTACGATTTAAATGGGACTGAGGACAATTCGACTACAATCCGAATCGACTATACAGGTACGGAATGGCCTGCGGTCATCTATGAGTTACACGTTGTTTTCACAAATGATACGGTTGAAGTTCAAGATGAAGAGGATGAAAATGGAGTTGCTACAGGAAACACCACTGAAGTTTGGTCTAAAATTAATTTGGCTGAGTTAGATGCAACTGTAGAAATCACGGAACGCCCACCAAGTATGGGCTGGTTACCATGGGTTGATGACAGCCCCACCAAGGAAGCTGAGATTGTCACTGAAGAGGCACGTCGCTGTTGGACCACATCTGAATTGGGCAATTGGGGCTGGATTATGATGGGTGCCGAATGGGGTGGTGGTCGTGAGACTGCAATGCTTGCCGGCGGTTCCGCTGGTGTCCCACCCTGGTGGATGGCTTTTGTGTCCATGTCGATGTCAGTCTTCTTCCTGTTTGCGCAATATCCACTGATGTATCGCTTCTATCACACTGAGGACGATGATATATTGAGTGAATCTCAATTGAAGCGACTGATTCAACAGGCCATACAGAAAGTCGAGAAGAAAATGCGACTTGAAGTGAACTGGGATACTTGGAAAATGCAGGAACGAGGCATCAGTATTGACGTTCTTGTTCCTTACAAAACAACCATGGAAACCCATGTCGACATCCAAGAAATTCGTGGTGCAATGGTCACTATTGTTCTCGAGGAATTTAAGGCATTTGGAGTCATGAAACCACTCCATCTCCAATCCAAGGCTGTCGACAGTCGCAAGGGAATATTTGAGTCTCTAGAACACGGTCTAGATATGAAGGTTGAAGCTCAAGGGGAGAGGGCTGAATTGGTCGATGATTACTCGAAATTCTTTGAGAACGTCGGTCAACTTGCTGGTGTTGAATATCAAGCCATCAAAGAGGTGAAGAAGTGGTTTGCATCACAGCGTCTAACCGATCGTGGTTCCAAGGTATATTCGGACGACGTTGCCCTCTATGTTCGTATTATCTACAAACCAAAGCAGCGCTTTGCCTTCTTCCGATTCAAGCGATCATACGTCGATGTGGAAGCAGATATTGAGAATTACATGCGTCGCAAGATGACAGATTATCTTGAAGATCGTGAGTTGGTTGTCAGCGCCCGAAATGAAGTTCAAACGCTCTCTGACCGCTCTGCTGCCGGGCGTGTCGAAACCGGCGGGGAAGAAGGCAAACACCAGGCATTGGTGGCCAAGCAAGGGGGCCTCGTCGGTACCCTGCTTCAAAATCAGGTCATGGGCGATGTATTGTCGACCGTCGAATTCGTAGCTCAAGAAAAACGTGATTTCATCAATCGTTGGGGATTCTGGGGTCTCATCGTCTTTGTTTGGATTCCATTCATGGCTTCGGGCGTACTTGTCGGCGCCATGCTCGGTTTACTCAGCCGTATGAAATTCACCAATGTCCTCATCGCTTGTTCGATCGGAGGATTTGCCGCATCGGTAACTTGGGCTTATACTGCCCGAGGAATCATCGAAGTGATGGAGCGATATCATGCTGAGGCCCTTATTCCATGGTTGATTGCAATCGTGATTGCATTCGCAGTCTTCCATCTTCGAACCAGTAAGAAACGTCGTCGAGAAGCACTGTTCAAGGAGACCGTGCAATTCTTTGGTGGCACTTCAGAGAATGAAGACTGATTGAGATATCACCCTGTATAACAGGGTGAATCGACTTAAGCGCTATATGTCACCGATTTGAGCCCGCTACGGGATAGCATGACATTGGTTGATATCAATAATCTCAAACGGCACTACAAAATTGCATCTGGAACCGTCAAGGCCCTCGATGGGATCAATCTGAAAATTGAGGAAGGCGAGAGAATTCTCTTACTGGGTCCTTCAGGTTCCGGTAAGACGACTTTATTGAACTGCCTTGCAGCCCTCGATAATCCAACAGGTGGTGATTACGATTTCAATGGCCAAAAAGTACCAAAAGGACATGCAGAGAAGATGACCACATTCCGTCGGGAAAATATTGGTTACGTTTTCCAATTCTTCAATCTTCTACAGGACCTTACAGTGCTTGAGAACATCCTCCTCATTCAGGAACTGTCCGATGGTCGAAATGAAGCCAGAGCACGAGATTTACTCACTTTGGTTGGACTAGAAGCGGAGGTGAACCGGTTCCCTGCAGAAATCAGTGGCGGTCAGCAACAGAGAGTTGCGATTGCCAGAAGTTTGGCCAAGAGCCCCAATCTATTGCTTGGAGATGAGCTGACTGGCAATTTGGATTCAGCGACATCTGCCAAAGTTATGGAGGCACTAGTAGGCGCTTGTGAGGCAGAGGGAATCACGACAGTCATGGTGACTCACGATGAATCATTGGTCAAATATGCGACCAGAGTTGTTCGTTTGGACAGTGGAAAAATTGTTTCTGATGAAAAGGTATGAACGGAGGTGACAATATGTCCATGCTGTTGACAAAGAGGCTCGCGAGAAGCCTTTGGCGTACCAAATTACGCCTATCAGCAGTTGTCTTGATGGTGGCGATTGGTGTATTCGCAGGTATCTCCTTTGGAGCGTACGCCAATTCTGTGACCACCCTGTACGATGGTATCTACGCCGACGATGAAGACGGGCTCAATTTACCTGACCTATGGGTCGAAAAAGATGCTGGAAATTGGAATGCATCTACTGCAATAAATCTCTGTCAAGAGATTCTCAACCAATGGCCTGAAGGTGAACTTGAGTTGGATCATTGTGAACCTCGATTGGTGACCAGTGGGCAACTGTTCAGTCCGGATACAAACATTGGAATGGTTTCTGCTGTTTGGCATGGAATTGATGAGGGGAATGTCGACAAAGTATGGATTCCCGATCACGACTGTTGTTCAGGGCGATTGGCGGCAAATGATAACGAAATTGTGATTGATGAACATGCTGTTGAGGCGCTGAAAATTAAACTGGGCGACACCGTTCGAATCAGTGCCGGTGCTGGTTTTTCGTTGAATTACACAGTCGTTGGTATTGGGTATCATTCCAATCACCTATACTTTACAGGAGAAGGCGAAAAACTTCCAGCTCAACCCGGTACTTTCGTGGCGGGTTACATGACCTCTGAAGGCCTAGAGAAGGTTGCCAATTTCAGTGCGGGTTCATCAAACCAATTGTTGCTGGATATTGTAGGGATACCAGACTCACAGAACCCCGACAGCAGTGGGTTGGCCACCTTGAATGCAAACATTACAGCGATTGTTGGCGAGGTGGATGAATCGTCCGCGAGTATCTTTGATCGGACGGGTGTGGATTCGGTAGAATTCTTGAGAGCGGATGCCGATGGCGCAATGAAAACATATCCAGTTGTGACTGGAATGATTGCCATGGTTGCTGGCATCACCATTTTCCTCAGCCTTCAACGCTTAATCCAATCTCAAGCCAAGGAAATCGCAGTACTTCGTACCCTTGGTGTGCGACGGATGTCAATCATGCCAGGTTACATCATCGCTCCAATTTTCATTGGTGCTTTGGGATGTCTCTTAGGTGCTATCCCCGGTGTATTGTTAGGTGCCCCAGCCATGATTTCGATGTATGAGGACATCATAGGGATTCCAATTATTGACTCATCTGTTCCCAATTCGATGGTGATTCAAATCATTATCATCGCCATGGTTGTAGTGTTTCTTTCTGGATTGCGACCGGCTTGGCAAGCTTCCCGCTTACAACCGCTTGAAGTTCTACGAGGGCAGCACGAAATTCGAGTATCATCTAGGGGCTTACAGAAGTTGACCTCTCGAATGCCCGCAACCGTTGGCTTAACCATTCGCTCGAGTATCCGAAAACCGGTTCGTTTGATGTTTACTTTCTTTGCTGTGGGGATTTCAATGCTGATTTTTGGAACCATGTTGCTCATGATGGATTCGATGAGTGAGGTGTTCCTAGGGGGTGTTGAAGATCGGCAGAGTTGGGATGCTCAAGCCGGTACAAATGGTTTCTATGGTGGTGAAGATGAAATTGTTGAATGGGCAAATGAGAATGGTGCCGATTATGAATTAATGATATTATACCCTGGAAAACCAGCCAATGATTCGCGCCAACTCACAGCCTATGGACTCGAGAATTTGGCAACAGAGGATGCCGAATCGATGTATCTCGTGAGTCTTGCATCTGGAGAATTACCCAAGGGTGGAATGGACACACCTGAAGTATTGATTGATGAGGGAATCAATCATTTCTTGGGCTGGAAAGTGGGTGAAACACATTCACTTGAATTTGGAACAAAACACGTGGATGTCAAAGTGACAGGGTTCACAAAAGGAGACCTTGAACGGTCTGTTTATTTCCATCGTTCAGATTTATCTGAAATCGTTGGATTAGAAGCAACTGTTGTGTTGTTGCAACTTCCTGATGGAGTTGAGGTTGACGATGAATTGGCCGAAATTTCCATGGGGGTCGCGGTTCGTGAAGATTCTTTGGCGGCCTTTGAAACTCTGATGGATCAACAGAAAGGAATGTTCTATGCAATTCAGGGTCTTGGGATTCTAATTGCTCTAGCAGTTCTATTCAATACGCTGGTCATGAATCTAGCTGAAAGGGACACAGAAATTGCCACCCTCAGGGTCCTTGGAGCATCTAACAATCGATTGGGATTGATGCTATTTGGTGAACACCTTGTGATTGGTTTGATTGGTGGGGTTCTTGGTTGTATATTCTCTGTCCTTGGAACGAAATTGATGATATCATCTTTTGTTCAATGGGGGATGTATTTCACCGTCTCAGCAACCACTACAACCATCCTAATTCTCATTGGAATTGTCGCTGGAATCTCCATCTCATTGACTCCATTTGGAATGTGGAGAATTAAGAAAATGAATTTGGTTGAGAAGGTCAAAGACCTGTCGCAGTGAGGTGTTTGTATGCGTTTGGTCACTTGGAATCTCAATGGTATTCGTGCCGCGATTCGCAAGGGATTGGATGATTTTGTCGAACGTATCAATCCCGATATTCTGCTACTGCAGGAAACCCGAGCGTTACCTGAACAACTTCCGAAGGATTGGACTCCAACCATGTCGCATGCTCTGATGCATCCTGCTGAAAAGAAAGGCTACTCTGGAGTTGCAACTTGGTCCAAGGAATCATTCACAGAAATAGGTCGAGGAACGGGTACAAATCTTGATCCAGACGACCTTGAAGGTCGTATGCTCCACACCTATCACAACGGTGTGCATTGTCTGAATTGTTACTTACCTAGTGGCTCTAACAAGATCGAGCGGCAAATTTGGAAGGAACAGTGGATGGAAGATCTCCTCGAATGGGCGCGCCCGTTTACGAAATTGGATGAACCAGTATTCCTCTGTGGCGACCTCAATATCGCTCACACTGAAGATGATATTTGGAACCCTGTTGGTAATAAAAAGATGAGTGGATTTTTACCACAGGAACGCGAATGGTTTGACCGACTTCTCGCATCAGGTTGGAACGATTTGCTTCGCATTGGTGTTGGACCTGGAAAAGGCCCCTATTCTTGGTGGTCAAACCGTGGCCAAGCTCGAGAGAAAGATCGAGGATGGCGTATTGATTACGTTCTCGCCAATGCTGCTGGCGCGCCACTCTTGCAACGAGCTTCTGTGATGAGAGAAGGTGGATTGGTCGTGAGTGATCATGCGCCAGTCATCGTTGATTTGGATATTTAGGTCGACCCTACGGGTCGACAAACGCTCAAATGCAGGGAGTAGTGGGGACACCCATGAGCGGTGACCTCAAAAATCGCCTCGAGCGCCTTCTTCCGAATGGGCGTGGCGTTTGGATTCCGATGGATCACGGCCTCTCAGGGTATCCCGAAGAGGGTCTTGATCGAATGGATTTAGTCATAGATTCTATCATTGATGGTGGAGCTGATGCTATCGTTTGCCAGAAAGGAGTTGTCAGTCAACAATCGATTCGAACCGGTTGGGATGGATTTGTTTGCCATGTCTCAGCCTCGACTGCTCATGGTGGCGAAAATTCACAATTCAAGGTTAAAATTGCAAGTGCTGCTGAAGCATTTTCGCGAGGTGCCACGGGTGTTTCAGGACAGATTAACCTCGGTGATGAAAACGAACCTGAAATGATTGTTGACATGGGTGAATTGACATCGGAAGCACATGGAATGGAAATGCCAGTCCTAGGCATGGTCTACCCGCGAGGTCCAAATTTGGTCACTCTGCCAAATGATATCACAGGTGGTGTGGCCCATGCGGCACGTGTCGCATATGAAATGGGCTGCCATGTAGTGAAAGTTCCTTGGACTGGTAATGCAAAGAGTTTCCGAAAGGTGTGCGATGCAGTCCCCATTCCAGTATTGATTGCCGGTGGGCCTAGTGGTGGGAGTTTCGACGAAACATTAGAAATCGTTCGGGATGCAATGTCTGCCGGTGGAGCTGGTGTTTGCATGGGCCGTCAGGTGTTTGGCGCTAAAGATCCTGAAGCCTGTGTCCGCGCACTACGGGCAATCATCCATGATGAATGAGGTGAACAAATGGAATTATGGCTAGATGCAGCGAGTGCAAGTAGTGGCATTCTCCAACCACACCCTGCAGACCGCGTATTGCTCGCTAAGGGGGATGCAATCCCTGAGTGGGTGGATTCTGCTTTGTTTGCTTGTGAAGACGGTCGTATTCTTGATTCATCCACCGCACCTGTTGGCATTCATGTTGAAATTAGCGATGCGGAGGGTCAAGACGCAGCAAAATCGATGGTTGGTCTTGTGTCTTGGATTGTATTGACGACTGGAGATTGGCAAATGATTCCACTTGAGAATCTCGTTGCAGTAGCCCAGGGTACTGGTACACACCTCATCGCTCGAATCGATACAACACAATCCATTAGAGGTGCAGCTTTTGCTCTTGAGACGGGGGTCGATGGCTTGCTATTGCCTGCCGACCATGCAGAAATTTGGGCCGAGGCGCAGATTATCGCAGCCGAACGTCTCGCCTCTCAAAGCGAAGGCGACGAAGGTGTGCTCGAAGATGGATCTGAATTAGTAGCGGTCGAGGTTCTTTCCATTGACGATGGGGGTGTCGGTGACCGTGTTTGTGTGGACTTGACATCCGTTCTTGAAATCGGTGAAGGTTTCCTCATTGGTTCTTCTGCCAATGCGTTGGTTTTGGTTCACGGTGAAACATTGGAGAGCGATTTTGTCCCACCTCGCCCATTTAGAGTCAATGCAGGGGCAGTTCACGCTTACATTTTGTTGGCGGATGGTTCAACTAAATATCTGAGCGAACTGATAGCAGGGGATTCTGTTGCAGTATGCAATTCATCCGGCATTGTTCGAAGTGCAATGATTGGGCGAATGAAAATCGAGTCTCGCCCATTTCTACTCATTCGCTACGGGCACTCTGAGAGTGGTATCACTGGACAAATTTTCCTCCAACAAGCCGAAACGGTTCGATTGATATCTCCTTTAGGAGATATGCCCTCCGTCACCTCAGTCGAGGTTGGTGATTATCTGCTTGCATTCACTGGAACAAGCGCTAGACATATCGGGCAGAACGTTCTGTCGGTAGCCGAGGAGCACTGAGGAGGGGGTAGTATGGCAGTACTGGGTCGCGGCGAAGGTCATGGTGGTGTTAGTATCCTCCACGCTCTTGGTGCCGGCTATGGTGCCGCTGCCAGCATCTCACTTTCAACACGTGTTCAATTACGAGATACACCCGTCAAAAGAGCGCCTGAAGACCCACATGGGTTGATTCTTGCAGTCGTGGAAGCTTGGTCTGACACAGGTCTATCCATGCCTAATTCTGAAGAATTACACTGGGCGGTCCGTTCCGACTTACCAATTGGATGTGGATTAAAATCGAGTGCAGCATTGGCAGTCGCTTGCATCCGAGCTCTCGCCGATGCAACTGAGACTGAATTGGAAAATCATCAGATCGTCGACATCGCATCATCAGCTCAGTTGGCTTGTGGGTGTTCATTCACCGGTTCTGTTGACGATTCATGGGCGGCCGTTGAACCCGGTTGGAAAGTTGTGGACCCATCCAGACCTGCTGCTGATGGAGTATTGATGCAGGGGGAAATTGAGAACCCCGAAAATTGGATAATCCTCATTTTGAATAGGGGTCCAAGAATTATACAACCTGACCCCGGGCAATTTCAAGCGGTCGCGAGTCAATTCCAGCAGGCAATTTCTGCGGTAGAACAAGAACAAATTTTCAATGCAATGATACACAACGGGCGTGCAGTTAGTGCAGCCCTTGGAGATGGAGTAGGCCGTAAGACATGCAACGACATGAGTATCTTAGGATGTCGAGTCTCGGCCATTTCAGGCTCAGGTCCAGCCATAGCACTCATCCTTCCAGTCAGTCAAGAATCTACCATCCGACGTGTACATCAAACAATTGAACCACGGGGATGGGAAATTCTCGAAACCACCTTTCGTTCGGGTGAAGCATAAGGGGAAAGTCGTTCTCGCGCTGCACCCGTAGGGTGCAGCGATGGGTATGAGTCTCGGTGAATCGGTGCGAGTCACACTCTTCGGCGAAAGTCATGGGACTGTGGTTGGTGCGCTTCTAGAAGGGGTTCCCTCTGGCATCCCAATCGATGTTGAAACCTTGATTGAGGATCTTAAGCGTCGTCGCCCAGGCCGTCGTTTACTATCTTCGAGAGCCGAATCAGATCACTGTGAGATTCTCTCAGGTGTTTACCAAGGTCAGACAACAGGGTATCCCATTTTGCTTCTTGTTCGTAATCAAGATGCTAAATCTAGAGATTATGGATTCTTGCCGGATCAGCCCCGCCCTGGTCATGCGGATTTGCCTGAAGCGACACGGACGGGAGGGGCGGCAGATTTGCGTGGTGGTGGCACCCATTCAGGTCGATTGACCCTTGGATTGGTTGCTGCAGGTTCGTTGGTCCGAGGGATCCTAGGGGATGTGACAGTTGATGCACATTGCAGCCAAATAGGCCCAATATCTGCTCAATTTCAAGGGGATCCTGAAGGCGAGGCTTGCACCATCTTGAATTGTAATGATGTTGAGGCTGCAGAACTGATGCTCACACTTGTCCGGTCTTTGCGTAAAGCAGGAGACAGCATCGGTTCAAGTGTGGAGGCTATAATCTCTAATTTGCCATTGGGTGTAGGTGAACCATGGTTTGAGGGTCTTGAACCCGCGCTCGCTCGTGGTTTAATGGCCATTCCTGGTGCACGTGGTGTTGAATTCGGACGAGGTCGCGAATCTGTGACAATGCAGGGCTCAGAACACAATGATGCATGGGGCCCTGAGCAAGTTCCAATCGGCGATGATGCAGATGGTGCTCTTGGTGGGATGTCAACAGGGGCACCGTTGAGAGTCCGTGTTCACTTCAAACCACCAAGCTCGATTTCAGTTCCACAAATGACATTGCATCTTCCTTCGGGTGAAATGCGAGAATTGCAAATTGGAGGCCGCCACGATCCAGTTATCGCACCGCGGGCAACGCCTGTCGTCGAAGCAGTTTGTCGTCTTATTATTGCGGATATATTGCAATTACGGGGGGATTGAAGTTGAATATTCACGTCCACAAATTCGGTGGTTCTTGCCTTTCAGCCATCGAGGATATCGATGCTGTAGTTGAACGAATACGCCAATCAGATGGTCGCGCAATTGTAGTCGTTTCAGCATTCCATGGGGTCACTGATCGATTGATTGAACAGATTGATCACCGCTCAACATCATCCAATTCTGCTTTCACAGCATCTATTGAATTGGAACACATCGAGCGAGTGCCTGAGATTGCAACATCACCTTGGTCCGTACGTTTTGCTGAAACCCTTCATCACTTGGCGGCATCCCTAGATTCTCATGCTCGCGAACCCAATGCCGAAGTTCGCGCCGATGCGTTGGCTTGTGGTGAACGTCTCTCCAGTTTAGCGATTGCAGTCGCCTTGGATATCCGCGGAATCCCATCGGTTCCTGCATGGTCCGAAGAAACAGGGATTCGTTTGATTGGGCGCGGCGAGGATGCCAGAATAGATTCAGATCGAACAAAGCAACTCCTTGAGATACCCACTGGGGCCGTACCGGTCATAACTGGATGGTATGGGGTGACAAAGGATGGATATGCATTGCTTGGTCGTGGTGGATCTGATTTAACCGCAACAGCAGTTGCTGCGGCCCTAGACGCTTCGAGCGTTACAATTTGGCGTGATGTGGAAGGTGTCCTCGCCCTATCCCCTCGTTGGACACTTCCAGCACGCAACCTGTCTAATTTATCCTATACAGAAGCTGCGGAGTTCGCCCTATTCAGTGAACCAATGTTACACCCTGCCGCAGTAGAGCCTCTCAGAGTACCAGGGATCCCCCTTTACTTACGTCCCCTGCATAGTCCCGATGTCGATGGTACAATCATCGGCCCATCCATCCGTTTAGAGACACCTCTGGTTCGTGCTGTCGGCTGTTTACCTCGACTCGTTCCATTGTCTTGGTCACTTTCAAGTGCCCTATCACTTGCAGAATGTGTCAGTGACGCCATGGCTACATTGGGTCGTGCTCGTATTCGTGTAGCCAGCATTCGTGCCCAACCTGGCCATGTACGCCTCCTGGTATCGAGCAGAATGGCAGCTCGTGCAAAACGTATTCTTTCTGAGAAACCAAGTTTACCTACTCCTGAATTAGGTCAACCCATTTCGATTCTATGCTTTGTGGGGGAAGGCATTGGGAATGATTTAACAATCCGCAATCAAATTGAATTGTTTGCTAACGAATCGAGTATTGATTTGTGTTTTAGTGAAGATGAAAAACGTGACCATGCAATTCACGCAACCGTTCCGGCAAATCAAACCGAAATCGCACTGCAATCGCTTTGTGCTGCTCTCGATCTATTAGCGCAATGACCAATTTCAATCATCGCTTGATTCTCGCCACTGCTGGATTCGCAGTGGGATATTTGCACCGAATAGTGTTGCGACCAAGATAAAGACAAACATTGTACCCAAGGCCACACCATACACACTGGTCAATTCAACAGATTGTGAGAGACGAATAGAAGTTTCTTCGTCAAAGAATTCAAAGAACCATGGAATGATTACATTGATCAATAGCGTACTGGATGCAACAAAGGCAGCAACGACTGGTGTTACAACGAGGCTGATATGATATCGACTGAGTACTTTCTTAACATTCATGACGTATACTTCTCCAGTACGGATACTGGTATCAAGCATTGAAAATCGAATAATTCCATTGGTCACTTCTATGTACATGACTAGGGAGACTGCATAGAGAACAATCAGTTGCTTGGTCCAAAACTCCCCAACCTCAGAGAGGATTCCAGCATCAAAGGTATCCTTCGATGCAGCAAATCGTAGTGAGATGACGATGAATAGAACGTAGGAGGTGAGAAGTCCACGTGCATCACGGCGGAAGATTCCAAAGAAGCCTGCCCCCAGTGCTGCGATTACAATCAGAAGATGCATGATTTGTCCCATGGCATCAAGCCCCATCCACATTGCCATTCCATTCCAGAGAGTTCCATCAGCAGGGGTGACTAGGTAGGTCAGAACAGCAAGTAGCATCATCAAGCCACCACCGATGAGTTGGAGAGTTTGGACCATCCGGTCAGCAGGCAAGAACTTCATCTTTGGAATCAAAGGGCCACCAAAGAGGCTTTCAATAAATGTGGGGATATGAACTTCTGGCACAGCATCCTTTGGAACTTCTGCACCACCAGCCTTCATTTTTCCAGCGAGTTTCTTGCGAGATGGCGCAGCGGCCCTCACAGTTTTTCCATCGTAGAGATGGGAGGTGTCAGAAGAACTTCCAGCAGCCATCCTATCACCTCAGAATCCCCTGGCACCAGCAAGTGCCGTTGAAAGTAGCATATCAGGCTCCCAATCCATGACGAAAGCACCGAGTCCTCGAATCTCCGTCATGAGAATATCTCGTTCTGTCTTCAAGACTTCGTATCCAGTTCGGTCCAAACGTTTTGCATCGAATTCAAACTCAAGGCTTGACGGACTGAGGACTGTGACATCAAATTCACGTGCGCGGAAATCGCGAACAGCATTGATTAGTGTCGGATCCCCTTCTAGCGGACTCAAGATGATGATTGGGCTACCTCTGTTAATGTGGGGCATGATTCGATTTGTAACAACTTGTAGGGGTGTATTGCCCTTTGCAGCCGCTCCGGCCAACTTGGTTAGCAGGACGTAGAGTTGCTTCTTCCCGGTATCCCGGTCTACACTGTTGATATCACTGCCGTAGATGACCAAACCAACCGAGTCACGCCGACTCAGGAAAAATTGTGCCAAACTAGCTGCTGCCCGAGTACTATACACCAATGAGTTTCGACTCACAGGCCCGGTTTCAGAAACCGCACGACTGTCGACAATGATGATGATATCACTCACAGCGTCTCGTTCAAACTCGTTCACCATCATCTTACCAGAGCGGGCATACGCCTTCCAGTTGACCTTACGCATTGCATCACCAGGGATATATTCACGCAGGTTGTAGAAATTTGAGCCTTCACCGGGTTGCCGGATGTTTACAGCACCAGTGAAAATCTTCGGTACACGGCTCTTGACAAACGCATCCTTGAGGTCCTCTGTCTTGGGGAAAACCAAGAAATCATCGTAGACATGAATTTCTTTTTCATTGTGGAATAGACCGAATGGATCTTGCACGCGAATGCTGACTGGACCCAAGGTATAGAATCCACGAAGAGGGCATTCGACGGTGTATTCGATGAGTGTTTCTCGGCGAGGGCCGAGTTCCATGAGGATGTAATTTGCGCCTTCCTTGATACGCATGACTTCGGGGACGGTGTCCTTCACTTCCAGAATCTTGGAGAGTGGAGAGTGGTTCTGTAGGCGAAGTGTTACTTGAATTTCGCCGTCCTCAAAGATACGTGCTGCTGACACTTTTCGCATTGCAGAAAGTGATGCAAGTGTAGGGGCATCATCTGAATCCTCATCTTCATCAATTCGTCTGCCTGTAGCCGCAACATCCGCGTGTGCCGCACGGAGTGCAGCCCAAGTTAGGAAGGAAAGGAAAACCACAGCAACGGTCACGAGCTGCGAATTTCGCAGAACTAGACCGAGCAAGTATAGCGCTGTCGCGAGACTCGCGAACATTGCTGACTTTCGACTCCATGCCATGGTTAACTCTCCTTTACTTACGCGAATATATCCAAATTAGGATTAGACAGTGGGTACGGGTACTTCTCGTAGAATAGCCTCGACGACCTCTTGCGATTCCAGACCTTTGATCTGGTGTTCTGGCTTGAGGATAAGACGGTGGCTGACCGCGAGCGGAGCCACTGCTTTCACATCGTCAGGGGTTACGAAGTCACGACCACGCATTGCAGCCGCAGCACGGCTAGTCTTGAGCAGTGCCTGCGAACCACGTGGCGAGGAACCGACGAGAACACGCGGGTCCTCACGGGTTCGTGCGACGATTTCCACCATGTACATGCGAACAGCCGGGTCGACGTAGACGTCTTCGATGGCTTGCTGCATGGCGACAACACGAGCGGGATCTGTGATGACTTCAACATCAACAGCATCCTTCTTTCGAGTGATACGTCGAGCCAAAATCTCATCTTCATCTGCTCTGTCAGGGTAACCGACGCTCATCTTGAACATGAATCGGTCCAATTGAGCTTCAGGTAGTGGGTAGGTACCTTCCTGTTCCACGGGGTTTTGAGTCGCCATGGTCAGGAAAGGACTGGGTAGTTTGTGGGTGACTGTACCAATCGTCACCTGCTTCTCTTGCATAGCCTCGAGAAGAGCGGCCTGCGTCTTGGGCGGGGCGCGGTTAATCTCGTCAGACAACAGCAGATTGCAGAAAATCGGTCCAGGCTTAAACGTAAATTCGCCTTTCTTTGCATCATAGATGTTTGTACCCGTGATATCGGCTGGAAGCAAGTCAGGTGTGAATTGAACACGCTTGAAGTCACAACCGAGTGCGTCGGCGAACGTGTTTGTCATCAATGTCTTGGCAAGTCCTGGATAATCTTCGAACAGCAGGTTGCCATTCGATAGAATGTTGACCATTACGTTGTCAATAACGTGTTGCTTACCGATAATCACCTTGGCAACCTCGGCACCAATCGCTTGACCGATGGCGCCTACAGCAGCGAGTCTCTCGCGTACTTCAGGTGTGCTCTGGTGTCTCGGGGTCTGCGGAGCGGCAGGAGCCGGTGCCGGAGCCGGTGCAGCAACCGCGGGTGCGGGTGCAGGTGCAGGGGCTGGGGCTGGGGCTGGTGCCGGCGCAGGGGCCGCTGGTGCGGCCGGGGCTACGGGTGCGCCGCCTGGTGGCGGTGGTGCTTGCATGTCTCTTCACTCTCCTTTTTTTTATATGACTCTCGTCATTCTTGCTTCCCCCACCGACGGATCGTTTGGAGCAACTCGCGTAACTCCGTGGGGGAATATGTTCTATTTTCACTGTAAGCTAATTCAACAAGACGTGGATTACCAATCATCGTTTGTACTTCACCTGGCATTTTGTGGGCCATCTCATCACGAGTTAAATCATGGAATATCCTAACTTTGGACATCAGAGCTTCGCGAACTCGCTGACGGTACGACCCGGGGTCAAGTTTGTCAGGCCGTTCTCTAAATCGAGTCAAATCGAAGACATGCCGCCAATTGGGTTTCTCTGGAACGACCATGATTGCGACGAGGAGTAGGAGTAGAATGTTGAGGATGATGAGCCACTTGAGAAATGAGTCACTTGTCAGCAACACAATCGTGGCCATCGCATCAGTGAAGGGTGCACTGAGAACCCCTGTCACGTGACGACTTTCGTCAAAGACAACATAGAAGTTTTGAGCCTCATATTTGACCGTCGCAGACAACTGTTGGTTGTCAAATTCCATCATTGAGTAAATGACCGCGCTGAAGTAATGTTCGTTACCATCCCAAAGGGTGTTGCCTGTAAGTCGACCCTGCCAGCAGGTTGAATCGGCAACATTGCATTCGTTTCTCATCCCTGTGTCTTCTGCTTCACTATAGTCCCAAAGGCGATTGCTGAAGGCGGTTTGATCTGAGACAAAAAGAATGGAACCTGTGACATCAATATCTGATAATGAACCAGCGCTGTCTCTCTTGTAGTCCTGTGCTGTGATACCTGGATAATCAATTCGCACAACGAGTGCGAGATCACCAGGGGCTGGATTGAGGGTATTACCACTGTCACCATCATTGGCGACATCGATGAATGCCGAGACGCTGGCCTGTGCAAGAACCTTGACTTCACAAGTCTGTTCAGAATTCGCGCAGTTATCCTCTACTTTGATTCCCGTGGGCTCACGGAACATCACCGGCATTCTGCACTCCGTGTAGGTATGTTGGGTGAGGTTGGCTGCTGTACATCCTCTGTCTCGTCCGAATTCAGACATGACACCTTGGCCATCACCATCTGGGTCAGCTAGAGATTGTTCAACCGATGCGAGGCTCCAGACGTTCTTTGCGTTAGGGGGGTTTGCCTCGCCTTCAGTGTCGTATTCATTCCAGTAATGATCAATATCGTACATGGCGTCATCGAAATAGGT
Source organism: uncultured Candidatus Poseidoniales archaeon (assembly GCA_963934015.1). GTDB lineage: Archaea > Thermoplasmatota > Poseidoniia > Poseidoniales > Thalassarchaeaceae > MGIIb-P. Next base: position 17,015 of record CAWVWT010000003.1, read on the forward strand.
CACACCAAATTTGGCTGCGACTCGATTCGCATTGTTATTGTCAGCTGCGATGATGACCTTGCCACCACGCTCTGTCACAAATTCGTAAATCTTGTTCGCTTCGGTCTCATCGATTGGTTTCTCAGGTGCGATGATAGCAAGAAGTGTCCGATGTGGATTTTGCCAATCATTGACTAGCATCGGCGTTGACATAGTGTTGGCAATGGAATAACCCTCTCCGGTTTCTCCCAATGACTCAGCCATCAAGTTGAGTTGAGCAAGACGCATATTCTCATCTTTAGCAGATTCAAACACATAGGCTGAATAGGCAGTTTGTTTATCGGCTGAGAAGACCATTGGAAGGGCCAAAGTCATCAGGAGAATCAAGACCAGAGAAGAAGCGATGTACAAGCCAAATCGGCTGCGTTCACCTTCTTCTTCTGCCACTAGTCTTCCTCCCTCTTGAAATGAATGGAGCCTAGGCTCCAGCACACCAACGCCTTTGGCAATCTCATTCTGCAAATATAGGTTGCTGCAAGCCGAGTAAGGACAAATGTGCGATTATGAAGGAGTTTCAAGTCGACCCTTTCCGTATCATTATCGAAACCACAAAGGTCAAAGTGGCGAAATTGTAACGAAATCAATGCTATTCCTCGCGCGCCCGCACGAGGGCAGCCCAAAGAATCGCCATTGGAGTAACCAGAGTTGGGAACAGGAGGAAGTTGTCTGAGGTAACTTCCTCTTGATTTTGAGGACCATCGTCATCACCTACACTCGCATCGTCCTGATCCTGTTGCGCTCCAACCGGCCTGGCTTCAACATCTATGTCGGTTTCATCCTTGTTCGATGTATCACCAATTCCCCCATCGGCGACTCCGGTAGATTTGACTTCAATCTCGATTTCACATATCCGAGTTGGATGTGTAGAGGATGCATCAAACACAAGCGTGACCGTATTTACAATACCAGGTTGTGTGACGATACTTTCCATTGCTTGCAATGGTGCATCATCAACAGTCAAAACGGGACAGTCATCTTCAATCGAAGCACTGGTGAAGGAATCTGCCGTGTTTCCTACATTTTTCAAGTTGGCTTTCAGATTGAATTCGGTACCAGCATTGACGGGATGGCCAATCTCTTCTATGTCGACTTTCCAGCGATGCAATTCTGGAACAATTACATCACCATCTACACTTTGACTTGAGACGGGTAAGGGTAGTGGCGCCATCCCCCAAGAGGTTAATTCACCATCAACTTCGAATTCATATGTGGTACCTGCGGCTATAGCCCATACATCAAGGCCCGACATCTTTAGAGAGAATGTATCATTTGTTCCGCTTCCGACAGTAACACTTTCTTCACCACTCAGTGTGGCGCTAGAGGACGAATCATACTCCAATGCGATTTCAATATCGCCTGCAAGATTATCATTGCGAATCCAGAATCGAATCGTGGTTTCATCTTCATCTAATGTAAATGGATCATCATCTGAAGCACCTTGGTCGTAGACGAGCCCCATCTCCCATCCAGCGGGTGCATCTTGTGCCTCAACAGTTGGCGGGAAAAATGCGAGAAGCATGATGGCACAGAGTACCAATCCCAAATGAGTGCTGCGCATCGAACTGGCGTATGGCTCATCAGGCATGAATGCCACGCTTACAGGTGTTCAAGCGGAGCGAGGGCTCTGCGTGTGAGTACGCGAAGCATTTTCCTTCTGTATGCAGGTGGGAAATACGTGTTACTGACAGGTTTGACCGCCTTGCGAATATCCTCAGCCAGAGATCGAATACTATCCTTTCCAACCCATTCCACCAAGGCATCTCGCGCCAAGCCACTGTGATCCCCTGGAATGCTTTCACAACCCGTGGTCGCGACGCGTAATCCTGTGATTTTTCCATTACTGATTTTCCAAGCAGCTGCGACTCCGGCTTCGGGGAAATCCCAAGTTTCACGAAGTCGTAATTTCTGATATGCACCCTGCCAATTCTTTGCATCATCGGGCAGAGTAACGTGTGTGACAAGTTCACCCGATTTGAGCACGTTTCGAGTCATCCCATCGAGTTCAAAGAAATCTGCAAATGGCATCGAACGCGCACCGGCTGCACCGGCCAAATGAATGGTCGCATCGAGCGCGATAAATGCGGCAGCCAAATCAGCCTGGTAGGTTGCGACACAGAGGGTGTTTTGGTTGGGAATTACTCGACAATCGGCACCTGTATCGCAATCACATTTGTGGCACCAATCAATACTTCGCCTCCACTCCTCGGTTTGGTTGAACCAATAACACCGAGTATCCAGACATATATTCCCTCCGACTGTCGCTGAACGCCGAATCATAACACTGGCGATTGTACCAGCAGTCTCTCGAATAAGGGGGTGGACCTCGTCATTGTTCGCCAAGTCGTGAATTCGAACCATCGCACCAATAACCGTACCTGAAAGTGCAGTCAATTCCTGAACCTTCGATAGGGAAATCACATCTGGTTTTGGATTGAGTTTCCACTTGTAATTTGGGAGTAAATCAGTGCCACCTGAGATCCAATCAAAAGAATCCAATTCGGCAGCTAACGCGAGTGCCTTGGCTAGATTGTTCGGTGTGTGTAAAGTGAACGGTGGCATACGCATTAGGCATCACCTTGGTGTCGTCTCTCGACATGGCTCCAAGCCTTTGCTGCCCGTTTCTTTGGATCCGTTAAATCTTCAGCGGTTGGAGTGACTGATTCCCGCCATCCTTCATTCTGTTCTGACATTGGGACATCAGGGTCAAAGCCGAAAAGAACTCCATTCACATATGACGAACGGTCTTCTTGGATATCTCGTAGATAATCACGAGCTTCATGCGCCTCTGCACGTTCAACAAGTTGTTGTTGTAGAGGGCTGGGCTCATATCGTGGAACAGGTAGGTCAAGAGGATCGTCAACCCCCGTCTGTTTGCAATGTTTCTCAATTTTCTTGTGAAGCCGATCGGGAGTGACTGGCAATTCATCGATTCGGATGCCGATTGCGTCATAAATCGCATTACAAACAGCGGGTAGAATTGGGAGCAGTGGTCCTTCTCCAGCCTCTTTTGCACCAAAGGGTCCCTCGGGGTCGTTACTCTCGACAATGATGGGGACAACCTCCGGCATTTCATGCACACTCATGATTTTGTAATCGAGTAAGTCGGGATTCATTAGATGACCATCACGGCCGTATTTCATCTCCTCCGATAGCACTTGCCCCATGCCCATGTGGCATGAACCAATGATTTGCCCCTTGACAGCCAATGGATTCAGTGCTTTGCCACAATCGTGCGCAGCCCATGCTTTGATGACCTTGACAAAACCGGTTTCCACATCCACTTCAACCTCAGCGACATAGGCCGAAAATGAGTAGGCGGGTGCCAGACCAGCTGCCGCACCCTTGTGCACACCACCCATGGGCGCGGTTCGATAGGAACCGGATGCGATAAGTGAACCGACATCTGCTTGGGCTTTGTGAACCGCTTCAAGCCAAGAGACTCCGACCGCTGGATCATGTTTGTAGTAGATGCGTCGATCACCGATGACCAATACATCGGGGTGGTATCCAATAATCTCCTGTGCGGCTTTCATCACCTTATCTTTCAGTTCGATTGCTGCTCGGATGGCCGCATTGCAATTCATGAATGTCACACGACTGGAATATGAGCCCAAGTCCACCGGTGCTGTGTCGGTCTCTTTGCTTCGAATTCGAATCATATCCAATGGTAGTGCAAGGACTTCTGAGACGGCTTGAGAAACCGCCGTATCGCTACCTTGACCGATTTCTGCAGCCCCGGTGTGGACGGTGACTCCACCATCCATGTCACACTGTAGATGAACTGTAGCATGCGGGAAATTTTCCGGGTCCCAATGAATGGGTAAACCCGAACCCGAGATGAAGAATCCACATCCAACACCGATACCTCGACCCAACGGCATGTTGCGGAATTTTTCATCCCAGCCTGATTGTTCTCTAACTTTGGCTAAACATTCGCGCATTCCGGTACTGGTGATTCGGAATCCAGTGATGGTCCGACTGTGTGGTGGCAATAGATTGGCCAGACGCAAGGTCATCGGATCAACACTCATTTGCTCAGCCACAGCATCAAGCCCAACCTCAACAGCACAGCGACTGTTTACCGCACCATGACCGCGCATCGCGCCACTGGCTGGCTTGTTGGTCCATACCCTCGCACCAGTGTAGTTGAACCCCCCAATTTCATACGGGGCGGTGTGCAATACACCGTTGTAATATGTTGTCACATGACCGAATGATGCAAAGGCGCCTCCGTCAATGAGTGCATCGGTTTCAATGCCCGCAATCCGTCCATCATCATCGGCAAAGACACCCATTTGAATTCGTGAGGGGTGCCGCCCACGATTGATCCAGTAGACTTCTTCACGGTCGAAATTAATACGAACTGGGCGGCCACATTTTCGAGCGAGGATCGCCGCACACATCTCATGTGGAAACGGGTCAGATTTCCCTCCAAATCCACCCCCGACAAAGGTTCGATGGACGTTAATCTGATGCATCGGAATATCGAGAACTGTAGATAGGGCTCTGTGCAAATAGTGTGGTACTTGTTGGGGGCTCCACACGGTCAATCGACCGGATGGATCCCAATGTGCAACAACAGCATGCGGTTCTGTAAATCCGTGATGAAGCCCAGCAGTTTCCCAATCTGCTTCGTGGCGGAATGGTGCCCTTTCCATTGAATCGAGGTCACCAAATTGTTGGAATACACGTTTTTGGACATTGGATTCTCCGATGTGGTACTTGCCTCGGTCATGAATTGGGTTTTCAGAATCAAGCAATCCCTCTTCCATGTCATGGATGCTTGGAAGCACTTCATAATCAACAGAAATTACATTCATTGCATCGATTGCAGTGGCTTCATCAATGGCACAGACACAGGCAACTAAATCCCCGACGTGGCGCACTTTTTCTTGAGCCATAGCATGCTCATCTTTGGTCACTGGGAGCACACCGAAACGGTTGACAGAATCTTGTCCTGTTGCTACAGCAAAAACCCCTTCCATGGCTTCAGCAGCCGAGGTGTCAATCGAATTGATTTTGGCATAGTGGTGTGGTGAGCGCAAGATTTTACCGATCAATTCACCGGGCAATCGAATATCGTCTCCATACTGCGCCTGCCCAGTCATTTTCCAATTGGCATCAACCAACGGTACGGATTTACCAATTGTCGTGCCGGTCACATGCCGGTCATGGACGTGTGGGCCACGTGGTTGTTTCTTCCATCCTCCAACCGATTCTGGAACGTAGTCTAAGTCTTGAAGTTTAGAGTGAGGGTCTGAGCCACCTGAACCTGGAACTCCGAAATCTTGTTGACCGGCTTCTCGCTTACCATCTGTGCGTTTTTTTGAGGGTCCACCTTTTCCAGGTGCTTGTCGATATCCTTTGCCCATCAAATCTCCTCACTTTGAACTGCCTGGTGGCAATGAGGGCTGATCTGGGCCCAAGGGGTGTGGATCGGATTTCGGTCCAGTTGCATCAGGGGTATCCACCCCATCACGTTTCATTGCAGCAGCCATTTCGACTGCATCGACAATTTGCTGGTAACCGGTGCATCGGCAAAGGTTACCTTCAATCGCACATTTGATCTCATCACGTGTTGGTTCAGGATTTTCATCAAGTAATGCTGAACTCACAATCAAGAATCCTGGTGTGCAGAAGCCACATTGGCTTCCTCCGGCTTCAGCAAAGCACTTCTGAATTGGATGCAGATGATGCCCATCCGCCAATCCCTCCACCGTGGTGATTTCTGTATCGGTGGCTTCTTTGGCCAAGCAAAGGCAGGAAAGGCGAGGTTCGCCATCGATTAGAACAGCACAGCAACCACAGGTCCCCATATCACAACCCCGCTTGACTCCGAGGGTGCCCGCTTGGTCACGCAGGACATCGAGTAAAATCGCATTGCTTTCGATGAGATGTTCATTCGCCTCACCGTTCACATTCGCTTGCCAAGTCTCCTTCCCAGCACCGGGAAGCATGGGGACTCGAATATGGATGGACATTGCGAACGTGTCGACCCTGTGACGGGAGACCTTTGAGGATTCGCCCGTAGGGCGATGTTATCATCTCACCTCAATTACCTGTTGGTAAGTGTGGTACCAACAATCCAGCAAGAGCACCGATATTCCGAGTTTGAACCCAAACAGTACCTTGTCCAGAGAAATGCATGACCAATCCTTCTCCACCAAAGGCTAGTGATTTGAGCCCACCGACTTTACCAATTTGATAGTCGACACCATCTGTGAATGCAACAACGTGTCCCGTGTCTACGGTGATGACTTGCCCGGGTTGGATTGGGATCTGTTTTACTGCTCCGTATGAGTTGTAGTAAACTCGGCCCGCTCCGGCTTGTGTAAACGCTCTGATGAAAAACAGGCTTTCACCACTAAACATGCCCTTGAATCCTTGGAATTTCGTATCCGTTTCGACATTTGCAGTGCTGGCTAGGTATGATCCACTCTGGATAAACAAGTTCTGGCCAGGTTCGCAGTCAAACCATGCGATGTCGCCAGGAGATCCAGGGGCAAGACTAACCCAACCACCCGCTGGTCCCGCAGTGAAGGTATTGAGGAAGAACGATTCATTCGTGAAGACCGATTTAGCCATGCTCTTGAAGAAGCCACCAATGCCCCCGCCACCGGCCATCCCAGTCTTCATTTCAACACCAGATTGGCAAACCATGGCACCGGCTTCAGCCTTTACACTCTCACCTGGCGCTAATGCCAGTGTCAACATCGTAAAACTCGGATTAAACTCAATGTGCTCTTCCATAAAACCTCGTATCCAAAATCAGTTTTTGATACTTACTATTTCTATCACTCTTCAAACAGAAGCAGCACAGCAGGGGAGATGAGCAATATAATGCCAAAAATCCACATGAGGAGTGGGATGAAATCAAGTCCATTATCGAAGTTCATCCAATAAGTAAAATAATTCTGATTTTGAACAATCGCACTCTCCATTTGTTCGGCATCATCATTGGCAATCATCGATGCAGATTCAATTTGGAACACTGGTACTAAATTCTCCATTGCTGGTGGTGTTTTCATGTCTGAACCTTCGCGTATATCCAAGTAGAATGTAGTTGTCGATTCACCAGCAATGATCAATCCTGAAAGTTGTTCTGATTTGACTTCGATATCACTTCCGAGATAGACTGGTAAGGCGCTTGGTGTCGCGTCTAACAGGGTAAATGTCTTCAATAGTTTCGCCTGAATTAGTCGTTCTGTTGGCTCAACTGAAGCAGTGCAGACATCGACAGGAATACCTTTGACCGTACCCGTACCTGCACAGTCAAGGTCGGCGACCGCATACCCTGACACATCGACCTTGTCACCATCTCCAGTAAGGAATCCTCCAGTGGTTCCAGTCAACACTTCAGGTGTGATGATTCCATATGTAGCTGCAAGCATTGCATCATTGCGCCACGATAACTGGGTAGACCCATCTTGTTCGATCATTTCTCCCTTGTCGCAGGCAGAATTTTCTCCAGTGCAGATGGTGTAATTTGTCCCATCACCATTGGCCACATCATTCGAACCGTAGTAAGTCGCGTTTGTCTCTAGTGAGGCCCATCCCTCCGTCATGTTCGTGGAATCACCACTCGCAAGATAGGCACTGACGGGATCATGCCAACCAAACAACCAGTTGTTGACCGATTGTGTCAGATATGGGGATGTGCCGAATTTGTCAATCAAATAATCGGGTACAAAATCACCGAAAATAGGCCCCATAACAAGAGTTTGCAGTGCACTGGCAGCATTCGTGTCAATGTTGTATGCAGCGGCTATAGTGTCAGTATTCCAAGTCGTGGGTATAGCTGGTTCAAAAGTGGCCAAATTTACAGGTGGTGTTTGGCCGAACAACTCACCATAAAGAAACAACGTAGCTCCAGTTCGTGTGGTCAATCCAAGTGGTCCATACAGTATATTTGCTGATTGTTCTGGTGTCAAATCCACCTCAGGCAATGCATACATCGTTTCCCAAAATCCACCGAGATTCAAACTGCGCTCAAGATAGCCGCCATTGATGGGGTCTTCTGCTCCAAATGTAGTATTCACAAATTGGCCAGCAGTCAGTGTCCCAGTATCTCCTAGAAGGGCCATTTGTATCGAGGTTGTCGAAGTTGCCCATCCACTTGCCCAAGTCTCGATTGCGGTATATTGAGTGAAATCGAGGCCAAATGTTGTCATTGCAGTCGCAGTATCCATTTCGAGGAATGCGGCCAATCCAAAGCCAGTACCATCTGCATTTTGTGCTAACAATCCGAGCGGTGTGGCAGTTCCATCTCCGTTCATCATCAGATTCAGATTATCGACATTTGAGAAGTCCACACCGAGCAAATTCTCCAATCGGTCACCAATATCCTCACTATCAGTGAAATCCGAACCACCGCCATTCTCTTGGAATTCTGAACCGGTGAGGACATACAGTGACCAATCCCGAATCAGAGTTTGTGGGTAATCTGGAACAGATGTATCTTCAATGTCGTCACCGTTGGTATCAATCATCATCATCGCCAGATATCCATAGGCGGTTGCACGTTGAACTGTTATCGAATTGGATGGGTCTGCAATGATGGTTGAGACTAAGAATTCGGGGGTCCCCATGCCTATGAAAGCAACCGGTCCCGATGGGTCGCGAAGAGAAATATTGAATTCGGAATCCAGTGGGTGTACTGATGAATAGAGTGCATCATCGATTCCTTCTGACCAATCGGGAGCGGGCAATGGATTCCCTTCCTGCGCATTGTCTTCGTATACACTCACTTTTCCAGTCACTTCGGCATATCCAAGTGCCATGGTGCCCTGTAATCCATACCCAGTTCCACCGGCCACATTTGTCATCGAAGTGATGTACGCAGAGGTGGCAATTCCAGCTTGAGTGGTGTTCAAATCTTGGTTCATCATCCCGCTGGCGAAACCGATTTTGGTTAGATCCATGATGCCACCGAACGCGGTCCCCGTCGCTCCGATGATTTGGGGTCTAAATTGGATATTCAATTGCGTGATTTCAGTCTCACAAGGCATTGCACTATCTGATGCACATTCGTACGATTTGACGAGATTGTAGGTCAATTCGCCAGCATCTTCATCATGTTCGATCAAGGTTTTTTGTGAAGTGATATCATAGGTAAATGGCCCCATCTTTTGGTATGTGGGCACAGCGCCGGTGTCCATGACATCAGCTAGATTTGTCACATCCCACGCGTAGTAGTCTCGTTGAGATGTTGAAGTTGCCCAATCCGGTTCTACAGAATCACAATCACTATTTTCACCGCAGGCAGTATCCAATGGGTACGTTTCGAACTTGTCATCGACAGCACCCGGCACGGCTCCAGTGAACACTAGGGGCATAAGAGTGAGGTTCAACAATAGAAAAGTCAGACCGACCCCAATCAGAATCTTGTCCCGCAGGCCGAATACCATGAGCGCGGATTCGTCGATTGGGTGTTAAACATTGAGACGACACAAACAGAGATTTGACCCCGAAATTTGCGCGCACCTCCTCCGTATTGCTTATTCATCGGACCCGGGGGTGCGTAGCCATGAACGCCAAGTCAATCGCACTGGGAATCGTCGGAATTCTTCTCATGAGCATCAATGTAGTCGTGATTTCTCCTATGGTGATGGGAATCACAGAAGAGAAACTTTCTGAGGCCACAATCATGACCAATGAGACTTGGGAAGACGATGAATGGCTCAACGCAACTTCGGAACGGTCATTTTTCGCTTGGAATCTCACCAATGTCGATGAATTGCAACAGGATGATTCCGTAGAAATGCAGTTTGAGAAGATGGGTCCATTTACTTACGACTTGACCACCAAGCGCGAGGTTCTGTATCATGATGAAACAGCAGGTACACTGACATATCGTGAATACAATGTGTACGATTGGTGTGCAGATTGTATCTACACCGATGATGAAGGTGGCGAACACAACTCTTCACCAGGGGATACTTCATTGACCAACCTCAACATCCTTTTCAATGCCCAGAAGATTGGTGCCGCTGGTACCGCAATCGATTCAGGTTCATCTTTCGTAAAAGGGGCTTACACGCGTGACATGATGTATTTTGATTTGAGCGAAAGGGCCCCCTCAATTTGGGTATCTGATGATATCTCTGATGCAGGCGAAGAAGCCATGCGTGCTGAGGTGGGATGGGAATCATCCGAAGCATCCAATACTACTCTCCATCATGCGCTATACAATGCCAAAGATCCAACTGACAATTCAATTTGTATCGCTTTAACCTGTGATATTGGCGCCATGCTAATGATTCGTGGAGGCGCACCTGACAATGGAACGAATTCCATTATACGCGCGACGATGTTCGGGTATACTGGGTCTGATGATGCTGAAACATTTACGCGCGACCACGCCATTTACAATGCAATCAGCACAAGATTTACGGCACACGGTGGCGGTACAGTTCTTGAATCAGCCTCGATGGATGATTTGAATGACCGATTAGAGGAAATGACAGACTACCGAATCGAACATGAAGCGACTTTACAGAATTTGCTATTCAGCGAGGGTGAGGATGGTGTTCCGACGGGCCTCCTTGTTTGTGATGAACGACGAATCCTTTGTGGTTCGACTAATTTCTTATTGCAGGCACAGGATGACCCCTGGATTCTGCGCCAAGAACTCACTGTAAGTCCAAGTGAATACACATTCTCACTTTGGGCATTGCAGGCAATCGGCGGATGGGCAGGTGACTGGTTTCTTTCAGATGCGGAATATGAGATGATTCTCTCGGGCGGAACAGGCAAAATCGATGCAGATGAATGGTTTTGGGAGGCCTTCGGTTCAGTCGATCCGATTAATCAAGAATACATCGCCCTTGGGCTCAATGTAGGTAGCGCGGAATTCGGCGCTCCACTCTGGAGTACAGTGTATGGAAACGAACTGATTGACCTGGAACCAGGGGTCACTGCAGGCTTATTCTCTGGACCACACAGTATTACTGGTGATTTCGCTATGGACTTCTTGTATGGGGAAATCATGGGCTATTCAGTCCCAATGGATGAAAATTTCATTCCAGTGGCAGGTGGTACAGTTCACGTATGGGACGATGCACTCGTGGCCGATATTTACGATTTGGACAACAACGCAGCCAGTGCTCTACGCTGGTTGTTTAGCTTCACTGTGTTCGATACATTCCTAGAACCACTGCTCGATTCTTTCCTTGGAGTTCTTCCCTACAAAACTCAATCAGTAAACCAATGGCTATTCGGCTGGGAAGACCCACTCAGTGATTGGGTATCGCTTGAGAAGAATGCCACATTCTTCGGTTGTGTTGATCCAGACAATTTAGGTGTAGATGGCCCCTGCTCCACCGAATCATCCTCGATATATTCCGTTTACACTGGTGCTGTAGGTGACCATGAACCTGGACAGATTATCGTTGAAGATGGCGATATTCACTTGCCTTGGCGCACACCCTCACGTAATGCGTCCGCGTACGGAATGCTTGACCCTGTAATACAATCAGGGGCTGTAGGCAGTTATTTCCCGGCCAATCAACCAGCAATGGCGAATTTGGGTGGGTATACGGTAGCCACCAGTGAAGTGATTGGCAAAGACTCAGTGTATGGCATTGAGACACAACATCACCGCTTCACTATCGACCCACTTGAAAATCCGATTCAGGCCAAATTGATCAACGCTGAGAGTATTTTGGATATTTTCCCCGGGGCCCTCCCAGTCTACTTTGGAGGGACAGTTGACATGCAGATGGAACCCAATGTCAATGCTGCAATCGCAGGTGATATGAATTCATATTTCTATCTCGATACACGCGGAATTGGTGCGGTTAATCCAACGGTGGAAGACCTTCAACCGGTATTCCAAATTTCACAAACCTCTTCAATGACTGAAGAACAATCTGTAGCGTTCAAGGACGCTGTGATTACCAACACCCAGCCGTACAGTTATTGGACAAACTTCGATGGGGGGGATGCAATGTTCATCGATGAAATTACTTTGCTCATTTGGGTTCTTGGCATCGTATCACTGCTCGGCTGTTCTGTGACTGCAAAGTTGGGTCCAAAGGACGAACGTGAAGATCACTTCGAAGAAGAGTGATTCACTCTTGCCCGACCAACCATCTCATGATGGTGGCTTCGGCGTTGTGCAAGTGTTCTCCAAGCGTAGATCTTGCCATGTCCAGACGCTCAGACATCTGGCGCATTGACACACCCTTCGGATCGTCATAGTAGCCCCATTGAACTGCAGCCTGCACAACTTCCCATTGGCGTTCACCCAGTAAGTCACGGGGCCAATTTTCGACTTCTGCTTCATTCACGACCTTGACACTATTGGGCGGCATGACTTCATTTACCAATGCAAGGAATTTACTGATACCACTCGGTACTCCCCGAAGTGAAATTGAGATGCCATCATCTGTCACTGAGTAGGGGGGGAGAACTGCAATATCGGGGAAGTCAATGCTTGCAATTGCTAAAGGATGAGAATTGAATATGACAATGGGGGTGTTGCCATTTTCTCCATGCAAGGTTGTTTCAAAGGTCAAATACTCTGAATTGGAAAGATCTTCTGGCCCAAAACCCTCTCGGAAATCGCAGCGAACCAATGCTCGAACCCCCTTTTTTGAAATAGAGAGGTGGGCGACAACCTCCACCTTAGAACAAGGAATTAACAGATCATTCAATCCCGAAACAGCCATTCTGGTTGGATTCCAATGGATGTGAACAACTTGCATAAAAAAATGGGATGCTACAAGGCATAATGAAGTATGCCCCGCCATACTTCACCAGCGATTATTTCGCATTGGCCGGAAAATGCATTATGTGGTCGATTGGAAAGCAATCGGAGATTGAGTTTAATCTCTCCACGTTGGTGAAGCCGGCTCAACACCCTTGACTTCAGCAATGATTTGTGCTAGGACTGCAACAGCAATTTCTTGTGGGGATTCGGCTCCGATACTGACGCCGATGGGGCAAATCACGGTGTCGAGGGTATCCCGTGGAATTCCCGAATTGAGGACGCTTTTCTCAAAAGATTTCCACTTCGATTTAGAACCGATACAGCCGATTGTTGGTCGCCCTTCAGTGCGTTCGAGTAAACCGATTAGAAGTGCCTCATCAATGGCCCAATCATGCCCTAGCAGGAGGATATGTGAGAAGCGGGCGAGAGATTCAGTTGTTTCGCGCGCAAGGAATTCACCAGGCTGTGAAGTGATACATTCCTCGGCATCAGGCCACAATTCCTCGGATGCATATTCGGGACGGGTATCTAGGACAGATACAGACCAACCTAGGGGTGCGCTTGCATCCGCAATTGCTTGTGCACAATGGCCACCACCTGCGAGCAAGATGTGTGGCATTGGTTGGATGACTTCCATCGCTACCGTAAGAATTCCTCCACACAAACTGTTCAAGGGTGTCCCAGCACCCCCTGTTGCTTCTTTCTGCAATTGATAGGTCTCAATTCGCCCTTCGCAGGTGACTAGAATTTCGCGTAAATGGTTCATTACTTTCATCTCAAGTCCAGCGCCACCGACAGTCCCGTAAACTTCAGATTCAGTCACCGCCATGTGTGCCCCTGGCTTCCCGGGGACACTGCCTTGTGCGGTGATGACACTGGCCATTGCGACAGCCTCCCCTTCGCGTAAACGAGCTGTAACCCATTCCAGCACCCGTTGTGTCATGGGTATCCCATGGGGGTGGAGAATTTGAGGAAACCGCTAGCGTCGTTCCGAACCAACGCTTATTGATTCGACTGTGACCCCCGAATCATGGCCACAGTCCACGATGTTGTGGAAATCGTGGTCACAAGTATGCGGGATGCCTTTCTGGCCGTGACGGTTTTCGTTGCAGCCATGGTTTTACTCTTCAGTTGGTTACAATATGTGACCAGTGGGCGGTTCGTCGAGTATATTCAGAACCAAAAGAAATTACAGCCAGTTATTGGAGCATTGATGGGTTTGACACCCGGTTGTGGAGGGGCGATCGTCGTTATGCCAATGTATGCACGTGGTTATGTTTCATACGGTACAGTGGTTGCGACATTAATCGCAACACTAGGTGATTCTGCGTTTGTTTTGATTGGTGCTGCTGTTGCCGATTCCAGTTTCATTGCACCTTTGCTTGTGATACACATAATCTCCTTCACTGTAGGAGTCACATGGGGATATTTGATTGACTTTACAGGCACCACACCTCGTAAACCACTGGGTCGATTTGGTCCCTCATTTAGTGGTGAAGACCCCTCGTTTAAATCAGGTGGAGAATCACCATTGGATGATCTTCCACGAGAGATTCCAGAGGGACTCGGTTACAAAATTCTGCACCAGGGCTATTTGTTGTGGTGGGTGGTGACATTGATTGGTCTAATTGCCGCAATACTTCTTTTGGTTTGGGCTGGACAAGATGCAGATTTCAGTTTAGAATTGGCCTACAATCCTTTGACTCTAAACGGTTTTATTACTTGGATAGGGCTCTTAGGATCTACACTTTCCATCATACTCTATATCTCTCAGAAGAACTGGTTTGCAGATGACACTGAAGCGACGATTGGTGACAAGTTACACTCGATGCGGGAGACCATGATCCACGCTGCTAGCGAAACTGCATTTGTGACATTCTGGGTGATGATTGCATATTTAGTGTTTGAATTCGCTTTGTTATTCAGCGGTCTCACTGAACAGGATATGGCCAAGTATGGAGATGGATTTGTTGCGGTTACCATCGCTGCAACTATCGGCCTGATACCCGGGTGTGGTCCACAGATTATCGCAATTACCGCCTACACGAAGGAAATAATTTCTTTCCCAGCATTGGCAGCCAACGCGATCAGCCAAGATGGAGATGCACTGTTCCCTCTCTTGGTTCGTCATAAGGCGGCTAGTTTGTGGGCTACAGTTCATACCACGATTCCCGCTTTGATTACGGGGATTATTTTGCTGCTCGGCGGAGTCGATTTCTGAATCAGGTTTCCCACTTGGTCCACGATGAACTTTCATTGGTTCGATACCATTTTTCATCACCTTGATCAACCCATTCATATCCCTTCCCATCATCAATGATTTCAGCATCTTCAGGGGGTTGCATACCCAATTCTTCTTCAGTATAGTCAGTTTGATCTGGTGATGTCACAACGGGTTCCATGTCATCATCATCCCCCGTCAATTTCGCCTCACTCATTTCGATCTCATCGTCTAGTTCAGCTCGCACACGTTCGAGACGAATTCCCTGATGCGGGCCAATCAATCGGATCATCAAGGCCCGTTCATATTCGGTGGCAACCTCTTCCAATTCCCCACGTGTATTCGCTGTCCTCATCCGTTTTTCGAAAATCTCAGTGCGACCATTGCGTGTGACAAATCCAAAGATTAACCAGGAGGCCAAAGGTACACCTGCGAAAACACCCATCAAATCCCAAGCACTCAATACAATATTGTCTGTAATGCGTACTCCAAAGTCCTCCTGAGGGTATGAATTGGGGTCGTACATATCTGTTCCTTCACGCATTTCCGTCCAATCATCCCAATTGTCATTATCGTCATCGATGTCGACATTGTCACCATCCCCATCACCGTCCCAATCTGCCCATTCAGTGATGTCATTTGGAAATGCATCCAGATCATCTAGCCATCCATCATTATCTCTGTCACCCGGTGTTGGATACAATGGCAACGGGTCGATACTGTTGTTGTAACCGTCATTGTCACTGTCGAAGGGGTAAGGATCTGAGTTGTTTCCGTTCGGATTGTCACCCAATCCATCATTGTCTTCGTCAATCCACTGAGTAGAGTCGAAGGGAAAAGCATCCGCCATGCTTCCACTCGGATTGTCTCCATGTCTATCTCCATCCGAATCCTGCCATTGTGTGGGGTCTAAGGGGAAGGCATCGGGCATATTCCCATTCGGATTGTCACCGTATCCATCTCCGTCAACATCGGACCATTGGGTTTCATCGTCTACGAACTTATCTGCATTCGCCCCCATCGGGTTGTTTCCAAACCCATCACTGTCTGAGTCTTGCCATTGTGAGGGGTTGTAGGGGAATGCATCCAGTTCATCTTCGATTCCATCTTCATCGGTATCTTGCCACAATTCTGGGTCGTTCGGGAATCTATCGTTGATGTCACTGACACCATCTCCATCTGAATCTACACAGCCGAAGTAATCGACAACAGAGGTGCCGAACACGTCAGGACAACCGTCTGGGAAATTACCGAACGGGTAGTCACCAAAACCATCGCGGTCTGAGTCAAGAGTCTGAGTGGGGTCATAGGGGAATGCGTCTGAATTGTTTCCAATTCCATCTCCATCCGAATCTTCCCACTCGTTCAGATCTTCAGGAAATGGATCTTTCACATCAGCTCTCCCATCTCCATCAGAATCGGGGCACCCTTCCTCATAGTCATACGTTGAATTTCCAAATTCCCTCGGACAGAGATCCATGTAATCTTCAAACCCATCATTGTCATCGTCATAATCTTCGATAGCATCCAAACAACCGTCCATGTCGATGTCTGTTGTATTGCTGGGTATCCAACCGGTTAAGCCTCTCGGACAAGCATCATTTGCATCGGGAATCCCATCTCCATCATCATCCAAATCCTCATCTGAATCCCGACACCCATCTCCATCACGGTCGGTGGAGGCAAGAGATTGGAAACCAAAGGGAGAGGGATTGCAACCATCGAAAGCATCGAGAATGAAATCTCCATCGTCATCGAAATCCAATGAATCTGGCACGGAGTCTTGGTCATAATCACTTGACATCTTTGCCACGAAGGCATCGAATCCCCCACTGGTGGCTAAATCCACATTGCCAAATGAAATTGTATTTTGGAAGAAGTAACCTGAGACGTAGAGATTACCTTGGACATCCGTGTCGATTGCAAGCCCTTCGTCATCACTTCCACTGGATGCCTTCGTAGCCCAGCCCCATGTTCCATTGGTGTCGATTTTTGCCACGAACACATCCTTGTTTCCATTGCTAGTCAAGGTAGTACTACCAAAGGAAATCGTGCCTCCAAATCCACCAGTCACCAGCAAATCACCATTCGAATTGAGAGTCAACGCTTCACCGGCGTTAACACTGCTACTGCTCGCCCTTGAGGCCCATTCCCAGACCATTGTACTACCTTGATCGGACGCTTTAACGACAAATGTATCGCTACTACCACCGGCTCCATAGCTGATATTGCCTACAGTAAATGTACTGTAGAAATATCCGGACGCATACACACCACCCTGCGAATCCACATCGATTGAATTTCCGGTATCGTCACTGCCACCACCCATGGATTCAGACCAAATCCAATTTCCTTGGGGTGACACCTTAGCGAGGAACGCATCCCTTCCACTCTGGCTAGTCAGAGAATTGCTACCAAATGCCGAGGTGAATTGGTAATAACCTGTGATGAATACATCCCCATTGGGTCCAATTGCGATTGAATTCGCATGGTCAACACCTTGTGTACCACCTGCCATCGTTGCCCATTGCCAATTGCCCCAAGTGTCAATTTTTGCGACGAAGATATCATCCATTCCAGCCCAAGTCAAGGTAGTTGAATCAAAATCGATATCTCGTTGGAAAAATCCAGTCAAATATGCGTAACCGTTCGAATCAACAGCAACAGATGTAGCGCAGTCATCAGTTCCACTTGGGTGACTATCGGCTCCATTGACCCATTGCCACACTCCATTTGATGAAATTTTTGCAACAAACAGATCGCCTGCATTACCTGCCGATGTCATACTGTCCAAACCAAACTGTGCAGTATCATGAAAATTACCGGCAATGAATGCATTGCCTGAAGAATCTAATGCAACACTCATGCCAACATCATTACCTGCACCTCCAGCATTAACTGCCCACAACCAATGACCAGTACTGTTCATTTTAGCCACGAAGATATCATCGTTCCCAAAACTTGCCAAAATGGTGTCTCCAAAAGTTGCTGTTGATTCAAATGATCCAGTAACATAGACATCTCCATTGGAGTGTACAGCGATATCGTTACTGCGATCATCTCCACTCGACCCCCCTGCTTTGTGTGCCCATTCCCAGGCCAGCATCCCCATCGAGGTTGATATCCCAGAACTTTCTGAAATGGCTGAATCATCTTGTTCGAGTTGATTATTTGTGCTAACGGGGATGGTTGTTGGTAGAACCATGAAGATGAGCAAGGCAGCGCAAAATATAGCAACCAAACCTCTCTTCATTGGGCTATTCGGTATTCCTGCTCCTCTTAAGCACAATCGGGGGATAACCAACGTAGAATCCGATTGTCAAACCCATTCTCAAATTGCGAGGTCCCTAAAGACCTCGATGTCTGCGGGGGTATCAAGATTCAAATGAAGGTGTAAATCATCCACTTCAAATCGCTCGGGTTGACATAATTCCCGTAGCGGTGTATCTGGTGTTGCGGCCCGAATTCGTGCAATATCATCTGGCATGAGCAATAGCGGGTGTCCGCCACGCCCATCCTTTGATGGACAAGCACAGGCATCCTTCTGTAGCAACATTTGCAGTGTGTTATCGGAAAACCCAGGACGGTCAACTGGTACTACAAGAAGTCGAAATGCGCGCGTGCCCCCTTTCGTATCGAGAATTTGCTTAAGGCCACACTGTAACGAACCGGTTCGCCCCGCATCTGGATTGGGATTGATGACCACTGTTCGAGTTGACAATGCAAGTACAATATCAACACTAATTTCGGCCCTTGTGACGATAACCGGTTCCAATCCCACCGCCTCCAATCGTTCGATCAAGTGCTGGATGAGTGGTCGTCCGCCAATTTCTACGAGAGCTTTGGGTTGACCCAACCTAGCACTGGCCCCTGCGGCCAGAACAATGCATCTCACAGTTTCACCTCAGAGATTGCGAGTTATTTCTCGACCGATGATCATTTGCTGAACTTGGGAAGAGCCTTCAAAAATTTGCATGACCTTAGCAGCCCGCATCAAACGTGCTACTGGGTATTCCTCTGAGTACCCATAACCGCCGAAGATTTGCACCGCATCTGTGGTAACCTCCATGGCCGTATCCGCTGAGAATCGCTTAGCGTGCGCTGCACTTTCGGTATTGCGAATGCCATTATCTGATTCCCAAGCCGTCTTCCAAGTCAATGCACGACTGGCTTCAATCTTGGTTTTCATATCGGCGAGCATGAATTGAATGGCTTGGTGCTGATGTAATTTCTTGCCAAATGTTTCCCGCTCATCTGCATATTGCAGTGCGTGCTCAAATGCGGCGCGACTGATTCCTGTCGCATGAGCGGCAATATTCGGGCGACTGAGGTCAAATGCAGTCATCGCATTGAACCAACCCTTGCCTTCAACACCTCCGACCAAATTGGCTGCAGGCACATGAACATCTTCGAAGTTGATTGAACGGGTGTCGCTGGCACGCTGTCCCATGTTTGTCTCTTTCTTGCCCAATGAAAGACCATCTGAACCGGCTTCAACAATGAACGCACTCATGCCCTTGTAACCAGCTGACTTGTCTGTGTAAGCCAGCACAAAGAACCAATCCGCCTTTCCAGCACCTGTAATCCACATTTTCGAGCCGTTGAGAATGTAAGCATCCCCATCCTTGACTGCAGTGGTTTGGATGCTTGCAACATCACTTCCTGCACCAGGTTCAGTGACGGCGTATGCTGCAATCCGGGGCGCTTCGGTCAGCCGACCTAGATACTTCACCTTCTGTTCTTCAGTACCACCAGTGATGATCGGAGCGGCTGTGAGTCCATTGCTATAGGCTGATGTAGCGAAGCCCGGGTCGCCCCAAGCAAATTCTTCTTGGACGATGACTTCATCCATGGTCCCCATCCCCATTCCACCGTAGGCTTCAGGGATGTGGAGATTCATCAGACCCAATTCATGTGCAGTCTCAATCGCTTTCAGTGGGAATTCACTATTTTCATCCCAATGCTTCGCCATCGGTCGAACGTTTTCGGCTGCAAACTCACGAGCAAGCTCCTGCAACATCTGTTGCTCTTCGGATAGTGTGAAGTCGACCATGTACCTTCCACCCGTTTCCCAGTCTTAGCCTTACGCACACAAATTCCGAAGATGTTCTACAACCAATTCGGCTGTTGGAATGGTGTAATCTTCAAGTGTTGGGGCGAATGGAACAGGTGTGTCAATCGCGCCAATCACCACAGCGGGGGCCTCTAGGCTCCAGAAGCATTGTTCCTGAATTCGACTGCTGATGGTGTGTCCAAGCCCCCCTGTGTATTGGGCTTCCTGCAATACGAGCAAGCGCCCAGTTCTTGCGACACTGTCTACACAGGTTTCAGAATCGAATGGCGCGAGGGTCCGTAGATCTATTACTTCGATTTCCTTTCCTTCGTTCGCAAGTGTTGAAGCCGCTTTCAGGGCAACATGCACCATGGCGCCCCACGTTACGATTGTAGCATTACTTCCACCGCGAACAATGTTGGCCTTACCAATTTTGTAAGTACCTCCTGACTCTATTTTTTTAGCAACACCATCGGTATCGACTTGCATGTGGATCCGGTCTCCCCATCCAGTCATACCACCACGCAATCCATACATGCCTAGGTGTTCAAGGAAAACCACCGGGTCAGGTAATGCAGCCGCTTCGACCAAGAGGTCGTAAGCATCCTGTGGGTTGGATGGGAAGACGATTACCAGGCCTGGGTCATTCATGAACCATGATTCAATCATGTTGGCATGAAATGGGCCACTCCGTGTTTTTGCACCGAGTGGAATTCGAACAACCATCGGCACATCGGCTCCCCATCTCCATCGAAGTTGTGCTGCGTTGTTGATCAGTGCGTTCATTGCGAGGGCTGCAAACCCTCCGAACTGAATTTCTGCCACAGGTCGCATACCCCCGAGCGCCGCTCCTGTTGCAGCGTGGATAATCACAGCTTCAGAGAGGGGCATATCCAGCAACAAATCTGAGTGCCCCTGATTCTTGAGTGGAACATTCATTCCGAATGCACCGGATATTTCCATATCTTCGCCCATGAACACGGTCGATGCACCATATCTCTCGGCAATAGCAACCATCGCATTTTGAATGGCTCGTGAATATGACCAGGCATTCGCTTCATCTGAGAATTCAAGGGTCAATTGACCTGCTTCTACTGGTGAATCATTTACCTTGGCAGGAGTGGATAGGCGGTCTAGTTGCATACGATGTGAATCTGCATCGTGAAGGCTGGTGACCCCATGGCGAACACTGTCACCTTTTGGCCAAGGCATATCCTCCATCGCAGCTCTACCTGCATCGACATAGGCTCTCTCTTCCTCTTCCATTTGTATTAGGGTCGATTCCTCAATACCCATCTTACGTAATACTGCGCGATGGTTTGGAAGTGGGTCCTTTGCTTCCCAATACGCCAGTAAATCCTTGTCGACATATCCTGAAGGCGTTCCACTTGGTGCCCCTAAGTAGAGATCGTCGTGGTGGTGTGCGTGTCCACAACCACGCATGGTTTCAACGTGAATCAATACGGGCCCGCCACCACCCAAAGCAAATTCTCGAGCCACGGCTACACTGGAATGGAAGTGGAGTGGGTCTGCACCATCGATGGTCCATGCAGGCATACCCATGGCCACACCTTTGTCACCCCAAGTTTCGACCGCAGATTGTCCAACGACAAATGTGTCTAATGCAATTTGGTTGTTTTGAATCATGAATGCAATCGGCAACCCTCTAGCTCCTGCAAAGTTCATTGCTTCCCAAAATTCCCCCGAGGATGAACACCCTTCACCAACGGGTGCTAATTGAAATCGGTCTATTCCCAATCGTTGACTAGCAAGTGCAATACCAGTGGTTGTCGCACTGGCAATCGGTAGTGGCGCAGTCGGTGGCAATACGCCTAGAGAAAGGTCGCCGATGTGTAGGTCTCGCCCCCCCGCCCCTTCTCGTCCGCCATTCATCAGAGAGTTTGCTTTACCAACTTGGGTAGCGAATAAATCAGTCGGGGTTTGTCCCATCGCCATGGCCAACCCAATATCACGAATCATCGGTGCAACGATATCCCCTGTATGTTGCAATCCCGCGGGTTGATCCTTGGCCAAATTCAGAGCTGTGGCGCAGGCGACAATGCCTTCTTGCCAGGTCGAGCGAAACCCCTTGCCGCCAAAACGGCTCCCCTCGGGTGTTTCGACCCCTGTCATGAAGATGTCTTTGAGATGTTCATCGAGTATTCGCGTTCGAGTCATCCAGCGCTGCCATTCAAAGCGCTGGTCTAGGGTCACAGTCGCTGCATGGGCTACCCTGCGTAAACACAGGCGCACATCTAGAATGAAGCGTTGGGTTCGCCTGGACAAGTGCAGTAAACCACCGCGACGAGGAATGACTTCAGTGGTCATGATTCCAGCTTCTTCAGCACGACTCGAAAGATTCTCAGACAGTTTCTGGACAAATGTTTCACTGAACAAATGAAAATTAGGTCCATCGAGTGCTTCCATTGAATATTCCTCACTGGCTTCATCGAACAACCAGCCTACTAGACGTAGATGTCCATCATGG
The DNA here is from genome assembly GCA_963934015.1 of uncultured Candidatus Poseidoniales archaeon. Taxonomy (GTDB): domain Archaea; phylum Thermoplasmatota; class Poseidoniia; order Poseidoniales; family Thalassarchaeaceae; genus MGIIb-P. The sequence goes on from CAWVWT010000003.1 coordinate 39,528, forward strand.
CGCTCGGCGATAAATCTGATTATTTCATCCTTCAGGTCACCGATTGAAACATCAGAAGAGAAATCCAAATGGCTTCGCGGTTTCCAATCGGAACCCCATATATTCGGCAGTTCAGATTGTGTCATCTTAGTACCTCCGAAACCTTCGACCGGGGTAGGGCATACAAAGGATACGGGTGCCTTCCTTCGCGCATCTAAATCACTCCACCATCATCGATAACATCCCCTAGTGCACGCATTGTGACCCGAGTTACCACCACCGTGGCAACCAATGTCGCCACCAATCCCCCGACCAACATTGCAAGCGCTCCTGACGATTCAGAGAATGTGGTGAATCCTCCATCCTGAAGCGCGAGTTGTCCAAAAGACCAGCCATAGTATGAGTAGACCACACAATAGACAATGCTTGCACTATTCGAGATTGTGAATGTTTTGAGGTTGACAGGTCCTGCTGCTAGGATGTAGTTTAACCACTCATCTGGGATGATGGGCGAAAGTCGAACCAATACTGAAATTCGCAAACTCTCATCGCCGAGTGCGGCATCAATACGCTGCAATTTCGTGTTGTTCGAAATCGCTTCAACAAGTCCATCTCGAAATAACCAGCGGCCAAAAATGAAAGCACCAAGTCCGCCGATCATCGTGCCGACAAAGTTGACTAAAATAGCGGTGTGAAGGGGAAAAATCGCACCTGCAAAAATTTTGATTACAGGGGTTGGGACGAGTAGAGTTACTGCTATAGAAAGGCCGATTATGAAGCCAAACAATCCAAATGGGCCCGCTTCCTCAAAGATATTAATCACAAGTTCGTAATTCTTCAAAAGAAAGAATCCACATGCAACACAAATAGAGATGAAAATCAGCCCTAGCCCCACTCTCCATCGGTGCTTTCCGAGTTGACTTTGCTTGAGATGTTTGACATAATCGCGTCGTTCAGTAAACCCTAAATCCCTTGAAGCGGATGAAATACCTACCATTTTCATTCCTCTTCATCAGGGGCTTCGGGAAGCGCTTCAAGGCAATCCACAACCATTTGCTGGGCATCTTCCAATTGAGTGGAGTACATCCCCAAGTGTTCTCGAACGGGAACCCCCATGTCCCAGAAGAGATCTCGGATGATTTCGAGTGAGAGCCTGGTCATTTGCAATGAGTTCGGGTCGACAGGGACCATGCCTGTAAATTTAGTCAAAATAGCGATTTCATCGGGCGGGTCCAGCAACCGTTCCAATTGCTCATCTAACTCACTTTCGATTACCTCTGCCTGTGATTCCATGGCATCGATGAGTCTTGATCTTCGTTCGGATTTGGCGGCTGCAATGGCGGCCTCCCGCTCTTCTTCTGGTAAGCTTTCATCAATATCGATACTGACTTCTGCCCCTAGAATCAATTCATCAAACGCCATCCTGAGAAGCCGTTCCAATACATCATGCCCGATTGTGATATCCTCATCCATTCGCGAAACTAAATCATCAACAAAGGCGGTATCGATAGCCCCTTCGCCTAGTAATTCTTGCAATATTGGAAGTGACCACGAAGGGTCACCTGGTGTCACACTGACCTCAAAGAACCCACTGCCACTGCCGGTGCGGATTACTGCAGGGGGTTCTACGAAGAGTTTTTTCGAATGTTTGTCCAACTGGACGAGCAATCTGTTCATGTCAACTGGTTTCCCCATGACTTCAGACACACCAGCTTTGGCGGCAGAAACCAAATATTCTTCACTTATATTTGTGGAAAGTATGACGATTCTACATTTGAGGTCAAATTCAGGGTCGGATGATAGGCGACTGGCTGTATCGATAGCATCACCTGTTTTCCATTCGCCATCGATGAGGACAACATCCGGCATTGTTGCCAGTGCTGTCCCTTCACATTGGCGCAAGGTTCCAGCACGCGTTACAGAGTATTCTTCACGATCAAGGGTGCCTGCAAGGAGGTTACGGCGCCCCTCTTGTTCATCTGCTACGATAATAGATGCCATGAGAACGGCCTACGGCCGTTAGTGACGACCTTTGAACATGGCCCTTCCTGAAGTGTGAATATCAGTACTTTGGGATAGATGAATCAATCTCGGAATGCCAAGCATGGATGCCACCTCCAAGGTTGAAAAGTTTAGATGGGTCATGGCCTGTTTTGGAAAGTGCATAAGCAGCCATTGCCGATCGACCCCCTGTCCTGCAATACAAAACAAGGTCGCGATTTTTTGGTAAATCAGCCATCAAGATATCCTCATGTGGAATCAATAAATTGGTGTCAGGAAGGGTGACAATACTCGCTTCAATGTCATTTCGTGTGTCAATAAATAGCGGGTCCCAACCCTGTTCACGCCGTGCGCGGTATTGCGTTGGCGATATTTCAGCAAACGGCATCGCCATTGGCTTGACACCACAGAATCCATCATAATCAATCAGTTTGGTAATCGGCTCTCTTTCGATGGCTGAAAAACTCAACGTCCGCATCGTCATGTCGAGTGCGTCGTAAATCAGAAGTTTCCCGCGTAAAGTTTCACCAATGCCGATTAGAACCTTGATGGCTTCAGTTGCTTGGATGGAACCGATTACACCAGGTAGAACACCCAGTACACCTCCCTCTTCACAGGAGGGTACAGATTCGGGCGGAGGTGGGGTTGGAAACAAATCACGGTAGGTAGGTCCGCCATCCATATTGAACACAGAAACTTGACCTTCAAATCGATAGATGCTTCCATAAACCCAAGGTATGCCAAGTAATTCACAAGCATCGTTGACCAAGTAGCGTGTGGGGATATTGTCGGTTCCATCGACTACAATATCGTGTCCCTCCAATAGTTCCAAGGCATTTTCAGATGTCAATCGAACCGAGTAAACAGTCACTAAAATTGTTGGGTTCAAGTCACGCAGTCTTTTCATTGCTGAATTTGCTTTGGAAGTCCCTACATCATCATCATCGTGCAAAATTTGTCTCTGTAGATTGCTACGCTCGATCGTATCATCATCAATGATTGTGATATGTCCAATCCCGGCAGCAGCAAGGTAGAGGAGAGCCGGTGAACCAAGGCCCCCTGCCCCTACACAGAAGACTTTCGAAGCCTTGAGTTGAACTTGACCGGCTTCACCAATCTGGGGCAAAGTCAGATGCCGCGCGTAACGGGCCCTATCCTCGGGGGTGAGGTCCACCATACCCTTCGCTCAGTGAACGTTGTCTTCAATCCAACGCTCTGCATCTATCGCTGCTGCACATCCTTGCCCAGCCGCAGTAATTGCTTGACGGTAGCGTGTATCGACAACATCGCCGGCTGCAAATACACCGGGTACATTTGTCATCGTGTGCTCGGTATGGACCAGATATCCTTCTTCATCAGTCTCTACTTGGCCATCGAGGAATTTTGTAATCGGCTTGTGCCCAATCGCGATGAATGCACCCGTACATGCGATTTCGTGTTCACTTCCATCGCGTGGGTCTACTAGCACAGCTCCTGTGAGGCCCTTTTCATCGGACAACCATTTCTTGACTTGGCGGAAGGTTTGGATTTCGATCTTTGGATGATTTGAAGCACGGTCATACATGACCTTGGAAGCGCGGAATACGTCACGTCGATGCAACAGGGTTACCTTAGAAGCAAATCGGGTCAGGAAGGTCGCTTCTTCCATGGCGGAATCTCCTCCTCCGATGACCAAGATTTCTTCATCGCGGAAAAATGCACCATCGCAGGTTGCGCAGGTGGATATCCCACGTCCTTTCTGGGCATCTTCGCCTTCAGCCCCCAACCAAATTGCTTCAGCACCGGTGCATATGATGATTGCATTGGCAAAGAACTCCTCACCTTCTGTCTCAACCTTGAATGGGCGTGAACTAAAATCGACACTACCGACATTGCGATCTTGAACCTCAAGCCCAAAGCGTTCTGCTTGTGATCGTAAATCCATCATCATCTCGGGGCCACCGATTCCTTCTGGATAACCTGGGAAATTTTCGACATCACTTGTGAGCATGAGTTGCCCACCGGACATGTATCCTGCAAACATCAGCGGGTTGAGCATTGCACGTGCTGTGTATAGGCCGGCAGTGTAGCCTGCAGGTCCTGAACCAATGATGATGACATTGCGAACATCCTCGCCCATAAAGTGACGGGCGCGCACGACATCTCTTCAATCTTGACAGTGGACACCCACAACTATTTTTTCAATTTCAATAATCAGTAGGCCACACTGTTGATAAGTGGTAATACAATAATCGTTACGAATTCGATGGATACAACCCTTGAGCCCGAATCGATTGGTAGCGATGGCTTACCCATCATGCCAGCCCCGCCTGCATGGTACTGGATGTTGCTCGGTCGAATCATTGTCCTGTCCATCGTCGGTTTCTCTCTGTGGTACTATCAATTTGAATCCCTCATCGTTGTCATCGTTGTCTTCATTCTTGTCGTTCCGATGGAGAAGATATTCCCACGACATCCAGATCAGAATGTTCGTCGGCCCAAGTGGAAACTCGATGTGGCATATGCACTTTCATCCCCCTTCCTCAACTTCTTCGGCGTCATTTTCGCAGTAATCATCAGTATTTTCTCATTCACTTGGGCTCTTGGCCTCATCGTCAGGTATTTCGGCTTGGTTGAAATGATTCCGGGCTACATCCAACCTATCGTTGCATTCCTTCTTTTCGACTTCTTCGGTTATTGGGCGCATCGTTGGTATCATGAAGTCCCTGAACTTTGGAAATTCCATTCAATCCACCATTCACCAGAACACATGGATTGGATTAGTGGATTCCGCGTCCATCCAATGGATCTTGCCTTGATTGGACCCGGTTTCTTTTTCCTGCTTTTCTCTGGATTTAGTCCGGAGACAAGTGGGATTTTGGCACTCTTACAAATCATTACTGGTTTGTTTTTACATGCCAATGTGAGTTGGAAGTTACGCCCTTTGCATCGTCTGATTCCTACCCCTGAATTCCACCATTGGCATCATGCCAACGAGAAGGAGGCACACTGTTCCAATTACGCAGGTTTCCTCCCGCTATGGGATATCGTGTTTGGGACATATTACATGCCCGCTGACAAACGCCCTGAAAAATATGGGGTCGATGACACTCTACCCACTGGAATGTTGGGTCAATTGACATATCCTATTCAAGACTGGAGCAACCCATTGCGTTTCATCATTCACCCATTCAGAACGATTGGTTCTTGGTGGCGATTTTCAAAACGAGTTATGAGGGGTGTTTGGTATTCTACATTCCGAAAACGGGGACCTTATCAGCCGCCATTTCGCGATTAGGACATCGATGCGATAGCCGCAATTGCCGCACGAGCATGCGGTTCTAATCGAGGTCCGATATGTTCGGGTTCGGCCCCTGGGCCAATGATGCCGAGTCCAACTGGCTTGTCCCAAGTAAGTTGTAAATCGATGATGCTCTTGATGACAGATTGACCCATGGCAAGTCCGTGTTGAGTTTGCCCCTTCTCGATAATCCCGAGGCAGGCAGCACCGTGAATTTCTTCTTGACCCAACAATCGACCTAGTGCCAAAGGCACTTCCATCGCACCTGGGACCCAGGCCACTTCAGAAACTGTAAGGCCATGCTTACTTGCTTCATCAGTAGCGTATTCAAGCATCTTTGAGACTTCGTTTTCATGGAATTTTCCGCACACGATTGCAATATTCATTTTCATGCCTCCTTGTTCGCAATCAACCGCTTCGTGGTCTCGACGATCGCCTGTGTCATCGCATCGATTTCAATATTGACATGGTCACCAACTTCTTTGCATCCGAGCGTCGTGAGCCTCAGAGTTTCAGGGATGATGTGTATGCCAAAGCTACCTCGCCCATCTGTCTTACCCACTGTTAGAGATATTCCATCGACAGCGATGTATCCTTTTTCTTGAATATATTCAGCCATTTCTGTAGGGCATTTGATTGTATAATCTTGATCAATAATGTCTACAATCTCTGCTGTACCCATGATGTGACCACTCAACAGGTGACCCCCCAATTCTTCACCAAACTTTAGAGCGCGTTCTACATTGACATTAGAGCCGGAAGATAGGGAGCCCAGCGTGGTTCTTTCCAGTGTTTCAGGGATGATGTCGAAAGTTACGGTATTACCGACGGATGTTGCTGTCAGGCAAACGCCATCGATGGATACAGACCCTCCAATTTCGAGACCTTCGATAGATGGAATCTCAATTCCGATGGTCACGATAGATTCCCCTTGAACTGATTGGACACAGCCTGTTCCCTGAACGATTCCAGTAAACATCACTCTGCCCCCTCAATCTCTTCTTTTCGCCTTTGAGCCCATTGTAGGGTCAGAATTTTGTCAATGATTTTCCGGGTTCCATCCAAATCTTCAGTCAACCCTTCTACTCGAACCAGTTTGATATTCTCAAATCCGCGTTCATCTAGGCCAGCGCGTATGGCTGTTTCAGCATGTTCTTGGTCATAGCCTATGGCAATGATATCTGGTTTAACCATCGGCAGAATGTCGTACATTGGCACAGTGGGTGGATTGCCAACCATTGCGTGGTCCACCGGTTTGAGACCAGCGACCATTCTCTTCCGCAAGTCCTGAGTAGTGACGGGTTCATGTTTACGCATACGCACTGTATCATCATGTGCCACGATGACTGTTAGATGCTCACCCAATGCTTTGGCTTGCTCTAGATAGTGAAGATGACCAGCATGGAGGAGATCAAAAACGCCGACTGCCATCACTCGTACCATTGTACCCCCCCATTCCTTCAAAGGCCAAAAGCCCTCATGATTTCTTCACCTGTCAGCATCGGGATGCTATGTTTGGTTGCGTAGGCCCTCGCGTCATCGACACTGAGGGCACGATCGCCATCTGGTTGCAACATTTCTGCACCTATCGTACAGGGTGCCAGTCCAGCTAATCTCGCAATCGCGACAGCCAATTCGGTATGACCTTGCCGAGTATCTAGTCCACCTGGTGCTTCCCTGCACAATGGGATATGCCCAGGGGTTCTGAACTCTTTACCGAGCGCAGTAATTGCATCTATAGTCGAAAAATCAACCATTTCCATCGCCAATTCCCCAAACCTTCTTGTCGTCAATGCCCGATCGTAATCAGTGATTCCAGTATAGGTTTCACGATGGTTAAGCGAGAGTGTAAACGCACTTCGGGTATCGTATTGTAAATCGTCTGTAATCAATTCACCAAGGACTGGGTTTTCTTCGACCAATGCTGGATGCGTGTGTATATCTTGTAGCCAAGGTAAACCAAATTTTTCACCGACATCATCACCGATTGCCAAAAACAGAAGGCCACCACAATCTTGGCGCAGGCGACGCATTACAGCTGGAGTTGCTACTGCTGCGGGCCAAAGGAGATCAGTTTCACATTCACGGAAATCAGAATCAAAGACCATCACGGGATTGCCTTGGGCAAAGGCCGCTACAGCCTCTTCAATCAGGTTGGAACTATCCATCGTCCTCACGCTCCGCAGGGGCCTGCCAACCCCGTGCTTTTCGGTGCGACGCGCTCGCCCCTTACTTGAAAACACGTCGATGCCGCATCATAGATGCGAATCTATGTTTTGGCCCCGTTTATCTTATGTGCGATACCCTATCCCAGTCCATGCGCCCAGTCTTCGCTTGTTTGATGACTGGCTTGCTGTTGGCTTGCATTCCTGCAAGTGCAGGGTTTGAGGATTCCACAACAGGTTCTGGATTGGATTCAATCGATTCAGGGCCATTGACAATTTGGGCATCTTATGGCCCCGGTGTTGCATGGGGTGATTATGATCAAGATGGTGATTTAGATGTTTTTTTGACAGCACGTTTTGATCATCTTGGACAGGAAACTTCTGAACATCTCGGCTACCAACAGATATCAGACATCCCTCTGAATCACAGTGACCAAGATGCCTTAATTGCAACATCTACTGGCAAAAGTCATCTGATGCAAAATCAAGGTGATGGGACCTTTGTTGATGTTTCTGCTGTAGCCGGTGTAGGTTCTCATGATGTCACCACACTTGGTGCCACATGGGTTGATTTTGATGGCGATGGAGATGTTGATTTGTATCTCTCAAATTACGGCCGTGCAGATTTGATTAACCCTTATGGGTCAGGCGAAGCTAACCAAATGTTTCTGAATGACAATGGGACCTTTAGAGACGTAACCATCGAAACCCATTTGGGAAATCCTGGACATTCCTCAGGTTCGGTATGGGCTGATTATGACCACGATGGTGACATGGATTGTTATTCATTGAATTTTGGAATGGTTGATGAATATACAGGTCAAGCGCGTAGAGAAACCAATATTCTGTATCGAAACGATGGTGATACCAATGGCGATGGAGTTCCTGAATTCAACGATCAAACCGGTGAAGCGGGTGTTTATGGGCAGAGTGATGCATCTTTGACAGATTTTGAAACATTCATTGGTCCATCACTCCAAATCAGTACCACGGCACCTGTAAACCCAAGTACCCAAGTTTCTCTCCCACCTGGCCTCAGTGATTCTCCAGCGGGCTCAGGTATGTCTTGGGCGGCAGTTTGGGCTGATGTCGATGGTGATGGGTGGGAAGATCTCTACGTAGCCAGTGACTTTGGGGTTTCACCCTTGTATCACAACAACCACGACGGCACCTTCGATTTAGCGACTGTTGAAATGTCGATGGACATCCAGGGGACGGGAATGGGCACTCATGCTGCCGACATCGATATGGATGGTGATCTTGACATATGCCAATCCAATTTCGGACCGAATTACCTTTGGATAAACCATGGTGATACGTTTTCAGAGGATTCTGTTGAGGCTGGAATCAATACCAACATTTTGGTGAATTGGGATTGCCATTTCTTTGACTATGATTTGGATGGGGATTTGGATATCTGGTTTGGTGTAGGTCGAATCAACCAATATATTTCCAATCAATATAATTCCCTTTATCGGAATGATGGCGACATTGATGGCGACGGAGTTCTAGATTTCACCGATGTTGCAACTGATTTGGGTATTGCTGGAGCTAACAAAACGATGGGTGCTGCATTGGCAGATTATGACAATGATGGCGACCTCGATATTTTGATGGCACACTCGGATAGACCAGTAATATTGTGGCGAAATACAGCGGTTGAAGATGGAAGTGGTGGTTGGTTGAAAGTCCGGTTACAGGGAATAGAACTTGGTTCCAATAGTCATGGAATTGGTTGTTTGGTCAAGGTCTATCTCGAAAATGGAACCGTCCTCATGCAACAAGCATATGCTGGCGACGGATTCCTTGGAAGCAGCGATCCAGCAATTCATTTTGGCCTTGGTCAGCAAAACATTGACCGCCTCGAAGTCACTTGGTCTACCGGGCATATTCAAATCATCGAAGAAGTTCAAGTCAATTCAATTCTCGAAATCGAGGAGGAATTGCCTCCACCAATCACCGATCACTCAGCCTATGTCTTGGCGATTATGGGCCTTTGCCTCATTCATCTTCTTTGGCCGCTGCTCCAAAGAAATTCATGATTAGCAGGCCGGCAATTCCCAGCCCAATCAATCCTAGAATCAATGTGCTTGGATCCGCATCACCCGTCGTTTCGAGTGGGTTTTCATCAATTACATTAGGCATATAGCAATCGAGTTCGTTGAGATTGTGTTCTGCAAAGAACACATCGCACTGTAATGATTCGATTTCGGTATTTTGTAGGATAATATGTGCTAAGCGCGTTGATGATAAATCGGACACAACACCATCTAATTCAGGGTCATTTTCGTAATAGAATGGGTCGCCATCACGCAACCGCATGAACTGGTCGCGAATCAGTGCATCCATGGTTTCACCCAATGCCGAATCGGGGAGGTGATCTTCTGCAAGCATACCAATCAATGGGTCAATGTGGCCGGGGTCTTCTGCGGCATAGGCTTGCATCAATCGAGTCGCAACATCGGGGTCGCTGGTAATTTCACTATAATTGGTCACCGCACCCAATTCAAATGCGGCGCGAACTGCTCCGTAATCGGGCACACCATGGTCACGCCCACGCTGGATGTCCATTGCACACAAGTCCATACCACCAGCACCAGGCATACCAAACAGGTGATTCCGCAAATCTTCACCATAGTAGATGTCGTTGGCAGGTTGGACTTGCATGGCCATCCCTCGAAAAATGGGTGCAATCCCACCTTCTTCGGTGACAGGACTGGTGGTCCAAAATCCATCGAAGAGACTCATATGCCCTTCTTCAATAGGCGTGCGTTGTTCATTTACACGGAGGAATACATCGCCAATTTGTGAGTGCCCCATCCGGAATCCAACTGTGGCAAACGCACTGGTTACTTCGGGATTAACGTTTGAATCATAGCCTGAATATGTATCCAGCGTGACCCCCAAACTCGGTAGAAATTCTTCGTATGTAATAGCCTGAATCTGTGCAGCCACAATCTTTCGCGCACGCTGGAATATGTCTTCATCACTCCAATCTGGATTACGTTCTTGAATTCCTTCAGCCAAGCGATTGTGTTCACGCATAAACAGCACATGTAAGGCCATCAATGCAATGTGTTCGTTTGCCCTTGAATCCCCAGCAATAAATCGCACATCAGCACTGAATCCCGCAAATGACATTGGTGGGGCTGTTTCATCATCATCTTTGGCCACTGGCAATAGATCGCCATAGGGATTCTCACTCACCTTCATGCGCCCACCCTCAAAAGTACGCAACCAATTCTGGGTCGAATCCGATGAGCCGTAAACAACACTTCCGTCGATCCAAGTGGTAATCGAGTTGGGGTGTTCACGGTGTTCGACGCCATTCACGTCGACGACACTCACGTACAAAGATCGGAAGAATCTAATTTGGGAACCTCCAGATGCACCCATGACTGAATCATTTTCGTCAATCTCGATATTCGCTTGTTCTGGTGTGCCATTTTCGCCAACGCGTCCATTTTGCGTCAGTGTAAAGTCGATTTCATGTGTGATGAATTGTCCCCACAACCAATTGAAATCAGATAATCCCCTTTCATCATTAATCACGCCGGGTTGAGCACAAACGCTGTTGCTAATTTCACGTGTGTTGGGTAAATCACTCAACCCCATCCAATTTGAGCTAGCGTCATGACTTGCATTTGCGACGCGTCCGAGAAGTGTTCCAGCTTTCCCCCATTCGGGTTGAACGGAATTGACTTCTGAGCCGTTGGCACTGGGGAAATTAGCAGGTCGGACATCTATGTCGTAACTTGTCGCAGCCAATTCAGCACCCATGCTACTGGGTAAAATCATCAGTAAACAAAGTCCAATGGCGACCCCCATTTTCACCGGGTTACTTCGCCGACCTGCCCCCTGCATAGTATGGGGGCATTGGTCGAAATGGGTTAAATTGTCGGTCATAATATTGCGAATGTTCAATACATACGGGGTGTAGGTTATCACGGCCCCTGAAAATAAAAGGAGAATGCAACCGCACATCCTTTTCAACAGAGACCGTTTCGGCCGAGAGGCCGGAGGGACACCTATGCCACTAAGACTCGGACCTGCTGGAGTACCTTTGTCATGCAAAGGACGCACTATTGTTGAAGGAATGGACGATATTACTGCCCTCGGATTGGAGACGATGGAGATCCAAACAGTACGAACTGTTGCTCCCCATCACTTTGACCAATACTGGCAAGCGGGTATCCTATCATGGAAAACAGATTTTGAGATGAATCTCCATGGTCCATACTATGCTGAAATACTTGGAGATAAACGAGAACGCAGCCGGACACTATCCAAGATGGAAGCCAGTCTTCAGGCTGCGAAAATCATCAATGCGCGTCACATCACATATCACGTTGGTCCGTATGGCGAATACCAACGTGGCCCGAAAGCCAACGAGCAGGTTGCCAACGTGATGGCAGGTGTTGTTGATCGTTGTGCTCAAATTTGGAATAACGAAGATGAGGCTGAAGATTACGCTGCCTTCCCTTGGGTTATCGATAATAGTCCCACATTAATTGGTGTCGAAACCAGTGGTCGACAAGAGTTGTGGGGTAGCCTTGAGGAAGTATTGGAGGTGACCAATCACGTTGAAGGTACAGTTCCAGTTCTCAATCTTGCACATATTCACGCACGTGGAAATGGTCGTCTTCGAACAAGCGAAGATTTTGGTGAGTTGTTTGATTTAGTCAGAGAGTCGATAGGAGGCAAGACATTCTATTGTCACTTCAGTGGTATTGAGCACCGCATGGGTAACGCACTCCATTATACGCAAATCAAGAAGTCCGATCTCAAATTCGAACCTTTAGCAGAATTCCTTGCGGAGGATGGCGAGTGGCTCGACATTACGATGATTTCAGATTCACCCTTACTCGAACATGATGCAATGTTCATGATGCAGCAATGTGAAAAAGCCAAGCATCGACTCTTTGAGAAACAGGCACGTGATGATCGCCGAAACAAGTTGGCGATTGCACATGGAAAAGACCCGGCTGAACTTGCTGCTCGAGAGGCAGAAGAGAAAGCCAAGCGTGTAGCTGCCGAACAAGGCAAGTCAACCCAGCCTACTACTGCTAAAGTGGACAAGAAGCCGGCTGAGAAGTCAGCCGAGAAGAAACCAGGGAAGAAAGGGGCAAAAGCCTCCAAAGAAGGGCCCATGGTTATCGAAGATGAAGCGGATGAAGACGACCTCTTCTGAGGCCCTCATTCGTCATCCGAAAGGGTTGATAATGCAAGGCATGTGGCCTTGTTCCCACGCGGTGGTAACTCAGCTGGGAGAGTGCCAGACTGAAGATCTGGAAGTCGCCGGTTCAAGCCCGGCCCACCGCACCATTATTTCTCCGCACAACAGCATATAATATTCCTAAAAATGCGAATAAAAGGACTGGGAAAATGATGTACCCCCCGGCGATAAAGAAATACTGACTGATTTCACCCCCTCCCCACAAAGAGGGTTCTTCAGTTGCATTAGTGCCATTTCGTTTTGCTGTGAATTCGTCAATCACAATGTGCATTGTGATTTGTTTTGAAGTACAGGTGAGGCACTGAATACCATTTGCCTTCTCAACAAGGTAGGATAACGTCACAGATCGATTTTGCGAATCCATACTCGCATCTCCTTTGAAAGTAACCCAAAAATCAGTTGAGTCGCCTCCATTTACTGTAATTTTACTAGGAGAACTGTAGGCCAGCCCTCCAGCATTAATTTGGATACTAACCTCTTCCACAAATATTGTTGGATTTTCGGCCCTACATTCTGTAGTTACGATTCGAGAAGCGAGCGGGCTGACATCCATTTCCATTTCAGCAGGGGTACATGTAATATCGACATCGGGTAGAATTTGGCCCTCAGCAGGTGGTGTATATTGCAGAATTGCAACCAATAAGAGCAGTGTGAAAAAATACGCTCTCCGCCTGCTCTGGCGAAATATGGGGTGGAGATGAACTTTGGGCCGGCTGTAACTAGTCGTTCAGCACACGATCTTGGATAGCATACAATTTGGATAATCCAATCTCTGCCATATCCATGAGCGCATCCATCTGTGCGCGTGAATAAGTTGATTCTTCACCGGTTCCTTGAACTTCAACCAACATACCATCACTGGTGCCGATGACATTCATATCGACATCAGCATTCGAATCTAGAATGTAATCTAGATCAAGATAGACATCATCTCCAAGTAGACCTACACTGATTGCAGCTACATCTACGGGCAGGACTGCGGATTCGTGTGCAGCTTTTTCGACAGAACTCAATTGCCGAGGTTCCCAGTCACGCCCTGCATCAGCAGGTTTCCGATCAGCTGACGGAAGGCACAAGCCTTGGTCGATGAGTCGTCGAACCCCCAACCGAAGTGCAATGGTTGCTGCAGTAATCGATGCGCAGCGAGTCCCGCCATCGGCATTGAGGATGTCACAATCGACAGTAAGGCTGTGCGGCCCAAGTTCCTCAAGATCAATTCCAGCGCGAAGACTGCGTGCAACCAAACGTTCGATTTCGTAGGTTCGCCCTTTTGCTCCTCTACGTTCACGTTGGAATCTGGAATCAGTTGAACCAGGAAGTAGACTGTATTCTGCATTGACCCAACCCTTTGTCGCATCTCGTGGAAACCAACGTGGAAGGTTTCTCGCGCGCGTACAGCATGCGAGAACAACAGTGTCTCCTTGTTTGTACAAAACACTTGCAAGTGCATTGGGTGTGAAGTCGATTTCGACTTCGACATCACGCATCTCATTTTTCTCTCGAGTGAGTTCTAAATCAGCTTCCTTGAACTTGGCCATACTTCGCCGACTCGGGTCTCATTCTTCAATCGCCCGGCGAGCATGCGGTGGTCTCCAAGCAGCCCAAGGGCCTTCAGTCGTCTCAATATACGGTCCCTCAATAAGATCTACACAATAGGGGACTGCGGGCCAAATTTCATCGATTGTTTCCCGAATTGAACGAGGGCTTCCGGGTAAATTGAGAATGAGTGTTTGCCCTCGAACACCTGCTGTTTGTCGACTGAGGACAGCAGTGGAAACATGTCGCAGTGAGATGGCTCGCATCTGCTCACCAAATCCAGGTAATATGCGCTCACAAATTGCTTCTGTTGCATCGGGTGTGACATCTCTGGGTGCAGGGCCGGTGCCACCGGTTGTGATGATGACCGAACATCCAGCATTACAAAGTTCGATTAATGATGCTTCAATCATTTTTTGCTCATCGGGGATAATGCGCCTTTCCACTTTGAATGGATTGGAAATTGCCTCTGAAAGGAACTCGGCAATGGCTGGGCCAGACAAATCGTCATAATCGCCGGCTGCGGCTCGATCTGAGGCCGTGAGTACACCAAAGGTCACGGGGTCCATGTTGGGTCGAAGCCGTTGATGATAAGAAGACTACTCTTCCTCTGCGAGGAAACCTGCTCGCGCTGCCGCTCGTCGTTCCTTTCTTTCATCACGTGGAATTGGGGCTCTAGATTCAATGTCGCGAGTTTTATTTCCACCTGGCATTTTTCCGGTTAGAACACTAGCTTTTGCGTCATGAAATTCAGTTGCAGTTAGCCACCCATCTCTGCGCATATCTGCCAATCTTTCCAGTCGCTCAATCATCTCAATAGGGTCAATTGTTGATTGTATTCCATTGCTGGATTTCCGATTCCTTGCCCAAAGAACCTGTGAGAGTGTTGCCGCTAGAAGTCCATACAGTGCAATCCCTGTGAACATGAGAAAAATTGCCACAACGCGCCCTCCTGTTGTAACGGGGGCGTAATCGCCGTAACCGACGGTTGTGGCTGTGGTAATTGCCCACCACATGGCTTGCGGTAGCGTTTGTATACACGTTTCACCGCATGCTGCATCTGTGGCGTGTTGTTCAAACAAATATGCGATAAAACCACCGGCAAAGCCGATTGAAGTCACAACAAAAATCAAATGTTGAATCTGCCGTTGAACCGGGGATTCCTCGCTTGTTTCATGTAACCCGAGCAAATTGGTAGCAAGTGAATACACTTTCGTTAGATGAACCATTCTCAACAATACTACAAACTGAAGCGAAGGGATTGCTGCAAGGATGACTGGAGTCAATCCGAGCAAACCCCAACTTTGTGCACGCCACCATTCAGCACGGTCTTCTGCATTGGACATATCTTTCGCGAGTTGAGCGACAAAGAATCCAACTAAGGCCAGATCAAGAATTGCCAATACCCAGAACATTGTTGGATTGGAATTGACCAAGTCTTCTTGGATGACAAAGATTACGATTCCAATGGAGATAAGCGAGAAAATCAATTCGAGATTTTCAGGTCGAACCCAGTTAGACCACCAGAAGGTTTTGTCATCTACGACAACATCCTCTTCCGGCATGGACTGGCATCGGCTAAGCCGAGTTCTTGAGTGTTCGGTGCGCCCATGGGGCACAACGATGATTCACAAGTAATTCATACATCGTCGAGAGACTCTTCATCGTCGACAGATTCCTCATCAGGGTCATCAGCATTGAATTCTAGTTGGGCCCGTTTCCATTTCCCAGCTGAGCACAGCACGATATTGGCAATTGGGTCCCCGGCTCGCACCAATGGATTCAACGCCAAGCCTACAATAACCCCCGTTCTCGGACTCTCAATACTATCGGTTTGTTCACCGAGTGGGTCTGTGACAAGGGCAATATCCTGTCCTTTCTTGACATGTTCTCCAACATTGACAAGGCTGTAAAGGAGCCCTCCCGCCTCGGCTCTGGCCCACTTTGAGCGACGTACAAGAAGCCTAACAGCTGGCAGTCGATTTTCTCTCGTAATCATCCCAAGGTGCCCCATAACATTGAGAACACCTTCAATCCCTGCATGTACTGCATCCATCTCAAATCGGTGGGCTGTACCGGCTTCCAGAAGAATGGTTGGTATTCCTTCCTTGGTGGCCGTTCGCCGAAGTGACCCT
Source organism: uncultured Candidatus Poseidoniales archaeon (assembly GCA_963934015.1). Classification (GTDB taxonomy): domain Archaea; phylum Thermoplasmatota; class Poseidoniia; order Poseidoniales; family Thalassarchaeaceae; genus MGIIb-P. The sequence continues at coordinate 55,860 of CAWVWT010000003.1, forward strand.
TTTGGCCCAGTAGAATGGAGGATAATTTGAGTTCCGAAGGCTCGGGCGAGTTCCATGCACTTCTTCAGATCGAAATTTGCTCGGATGTGCGGGAGGTTTGTCCTCGAGTGAGGTGCAGAATGTAAATCGATTAGGAAGTCCGCTCGTTTCACCACAGAATTGAACAGAGTGTATGCAATTCTTTGTGATTGATTACCATGTTCCTTGCCAGGAAAGAGTCGATTGATATCCCTGTTATCGGGGCCCCCTCGCTGTTCTAGGAGCATGCCTTCGATATTGACGACAGGAACGAAGATGAGGGTCCCGGCCAACTCCTTGCGGGAAATTCGGTCATCTTCCGTTCCTGCGATATGATCATCTCCGTGAATGAGGTGATGAGCCACAGAAACACCATTCAGCTCATCGCCATGTATGCCTGCTGTTAGCGCTAATACTGGACCGGGTTGGGTGCCGTGAATGATGTATACTGGGATAGTGCGCCTATTCCCAGCAGGGCCATCACCGAGTTCGAGCGAGACTTCTTTACCAGTTCCCGGGGCGATTTCGGCACCCTCGAAATGAAAAGAATTGATGTCGGCCACACTGTGCCCACATTCTCATTTGATAACAATCCCTGCCCCACTTCCAATTCCTTAGGTCCTCGATATACGAGAGTTCAAGAACCTCCGCAACCGGGTGGTGGTCTCTGGAGGTAATGGAGTGCCGCGTCTTCCCCAAACAGCACGACCGACCATTGTTCTCTGCCCGGGCTGTTTTGCAGCCCAAGCAGGACGTGCTCGTGCGGTCGCGGTCTTTTGACCCCCACAGGAGTAGCTCGAAATGTCTAACCTAGAAGAGTTTGAAAATGAGATTCGTGCGGTCAAAGAAGCCGTGCCAGATGCCGATGAAGAAGCGATAGCAGGAGAATTTGTTCGTTATCGAGATGAATTCCTCGTGCCACCCAAACATGCCCTCAGAAGTGTCATTGAACATTTCCAAAAAGAAGCGGGAATGGAAGTTAATGCTCCAAAAACCACTTCTTCCCGCCCCGCAGCAAAATCAGTGGAACGATTCACAGATCTTTCATCTGATGATTCCAATATTACCATTGAAGTCGAGGTCGTCACCTATGTGCCTCGTATGCAAATGGTGCGTGGAGAAGAAAAACAGATTGCATTTGGATGGATTGAAGACAACCCCTGGGTGGATGGTGGAGAGCGCACCCGTTGGGATTTCAAGGACTGGGGCAGTCATGCTGAAAATCTAAGTCCAGGTAGTGTTGTTCGTCTAGAAGGTGTATCTGTCAATGAATGGAACGGAAAACGTTCTCTCAACATCAATCAGACCAGCCGTGTTGCTGTATTGCGTGGCGGTGAACGCAAGGTTGTTGTCGCCCCATCAGAACCAACATCAATTGATCGAGTTCTTTCGATGGATGGTTTTGCTACCGTTGTTGCGCGTGTTATTTCGACACGTCCGATGACTGTGAATAAGAAGGATGGCAGTGGTACCATAGACATGGTCAAGGGACGCCTTGCTGATGACAGCGGAACCATTGGTTTTGCTTGTTTTGGGAGTTTTGAACATCCAGTCGGAACACTCCTCAAGATTGAGGGTGCTGCGATTCGTCGATTCCGAAATACGCCAGAGTTGAACATTGGAGACCGGACTAAGGTGGAAATTTATCATGAAGAAGGATTTTCCAGTCTAGAAGATCTCGCCGTCTCATCTGTGATGCAAATTAGCCAGCTGCGAGATGGGGCTGCCGATGTTGGCATCACAGTTCAACTCACATCGTGGAGCAGCCGTAGTTTCACAGGAAAAGATGGAGTCGACAAAACAGTCTGGGGTGGCGATGCAGTCGACCCAACTGGGTCTTGTAGATTGACAGCCTGGTCAGAATTACCTATCGACGAAGGTTCACTCCCTCTCGCTTTGAAACTTAACAATGTCCGCGTACGTTCATGGCAAGGAACACCCGATTTGACAATCGATCGAGGTGATCAAGTCGAAATCCTTGACGACATGCCTTGGGAAGCAATTGATGCTAGTAAGCATTCAGTCGAAGTGGACTTTTCCGAACTCCTCTCGGGCGGATCTCGCAGTGGTGTGACCAGTACTGCAACAGTCATTTCAGTTCAGGCAGGATCGGGAATTATTCATCGATGCCCAGAGTGCAAGAAGGCAATGCGTGATGGGGCGTGTAGAGATCATGGTCCCCAAGAAGGAGTCGAAGATTTACGATTGCGCATCATCCTTGATGATGGACTTGCCAACGGCGCGTTGATTTTAGGTCGTAATAGTGCTGAAGCATTCTTGGGTCAATCAATGGCTGATGTACAGGATGCAACAAAAGGTGATGGTGGTGAAGCATTCTTAGCTGACTTACGAAGTCGAATGCTCGGACGGAAACACACGTTTACTGGACGAGCAATGATTGATGCTCAAGGGGCACTGCTTATGGCTGACAATTTTGTTCTTGCCGAACTTGATTTGACTGAATCAGCCAATAAAGTGCGAGAGCGCTGGGGGGTGTTCGTATGATGGGTGGACAGCAACGCAGTCGCCGTCAAACAGCGACCCGTTTGTTTGCGCGTGAATTCTATGAATCCAGCCTCCCAGATGGGGGGCAGGGCGAATATGATCCACGTTTTATTGTCACCAAACTAGGTGCGCGTGTAAATCGGATGTTCGTATGTGGAGTTGTCGAACGACTTGAGCGAAGAGATACGGAAAGAGGCCCCATGTTCAGTGGTGCGGTTCGAGACCCCACCGGCTTACACCTGTGGAGTGTTGGTTCATTTCGTCCCGAATTGCATATTGAGATGGAAGAGTTGGTTGCACGCTTTGAGGGCGGTGACCGATTTCTGATGGCGTGTATTGGTAAATCAAATCACTACACCACAGAGGATGGTGGGTTCCGATGCCGAATGCAAATGGAAGATTATTCCATCATTGATCGTGATGTTTACGCATCTTGGTTGGTCGAAACAGCGGACCAAACAATGCGCCGAATCGAGGCACTCGAGAAAGCTCAATCTGCTGAAACGACAGATTCGAATGCTCTACGTGATGCAGGTGTTCCAAACGACCTGATAGACGGCCTAGGATTGGCGTTGAACCACTACGGGGAATGGGATTCAGAGGGGTACAAAGTGGGAGTCCTTCAGGCGCTCAGTGCAGCGGAAGGACGCGTAATATCTTTCGAGGAACATGAGGCTGACTCACCACCTTCTTCCAATGATGAAAATAAAGCATCGACAGGTGTCAAAACGGTTGAAGAACCAGTCGAAAAACCAACCCCGTCTACGGATGGTTTGGAAATTGAAACTGTTGTATTAGAAGTCGTTGGAGAACATGGTGGTGATGAGGGAATCGACTACGATTCTATCATGAAGCATTGTGCACAACGTGGATTCACCGACGAGGATTCGATTGAGGATGCATTGTACGCGCTCCGTGATGACAAATGCGAAATTATGGAACCACGTTTTGGTTGGTTCAAAACATTGTGAGTTCCGTCCCTAAGGGACGGTCCCCCCCCGCTAGTTTGAAGGCAGTTCCATGGTGTTGCCCCCTTGAGGCGTGGCTATGGCACAAGCAGGTACAGTGTTTCTCCGAGGATTCGACGGGGATTGGCTCCAGTTCGATAATTGCCGTATTTCAGTGAATATCCGTCGGCGTATCACCCGTGAAGTGAAGCGCGGTGGTGAAGGCGATGACCTCGTCGATGAGGGCGCTGAGTCGGCTGTTTACACCATGTGTGGCCACCTCGGTATCGCTGGTTATCGAGATGTGTTGAGCATATTCCGCAGTGCCGAAGTCTGGCTTCTTGATCCGTTTACAGAGACTGAAATCAAGGTCGCTTTCCACCGATTGGAATACGACGGTGATGATGGTGCATATTCCTTCGAATTAATTGAGGACGTGATTTAGGCATGGCAACCAACGCTGAGGAATCTGCGGATCTCCTCTACGCTATGCGCGCAGTCATGGTATTACTTGGTTCGGGAATTGGACTTGAAGCAGCAATGCAGATGATTGCGCGCGGCGGTTATGGCGTCATTTCAAAGGATTTCAACGAAGCAATTGCAAATTTACAACGTGGTTCAAAATTGGAAAGTGAATTTTCACGCTTGAGTACTAAGGCCAATAGCAAGGCCTATACTCGTTTTCTCAATACGTTACGAGCAAATGTGACAAGTGATACCGACTTGGTTCGAGCATTGACACAACAATCTGAGCGTGAAGAAGAAGAGCGTAATGAAAAATTAGCAACATACATCGAAAAGTTGTCTGGGATGCCAACAATTTTGTTGACCTTTGGAATTCTTTCACCAATTATTTTTGGAATTGCTGCTATGATTCCAGTTATCGCACCTGGTTTGATGGCCAGTGGAATTCCTGGTATGTCATCGATTGCCGCTGCTGCAGCCTGTTTTGGCCCTGCTCTATTCTTGACTTTGTTACTGATGGCAATGTTTGGCTACAAAGCCCACTCGAGCGACCCGGGGGTAATCTGATGCAGATGCTCTGGGATGTTTACGAATTATTCAGTCAGAGCATATTTCTCGTGCTCATCGTACCGATTACATTGCCCTGTCTGGCAGGTGCGATTCCTGGATTTCTAGAGCGTCGCCGGCGTCGACAATTGGAGGAAGCACTCCCTGAGGTGCTCGAATCTATTTCATCCAGCATTGTTGCGGGCCTAGGTCTACAGCAGGCTTTGACTGAAATTTCAAGAAATCGACAAGATGAAACAGGAAAGTTGTTGACGCAGGCTATCGAGAGATCACGCTCAACCTCATTTGATGCCGCTCTTGCAGAGTATGCCATCAACAGTAGAAGCATTCTCATTCAACGGGTCGTGAATTTACTATCGACGGCGATTGAACAAGATGCTCCTTTGGGTGAAGTTACCAATTCAATGTCGATAGAATATGACCGTTTGAACAAACTAATCAATACCAGAGAAAGGGAAATGTCCGGGCAATCTTTCTTGCTTTTGATGTTGATGTGCCTTCTTCTCCCGGGTGTCATGGGGTTCATGTTCGCAGTCTTTGGCCTCGCAGCTAGTGGGGCCTACTGGGGGCATATCCACAATGTGATGATGCCCTACCTCATGGCTTCGGCCGCTCTCAGTGTCGTCATTTCCGGTCGAATGCTCGGACGAACCAAGCAAGCATTGTGGTGGATTCCATTTTGGTCTACCATCTCAGCTCTGCTATACATGGGTCTGTTTGAAGCCATTCAAAGTGGGATGACGTGAGGTGAAAATTATGTCTGGAACAGAACTTGCTCGATACGGCTCAGTGGCAATTTACATGGAACGAGGACACCCTAGTCCAATGTACCATTATGATGGACAAGTCTCTGACAACCCCTATGGTGAATTGGCCATTCTGCTTGAAGATGATCAACTTGAAGAGGTCATGTACAACGGTGGTGGTCAATGCGTGAAAGTGGCTCATCGTGAATTTGGAATTTGCCGTACAAATATTTGGATGGATGATGAAACAGGTGTCCAAGTCGCCAAGAATATCGCTGCATTCACCAATGTTCCACTTGGAAATGGTCCCGGCCTCGTCCCTCTTTTCGACGGACGGTTACCTGATGGTTCCCGTGTAAACGGTACACTTTCACCCATCTCACCCGATGGTCCAACACTCACCATTCGGAAATTCCGTGAGGACCCCATCACCATCATTGATCTGATGAATTGGGGCACCGTTAACAGCCGCTTGGCCGCCATGATGTGGGTTTGGGTCGAAGGACTCAATGCACGTCCGGCCAATTTTGTAATCGCAGGCGGCACGGGTTCGGGAAAGACGACAACCCTCAATTGTCTAGGGATGTTCATTCCATGGGACAAGCGCTTACTCACCGTAGAGGATACAGCCGAATTGCAAGTATATCATGACCACTGGTTGCGTATGGAGACGCGCCAGGAACGACCAGATGGGACCACTTCAATCACGATGGATGATTGCTTGAAGTCGAGTTTACGAATGCGCCCAGATCGAATCATTGTCGGTGAAGTACGTGGTTCAGAGGCTGCAACATTGCTAACGGCGATGAATACGGGTCACGACGGTTCGTGCGGAAGTCTTCACTCAAACACAGCAGCAGAGACGGTAACACGCCTCACAAGTGCTCCCATGAATGTCCCTCCAATTATGCTCACTGGACTAGATCTCATCATTATGCAAAGTCGAGTTCACAAGGGCGGTAAGATGCTCCGTCGAATCACAGAGGTTGCTGAAATTTCAGGTATGGAAGGAAACAAGCCACGCCTGAACCCTATTTGGAAATATGAACCGACAACCGATACCATTGTTGAAACCGGTGTACCTAGTAAATTCAGAGAAACGCTGTGTGCATCTGCTGGTATTCGCCCCTCGGATTTCGAAGCAGCGATTCAGATGCGTGAACAAATCCTCCTTGATTTACAGGCAAAAGGTTACCGTAGCATCACAGAGGTGACCAAAATATTCCAATCCTACTATTCATCGAATCGATGATTATTCGCTCACTTCAGTATCGAACCCTCTGGAAAGCCGTCCTAACAATTCATCCGCTTGGTCTAGTTTCCCCCGCACACGTCCAATGCTTGACGCCTCTGTAGCTTGTTTGGCTTCATCCGCAGAGACGCCATGTGCAACACTGTCTACAGTGGGTGCACTGCGGCCCATATCGACGAGAAGGTCACGGAGTGAATCAACGACATCCGACACCTTATCCGGGTCGAGAGAAATTGAAGTTGGTAAACCAGGTACATCTTCTGGATTGATGTAACCCATCGCCGCTGCGAGAACACCAGCGGCAGCAATTGCACGTGACCGAACTTCTGGGTGACCGACATCCCATCCTCTTCGTTCTAGGAAGCGAACGAGGAGTGCATGTTCTACTGGTCCGAATTGGCCTTCAGATCTGCGGACCAATGTCTCAACAATCCGCTCAAAGTTTTCAATTTGTTCTTCAAATCGTTGTAGGGTCCGCATTGCATCGCTGGAGACATCTTGTGTACCCCGATAGAGTACTTCCATCGCGCGTTGACGGCGTGCTGTTACCGGGTCGACACTATCTTCTGCTTCGCGTAGACTCATCTGTAGATCAAACAAACCATGAACACGTCCACTGATTCCGGGTAAATCAAGGTCTAGTCCGACTTCGGCAGCAGCGGTCTCAAAACGAACTCGTGCTAGAGCAATATCCTCTGTATCCGCATCTAGGATAGCTTCCAATGCATCGAGGAGCCCAGGGCGACACTCTTCGAGCCGTCTGAGTGCCTTGCGTTCTCGCCATGAACCAGGGGCCTGTGAACTTGCATCACTTTCCGCATCACGGCGATTTGCCATCGCTGTAATTTCAGCCAATATTCGATTGCGAACCATTGCATGTGAAACTCGGAAGCCTTGTGTGCCCAAATCCTCTACAAAAGCGGTTACATCATTCGCATCATGTTCGCGACTGATGATTAAAAACTCACGAATGTGGCTATGTAATTCTGCAATTCTTGCTTCTAGTTCAATAATCGCTGAGCCAGAACCTTCGTCGATGGTCAAATCAGTTGTACCCAAGACGACAATTTCGGGTTCCACAATATCTTCGTATTCCAGGGGCGATGGGTCATCAGGTTCTTCGAGAACATCTGTCAATTCATCAACATCTACGGCATCAATAGACGCTTGAATCATTGCTGCCAAGTCTGCTGCATCATCATCTTGGGCTGGAATTGCGATAGGTGTTACTGGAATTGGTGAACCGGTGGCTAGAGGTGCTGATTTTCCGCGGCGCAGACTCTTCTTGACCTTGCCCCATCCACCACCGTGGGCTGAGAGAACCCCTGCGACTCTGGCAAACAGTTGCTGCTTACTACCCGATCGTGGTAATTCCAATGCTTTGCAAAGTTCGTGAAGTTGATCACGAGTCGCATCAGCGATTGCCTCTGGATTGAGTTTCTTTGGATCGTGGTTTAGGTGCAACCAAAGGCGCTGCCTCTTTTCTTTGATTGAGCCTGAACGCTTCACACCGAATACGCCTAGCATTTCACCCAGGCTCTTATTCGGCATTTCCTGTAATGCGTCCCATGAGAGATCTGTTTCAGATAGAGCGACTTGATCAATGAGTCGGGCTCGCAATTGTTCAACATTACCAGCTTTCGAAATATCATGTGAGATGGCCATTTCACGCAATTCATCCAGCCGGGCTGAATACAACTGTGACAACAGATTTTCATCAACCATCCTACACCCTCGCCACCGTTTGCGCCCCTAAGCCCCTGTATATGTTACGCTTCAGCAACGGCCCTAAGGGCCGTCTTTGGACCCCTTGTAAAAAAGCCGTCACAAATCGAGGAACGGGGGTCGAGCAGGCCCAAGTCGAATGTCTTCATTATGTTCAGTAGTCACAACCTGGAGCATATCTTCCCATTCGGAAATCAGTAGACGAGAATGTGTTTCAGCATCCCCTTTCTGGACCAATTTCTCAAGCAACAAAGTTCGTTCTCCAGCACGATCAACAATTTCAATTAAGATTTCAACCATCGAAGCGATATCTACAATTTCGCCTTCACTATCCAACAAGGATGTTGAACGTAGTAAATCCTTCTCTAGTTCTGCTTGATTAAGGAGAGAAGGTATTTGCCGATGACGAACAATCATACCAAGTCTGTCATGGGTATCAAGGTCTATTCTGTCAAGAATGATTTTTTCACAGGCCCAAGCGGTCAAAGATTCCGCATCTCCAATTTTCCCAGACAGACTTTTTGGGAATCCCTTCCGTGAAATCAACAATGTTAGCCCATTCAATGGGCTTGGCAAAAACCGTGCCGAATTCTCGCGAGCATCAGTCATCAGCATATGCCTACGACAATCAATATTGGCTAGATCAAATAGATGCCTTTCACTAACGAATCCAGTAATGAGTTTGGTGGCACGAAGATCTTCCATCCAAGATTGCAAATCAAGTCCCCCATCAGTCGGTAATTTCCGCCCAATCATATCGGCAAAAGCGACGGGGTCAAGCACTCTAAAATCAGATCTATAACGGCGTAATTGCCTTCTTTGCAGACGATTTTGAGCGAGAATAATTGATTTGTGCGGTAAGTAATCCAAGCGATCATTGGCAACCAATATGTGATTTTCATCGCGCCTTGGGAGTGCGGCAGTGACCATGGTATCGGGGGCACCCTGACACATATACCAGCTTACAGCAGAAATTGCGAGTAAATCCGCATCCCCATTCTCAAGAATATCTAGGGCGGAAGAGAGGTCCACATCAAATTGCACTTCAATCTCAAGGTCTTCAAGTGGTTGAGTATCCATCCACTTGCGAATGTGTGCCGCTGTCGCAACTTCATCATCTCCAATACAAACGAGGCGAATCTGGGTTGGTTCTGCTTCCGCTCCCATTATTCATCCCGCCGATGGCAGACACGTAACGTGCCCGGCTCCGGGCGGTAGCCACCTGTTGATATAGGCACCCCTCGTCGAAGGTTCAATGGCGGAAAATGTCCTTGAGAATTCACTTCTCATCGAACGTCGTATCGAGGTAGAATCCGCGATTGAGTCCATCATAGAATCCACGATTGGTGGGCCTTACTCCCCGGCGATGGAAATCGCACGCGAGATATTACTTGCCGGTGGTAAACGAATACGCCCCATACTAGCACTATTGGCCTACGATTTGGCAGGAGGGCAGAATCGAGATGATGTATTAGATTTTGCAGTTGCAACCGAACTCATCCATACTGCCACATTGATTCATGATGACATCTATGACGGTGCAAAATTGCGTCGCGGAGTCCAGACATTACATGAAAAGTATGGACTCGATCACGCAATTATTGGAGGCGATTTCCTGTTTGTCATGGGTTTTGGTCTTGGTGGACGTTATGATGAAAGAATCGTTCAAATTATGACGGAAACATCTGCAGCCATAGCGGTGGGGGAATTGAAACAAATTCACCACATCTCGGATCTTTCGACCACTCCGGAAGATTACTATGAAATCGTTAGGGGGAAAACAGCCGGACCATTCGCATCAGGGTGCGAATGTGCAGCTATTATCGCAGGGGCCACAGATACAGAAGCATCGAATTTACGCGAATTTGGCATGGAGTTGGGTATTGCTTTTCAGTTGGTTGATGACATCCTAGATTTAACCGGTGATGAACGCATGGGGAAACCGCGTGGTTCCGATATCCATGAAGGTAAAATGACCCTGCCAATTATCCACGCTCTGACATTATTGCATGGCGACTCACGTCGTATTTTAGCCGATGTATTGGCTGAATTCAGAGATGACAGGTGGGATGAACTTGAGGTATTGCTAGAGCAAGGCGACTCATTCGGGTATTGTCGGATATTAATTCACAACCATTTGGAACGTGCGCTGACCCATCTTTACGAATTCCCCCACTCAGAGGTTAGAGACGTCCTTGAAGCGATGACTCGGCAGGTGATGACACGCAATGACTGAATCCAATCATCATGATGTCATCGTGATTGGGGGGGGTCCTGCAGGTAGTACCGTGGCAAGGTATGCTGCCGCAAGAGGTGCCAATGTTTTGGTCATTGATGGTCGTGACCCCATTGGGATACCTTTGCAGTGCGGTGAATTGGTTCCAAGCAATGATGAGATGGGGCGACTTTGCCCAGATGTACCGAACATGGATGATTTGTTCCAAACTCCCGAAGCAGCCATATCGAAACGGTCCACAAAAATGCACATTGTACCACCATCGGGTAAATCCCTCAAATTTGCCTTTGATGGATTGGTGCTCAACCGTGTTGTACATGACAAGGCGTTGGTTGAATTGGCCAAAGAAAGCGGAGCAAAGTACCTCGTTGATTCTCATGTTGATCGCGTTGAAGGAAACGAAGTCATTCTGCGTGGTGGGGCCAAACATACTGCGGAAATAATTGTGGGTGCAGGGGGTCACAACGATCCACTTAGGCGTGATTATTGGAATGAATCATCGCTGAAAATCCCCGTTAAATTTGTCTTGATGGAAGGGGACTTTGGTGATGCTGTCGAACTTCATTTTGGTTCGATGGCTCCCGGGGGATATGCGTGGATGTTCCCCAAATCAAGTGGCGCGAATATTGGTCTTGGTATTCAGCGCAGTTTTTCCAAAGGACGCAGCCTCAATCAATACGCTGAGGAATTCATATCCAAGTATGATGGTGAGATTTCTTTCAGGGGGGCGGGGTCTCTTCCGATGTCTGGTTCGATTCACACTTTCGTCAAAGGCAATTATCTGCTCGTAGGTGATGCAGCTGGAATGGTTCTTCCATCTAATGGTGCAGGAATCACCATCGCCATGATCGGAGGTCGAATTGCAGGCCAGGTCATCGCTGAGCATTTGAGTAACGGCACACCCCTCACTGAGTATCAACATAGGTGGAATAAGCAGATGGGGAAAGTAATGCGAAATTCGAAGCGTGCTTTTCGATTTGGTAGTTTGATGTTTCGCCTTCCAAATTGGATGTTGAATTTGACCTTTAACCGTTTGACAAAAGGCATCATATGGCGTGCAGTTACTTGTCGGAGAATGTTTTGGATTCTGTAATCATATTCTTGCTATTTTACTAAGACCACAATCTCCAATCCGATGATTGGACAGATGGTAGATGTGAAAAGACCCGTTGACAGGTGTGTTTCAAGCGGCCTTCAGAACCCTTCATCTGTGGCAACAAAGGCTACGCCCAGTACCACATAGAATAATACTACCAGTACAGTTAATCCGACAACAATCCACGAGATGATATTCGCAGCCTTTGCACTTCCAGCATCAGGGTGCCCGGGGTATTGGTTGGTGATGGCAAGTGCTTGATTAGCCATTATCAACCCTGGAATTGCCAGACAGATACCACCACAGAAAAGACTCAACACTGAAAGAACTAGGGCTGTTGTTGCTGATGTGGTGGGTATGGCCATTATTGGCATGCCCATTCCTACTGAGGGTTGAGCTGTTTGGGGTTGTCCAGTAATCAACTGTTGAGGAGGTACATATGCAGGTACAGTGCCATCAGATTGCGATTGTGTCTGTTGATAGTGGTGATGATGGATATCACCCGCAATCACGCTATCGCTAATTCCTCGGGACGTCCCGTCTGGTTGCATGAATCTCCACCTACCCTACCTACTTTCGTTTTTTCGCTGTCCAGATTGTAGCCATGCCTGGGAATACGACCTTTGCCTTCACTTCAGTGAACCCACTTTCATTCAGCATGTGTACGTAATCTTTGGTCGTTCCAAAGTGAACGTAAGTCTTCGTCAACCACTTCCAGGGGTGGTCCTTCATCCGACAAATGAATCGCGCATAAGCACCCACCCATACGCGCATCCACATATAGCCAAACCAACCATGGACACGATTCATTTTGGCGGGGTCGACAATTACCAGAGTCCCACCTGGTTTGAGGACACGTTTGACTTCAGAGAGGCCGGCTCGTTTGTCATACCAATCCCGAAATGAAAACAGCGAACATACTCCCTCGAAAGATTCGTCATCAAAGGGCATATCTTCTGCAGTAGCCTCAACAAATATTACTGGTGTTTTACGATTCGTATTCACCCTCTTTTCTGCAACAGAAAGCATGGCTGGAATTGGATCTAGGCAGGTCAAATCACGTTCGGGAACCATCTCTGCAAATGTCCCCGGGCCGCAACCCACTTCGAGAATCCTCCCTTCGTTTGGAAGCTGACTGCGGACCATTTTCCGCCATCTCTTGTCTTGTCCAAAAGTCGCAAAACGATTGATTCTGTCGTAGACGGGGATGGTCGCCTCAAGGTTGCGCTGTAGTTCAGCCCAATCCTCGGTGCCGATACGTTCCGTATCCATCATATCACACGGCAATCAATCGTATATTTGGTTCAATCCTCATGCGGTTTTGGCATATTTTTGCTAGTATAATTCTCAACGTCCCGAAGTTATTATCATAAACCCATCAATGGTCGCGCGTCCACCGTAGGTGGATTATATGAGTCGTGCAGATGTACTTCGAACCATCAAAGATGCTGAAGCCGATGCAAGCGCTACGCTTGTCAAAGCTGAAACTGAAGCAAGTGCCATTGTGACCAAAGCACGTGTTGCTGCATCTGAAGCGGTAGCAGAAGGCCGTAATCAAGCGCAAGCAGATTCACAGAAAGTGGTTGATGATGCCCGAAAATCAGCTCAAAAGGAAGCCGACAAGGTGTCCAAGAAAGGTGACAAGGCCATTGACACGATTCATGGCGGTGGCGAATCAAGCCGTTCTAAGGCAGTTGATGTCGTACTAGATGCATTCCGTGCATGAATTGAATATACCTTGGAGGAAGTAAAATGTCACAGATTCACACCCGCCAAATGGGACGTTTGGTTGCTGCGGGTCCGTTGAGTCAAATGGATACAACCCTCGAAGTGTTGGCTCGTTTGCGGGCGCTGCATATGGTAGATTATGACGGTAGTGATAGCGAACTTGGACTTGGGTCTCCAACCACTTCTGCAGAACAACTTAGCCGAGATGTCAACAAACTCCGTTCCGCAGCGTCTCTTGTAAAATCTAATTCGAATGAGGCAGCATCAGCATCTCAGATACGCGATGCCCTTTCCGGTGATTTACACGGGCAAGTGGACACACTGCTTTCAGAGAATGATCGCCTCTCGGAAATAGGGGCTAAGTTGGAATCTCTTGCAGATGAATCCGCTGCATTGCAAATGATTGAGCCATTGAATACTGATTTGGATTTATTGGATGGATTTGAATCGTTGGCCACATTTGTGGGTACCGTTAGGGATTCAGTAGCAGCACGTGAAGCAGCAAAAGGTGGTCTGTTTGTATCAGGGAAATCCGGAAAAAAGACAGTAGTTGCTGTATTCGTCCGAAATGAAGATGCTAAATCGGCCCAATCCACATTAGAAGAAGCAGGATTCTCCGCACTTCCGATCCCTGAATGTGAGGGTTCAGTTTCATCGCGTATGGGTCAGATTTTGACTGAACGCACCGATCTTATTCGTGAACAGGAAACCCTCGAAAAGAGCGTTGCATCTTGGAGGGAATCTAATGCGGATGTACTACAAAGTGGCTTGGAATTACTTGAGCGTGATCAAGAACTTGCTACAGCCCCGGTTCGTGCTGCGGTCTCTTCACACGCGTTCATTATTGATGGCTGGGTTGAGATGGCTCGAGCCACTGAGATTTCAGGTGCCTTAGATGGCCATTGCACAGTAGTTGACATTGAACCTTTCAAGATTCAACCGGGTGGTGGAAGTCATGGCCACGGCGATGATCACCATTCCCAGGCGATGCCACCTATTGCTTTCCAAGAACGAAACGCTAGCAAGCCAATGGAATTGCTTACCGACGCGGTAGGTCGGCCAGCCTATGGGCGCATCGATCCTACTTTGTTCATGTTCATTACTTACCCAATTTTCTTTGGGATGATGCTCGGTGATATGGCCTATGGTATAGTTACAATGTGTCTTGGTTTGACACTCCTGCGCAAGTCAGGTACCAATGATATGCTGGCCCTAGGTGGTAAATTCCTGCTGTATATTGGATTGGGGACGTTTGCTTTCGGTTACATCTATGGTGAAATCGCAGGGTTTGAGATTTTTGGCCACCATCATTCGTGGGCGAACTCTCTTGACATTTTTTATCCAGCAGTGGATCATGGTCATGCTTGGACCGCATCCTTACCATTCGGATTGGAACTCGCATTCCCCTTCCATCGAGTTGCATCAGTTGAGAGTGGTGGAAATCTAGAGCACCTCATTCTACTGACGATATACCTGGGTGTTGTTCACGTATTCATGGGACTAGTTCTAGGATTCCGCGATATTTGGCTTCATGGCAATGGTCATGGCGATGAAGGATTCGTGTGCGCGCTGTTTGAGAAAGGCAGTTGGATGATTCTTCTATTCGGTGGATTCCTCGCAGCCTATGCATTCCTTTCCAAGCCCGCGTATGAAGAAAGGTGGGTCAACCCTGAACCAGCTTACCTTGATTTACTCAGTACGATGATGACTGTTGGCGGTGTGATGATTATCATTGCTGTAATCATGATCATCTGGATGCTTTGGCGATACCATGGTGTTCCATTCCCAATTAACATCGGACTTGGCCCAATTGAAGCGGTCGGTATGATGCCAACAGTCATTTCTTATGTTCGATTATTCGCAGTAGGTGTGGTTGGTGTCAAGATTGCAGAAACTGGTAATACAATGCTCTTTGAGCCCTTAGTTCACATATTGGGAGATCTTTCACATGCATCGGCAATGGATTATATTTCCATCGTTGTACTTCTTGTTGGTTGGTTTGCTGTACAAATATTTGCTTGGGGTCTGGGTGTATTCAGCCCCAACATTCACGCCGCACGATTGCATTTCGTCGAGTGGATGAGACAGTTTTACGATGCGAGTGGTGAGGCGTTCAAGCCATTCGGATTCAAAGCGCGCCGCGTGGAGGTGGAATAGCGCATATCACATTCCCAGCAATGCTTGGAAAAAAAGGAGGAAAAAAAATGAACAACAGAAAGACAATGAAAGGTATGACAGCCCTACTTGGCCTGTTCTCGTTTGCAATGATTGCATCCGCAGTATCAGCCCAAGAAGGTGACACGGCATCGGTATCCTATCACTGGGATGCAGCAAAGCTCGGCGCAGGACTTGCGCTTGGACTTGCAGGTGTTGGAACAGGAATCAGCCAAGGACAAATTGGTGCAGCAGCAGTCGGAATGATTGCTGAAGATAGCAGCAAATTCGTCACAGGCCTGATATTCACTGCTCTACCCGAGACAATTGTCCTATTCGGTTTCTTGGCACTGTTCCTGCTCTGAGCAGAACAGGCTGGAAATAAATAAGACTCAAAGGAATGTGTGATGATGTCCCTAGATGCGCTAGCTGATGAAATTGCCACTATGGCAAAGGCGGAAGCCAAGGCAATCACCGATGCTGCCAAGAAGACAGCGAAATCAGTGAAGAAAGAGGCCGAGACGGAAGTTGCAGACATTCGTGATTCACTAATGTCTCGCGCTGAACGTGAATCTGCACAGCTCTCAACGGAGCTCGTCGCCTCATCTCGACAAAACAACCAGAAGCGTGAACTCATTGCGAAAGCAACTGAGTTAGATGCCACCTGGGATGCTGTAAAGGCCGAAGTCGGTTCTGCAAAACTTGCGGGCCGAGCGGTCCTCATCAAGACCCTAGTTGTAGAAGCGAAGGATGTAGGTAAAGGCATGAGAATGCGACCTGTATCCATTGATCGTAAAGCGTTGGAGATGGAAGCGAAAGGATTCGATTTTGGAGATGATGTCGATGGGCTTGGTGGATTTATTTTAGAATCTAAAGATGGCTCAATCGTGCTCGATTACCGTTTTGATAACCGATTGGAGGGTGCTTGGAAAGCAAACCTCGGTTCAGTGAACGAAGCACTGTTTGGAAACTAAATTCAAGAAAAGGAAGTGAATGAATGGCAAGAATCGGAAATGGCCGTAGCAATATGGCTAATGCTTCTGCACGCGCGAAGGCGCGTAAGGCAGGGCTCATCGATTCAACCCGTATGCGTCAGTTGCTCCAACAGGGCCCTGATACAATTGGAACTAGCATTGCTGAGTTTGGCTACCGTGCAGAGATTGATCTCTACGCTAGCAGACTTTCCGGCGCAGATTTGATTGAAGCCGCTTTGAACCATAACTTGGATTCTGATTTTGATTCAGTTCTACGGTTCTGTCAAGGTCGTCTCAAATCCATGGTTGCAGTTTATGTCGAGAGGTATTCGTTTCAAAATGCGAAAACCGTTCTTCGTGCAATCCACAGCGGCGCCAGTGCCGAAATGGTTGCTGATCAAGTACTCCCTGAAGAGAATTCAAACAACAGTTATTGGGTCGATATTATTAGAAATTGTAACACTTTGGGTGATGCAATGAATGCAATGTCTGGAACATCATGGGGGCTTGCTCTGTCCAAATTAGATGTAGATTCAAATCTCCAACAAATGGAAGATGCATTGGATTCAGCATACTACAGTGAAGCGATTTCATCGTTTCGTGGCCCAGATGGCCATCCATTATTAGAACGGTACATTCGAATTGAAATTGACCACCGAAATATCATCAACCAATTTCGTGGCCTTCGACAAGGAATTGTCGGTGAAAACCGCGATGCCCTCATGCTTAATGGTGGTAAAATCAACAAAGCAGCTTTGAAGGCTGCATCACAAGCCGAATCGAATGAGGCACTCTTGGAAATCCTCCGCCGAGCGCAATCATTCAATGATACTGGATTTGAAGAGGCGATTCAAGCCTCATCGATTAGCCTCGACCCAGTGGTTACGTTGTTGCAAGAACAACGTCGAACCATGATGCGTCGATTTTCTCACCTTAATCCATTATCGGCTTTTCCAATTATATATTACATCGAGAGTAAGGTGCTCGAAGTACAAAATATCCGCTTGCTCGTGCGTGGCAAGGCGGCAGGCCTCCCTGATGAGGTCATCGAAGCGCACATGAATTTGTGAGGTGAAAAAATGGAAATCGCTGTTGTCGGTACACCTGAATTCACACTTGGATTCCAATTAGCAGGTGTTAGTCGCCTGCACAATCCGAATGGCGATGAAGAACTTGCATCTACAATGCGAGAACTTCTCAGTCAGAAGGACGTTGGCATTGTCGTGATTGACAGTGTAGATCTAACTCGCTTGTCTGACAGATTGCGTTCGCAGATTGCAGACAGCATTACGCCCACAATATTGGGCATTGGTACAGAGGAGGACAACACCCTCCGCGAGTCCATCAAGTCGGCGCTTGGCGTCGATCTATGGAAGTAATTTTTAAAAAAAAAGGAAGTGACAAAAAATGAGTGATGAAAATGGAGTGATTTACCGCATATCTGGCCCTGTAGTGACGGCTACAGGCATCCGTTCACGGATGTATGAAGTTGTGCGAGTAGGGCATGAAGGATTGATGGGTGAAGTGATCGAACTGCATGGTGACAAATCTGTAATTCAAGTGTATGAAGATACGTCCGGGATTCGCCCGGGCGAGCCGGTGGTACGCACCGGTCAGACGCTATCGGTTCAGCTCGGACCTGGCCTGCTTACGCAGATTTACGATGGAATCCAACGCCCCCTTCCAATCCTTGCTGATACGATGGGGACTTTCATCGAGCGTGGTGTTGACGCTGATGGATTGGATCAAGAAAAATTGTGGAACTTTGAAGCGACTGTTTCGGTCGGAGACGAAGTCAGCGCAGGAACAACCCTTGGAACTGTTCAGGAAACTGAGACTATTGTTCACAAGGTTATGGTCCCGCCTGGTGATGGTGGCAAAGTCACCAGCATTGAATCAGGTGAGTTCAACGTCACCCACATCGTTTGCACTCTCGACAGTGGTTCTGAGATTGCAATGATGCAAAAGTGGCCAGTTCGAACACCCCGTCCATATACCCAGAAATATGCGCCAGAAACACCACTTGTCACCGGTATGCGCATTCTAGATTTCCTCTTCCCGCTTGCAAAGGGCGGTGCGGCTGGAATTCCAGGTCCATTCGGCTCTGGTAAGACCGTTACACAACAATCGCTAGCCAAGTATTCTGATGCTCAAATCGTGGTTTATATTGGATGTGGTGAGCGTGGAAATGAAATGACAGAAGTGTTGGATGAATTCCCTCACCTCATCGATCCAAACACGGGTAAGCCGTTGATGAATCGTACTGTGATGATTGCCAACACCTCAAATATGCCTGTGGCTGCACGTGAAGCATCTGTGTATACAGGTATCACCATCGCGGAATACTTCCGTGACATGGGATACGATGTTGCTCTAATGGCTGATTCAACCAGTCGTTGGGCTGAAGCAATGCGTGAAATTTCCAGTCGCCTTGAAGAAATGCCTGGTGAGGAAGGATACCCTGCCTACTTGTCCAGTCGTCTCGCCGAATTCTATGAGCGAGCAGGTCGTGTAGAGACTCTCGAAGGCGAAGACGGTTCTGTAACTGTGATCGGCGCTGTGTCCCCTCCTGGTGGCGATATTTCCGAGCCAGTTAGCCAAGGTACACTACGTATCGTCAAGGTGTTTTGGGGGCTAGACGCACCACTTGCACGCCAACGCCATTTCCCTGCGATTAATTGGTTGAATTCGTATTCACTGTATCCGCAGAGTTTAGATCCGTGGTTCCGTGACAATGTTGCACCAGATTTCCCCGAAGTTCGCGTTGAAATGAGTAGCCTTCTGCAGGTTGAAGCCGAGTTGCAAGAGATTGTGCAACTGGTTGGTTCCGATGCTCTACCAGTGGATCAACAACTAACGCTTGAAGTGGCACGGATGATTCGTGAATATTTCTTGCAGCAGAATGCGTTCGACGATATTGACGCTTATTCGGGCCTCGAGCAACAATATCGAATGGCAAAAGCGATTCTAACCTTCCAAGATTCTGCGAAGAAAGCCCTAGCGGCCGGTGCACAACTCGAAGATGTGGTCAACGTCCAGGGTCGAACAGACTTGATGCGTGCTCGCTTTGAGGAAGGCTATCTCGACCGAATCGATGGATTGATTGAAGAAATGACAAAGCAGATTGCATCTGCAGTGGAGGAGTGATTTAGATGAGTGGAAAAGAATACAGAACAATCACGGATGTTAAGGGACCTCTGGTTTTCCTTAACAAGACAGAACCAGTTGCTTTTGGTGAAATTGTGGAATTGCGCATGACTGATGGTACCATGAAGAATGGACAGGTACTCGATACCAGTGACGACATGGTAGTTGTCCAGGTTTTCGAGGGTACGGCAGGTGTGGACCTTGGCACAGGTGTCAAGTTCATGGGTGACGTGTTCAAACTCCCAGTGAGTAAGGACCTAATTGGAAGAATTCTCGATGGTGCAGGTCGTCCTCGTGATGGCGGTCCAGATATTGTTGCTGAAGCTACTGCAGACATCATCGGTGCTGCAATCAACCCTTACAGCCGTCAGTCGCCTCACGATTTTATTCAGACCGGAATCAGTGCGATTGATTGCTGCACAACACTTGTTCGCGGACAGAAGCTTCCCATTTTCAGTGCTTCTGGATTACCTCACAATGATATCGCACTGCAGATCGCGCGTCAAGCCAAATTGACTGGTTCCGACGAAGAGTTCATTGTAGTTTTCTGTGCCATGGGAATCACAGCTGAAGAATACAACTTCTTCAGAAGTGACCTAGAGCGAACCGGTGCATTGGAGAACGCTGTACTGTTCGTAAATTTGGCCGACGACCCTGCTGTCGAGCGCCTGATTACACCGCGCCTTGCATTGACTGCTGCAGAGTATCTCGCATTCGAGCAAGATTACCACGTTCTCGTTGTTTACACAGATGTCACCAATTATTGTGACGCACTGCGTCAAGTCGGTGCAGCCCGTGAAGAAGTACCCGGTCGTCGTGGCTATCCAGGCTACATGTACACTGACTTGGCTATGCTATACGAGCGCGCAGGACTGGTGAAGGGGAAGAAGGGAAGCATCACCCAGTTCCCCATCCTAACCATGCCTGGCGATGATATTACGCACCCAATTCCAGATTTGTCTGGATACATTACAGAAGGTCAAATTGTGATTTCGCGTGAGTTGCATGGTTCCGGTATTTATCCACCGATTAACGTACTACCGAGTTTGTCACGATTGATGGGTGGTACCATTGGTGAAAAGACAACTCGTGAGGATCACAAATCAGTGTCCGACCAAATGTATGCAGGTTACGCCCAAGGGCGTGAATTACGTGGTTTGGTTGCCATTGTCGGTGAAGACGCGTTGAACGAACGTGACAAGCAATTATTGAACTTCTCAGCTCTATTTGAGGATAAGTTCCTACGACAGAGTCGTGACGAAGACCGTTCGATTGACGAAACACTGGATTTGTGCTGGGATTTAATGCAGAACATCTCAACCAAGTATCTAGTCCGTCTTGATCAAAAGTGGATTGACAAATATCATCCAACAGAAAAGAAATGAGTATTCAGACTAGTTGATTGAAGGAGGTTGAAAAAATGGCGTTGGATATCAAACCCACACGTTCTGAACTCATCAATCTAAAGCGACGAATTAAGCAGACTCAGAATGGTTACAATCTTCTGAAACTCAAGCGCGATGGTTTATTCCATGAATTCCGCATGCTGCTCTCAGAAATGATAGAGGCTCGTGAGGGCCTTGTTAACACCTACAGGGAAGCGGTTCGAGGAATCAGTTTGGCTGGCGCGATTGAAGGTGGACTTGCCGTCAAGAGCGCTGCGATTGCGATATCAAACCATCCTGAAGTCGAAGTCAAACCTCGAAATATTATGGGCGTCGTGGTTCCAAGTGTTGAGGGGACCAATCTAACCAGCACCATTCTTGACCGTGGTATGGGTCTTATCGGCGGCTCGGCATACATTGATGAAGCAGCGGATGGGTATTCCAAACTCATCGGGAAAATTGTCATCGCTGCAGAGATGGAAGCAACACTCAAGCGCCTACTTGTTGAAATTGAAGCGACCAAGCGTCGTGTCAACGCGCTCGAATTCAAGGTCATTCCAGAAATGAAAGAAGCACAATCCTTCATCCAACTTCGTCTTGAAGAAATGGAGCGTGAAGAAACATTCCGTCTCAAACGATTCAAGAACAAATAAGTTGGAAATGTGGTTCTGCTAGTCACTTTTGTGAAGCGTGGGTCATATATCGGTTGATGGGTCGCGAGTCCTACTAGAGGTGGGGTCAATGGGCGAGCCGGACACGATTGAACCTCTTCGTATCGATGCTGAACTATGGTCGCATCGGGCTCTTCTAGAGCGTATCGTTGGTCGTTGGTTCAACATCATCGAAGAAATGCCAGACGTTGAAATTGGTTGGCAGGTCAATCTTGTTGCCAACCAAGACAATGTAGACGGTGCCTTGAGTGCTTTGAACGAGCACTTACGTGACCTTTCTTGGCTTGCGGTCCTCCAAGAGGGAAGTCCGTATGATCTCGTGATATTACCCGAACCACCTCAAGGTGAAGGACTCTCAAATGGCCAGATATCTGCAGTATGGGCGGTCTTCACGCTTTTCTTGGCGCTTGCTGGAACTGCATGGTTGCAATTACAGGATCCGAATCTAAAATTGACAGATTCTAATTTAATGATTGAAGCATTTTGTTGGTTTGCTTTACCAATTGTACTTGTAATGTTTGTCAGCAGTGAGTTGCGCCGACGAATTGCACTCCGAAGTGGTGTGAGTTTAGGGCACCATATTCCTCTTGCAGTGCCATTTTTGATGACGCCTGCCGTACCAATTTGGCCATTTGGAATCATTGGATTTACCAGCCAAAGACGAATGGATTTGATTGCTTTCCGCGATCGGAAATCTCTTGCATTCGTTTCATTAATCGCCCCGCTGACAATGATTTGTTCAGGAACAGCTCTAACAATCCTTGGATATTGGTTGACTTCAAACATATCACCCCAGTTTGAAACAGCCCCCCCGCTTGTTGAACCATCGATATTGTCTGAATTAGTGCTGAGTTTGCTCCTGACTTCTGAAGAGGTCGGCCTCCGTTCTGTATGGTTACACCCACTCGGTCTTGCAGGGCTTGCCCTCGGTACAATGGGCTGGATTTTGCTGCTTCCTTTGCCAGGGTTCCCTGGTGATCGTCTCCTTTCAGCATTACTTGAACCGGGTGAAATGGAAGGGGGAACCACACAGACTTGGCTTTTCGTGGGTGTTTTAGCTACTGGAATTTACGTGATTTTAAACGGGGGATTTTGGCCATGGTTGGTTTTAGTCGGTATCGGTACTTGGCGACGATTTAGCCCGGAAACAAGTACCCCTCCCTTTGTATTGAATGAGTCAATCGGGTTTGATAAAAGTACAAAAAATCGTATTGGAATAACCATGGTCGCTATGCTATTACTCGGGTTCCCAGGCCTGATGCCCGTTGGTGAATTACAAGATTGGGATGCTGGTCTTGACACCTCGAACTGGCCAACGGAGATATCTTTCGCACCGGGTGGGGTTGGGGCGGTGGAGTTTCCGCTCAAGACTCAGGGTGTGATGTCTATCAATGTAGAATTCCAAGTCTCATTCACTGGTTTGGAGGTTATGAGTGAATGGAGGGGTTGTGACCAATCTGGTCCCGATAATATTGGCAACTGTGCCTTCGAAGGTATAGGGCCATCTTTAGGCCAAATCTATGAGATTGAATATGAAGCACATACCCTGATGTTGGCTTCATCGCCATTCATCATGACACTTCATTGGGATGAAAATCTTGAGTCTCGTAGCCATTCAGTCTTATTCTCACCTTCGACTAGACCAGCAGTAGCGGCACCACAGTGGGCATGGGATGGTGACAGAGATGAACCACAATATTGCACTGAAATTCTACTCGATGAAATACAAGCGGGAAATCTGACAATTGAGTCCCCTCTATTCTCTTTCGATGGCGATGAGGTCTTACCTTTGGCCACCGGCACCAATGATACCGTTTGTATCGATGGGGTCTTCGGCTCGGGGCGTACAGTCAATGGATTACATGGTGGATTGACCAGAATGATTGCACCAAATCTCGTTGCAACGATGGACGATGGCACGATTATCAAGTGGCGCCTCGATATTGAAAATCAATATCCATTGTTGTTTGAAGGTTCATACCCAGCCTCTTCGACCTTCCCCCTAGCATCCTATCTTGTACACCAAGATGCGGGCGATGATCCACATTGTCCATTCGATATGAACCAAAGTCTTGCGAATGCGAACTGGCAAGATACCGATGATAATGGCACTTGGGTTTGGAACCTTTCTCAGATTCCCCAAGGGGCATATGATCCTGATGCTGTTCATTCAATGAATGGTACATTGATTTTCCCCGGTGAGGGGACACTTCTACAGTGCATCAATGGTCAGACAATGCAAGTAATGGAACTCCACCCTGGGCCGACACCACTTGGTGTATGGCATGGCCGGGATATCGACTCATCTTGGCCCATCCAGAATCATGGTGATGAGCCGGTGGGCATTGAGGTTCAACGTGCGACCTTCGGTGTGCAGACGAATTTGAATCTAAGTTCATTCATTCTACAACCCGGGGAGGTATGGCAGACTGGGATCAACATTTTTGGTGAGAATAATACAATTCAGAACATCTTGTGGTTTGAACCTTCAACCGATTATTGGATATTACACGCAGTTACCCATTGCATCGCCCCCGATGGATGTGATGGGTGATGCGCGTGGCAGTCCTTGGAGTGGGGGCAATTGGGGGCTTGGTCGCCTCACGCCTCGCGCGCGCGGGGTGCGAAGTACTGCTATGTGCGCGTGGTGAAACTGCACAAGCTCTCGATGCAGTCGGCCTTCTCCTTGACACACCAGATGGTCGAACCATTGCTCTTGCACCCGACCGTTGGACAGTTCTAGACACTAATCAACAGGAAATTCCAATCGAATTGCAGGGGTGGGCTGAATATGCTATTCTCTGCGGGAAAAGTTACGACGTTCCCAATCTATGCAAAATTGCAGATCAGGTATTGTCTCTAAACGGACTTGTGATGTGCCTTTCCAACGGAATAGGTCACATGGAAAAATTGGCAAATTTTGTGGGCAAGCATAGGGTTCTCGGTGCATCGACCACCCATGGTGCAATTCGAATTGGCCCAGGTGAAATTCACTGGACCAGCCGAGGGGAAATCAAGCTAGGCGGATTCATCGGCAGCGATCTTGAACCAGTTGAACCAAGGGTCGACAGTCTGATGTCAGCCTTGGATGAAGCTGGTTTGAATCCACTTTGGTCAGAAGATATCAACAAAACAATCTGGATCAAATTATTGCTAAATGTCGCCATCAATCCCGTTTGTGCCATCGCAGGGATATTGAACGGAGAGATGCTTCTTCACCCTGAATTGTTTGAAACAGGCCTGGCTGCGATGGAGGAGGCTGCTCGTATCGCAACCGCCGAAGGGGTTGACATGACTGATTTCGACCTTGCCCTGTCGCTTGAGGATCTTTGTCGTGCCACTGCCGACAACCGTGTGAGTATGTTACAGGACATTATGGCAGCCCGGGAAACGGAAATAGATTCAATTTGCGGGGAGGTTGTCAAGCGAGGTGAAGCCTTGGGTATCCCTACACCACGAAATCAAACGCTCCACGCTCTTGTCAAAGGAATTGAGCAGAGTACGAGAACTTAATTGCAATCTAGATTGTGGTGTAGGCCCACATTTACTCTACGGTTTATCGCAGCACTTGTAACCAACCTCGAAACATGAATCATATTTCGTAATTCGACAACCTCCCTCGTGGGGAGACTCCCTCTCCAGATTCTGTCGACTTCCTCTCGAAGGAATTCCAACCGACGTTGAGCCCGTTGCAACCTTACATTTCGTTTGACCAAACCGACATCATCTGTCATAGTTGATTGAAGTGCGATTCTATCACTTCTTAGTGGTGAATGTTCAATCAGGGTAGACAACCCCTCTGCACGCCATTCAGGAAGGTCGATTTGGCTGCCACCTTTAGTGACATTTTTGATTACATGCTCGGCGCACCGGTGGGAGAATACAACCGCTTCCAATAGGCTGTTTGATGCCAGCCTGTTTGCCCCATGCAGACCTGTACAAGCCACCTCTCCAATTGCATATAGACCAGTGTACTGTATTTGATTTGAAGAAGTAGAATTTTGCATGGCTAATCCATTCTCATCGACAGAAATACCGCCTACCATGTAATGGGCAGCAGGCGCTACAGGTAGTGCATCGATGCCGAGTTCCAAGCCATTTTTTTCTAAACGAGATTGAATAGTTGGAAACCGGTCCTGAATTTCTTTCTTGTCAAGGTGCGATGTTATCAACCAGACACAGTTTTCACCGGTTCGTTTCATTTCTTGATCCGCAGCACGAGCAACGATGTCACGGGTTGCCAAGGACCCCCGTGGATCGTGCTCGAGCATGAAAGAGTGTTGTGCAGGGTCACCGCCTTCAACTTTCCATTTCACAATATCCTCGGATGTCATTATTACGGCACCATGGCCGCGTAGGGCCTCGGTAATCAGAAAGGGTCTTTCGTCGGAAAGGGCGAGTGCAGTTGGGTGAAACTGAACAAATTCTAGGTCCCTGACACTGGCTCCAGCCCTGTGTGCCATAGCAATACCGTCACCGGTTGCAACGGGTGGATTTGTGGTCTGTCGGTAAATATGGCCTGCACCCCCCGTTGCGATGATGATTGCTTGAGCAGGGATGGTTCGCACAACACCCTCTTGCGTGAGGGTCCAAATTCCTGCGATATGTTTGATTTCAGATGATTTTTCCTTGAGTATCAAATCGACGGCCATGTGTGATTCGAGCAGTTCAAGGTTCGGGGATGCCCTGGCCTCAACAATCAGTGCACGTTCGATTTCAGCACCCGTTGCATCTTTGGAATGAAGAATTCGCCGTGAAGAATGTCCACCTTCAATAGCCAAATCAAATCCATCCGCATTTGAATCAAATTGGACGCCAGAAGAAATCAAATCGTCAATACGATCGGAGGCTTCCCGAATAACCATTTCAACTATTTCCGGGTCACTAAGGCCACAACCTGCTTCGATAGTATCCTTGATATGAGCTTTGTAATCTGTATTCGACATCGCTGCTGCGATTCCACCCTGGGCCCAATTTGTCGAAGAGTCTGAGAGATTTTTCTTGGTCACGACCAATGTGGATAATCCGGCCCTAGCACAACGAGTCGCTACAAACAGGCCGGCAATCCCTGATCCGACAACCACAACGTCCGCCATTGTGCCACCCCATTCCATTCGGTGGTTGGCATTGTTGCATTCAACGTTACCCTCTCCGGGGGCACCCGTCGATAGTCATAATACTCGTCCGGTATACACTGAAGGTAATGGGTCGAGCAAAGCATGTCGCGAAACTCGCTCTCGGCCTATTACTATCGGTCCTCACACTCTGGAATCTTCACATCGGCTTCTATCAGATGGGAAGCGGGGAGATGCACAAGCTCGTATTGACGATGGTTTTCAGTGGTGCTTGCAGTGAAGCAGCGATACAGGTCGACCTCAACAGCGTCGGAATTTCAGAGTGTCTGCAGCCATTGGGGGCGTGGGAGCCGATTGATGTCGTATTCTTGTCCGTGGGCCTTATCCTGACGTGGACTTCTCTCCGATCATTGTTTTCTAAACAACAAAAACCTAGTAGGGCTGAGCGCAGAGGTAAGCGCTTCCAGCGACTCGGTATGCTCGTAGCGTTTGTTGGCGTTGCAGACTTCTTTGGTATGCTGACCGAAAATGGGCAACCTCTCGATGCGGGTGAACTGCTTGGATTCCCGCTGATGGGTGGGATGTCATTGATTTTACTCACCATCGCCCTATTCTTGTCATTGATTGGTGGTTCACTGCGTCGAAGGGGCCATCATTTGCCCAGACATGATTCTAGTTCACGCAAATTCATTGGCCCCGCAGAGCGTCATCTAGGTGGCGATTTCTCGGTGGGTGAACTCCGTCGTGCCCTGATGCTCGATGCCTTCGAAGATCCATTTCAAGTCAGTGCAGACGATAATTGGGGTGAGAGCATGGGTCGAACCTGTCATTATTGCAATGGGGAAGGCTGCCATCAGTGTGAATTTAGCGGTTCTTTGGGCTGATAATAAACGTTGTACGGCGGCTCTGCTGGCTGCTAAAAATCCCACTACCCTCGTGTGCGAGAAGCACAGTGTTTAAGGAGCCCGGAACTACGAGTCCGTGCTAGCGTATATCCTTCGATATATACAAACAGGTGAGATGGGATGTTTCTGAAGGCAATTGAGTTAGAGAATTTTAAGTCGTTCAAAGGTGAGGTGGTCATACCGTATGAATTGGGTTTCACGGCGATTACAGGACCCAATGGCAGTGGTAAAAGCAATTGTGGGGATGCCATCCAATTTGTACTAGGCCCCCGCAGTGCCAAGAGCCTGCGTGCCCAGAATGTCAAGGATTTGATATTCAATGGCGGTAAGAAGGACAAACCCGCTCGCTCATGCACTGCAACTTTGGTATTCGACAACACAGCGGACGAATCTGGCCAACGTCGACTCCGCGTAGATGCCGATGAAGTCCGCTTTACCCGTACTGTCAAACTGAATCGAAAGAATGATTCCGTCAACGGTTACTACCTAAACGAGCGTAGTTCAACTAGTACGGAATTCCGCAGAATCCTCACTGAAGCGGGGGCCCGAGGGGATGGCTACAACATTGTCCTTCAGGGCGACGTCACACAATTGTCAACCATGACCACCCGTGATCGTAGAAAAGTTTTGGACGATGTGGCTGGCGTTACAGCGTATGACGATGAAATCAAGCGCGCAGATAGACAACGGAAGAAGGCAGAGGAGTATCTTGAACGAATCACTTTGTTAGAAGAGGAACTCAAGGCTCGTTTGAAAACACTCAGCAAGGAACGCGAACAAGCGATGAAATATCGCAATCTTGCAGAAGCGCTTGACAATGCCCGAGTCACCGCTATTCATGCACGCCACCGTTCACGTCTAAATGACATTCAGATGATTGCTGATGAACGAACAGGCTACCTCACACGTATCGAGGAACTTTCCGAATCCATCCGGAATACTGGTTCGGAACTTTTAGATCTCGATATTGAAATTACTGATATAGAGCGCCAACTCGATTCAGTCCTTGGCGACGATGGGAAAGCACTTGGAGAACGCCTCCGTAAATTGCAGGTCGATGTTGAAACTCGCAAAGACCGCATTTCCGATTCAGAGACCTCAATTGAAGAGGCACAGGACGAGATTCAAGTACTTTCCAAAGAACAATCTAGTGCAAAAGAAGCGCTTGACAAGCACCAAGTGGGGCTTGCAGACGCCCAAGAAGCGCTGGTCAAGGCTGATACAGATATGATATCTGCAGCAGCAGAAGAAAAAGCAGCACGTGACGCTATTTCAGGAGGCGACCGCGCGACTCACGATCTCAATCGAGCCTTTGGTAAGGCGACCGAAGCTGTCACCAAGGCTGACGGGGCACGCGGGGAACTTTCCCTGGAGGCAGATCGAGCCCAAAACCAGGTGGGGATGGCTGAGGAACGCCTCGCAGAACTTGAAGAATCACTTTCCGACGCCCGCCTCACACGTGATGATTTGCAATTGGTGGGCGAAGATCTCCAAGTTGCCGAGGGTGAAAATGATCGAAGCCAATTGGCCGAAGAACTCACACGTCTACAACGGCAAGAACGAACGCTGATGGATCAGACTGAGGATGTTGAACGCCAAGTCCGAGAAGGGGAGCGTTCATTGGCTCGTGCTGAGGGTGAGATGCAAAACAAATCTGGATCGAAAGCAAACCTAGCTCGGGCCGTGTCAGCGATTATGTCCCTCAAAGATTCGGGTGAATTATCCGGTATCCTCGGTCCACTTGGACAACTGTGTGAGCCCAAGGATGCTGCACATGAGGAAGCTCTGAGCTATGCACTCGGTGGTGGGATGAACAGTATCATCGTCCGCGATGATGAAACTGCAGCTACCTGCATCAAGTGGTTACGCGATAATCAAGCAGGGCGTGCAACCTTCCTACCCTTGAACAAACTCACCGTCCGTAGACCTGGTGGGAAAGCGGTCATGACAGCCCGTCAAGATGGCGTCGTCGGGTTTGCGTTTGACCTTCTTGAATTTGATGAGTCGATTGAATCTGCAGTCAAACACTCCGTTCGTGATACACTCATTGTCCGAGATATGGGCACAGCTCGTCGTCACATGGGTGGCGTGCGAATGGTGACTCTTGATGGCAGTATTACTGAAGCAAGTGGGGCCATGGTCGGCGGTGCGGTTCGCGGGCGCCGCCCACAATTCGGTGGTAACATTACGGGGATGAACGCTGTTCAACAGGCTGAAACTGAACTCAGCCGCCTCGAGATACTTTCCGATACTGTGAATGCTGCTCTTGGTGAAGCACGGCAAAACCAGCACCGTCTCCGAGAACGCATCAACAATCTTGGGGGTGACGATTCCAACCTCAAACTACGGGCGTGGCAGGAAGATATGAAGCGGGCAAATACAGATTTTGAAACCGCCGGAGACAAGGTCAAGGTGTGCAATTCCCAACTTATTGAAATCAAAAATATCCACCGTAAATCTCAGGATTGTGCAGATGCGGCTACCGAGGCATACGACTCTGCCGTGGCAGCGCGTCAAATCGCCTCTGATAGTCTGCTTTCATCTTCACCAGATCACCTATCTGAGCGCCTTCGGTCCAGTGATGAATTACGAAACACTGCAATGCAAGCAAAGATCGATGCAGAGTCGAAACTTGCAACAGGTAATGCAAATACAGAATTATTACAGCACAATGTTAACGAAATTGAGCGCCGCATTTCTGAGCAATCATCAATTATCGGGAAAGGTGAAGCGCGAATTGAGGAACTCAATACAGAAATTGAGACTCTGAACACAGAACTTTCAACGGTCTCTGAGGCCCACGAACAAGTTGCCGAAGAACACCGGGAACTCAACGAACGTTCCAAGTCACTCCGCGAAGACCGTGCTGGAATTAAGGCTGCTCTAGAGCAAAATAGTGCAAAGCGAGAATCCCTGCGCAATCGCTGTGACGAACTGTCACTAGAAATCGAGACCAAGAATCGCCTCTTGGAAGAACTTACCCAAGAGATGGCAACTCAGAATGTCGAACCCCTCACTGAAGATATTGACTTGCCAAGTGTCGGTGATGCGGAGTCGAGTGTTCGGAACATAGAGCGTCGAATTTCAGGCTTAGGCGATGTGAACATGATGGCTATCGAGCAATATGATGAAGCGGAAGAGCGCCTTGTGCGCATAACTGACGATTCATCAGTCCTACGAAAGCGCCGTACCGATCTCCTTGAACTCACTGAGAAGCTAGAAGGTGAGCGCAAGTCCAGGTTGACCACGGTGCTGGAAATTGTGTCTGAGAATTTCAAGCGAGTGTACAAACGATTGTCAGATGGTGGCAATGCCGAGTTACGTCTTGAGAATCCAAAAGATCCTTTTACAGGTGGTCTTGAAATGTGGTGTCAACCACGAGGGAAATCGAGCAAGAGTAAACTCAGTCTTCTTTCCGGCGGCGAGAAATCGATGGCAGCCTTGGCACTGATTTTTGCCATTCAGGATTATGACCCCAGTCCATTTTACTACTTTGATGAAGTAGACCAGAACTTGGATGCATACAATGCCGAACACATCGCTCGTCTCTGTCGTCTTCGCAGCCAACGTGCTCAGTTCATCATGGTCACACTTCGAAAGGTCAGCCTACAACTTGCAGATCACCACATCGGCATCACGCACGCTGGTGATGGTTGCAGCCGTCGAATTACCGACTTTGACCGTGAACAAGCGATTGAACTCGGTGAAGCAGCCGAAGCTGAACTTGCTGCGTCTCTAGCCACTCTTGAGAAGAAGGCAGAATTGACCCGAAATCTCCCCGATCCATCCAATATGGAATCTGCTCCCGAGGAATTGCCCGCACCCGCTAGTTTGGGTGGCTCACTACTTGATGCCGAAAGTGAGGTTGAAGTTGAATCCATCGAAGAAGGCCCTGAAATCGTTGAAAACAATGGGCCGGATGTCACCATCGTATCACTTGCAGATCGTGCTGCAGATGGCAAGGAAGACATGGACGAGAAACTTGAATGGGAACACGCAGTTGAAGCGAAAAAGGCCGAGGAGGAGGCGGAATCCGAATCCGTCGACGTGGTTGTAGATGCCCCTGAAGTTGAGGAACAGGAGTGATTTCTATGTCTCTGCTCGAGACCCGTGATATGCAAGCAACCATCGTCAAGCAATTGCTTGGTGAGCAGGATGAAACCAATCTTGACAAGCATCGGTATATTGACCGTTTGATTGAAATCGCAGACTTAGAAAGTGCAGAGCATCAGAGCCTCATCGATCCATTCGACCGCTCAGTTGCATTAGTTTTTCAAATGTTTAGCGATGCAAGTTTGGATCCCTGGGATGTGGACTTGTCCGTATTCATTGAACAATTCAATCAACGAACAAAGGATGCCGAAAATATAGACTTACCAACTTGTGGTCGCCTGATTCGGATGGCGTGGCAGGTGTTGCATGGTCAAGCTTCGACACTACTTGAGCGCGCAGAACGCGCCGAAGAAGAATGGGATGAAGACCCGTGGGCCTTGGAAGGATGGCAAACAGAATTTGAGGATGAAGAATACAATTTCAGTGTCGGAATCATCACGGGGCAAACAACCGATGTACTCCCCCATCTTCTCGATAGCCGAGTCAAGCGAGATGAGGGTCGCCCTGTGACACTTGCAGAATTACTGATGTCTTTGCAAGGTGCGCATCAAGATGTCGAAGAACGTCGCATCCGTGAAGCCAGCCGTGTCAAGCATGCTGCAGAGGTTACTGATTGGATGTCAAATGTAACTACGCGAATGCATAAGGAAGACCTTGAGGATGACATCCGTCGCTGTTGGGAAGCGATTCGGGCCTCTAGCCCTGAAGGTGCACCAGTTACTCTTGAACAAGTCTCAACAAAACTCGCTGAACATTCAGCAGCAGAAGGGTGGACTTTGACCGAGGCTGAAGAGGAGGGTCAAGTTACTGGTTTTGTATCGGCTCTTTTCCTCACGCATCGAGGTTATACCGATTTGTGGCAGATGGAATATCCGAGTGGCGATATTTTCTTACAAGATAAGTGGCCCAAATTCGATGATTTTGCCGCAGTATCTACTGAGATTGGCATAGGTCCGCGTCAGGCAGATGGGGGTCTCGATGATGAGTGACGTCGATCTTCGCACCCTACTTGAGGCCACATTATTCGGGGCAGGTCGCTCGCTATCCATCGAAGAACTTGCCGAATCCATGCAGCAAAATCCAAGTGAAATCATTACAAATTTAGAATCACTTCAACACACCATGAAACGCCGACCTGGCGGCGCATTGCAATTGACCAGCGTTAGCGGGCGATGGGTCATGGAGGTCAAACCGAAATTGGCCAATCACATCCCTTCATCGTTCAGGACAGAGGTGCCACAGCGTTTGCTTGCAGCCGCAGCCCTCATCGCCTATCACCAACCAATGGCACAGAGCCAACTCGTGGAAATGATTGGTCAGCGTGCCTATGACCATGTACGTGACCTCGCTCATCTTGGATTGATCGACCGTCGACGCGATGGCCTCTCAAGGCGCTTGACAACAACTCGTCGTTTTGCAGAGATGTTTGGTTGTCCATTTTCCGAATCAAAGAAGGTTCGCAAGTGGTTTCGAGAACATGCTGCAAAAATGGGTATGGATGGTGCAGAATTGGCAGCAAGCCTTGGC
This sequence comes from uncultured Candidatus Poseidoniales archaeon, assembly GCA_963934015.1. Taxonomy (GTDB): domain Archaea; phylum Thermoplasmatota; class Poseidoniia; order Poseidoniales; family Thalassarchaeaceae; genus MGIIb-P. The sequence continues at coordinate 89,096 of CAWVWT010000003.1, forward strand.
GATGGCGATGATGAGATTCAGGATGCTCCTGAGGTACCAGTCGGCGTAGATTGGGATGAATCAAGTGCCGAAATTATCGCAGATGAAGAAGAGTGACTACCCTTCTCTTAGCATTTTCAAAGCACTCTCGATTGCGGCGGCGGTAATTCGCTCTCCACTGGACCGAATCATATCAACTACCACATCGACTTCGTGATCTTCAGCCCCTGCAGTAACAGCCATATTCCTCGCGTGTAGTTTCATGTGACCAGCCTGGATACCAACTGTAGCAAGTGCGCGCAAAGCCCCTAGATTCTGCGCCAACCCGGCTGCTGCCATTACTTTGGCCAAATCATCAGCTGTTCTGGCTCCCATGATGGCAACATTGGCCTTTGCCACCGGGTGAACTCGCACTGCGCCACCGACCAGCCCGACGGGCATGGGTAACTCGATTGACCCAACCAAATTTCCATCTCCATCCTTTTCCCAATGGGTCAAGGACCCGTATGTTCGCCCATAGGCTGCGTAGGAATGTGCCCCTGATTCGATTGCACGCCAATCCTGTCCACAAGCTACACCAATGGGTGATATGGCATTCATGATGCCTTTGTTGTGTGTTGTAGCGCGAAATGGATCGGCAGCGGCGAAATGGTATGCTTGTAATATACCTTCAATGACTTCTGCCCCTTGTACCGCATCGCCTGCACTAGACATCTCTACAGGGGTGAATGTAGCACTAACTCGGGCCAAGCGGTGAATTGCCAAATTACTGATGATGCGGAGAATTACTGTACCCCCTGAAATCACCTCAATCCGTGGGGCAATTGTTTCCGCCATGGTGTTGACTGCATTGGCACCCATTGCATCACGGCAATCAACGAGAATGTGTACAATCACCATCGGTCCGGATTGAGTGTCGATGACTCTTACTTCGAGGTCTCTGCAACCCCCACCAAACTTGACTAGAATTGGGTCGACCTCGTTACATGCAGTAATTAGACTGTCTTTTGCCTCTAAAATGGCATTTTTCGCAGCAAAAGCATCCTCGCAATTCACGATTTGTATTTGCCCAATCATAATTGGATCTGTATTGTTTGAGACAAAACCTCCCTTTGCATGGCAACGTTTGGCCATATTACTGGCTGCAGCCACAACTGAGGGTTCTTCGAGAGCGAAGGGTACGATGTAGTGCTCTCCATCGATGATGAAATTTGTAGCAACACCGACGGGGAGGGCCAATGTGCCGATGACATTCTCGATAATTCGATCGGCAGCAGTCTCTGAGAGCTCACCTGTTGCAGCGAGTGCATCTATGGCATCTTGTTCCAATCCAGCCAATTCTGCAACCTTCTCTCTACGTTCTTTGACGCTTAATTTGTAAAATCCCTTCAGGCGACTGTTCTCAACAGGCATACACAATCCTCGTTACACTCCTTCCATTCGATGTCCTAAAGGGTTGCGAATAGGTCAGTTCCAAACCCCGTGTTTTTGATAGAAATCGCCTATGTGTGTTTAGGGTGAAGCGTTAACAAAGCGTTACTAACGCTTAGCACGCGTTAACAATGCGTTAACAATGCGTTAATATGATACAATAAGTACCAAAAAAAATAACAACTCAAGTCTGAAATGCCATTCGGTGTACCCTTGAACGCTTCCAAATCGAATTCTGAATGTGTTAGACTCGCGTTAACTTGTTAAACCCAAGTAAAGTTCGCTGACCCAGATGTCGAATAGTGTCACGAATACCTTGCACCTCCCTCACATGCGTGCAAACCCCTTCTCATCACGCCCCATCGAGGCTAGTGATTACACATTGCTCGTCGCCCGAAGCGAACTAATGTCGAATTTAAGCCACCATCTGCGTTTTGGAAGTCCTCGCCTGATGATTTTGCTCGGGGAGCGTGGATCAGGCCGAACCTCGATTTTACAAGCTCTCAGCAACCTTTCCCCAACATCCTACCCCTTTACGTATTACCCTGAAGGAAACCCCAGCAAAACTCTCCTGCATGAAATGTATTGCCTGATTGCAGGGTATGAGGTGCCCCCGTCGACAAATACACTGGTTGAGGAAATGGTAAAATCCTTGAAAGGTAAAAGTGGTGATTTACCCCTAATTACATTTGATTTTCCCGGCGTAGGTGGGGCAGACTTAGCACAAGTGTTTGAGCGTTTAACTCCAGTGTTGCGCCGGTTGCGCTCTTTGGTTATCGTCGCCCTTACACCTGCACAATTGGCTGCTTGGTCAGACGATTTACAAAATGAGTACGATATCACAGAACCATTGGAAGATTTCGATGCTGCAGATATCCGTTCCCTCATCGATAAACGAATCAGTCAAGTGAGTAATGAAGGGTGGAATGCCCCTCAATCATTGATTGAAGATGCAATCTCCCATACTGGAGGCCGCGCCATCCATGTGGTCCGGCATTTCCGCGATTTACTCGATTCTGAAAGGGGCGCATCGACAGCATTCTCTCGTAAACAGGAAATGATTCAGTCAATGGACTTAGAGCCTAATGATGCGAAGACCCGCATGGCATCTCAAGTTGAACCACTCGAATCGTTGGTTGATGAAAAAGAACCAGGGGGGGTCCCAGAGGTGTCTGAGCCTGAACTCGAACCCGAACTCGAGCCCGAGATTGATTTCCATTGGGACATCCCTGAGATGGAACCCGAATTGGAAGCAGAATTTCCTGAGGAGTCCACCGAAGAATCACCTGAGGATGGCGACGATTCACCATCAGAGTTTGAATTACGATCCTTGGAGGTCGAAGAAACAGATGAACCTGATATGTCCCAAGCACTGGGTGGTGCAATTCTTCAGATGGAACCTGGAACCGAACCCCCGCCCCCTATGCGCGCATTTGGTGGGCTTACAGATCGTCAACGTTCAGCAAAAATGGAAATCGGTCTTGACAACGCCCTTCGACCTAAAGTCAGTGGCCCGATGGAGGCAAAACCCGACACAACGATGCATTTTGCCGATGAAGAACCTGAAATAGAATCTGAAGAAACAACCTACTGGGTTACCGATTCACTCCCGGAACCCGAACCCGCTCCTGCCATGGACCCCGTGGCAGCCAAATCCATTGGCGAAAATCTCCGTAAGGACAAACCGAAACCCATTGGCTCAACCTTGCCTTTGGACTTCGAGAAGGTATCTTCACTCAGTGATTCTGAGATTTCTATCGTAGAGGCATCAATTGCAAGAGAGGTATCTCCATCCGATGCCGCACTACAAGCCTATCTTGCAGTGGGGCGGCCTCGGTTATCACAAATTTTCAATGGGCTGCATAAGGCCGGAATTTTGTCTGTGCGGAAAAAAGGTCGAACCCGGTTGTTCCGTATTTCAGATCAAGCAAAGGCGCATTTCTCAGATGGCCATATGGAGGCCTAAACATGACTGAAGAACGCTGGGAAATCGCTTGGAGTCACCAAGTCGAGGGTCGTGTAGGCGCACTCGCCTGCCTTGGCGACGATTGCCTAATTGCAGCTGGAACCATTGTTCGCAGATTGAATGCAGATGGTGATTTCCTATGGCGCCGCGAGTTTTCATTTGACGTTTATAGATTAGAGCACGATGGAACGAATGTGGCTGTTCTAGCAGGCACTGCATTTTTCTTGCTGGATTTAGCTACAGGGGAATTAGTCGGTGAAGGCAGGGCAGTCGCAGGCGGATTCCGTGATATCGTCCGTCGACCCGGTGGCGGGTGGTTGCTTTCAGACCGTGGAGACCACATACACCTGTTCAATCGCCGAGGCCGTGGAATCCGACGACTTCGTCCTGGGCCACTTCAGAAGATGGTTGGTTGGATTGACCGCGAAATCTTACTCGCTCAAGATGACGATGGCTGCCTGAGGGCTTTACGGTTGGGTGGTGATGATGCTCAACGTCAAATCGAGACAACCCGGTGGTCTTGGGTATCCAGGTTACACAGTGGGCGTGTGTTGGTTCAACAGGCTGATGGTAGTTTGCAGGAAGGGGTACCAAATCCGTTCGGGTGGGATCGCATTGATCGGATTCCAGGGGATGGCCTTGTGCCTTTGGATGCAGTTTGGACCGGTGAAGGCTGGTGGGCGCTAGATGTTGCAGGTGATTTGATACGACTTCCTCCTGAAGATAATTTTGAACGCAGGCCCGCTGGTGACATCATATCGTCAAACCTCGTAGATCGAATGCTTACCGCCACCCGTGACGGACTTGTTCGAATGTGGATTGGTCCTCATTTGGTGAGTCGCAGACGACTGTTGTTTGAAGAAATTGCATCAGGTGAAATACGCCGACTCGATTGGGAACAACGTCAAGTGATTTTCGAAGCGGCCCGTGATGCAGAAGACTCTGGTATGCTCAGTCGCGCCATTGAATTGTACGAATCATTAGGTCGCGCAGAAGATGTACGTCGGTTGATTTCTCATCGGGAGGGTGCTGATGTCTGAATCCCACACGGAAGTTACTTCTGAGTTGGTAGAACGATACATCAGCCTCACAGACAGAGCACGACAAAAAATCACACCACTGTGTACCCCTAATTCAGATGAAGGGAAGCATCTGGCGATCATGATGGAAATGACAGATTCCTACACATCCGATGCAAAATGGTTTGCTGAGCAAGGAGATTTGGTTCGTGCTTTCGGTGCGATTAACTATGCACATGCTTGGATTGATTGCGCTGTCAAAATTGGTTTGATGGATGGACACGGTGATGATGAAATGTTCACATTACCCTGAGTCTACACAGGCCAAACAAACACCAGTTTCAAAAAGGGTGGTTTGACCGCGGCCGAATATGAGTGCCGAACCAGGCGACCGCCGAGACGTGGAAGAATTACGCGATATGCTGCACGAAGCAGAGGAGCGAAAGGTATTGTGGGAACGCCACTTCAAGAGTGCCAAGATGGATCGTAAATCAAATGCAGAGGCGATTCGCAATATTACTGCACTGCGCGGTGTTATCAAAACAATTCGGTGGACATTGAATATGTCTGACAAGAATGGAATCCCCATTCCACATCCTCTTGACTAAATTTTCCTGCCCCAAATATCATTGGTAAATCCACCGAGTTCTGCCACTCTTTCCCTCGATCGCTTGGCAACTGTGGCTACTCCATGAATCCAGATAATGAATGCTAATGGGGCACAAATGGCGGTCCCAAGAAAAAATGTGAATAGGAAAAATATCCCGATTCCCAACCAAATTTGTTTGGTTTTCCGTGGCTGAATACAGCCGAGTGCACTGTAATCAATTCCTGGTAGGAAAAAAGCCATGGTCATCGAAAATAGTTTGACAGTAGTACCATTCCATTCCCCTGAAACTCTTCTCAATTCACCCGTAGATGTATTTCCTGGTTCAACAAGGACGTTTGAAATTCCCAACTCTTCAAGTTTAGAAACATCGTTAATTTTGTTTGCTGGAATCCACCGTTCAGAAGCATAATCCCACACCCAGCGACCATCATCGCTGAATCTTGGCAGTTGAAACCACCTACTCAATCAATCGTAACGCCTTCGATCCATGAACTTCAATGATTGAGGCATTTGCTTCATGGAGGCGTGCTTTGAGAATCTTGTCCACAGTCAAAACTGGCCAATTCTGCGTTATAGCCAAATTGAGAAGTTCATCATCGGTATGTTCACCTTCACCCGAAACGATTTCTGTACGTTCTTGTAGTAAATCGAGGAGTAAGGTGCGAGATTCACGCTCTGCCAACCGAGCCAATTCACTCAAAACTGCATCAGTGATTTTGAGTTCAACTGGACCAACCTGAGTTTCAAGTGCCAAATCAATATTGATTCGAGCATCAACAACAGCTACCCAGCCACAAGCATCGACGAGCACGCCCGTCAAGACCTCACCCCGCAATTACGCCGTGCCCAATCAAACGCCAGCGGCTTCCAACGCGGCGGGAAAGTGTGATTCTACTTCCTGTAAGTGCACAGATGGGAAGGCGCAAGTTCAACGTCGCATCCTTACCTTTGACAGCAGAGACTACACCCACACTAGTTGCGGTTGCTGAATTCAGCATGAGCATTTCTCCAGGTTGAAGGGGCCTAACTTTCTCCGCATCCCCATCACCGCTTGCGACCATTTCCGTGAGTAAATTGAGTGACACATCGAGTGATTCCCAAACCGGTGGCAATTCACCAGCTCTGGCCATCACTTGGCCAGACAAGTTGTCGGATTTTGTATGAAATGGATCCAGAGGTGTCGCTACACCGCACAATCCACCTGCATGAACAGAATCAAGATCTAAACCTCCACTTTGAACGCTGGAGATTTTTGTTTCGATAGGCTCCCACCTTGCTTTGTTCCCTTCAGAAATTTTTCTCCCTGGTGCAATGACAATATCGTCCCCTTTCTTGAATTTCCCAGATACCACCGAACCTCCAATAATTCCGCCTTTCAATTTTGCAGGACGGGTTCCAGGGCGGTTGACGTCAAAGGAGCGGGCCACATACATCAATCCGTTTTCCTTCTCACGAAGATCTGGTGTTGGAATTGTAGCCTCAATTGCATCGATGAGAATATCCAGATTGACATCATGGTGTGCACTGACTGGGATGACTGGTGCATTTTCAGCAATTGTTCCATCCAAGAAGGATTTGATTTCAGCGTGAGATTCAACTGCGCGTTCCCGACTGACCAAGTCAACCTTGTTTTGAACAACGACAATATTTTCGATTCCAGCAATTTCCAACGCCATCAGGTGTTCGCGAGTCTGTGGTTGTGGACACTCTTCGTTGGCTGCAATCAAGAGAAGTGCTCCATCCATAATAGATGAACCTGAAATCATGACCGCCATCAGTGTCTCGTGACCCGGTGCATCGACAAAGGAAACTACACGAAGTAATTCCTTGTCGATATCATCTCCACCATCGGGTCGCTTCCCCATGGCATAGGTTTCGCCACCTTTGGTGCGGTAGAATGCCGTGTCCGCATAACCAAGTTTGATGCTAATTCCACGCTTCCGTTCTTCGGAATGCGTATCAGTCCAAGTGCCAGAAAGGGCTTGAGTCAGCGTAGTCTTACCGTGGTCGACGTGCCCAACAAGCCCGATGTTTACCTTTGGCTGGCCGGGGAGCTCACGCTTCTTGGCCATCTGGAGTCACCTGTTCACTCCGCACTGTCAGCCTCGCCAGCATCATCGCTGCTGCTGGCAGAGAAGATGTCAGAGAGTGATTTGTTCCCACTCTCGACAACCTTGAGGTTGATCTGGCGTGTGTCCGAGGAGATGACATTGCCACGGAAGGCCCGGCGTTTTCGTAGGCCATCATAGGTGTAGCGGTAACGTCCACCATTCTTCTTCACAATCTTGTGACCCTTGAAGCCGGTTGAGGGGGATACGAGGACCTTCTTGCGGCCACCACCAGCAAGGTCGGAACGCATTGGAGTACCAGTTAGGTCCGAACCACCTGTAATTTGTAACTTGAAACCACCTAGACTAACATCGCCATCACCGACGAAGATTCCATCGACGGAGTCACCGATTTTTTTCCCTAAGAAATGGTTGTAGTTTGAACCGCCAATGTCGACAGCGTATGCCTTTCCTCCACTAGAAGGGTCGGTGTCGTTGACAACCGCTTTGAAAACTTGTTCTGCCATGCTCAATCCTCGTGCGATTCGGCGACAGACGCCCCCTATAAGAGCGGTTCGGCCTATTCCACCGTAGGTGGATACAACACTTCGAAGAAAATCATCGGTTTAGGGCATGCTCAAGGCGGTTTTCGAGTTGCCCAGGTAAACTTTGAGGCATAGTGATGTGCTGCGTCCGCCCTCTGCCGGCACTTGCCGTACCAGTACGGGATTCCATCAGACTACGCGTTTCCAGAGTTTTCAGGTATTTCCAGAATGTTGTGTGTCCACGAGGTTTGATGTCGTATTCTTCACACACAACATGGTATAATTTTTCAGCATCCCCTGAGGTCACCTCGGGATCTCTTCGAAGACGACGACAAATGGCGAGTAGAATCAATTGCTCGTGTTGGTTTAGTTCATCAACCACACTCGGTTCAACAGTTCGACTTCGAGATGCCGCATCACGCTGTACATGGCTAGGTTCTACTTCACGGAACCCATCTTTCTCCGCGCGCATGACTGCGGCTTCAAGTAATTCGATGGCAACACGGGCATCACCTGTATCCGCAGATGCCTGCCCAATCAAAGTAAGAATTTCCTCACTTACTGAACCCGTACGTGTTGCCAAGGCTGCGCGTTGTGAAGCAATGTCTGCCAATTGCGATTCAGAATAGGGTTTCAATGCTAAGTGATTTGAGCGGCCAAAGCGAGATATTATAGCTCCTTCAAGTTGATCCAATACCTGCTCTTGACTGATGAGAATGAGTGACAATGTACCTGATTCATCCCGGCCTTCGTCGATGCGCATAAGCTGGTAAAGTAAATCTCCACTCTCTCTGCGAAGCAACACGTCAACTTCATCGAGAATAAGCAGCATGTGCTGATTGCGTGTTCGGAGGTTTCGCCGGATACCTTGGATGACTTCTGAAGCAGAGAACCCTCGATCGGGGTGCCGATCATCCAGAGCCTTGGCGATTCGCTGCAGAACTTGCGATGTAGTTGGATGGTTGCGGCAATTGACGTGCACGTGTTGTATGTTTCGCACACCGGAAAGGTGGCGCGATAAATCATCTCCAAAGGCACGACTTAGGAGGGTTTTACCACTACCAACATTACCTGTAATAACCGCTCTACACGACATTCCAGGTGTGCCAATACTTGCAAACATCGCAGCGAGTTCCTTCTGTTCATCTTCACGACCGATGACATTTGGCGGCACCCAATCGTAGGAAAGTGGCTCTGCATTGAGCAAGATGAGGCCCGCGCCAATCCGATTTAGGTATTCAGCCATCGGGGTATCCCACTGTTGGCTGTTCTTGAAGATATGGAATGCCACACGCATGCGGATGCCCGATTGCATGTTGCGCAGGTACGCGAGGCTTCAGGGTATTTCATCGAATTGATATCCAGTTTCCCATTGTTTCTCACCGAGAGCCACTTCAAGTTCAAACGGTGTGATCAGTGGTTTCGCATAGCGAACCGAGTCATCAATCGCAATTCGTGGGCATGCTGTATTAACAAAGGCATCCACGGGGTAGAAATCAATCAATTCAGGGCCGACATGCTCCAAGGCTAACAAATACCCCTTCTTTCCATGTTTTTCCAGCATTTTCTTCATCCTCAATGCGAGTGTGCGGCGCATTTGTCCTGGTTTTTCACCAATGAGAATCCCAAAAGTTTTCGCATTATCACAAGCCACGATAAGGCCGAATCGCTGTCTCAGAATTCGTTCAATACGTCCAAACGACATCTCCTCAGCATCTCCCGAATACGGGTCGAGCATGGCCAATGGTTTACCAGTATGCAAGACCAAGCCGATGGGATGGAAATCCCCACTACCAAGGAACAGATAGTGTCCAATATCATCTTGGTCACCCGAATAGTTGCATCCAAGAACTTGCCCAGGGAATGTCAAACGCGCACCACCCACGGGAACTTCAACCTCAAAACCTGCGGCTTCAAGACGTTCCTTGTAATCGAAGATAAGGTGTAAATGTTGGATACTTCCAACCAGGCCCAACTTGGTTCCAGTCAGTGGGGCCACGCGCCCCACAGCGTCTAGGAACCGATCCTGCGCTTCAGCTTCGGTCACATTTCCTTCTGATTGCGCATTTACCAATCGCTGTTCCGCAATAGCATGGTGTTGTGCTAGAATTGGTAAAACCGGGTCGATTGCCGGATCCCCGTTGTAAGTGACGTTGATGAATTGTGTTGGCATACCCGAATCGATATTCATCTGTGAATGGCCCATGTGTGCGACCAACTCCACACCCATGCGCTGCATCTTATCATGAACCAGATCACAGGCTCCATAACAAGGGTCTGCTGCAAGGATAATTTTAGCCGAAGTATCCTCTTCTATAGCATCCATCATATCTAATGCTTGCATCTTTAATCCTTCAGGAACTTGCAATGCGACAAGGCGATTGTCATTGGACTTGATACGCTCGATCAACTCATCAAGTTCGAAGTCGTGCTTGTCCATATCCATGTAACTGCCTCGTGACGCCGTCAGGCATCTCCTTGATGAATCCACCCTTCAGGGTGAATCATTCGAGAAGAACGATTTTATCATCTTGCATCTCGATTCGAACCAAGCTATTGAGTGGCCAGTT
>CAWVWT010000004.1:0-93608 GCA_963934015.1 uncultured Candidatus Poseidoniales archaeon
GGGGGCGGGTGCAGGTGCAGGCGTCGGTTCTGGTTCGGGTTTAGCCGCAGGTGCAGGCGTCGGTTCTGGTTCGGGTTTAGCCGCAGGTTCGGGTTCAGCCGCAGCACTTCCTTCACCATCGACCTCGAATTCGATTAGTGGTGCGCCTACAGCAATCATGTCACCAATCGCTCCGTAGAGTTTGGAAACCTTCCCGTCGACCGTACTACCAATTCCAACAGTAGCCTTGTCGGTCATGATGTCAACCATTTCTTGGTCTTCGACGACAGTATCGCCAACAGCGACGTGCCAAGCAGTAATTTCTCCCTCGACGACACCTTCCCCAATATCTGGTAATTTGAATACATTCGAACCCATTTTCATTCCTCCAATGTGGCCTCTATGGCCTCTGTTATCCTTGCTTGGCTTGGAAAGTAATCCCATTCCAAACTGTGTGGATAGGGTGTATCCCATCCGGTGACTCTCTGAATCGGTCCTTCAAGATGCCAGAAGCATCGTTCTTGTACCAATGACATCAATTCGGCACCAAACCCCGATGTTCTTGGTGCTTCGTGTACGATTACGCATCGTCCCGTCTTCTTGACCGATTTTTCAATTGCATCAATATCGAGCGGTACCAATGTTCTCAAATCAATGATTTCAGCATCGATTCCATTCTTTTCAACAGCTGCGCTGGCAACATGAACCATTGTGCCGTAACATAGGATGGTCACATCTTTCCCTTCTCTGATAATTTCCGCTTTGCCCAATGGAATGCTGTAGTAATCTTCAGGAACTTCGCCCTTGGGGTGGCTAGTCCACTTGACCATGGCTGCTGCATGGTCCCCATCAAATGGCCCATTGTAGAGTCGCTTGGGTTCAAAGAAAATAACCGGGTCGTTACATTCAATCGAAGATATTAGCAATCCCTTTGCATCATAAGGATTGGAACAAATAACGACTTTCAATCCGGGTGTATGGGTGAAATAAGCTTCTGGAGATTGGCTGTGGTAGTGGCCCCCTTTGATACCCCCTCCACAAGGGGTGCGAATGGTTACTGGTGCACTGTATTCGCCACCTGAACGGTAGCGAAGTTTTGCCAACTCGTTCGTAATTTGGTCAAATCCTGGGAAAATATAGTCTGCAAATTGAATTTCTGCTACGGGGCGCAGCCCATTCATACCCATTCCGATCGCAATCCCCATGATGCCACCTTCCGCAAGGGGGGTGTCGAATGCACGGTGTTTACCGAACTTTTCTTGCAACCCTGCAGTGCAGCGGAATACACCTCCGTAGAAACCAGCGTCTTCACCAAAGGATACGACGGTTTCATCGCGTTCAAACATATTGTGTAACGCGGAATTAACCGCTTGAATGATACTCATCTGTGCCACTAAATCCCCACCTCTCCACGTTGTTCTAGCAGGTGCCAAGGTTCCTTTTCATACACATCTTCAAACAGTGTAGACAATGAAGGGAATGGTCCTTCTTTCAGAGTTCCATGTTTCTCAGCCTCCTTGTATGCGACAATAATTTCTTTTGTGCATTTTTCCTCAAGTGCAGTATGTCTTTTATCATCCCATTCGCCGATTTTCAATAGATGCGCCTTGAGGCGATCCACTGGGTCGCCTAGTGGCCATGAATCATATTCATTATCGGGGCGATAGCCGGTTGGGTCATCTGAGGATGAATGACTGTCACCGCGATAGGTGTACATCTCAAGCAGAGTGGGTCCATGTCCTGCACGGGCGCGCTCAGTCGCCCATTTGTGTGCTGCATAAACTGCAAGGAAATCTTGTCCATCAACTCGCATCGACGCAACATCATAGGGGATACCACGGGCCGCAAATGAGGGTCCACCATGCGCGAGATTTCTGTGAGTAGAAATGGCCCATTGGTTGTTGACGATTACCAGTACACAAGGTGCTTGGTAAACCGAGGCAAAGTTGAGGCCATAATGGAAATCCCCTTGGGCCGAAGTTCCCTCCCCCAACCAAGAGCATGCGATACTATCTTCGCCACGATAGGCAAAGGCCATGGCTGCCCCAACTGCTTGTGGAAATTGTGTTCCGACCGGACTTGAAATGGAGGCGAAATTTCCTTCTTTCCAAGAATAATGCACAGGCATCTGTCGCCCTTTGACATTGTCATTGGAATTGGTGATGCAGTGACTGATCATGTCGACCATATTTCGACCACGGACGAAGAGTAAACCCTGCTGCCGATAGGATGGGAAGACAATATCTCTGTTTTCCATTGCCATTGCCGCGCCGACACTGACAGCTTCTTCACCCAAGCACTTCATGTAAAACGAAAGGCGTCCTTGGCGCTGCATCTTCATCATACGGTCATCATACGCCCGAATTCGGACCATGTGCTCCAGTGCTTGGCGAAGGGTATCTGCATCAAGCTCGGGATTCCAATCGCCCACGGCTTCATTATCCTCATTGAGGACACGAAGTAAACCGTATGCGATATCCCTAGTATCGGCTCCCCCGCAGTCTATGGCCGGTTTGACATGGTGGCCAGCAGGGATTTCATGTGGCGATGGGAAGGACGTCCCTCCCTCCCGATGTGGTGGGATGGGTACGTGCATTTGCGTCTCCTCCTCGTCGCCCATTATCCTCACCACTCCAAAGTCGCTCATAGCGTTTCGCTGATTCATGATTCACCATAGGTGAGGGTTACTGGCCCACCTTTTGCCTCCTCGTAGAGGAGTCCTGCTCGATAGGATGAACGTACTAATGGTCCACAAGCCACGGCTTTGAAGCCCAATTCTCTAGCGGCGTGATCCCACTCGCCGAAGGTTTCGGGTTCAGGGAATCTGTCAACAGGCAAGTGGCGAGGGGATGGTGCGAGATATTGGCCAATGGTCAGTAAATCAACATCGACTTCACGCAGAAGTCGCATGGCTTCCACCACTTCTTCATCTGTTTCGCCAACCCCTACCATGATACTCGATTTAGTCAATATATCGGGTCGAAGCCGTTTTGCTTCCTTTAGAACCTTTAGCGATTGTTGGAATGATGCTCTGTGATCCCTAACCACGGAATCCAAGCGGGGGACACACTCTACATTGTGCGCAAAAACACGCAATTCTAGCCCCTCTAGTAATGCTGAAAGCGCATCGAGATTTCCATCTAAATCAGAACTGAGGAACTCGAGTCCAACATCGGGACGCCGTGAATGAACAGCTTCCAAACAGGCACGGTAATGAGCAGCACCGCCATCGGGTAGTTCGTCACGATTGACGCAGGTAATAACCGCATGTGTGACGCCCATCAAATCGACAGCTTCAGCCAAATTTTCAGGTTCATCAATATCTAATGGAGGTGGGTCCTTGACCGTTCCAACCGCGCAGAATCTACACGCCCTAGTGCACTCTTCACCGGCGACCATGAACGTCGCAGTTCCTCGACCCCAGCAATCGTGGATATTGGGGCACTGCGCTTCCTGACAAACAGTGTTTAATTGGTGTTCGACTACATTTCCACGTACATTATTGAATGCGGCTTGAGCATCGCCGGTTGGCAAATATGTCTTGAACCAAGATGGCAATCTCTTGCGCATTTTCTTACGGCGTTCCACGGCCGTCAGTGGCTTGGATTCTTTCGCCATAGGTAGACGTTTTTCGGTCATACGCACCACTCCTGTTGAACCTGTCACCATCGGACTCGGTTAATCCTTTGTTTCCCGACCCTAGGGTCGGGCTCGGAGTGTTGAAAGATAAGCGACCACTCCAAGTGGCATGGACGCCGTACTTGAGGGCAAGGTTGCGTTGGTGACGGGGGGTGCTGTACGCCTTGGGGCCCAAATTTGTCGGACACTTGCGAATGCGGGAGCCGTTGTCGCCATTCATTGCCATCAAAGCCTCGCTGCTGCAGAGGATTTGGCCGGCGAAATAACGGCCGCAGGGGGGGAGGCTTTCGTAGTCCGTCTTGATCTCGCAGGCGAAGGGAATAGCGGGGCATTAATCGCGTCAGTAATCAAGCATGCAGGCCGGCTCGATATTCTCGTAAACAACGCTTCTATATATGAAAAAACTTCACTTGAAGAGATGACGTCTAGTGCAGCCAGGGAGATGTGGAAAGTCAATGCAGAAGCTCCTCTGATGCTGATTAAACATGCCTCACCCCATCTTCGATTTGAAGGGGTTGATCAGCCGGGTTCAGTAATCAATATTCTCGACAATGCTAGTGGTCGTAGTGATTGGCCTGAATTCAGTCATTATTGCGCCTCTAAGGCAGCTTTACTCTCAATGACGCGGAGTCTGGCACAAGAGCTTGCACCCTTTATTCGGGTAAATGCTGTGGGCCCCGGTGCGATTCGTTTTCAAGATTGGGAATCAGACGCTAAAAGGGCTGCAATAATTTCATCTATACCTATGAAAAGGCAGGGTACTACAGAAGAAATTGCCGAGACCGTTCTGTTCTTGGCTTGTGGTCCATCCTATATCACCGGCCAGGTCATCGATGTTGATGGTGGATGGTCATTGAACCAGTAGTAGCGTTCAAAGCCCGAGTGCGACTCAAGCAGTCCGCAGGGGTTGCCAAGCCCGGCCAACGGCACCGGACTTAAGCTCCGGGGGCAATGCCTTCGTGGGTTCGAATCCCACCCCCTGCACTAAAATCCGCTTTTTTGGCATCTATGATGAACGTCAATAGAGTGACGTCTCAATCAAGCGTGTCCTGCAAACCGTTTAATGGGCTGTATGTCACGGGTCACCGTAGGTGAGCGAATGCTAGGTGTGACCCGGGGTAAGAGCACGATGGCCATTCTATTGGTCGCTATCATGCTATCTTCACTCATGGTCAACTTGACCCCAGCGCCCCAATCCCTCAATGAATTACCAGTTCGGAGTGATTCGGGCTCAATCTCTTACGATCTCTACTTTGCATCTGCACCTGGTGGTCACCCAACGGATGGGAGAATCACAACCGAGCGCCCAGATAGCGGTGACCAAGAAGAAGAATCTGCATCGGGAACCAATGTCGAATTCTCTACCGACCAGATGCTTTCTGACTTGGTGATTTCGGGGACTCAAAACGGCAACCAATACGAATTGGACATCGTCCTTTTCTTGAAGGCGACTGGACAGGAAGGCTCGACGGTCGATTGGACAGTGTCTGTCATTGCAGGCACATCGATTATTGGTACTGAAGATTGGAGTACTGAGGTTTGTACTCCATCTGCATTAGGTGGAAACACCTGTGGGTTTGATGAGCGACCTTTCCACCCGAGTTGGAATTCAAACAGTGATTTCACCGTCGATGCTGATGATCGCTTGAAGGTTGTCGTTTCGGCCGACATGGACTGCGATTCAGGTGGTGGTACACCAGATCCACCTAACGGCAGTGACAGTGAAACCAGTGGACGTCAATTTGGATCGGTCGATTGCGATGCATGGGTTGCGTGGAATGAAATCGATTCAGCATCCGGTCGATTCTCCAAGATAGAGGTTGATGCTCAACCGCTAAGTGGTTCTCAAGTCAAGGTACATCGACCTGAGAGTGTTTGGACCGATGAAGAAGTTGGCTCTGAACAAAATCCATGGTTCCCCAATGATTCACCAGATATGCGTATCATGCAGTTCAATTTGGAACTACGGGATGCTTTTGGCCGTGAAGATATCGAAGTTGCGCGGTTGTTTATGACTAACGATCAAGGGGAGGTGGCACATACGCATACTTTCGATGATGAGGAGTTGGTCACCGATAACAACGCGCTTCGGGCCCAACACAACTGGACTTACCCAGGTGGTCTTGCATCAGGTTGGTACGAACTCGATCTTGAGGTTGAGAATATCCAAGGGAAATCATTCACAATAGACCACTCCAATATACTGATGAGTTCCTATGGTGTTTCGCTCACACATGGAAGTGACAGGGTTGTCGAATATATTGCACCCAGTTCAACCACCCCCGTAAATCTTGATCTGCGTCACGTTGGTGCTAGTGGGAACGCCTTTGCGTTAACCGTTGAGTTGGCCGTTTTGTCAAACCTACCCTCGAGTTGGATTGTTGAATTTGATCGCGCGGATCAAACCTACGACCTTTCAGGTGGTGGACAAGTCGCTCATCCAGTACTCCTGCTGACTGCATCGGACGATTTGTCCAATGCACCTGACCGCCTTGAAATCAGAGCGGTAGCCTATGACAATGCCTCGGTACTTGTCCACCAGACAACATTGCAACTCGATTTGGAAAAGCTAGACACATACGCTCCACCCATGGTCAGCCTCTGGCCCGAAGTTCATGACAATCAATATGCAAACAGTACGGGTGCACTAAATATCGATGAAAACATCCATCGCTACGTTGAGGACGGTGTATTCACCACATTCTATCTAGAGATATTCAATACTGGGTTTGACACCGATCAATTTCGAATCGATGTCAAACAAGATACCAATGCAAATCTCCGGTTTTGGGACAACGATACAGGACAGCGTATAGATGAGGATGATGGGGATGGTACGTTCCATACCAGCAATCTTGATCGCCACACAACACAGACAATTCGCTTGGAAATCAAACCATCGACTTCACGCGATGACCCGGATAGTGGTTTAATTGAACTTGAGATTATCAGTATGGGGAATTCGACTGAGAAGGCACGCATCGCCTTCACTATTCAACGCACATTTGGCATCCAGGCTCAGGTGGTCTGGGATTGTGATGCGACTCCACTGGGCTACGTTGATGCTGAAATATGTCTCAATAACGCAGATCAGATTTCATTCTCGGTCGAGATTACAAATACGGTGACGGAGGGTGATGCAGTCACAGATTGGTTGATTGTTAATCCACAGAACCTTGACCGTAATATCGATGTGAATTTGTACCCCGACTCGGCTAACGAAAAGTACGGATTATGGCAGTACGATATCACTGACAATAATGGTGACCCTTCGCCTCGTGTTCAGTTGGCACCCGGTGATACCGCATTGGCCAATCTCGACATCACTCTCACAAGTCAAGTAATTCAGGGCAACCACACAATCTATCTGCGCATTCGCGAAGATATCACCGATGTGTCAGTTGCTCGCTATTTCGACCTCCCCCTTACTGTCGAAATCGGTCAGGATGACCCTACCATTGAAATCAAACTTTATTCACAAATCCCAGTGTTCCAACCTGGTATGGAAGAGGAGATTACAATGGTTGTCCAGAATGATGGAAATAGTGATGTGATGGTGCTTCTGGGCGCTGAAGTAGTAGGTGGGGGTTGGACCGCCTCTGCATTCATGGCAAACACAACATCTCCTGTGGTCACCGTCGAAGCATTTTCTCAAGAATTCTTCACGGTTAGAATCAGGGCAGGCGATGATGCGCTAAACAATGACAATGTGGTAGTTCTGGTCTCCGCCACGCCGTTCTCGGAGGACGAATCTTACCCTGCTGAATATACGGCCGAAATGGATGTTACAATCCGCGTCTCGATCAATGGTGTATTTGGTGTCATTTGGAAAGAATTGCAGCACCCTAGGCCATCGACAATCGCCATTGGTTTGGGTGTGGTTATTCTTCTAGTCGCTGCTGTCACTGGGCGTAAAAATCGCATTGAGTACATCGATGTCTGGGTTGATGAGGATGAAGCTGAAGACGACTCTGAATTGGAGTTGCCTGATCTAGTCAATGCTGAAGATGACGATTCATATAGCGACGAAGATATTGAGCTTGTCGACTTCGATTAAGGCGTATTGGTGGCATGACCCTCCATAGGAGGGTCGCATTCTGTCCGAACGTCGCTCCATTTGCCTTAATACCCTGATGGGCACGGAGATGACTGGGTACAGCCATGTCTACGAACATATCCTCCACCTCGGCCGCCTCAGGATTTCCTCTGCGTACGCAACGATTCCGCGCCCTCAGCCTGACTCTTCTGATGATTTTCTCCAGCCTTGCTGCAATCCAATATGCGGCATGGGAAGCTGCTGCGACAAACGATCAAGATGGTGACGGTCTGACCATGGGTCTTGAATTCCTGCTTAACACACAACCCCAAGATTGGGATAGCGACAATGATGGGTTGCCCGATGGTTGGGAATATCAGTATGGGTTGGATCCACTTGATGCATCCAGTCTTGGAAATGATGGGGCCGCTGGTGACCCAGATGGTGATGGCTTAACCAATCTACAGGAGTATACCTACCTGGAACCTGTGAACTGGGATTTGACCAGCACGAGTAGTATTCTTGACAATGGCGTATGGTGGAATGGAACCGTCCCGGTCCGAAATTGGGACGAAGAGACTGCAATGCAGGCAACACCGGGTCAAGGCACCGATGGAACTGACGAAGATCCGATGGGTGATATTTGCAATGATAATATCGACAATGATTACGACGGTCTGGTGGATTCTGCAGACAGTGACAATGACGGTGATACCAATTGCGGAAGCGATGATGATGACGGTGATGGTGATATCGACGAAGACCCAGATGGCTGGGATACGGACAATGATGGCATGCCTGATGGATGGGAAGTAGCCAATGGACTCAACGCGACCAGCCCATCCAATGATGATGGTATGTTTGGCGACCCTGATAATGATGGGCTCGTCAATATTTACGAATACATGAACCCCTCATGGGACACCAGTTCAAGCGGGGTGGATTACTTCCAACCTGGTCCAGCTGGTAGTGGGCGTACTGAGACCATTTCTCCATGCAATCCAGTTCTGGCCATCGGCCCAGGTGGGTGTGTTACACTTACTGCAGAGGTTGATGGTGTATTTTCCACCAATCCGATGCAATCCGATACTGATGGTGATGGCCTCAATGATTCCTACGAAGCCTTGGTCCTGTTGACTGATCCAACTGATATCGATACTGACAGTGATGGCATCAACGATGGTATAGAGGTAGGCGGAGCATATGGAAATCCACCACAGGCCAGTGACCCCCGTGATAACAACACAGACGATGATTTACTCGATGATGGCGATGAGGACAAGGATGGAGATGGACTGGTTGGTGCCAATGAAACAGATCCAACCCGGCGCGAAGATGCAGGTGATTTCGACAATGATGGCATTGAGAATTGGGAAGAGAATCTGACCTGTACACAGTGGAATGTCTTCGATACAGATTTTGGTGGGATTGGTGATGGTGATGAGCGAAATTGGTCACATGGTACTGACCCCTGTGATTCAATGATCGATTTTTCATCCTTGATTTCAGGTTACAGTGGTTCGTTACAACGCCTTACACTTGCAAACGCATCAGGTTTCAATCCAAATGGTGGGACTGGGTTTTACAATGATTCGAGTGGCCAACACACGTCATTCGCTTACGCTTCGACACAGTCGAATATTCTCTTTGGTGTAGCCTTGGCTCCACCTGCTGGAACCACTGATGCCGTCAATCGAAATGGCTCTTGGTGTCACTTCGATGCGATTCAAAGTGGCACAATTGGATCCACTCAACAGCATTGTGATGATGATTATGCGGATACGGATGGCGATGGGCTTGCAGATTGGCAAGAATTGATGGGGACCTTTGGATTCACATCACTTCCTACTGATGTGGATTCTGATGATGATGGTGTCAATGATTTCGATGAGGTGATGGGTGGAACTGACCCCATGGAGCCTTGTGATAACAACATGGACACTGATGGCGATTTACTGAATGATTATTTTGAAAATAATACCGGTTGCCCCCTGGATTTCATCCCTGGAATCATTGGCAATGGTAGTGCTGATTCTTACGTTACAGATTACCTGACTCCTGATACTGATGCAGGTGGTGTTTGGGATGGGCAAGAATATCTCGATGGAACAAATCCACAGAATGACCCGGGTGATGACCAGAATCCCATTGACACAGATGGCGACGGTATTCCAGACAGTGTTGAAAATATCACTGGAACTGACTGGCGTGACCCCGATACTGATGGAGGTGGAATGATTGATGGCGAAGAATGTCCACCGCCTATGTGGATTTTCGGATGCATTGGTGGGAATTTCAATCCCTGGGATCCGACCGACGATGTCATTCAGAACGAGATTGTATTCTTTGCAAATAACACGACCTTCAGTGTTGATGAAACACTCGATCGTTACTGGCGCGTACACACGTACGACTCGTATACAGGTGGCGCCTACGGGAAAAATTCGTCCACTCAAATTTGGACTCCGATGTCTCAAGGATTTACTGATGACCAATGGGTTGCTAACAATAGTTACCACAACTCGACTGAGAGTTGGGGGATTCAATTTGTGAATCCGGTGACAGACTCAAATCTTGCCCATCCTTACGCGACAACAGGTGTGCAGGGTTGGGCCGATACCCTAGCCAATCTAAGTCACGGTAATATCACTCATGACATCAAGGTCGAAGATGCGAGTGTTGTAGGTTTGTTCGTCGATGCACCTGAAATTTGGTATGAATCAGCTGAGTTGAACAATTCTATTCCTTACGCGGGCGCGGGCACGTACGCGATGGATTTACCCCCTGAATTCACCGATGTAACCCATCACTTCTCCGAGGTGCTGAACATCACAAACGATGTCATCACTGCTGCCGGTGCAGTCAGTGCATATGACAAAGTTGTCGCCCTGCAAGATTTCCTCTTGAATGGTAATGCAACCCATGAATATTTGCGTAATCATGATGGTAGCGCGTTGCCGATTGGAGAGGACCTCACTTTCCACCTCATCGTTGCTGCCAAGGAAGGCCGCTGCACCGAATATGCGACCGCATTCACCACCATGCTGCGCCTTGCTGGATTACCAGCCCGCAAGGTCACAGGATTCCATGGTGGATTCTGGAATGGACAAGGATACACAGTTACTGGTGCAAATACAGCAGCATGGTCTGAAGTACACTTACAAGCCAACCCAGCGGGTAATTCGTTTGACATGGGTTGGATCCCATTTGACCCCTGTCCTGCAGCAACTCCGACCCAGATTGTCAATGAGACGTGGGGACCTCTGACCGTCCAGCGCGATCATTCATCTGGAAACATCTGGCTTAATGGCACTCTAGAATACACAGAAAACAACACAGCAATTGAAAATCACACTGTGCGATTGTTCCTCATGCCTCCTGCTGAGGCTGGAACTAATCCTAGCCTTGGTGCGACTGGAGCACGCCAACTTGGTAGTGATATGACCGGTTCAGTTGGCAACTTCTCACTCCGGGGCATTCCTGCAGAAATCATTGAACCCGGATTTGGGTCATTGGTTGTTGAAGTGAGCCAAGGTGGTTACGTCGAACATTCGTACAAGACATTCGCGTGGACCATCAATGTCACTGACACTCTCAACATTACACAAGATACACCAGCACAACCGGGTGAGCCCATCGTTGGTGCAGGTACAACCACACTGATTTCAGGAAATGTGCGGTGGGAAAACATTCCATTCCACGATCCTAGTGATGTCGGTTCGCTCGTTTTGTTCATGAATTACACCAGTACAGTGGATGGCGCAGTATCCCTACAAACTGTGGTTGGTGAGGATGGCTACTACGAATTCAATGTCACACTTGATGAGAACGAAGTCATCGCTCTTCTCCCTGCAACCATCGAATTCCCTGGTTGGCATGTGGATAGTTTGCACTTGGTCACGCCACCAACCTATCACGCGTTGCCTAGTACATACAACTTGAATTTCAACATCAGTGCAGCCCCTAATCTGACGGCTACATTGGAAGGGCCTGGGGCAAACGTCTCAATGCTATCAATCGATGAGAACCTATTCATCGATGGAACCATTCTCAGCCGTGGACAAAATATTGTGCCGATGGAAGGTACACTTTGGCTGCAGATGCGGATGAATGGTTCCACCGGGCCGATGGAAAATATCACCTCGTGGACCCTCAATTCCTCGACTTGGTCCACTAGTCCAGGGAATTTCAGTATTGTGTGGAATTTCTCTGCAGCTTTCGCTCAAACCCTGGACCCTGGATACCTAGATGTCGAACTACTCTTCATCCCCGATGCTCTTGGTGCCACTGATATCGCAGGCTTACAGGAGACTGCGACCTTGACAGGCTTGAGTTATGGCTTGCAAACAACCCTCTTTATCGAATATAACATCAATCCATTACAACGAGGTGAAGCGACGACTACGAACATTGGATTGACCGATCACCGTGGCAATTATGTATTGCCTGCCAACGGTACATACCTTTCCGAATTCAATGGCAACCTAATATCCACCAATGGTTCTGCAGATGTAGAATTTGGTGGTCTCAACATTGACTGGACACCTGACGCCAACACACCGGTCGGCGATTATGTATGGTATACCAACTATACCTCATCAACACCATGGTACAAATCTACCAACAGTCAAGGTGGTGTGCGTATTACAGGTTACATTTTGATTAGTGCAACCCTGGCCGACAATTGGGTCCATATTGGCAATACATCCTACATTACGGGCGATATTCAAGATGATTTGACCAATACAGTCATCACTGGAAATCAGACCTCACTGATCTTCGAGTTTGAATTCCCTGGTGTGGGTCCTAACGACCCAATGGGCAACCCTCCGCCGCCCACCTTCATTCCTATTGGCACAGTTCCAGTCAACTCCACAACCGGTCTGTACAACATTTCGTTCATGATGCCAATCAATTTCCCAGGTGGAATCTGGGGAATTAGCATCACTGCGGATTTTGCAGCGGGTGCACCACCGGGTGGTGCTTACTACAACTTGGAGATGCCACATCAGTTGGACATTGGAACCGAATCTGAAGCAACCCTTCAACTCAATACCACAGCGGTTCTTGTCGAAGTGAACAACCAACTCATACTCGAGGTGGATGTCAGGGATGTCGCAGCATTTTATTCGATGCCACCAGCTGGCCAAGAAGGCTTGAGAAACATTTCAAATGTCGCGGTTGAATTCTTCTGGGATGCCAACGGCGCCAACACCACACTGGGTACCTTCATCACCGATTCAAACGGACGAGCGACATTATCGTGGACCGTACCCCTCAGCCAGGAACCTGGTTACTACGATGTTTGGGCTGTCATGTATGATGATCTATCTGACACCCTTTCAACAAACAACGGTGCGCGATACATCGGTAATCACACATTGGCTAATGTTACAGTTCAAGTATTGACCTCGGTGGTTTTCGATCAGAGTGTACCTACAACAGTAGTGGCGGGAACCAGTTTCCAACTGTCCGGTATTATCGAAGACTCAATCGACCCAACTCGTCCATTCTCAGGGCCCGTGGATATCGAAGTATTCTGGCTTGATGATACTGAAGAATTGATGGCTTCTGGACACACAACAGCCATCAATGGGACATTTAATTTGACTGTGAATACAGATCCAAATAGCGATGGAATTGTCAGTGGAAATCACGAACTCATCGTCTCGGTCATCAATGGTTCGAATCCCTTCTACCTAACTGATACAGGGAACATGACAATCCTTGTTATGGGTGTCACCGACTTTGAAAATATCTATCCGCTTTCAGGTATTGTTGTCACACGTGGTGATACTGTTGAATTCGGTGGGAAATTGGTTGAAAAAACTGACTTTGGCTGTAGCACTTGCAATGGTGCGCCACGGATTATCAACTTCACATCGGTTGCAGCACAATTCCACGATACTTGGATGCCTGAGAATACTACGGATGTAGATGGGAGTGTAGGATTCGCATACACGATTCCAAGTGACCAACCATTGGGTCCCATCACCATCACACTGCATTATAACGGCACGTGGCACATGCTTGCAGATATAAGTCCAATCAATACAGTAACCGTTCGTTCACTAACCTTCCTCGTGGTAGACTCCGTTCTCGACAACCCAATTGCAGGCGGTGGATTCAACGTCACGGGAACGTTGGTCTCAGACAACGGTTCAGCGATCATTCAACGAGATGGTACACCAATGCTGCCCACACTCACATTCGATATCGATGGGTGGACAAATACGTTCACCGTCGCCAATGGTACCGCCCAAGGTGGCAATGGCTCATGGTGGGCTTGGGTCACTCTGAATGCGGACTTCGCACGCGGAACACACACGATTACTGCTGAATATACACCCACAATCAACTTCTATGGGTCTAGCAGTGGAAACAATACCTTCGATAGTAGGGGGTATTCAGTATTGACTATCACCAGCCCGATTGATCTCAACCTCGAAGATAGGACGATACGCGGTGATAATTTCACAGTGAATATTTCACTTATTGATAATGCGGGTAATCCGATTGAAAATGAAACAGTGACAATAGACCCAGTGGGTATGAACACTCCTGTATCTGTAACAACTGATTCCAATGGATTAGGGTCAGTTTTGATTACAGTACTGAATACAACCTCACCCGGTCCACATTTGATCGATGCGAGTTATGGTGGGTTGAATGGTACAACCGGTGTCATTGGAGATGCAGATGATTCCCGCATAGTCATACTTGCACCAACCATTCTGACCATCGATAGTGTTGAAGGAACCTTGATTGCGGGCCAAACTCTCATCGTCAATGGTACCCTTCTTGATGAATGGGGAATGCCTCTATTGGATGGTGACGGAAATGCATCGGGAGGTGTCATTCACCTATTCATCGATGGCAATGATGTTGGTAGTACTTGGGCCGTTATTACAAATGGACCAACAGGTGTCTATTCACTAACCTACACTCTACCTCAGAGTACTACTGCGGGTGCACATGATGTAGAGGTCCGCTTCCTCGGTGGATACCTTTGGGTCGACCCCGTCGGTGCAGGGGATTCAGTCAACCCCGAATATTACTTGTCTGCAAATGCAAATACACTGTTCAACGCAACACAGCCCACTCACATTGACATAATCGCAGGTGGGGGTCCTATCGACCGTGAAGAATTGATTTCCATCAGTGGAGTCTTGCTGGATTCAGTAGATCGTCCCGTCACAAACATGACGATTGGTATCTATCTTGACAATGTATTCCTAACCAATGTGTCTACTGGTACGAACGGTACATTCGATGTATTCTATCCGGTGCCATCTGATATGACTCTTGGTCCAGTCACTATGGATGTCGAATATGCAGGTGCGCCCTTCTATCTCGAATCAAGCGCTACCATTGACTGGCAAGTTTACAGTTCGGTCAATGTCGACATAGTCTCACCAGATGCTGCAGCGATTGGAGACACAGTGACCATCACTGGAACTGTACGCGACAATCTACCGGCTGGCTGGATTTCAGGACATAATATTGATGTCAGAATTGGTGGGATGCTCATCGGTAACGCATCAACTGATGTGAACGGTGTTTGGGCACTGAATTGGACGATACCTTCTTCGATGTCATTGGGGAGCCACATCATCGACGTCTATGCACCTGCCCAAGGGTGGTATCGTAGTGGTGAGGCCAACAGTACCCTTTGGGTGGCGCACCACTCCGCCCTTACACTGAGTGCAAACAACGGTGGTGATGCTACCCGCGGATTTGATTGGGTCATTAATGGACGATTATACGATAGCGATGTTGTCGGTCTGCCGGGTATCAGCAATGCCACCGTGCAAATCGCATTGGATGGTGCCTCATTTACCACACTCACTACCGACGAAAATGGAAACTTCACAGTATCTGTACCAGTTGACCTATCGAGTATACGTGGTGAACATCTCATTACAGCCCTCTACACAGGTGATTCATCCTGGTTGGGAAGCGATCGTAATGTCTCGGTTACAACGTGGGCTGACGTGAATATTCAGATTACATTCGTATCAGATAATTCGATTCGGAGTGACTCGACACACCCCATTCGAATTGAGGGGCGTATCGATGAAATTGGTGGCAATGGGAATTCGCTAACCGGCTTGACACTGGTATTGATGAATGGAAACACATCTCTACCAACATCCAATCTGATTTGGGACAACTTAACAGGTGGTTTCATCATCGAGTTCACAGCAGATCGATACATCACTCCGGGTGACTTAACACTTGAACTCAGCAGTGAACGTGACGATTCACGACATCTCAATTCTGCCAACACAAGTGCGGAACTGTTCTTGCGCGTGCGCGCGATATTCGAGGTCGAATATGAAACTGTCATCTGGGGTGGACACACCATCAACGGCAGCGTCACCGTCCGGGATTATTACTCCAGCCAAGTCGTCCCAGGTGTTGCAATTGAGGCATACCTGCGCAACGATTCACAAACCGAGCCATTCGAAATGTTCCTTGCTGGGTTCACCAATGAGGGTGGTGTTTGGGCATTCGAGTTCACGATACCAGAAAGTTTGCCACCGCTATCAGATCAAGGCCACTGGGGTACGTTGCATCTGCAATTCAACAGCTCATCTGCTGAACTTTCAGATGAGAGCAAGCAAAACCTTGCCCGCGATTTGTACGCATTGCAATACGAAGCACAGAGCGACACGTCGCAAAGTGTGTCTTACTGGGTTTACGGACTTGTTTCGATCATTATTACGGGTGCGATTGCAGGGGCATGGATTCTTTATGCTCGCCGTCGAGACACAATCGATGAATTATCGGAAATTTTCTCATATACCGCGGAATTACTAGCTGCTGGTGATGCAATCCGCGAGGCTATTTTCCACTGCTACGAGGAACTTTGTGGTGTCTTGATGTCACATGGTCAACTTCGCCGCGATTTCGAAACCGTTCGGGAATTCGAGATGGCTATTCGAAAGGCAATGCCTACCATCAGTGATGAGGCTCTGACCGCACTCGACAATATGTTTGAGATTGCACGCTACAGTCGTCAGGAACTTGGTGAGTCACATCGAAGTCAAGCGACAGTTGCATTACAGCGAGCCCTTGCTGAAATTCAGAATGCAAATCAAATGCCAGCCGCTGCTGCACCGCCACCCGTTTGAGGTTTAATCACGAACGAGATCGAGTACCAATTGGTCTCCGCGCCAACCAGCGCGCCCCAGCTCTGTACCGGGGGGGAGGGTAAACGTTCGAGTGAAGTTTGTACCTTCATCGCCCTCAGCATTGAGTCGAAGCGTTGTCCAATCACCTTGAGAATTCATCTCAAGTTGAACACGATCTTGAATGGCGCCCGAAAGTGGCAAGATCAACGCATCTCCTTCACGGAACCCCCCGAGATTTGCGATGGCAATCTCTGCTGTTTGTAGCGAGTGAATCTCTGCAAAGTGCGCTTCCACCCCTTCACTAGCCATGGCCAGTAAATTGACATGCGCAGCTTGTGTTTCTGCGAGATGGGGCAAATCGGATAGAAATGCATCATGCAAATGTGACGGGTCTGCTGAAAGACCTGCTAGAATAGGCGCAGGGGTTACCTTTTCCTCATCATCTGAGATTGAAACCAACTCAACTGTCGTCCAATCCATGGTGTCTCCCCTTTCCGTGGCATCATTGGGTGTCCTTGAACCCATCCATCTTCCTAATCACCCTTTGCTGGTTCTGGATGACGGGCAAAGAATTTCTTCGCCCACCGACCCGTTCGCTTTGCCTCATCAACCTTGATAGTCGTCAATGTTGGTGGCAAACAGGCTCGATATTGTCCGCCTAACAACCGATTATCCAAGAGGAGGATGAAGGCCCGATCTTCGACTTTTCGAATCGCGCGCCCCATGCCTTGTAATACACTGTTGACAGCTGGTTGTAATGCACCATATTTCCAGCCCTTACCTTGTCCATGTTTCTTTTCAATGTATTCTCTAAGCGCATTTTGAGGTACGGATTGGGGTGCAACAGGGATGCCAACACAGACAACAGCGTCGAGAATATTCTGTGAATAATCAACACCTTCTGAGAGCCGTCCTCCAAACACACCTGCGAGTAGTACTGGCTGGCCGCGTAATCGTGCATCACGCAACTGTTGTAGGGCACTATCGACACGTTTCTTCGTCCAGTTTCTAGATTCAAGAAGCAGCATCCGGCCTGGCCAATCCGCTTCTTCTATTACTTCCTCAAGCATTCGATACGATTGGCAGAATACGGCGACGTGCCCGGGTGTGTTCTGCAGTAATGCATGGATGTGTCGCCGAATCTTGCGGGTATTTTCAGGGCCACGTTCTGTGAATTTCGAGGTCACATCTGAAGCGATGATTACCGGTCGACGATCTGCAAGGAATGGAGATGGATAGGATACAGCAGCCAATGGGCGAATCGGTGGTATGCCCAGTGATTCAGCATACATTTCTGGAGGTGTTAGGGTTCCAGACATTAGAACTCCACCTTGAACAGTCTGGAATACCTCTGCACTCACAATCCCGGGGTCCAGAAGGTGCGTTGTGATGCGATTTTCATCTCCACGTGAATTGAGAACAACACACATTGCCGGTGATTGTGCATAGCGTTCGAGAATCGACAGCACCGATGCCAATCGGTCTGTTGCCATTTCATCTTCATCAGCATCATCTGAATCAACTTGGGCAAGATGTAGTTGAGCGATGAGGCCAACCATGTCAAGCGATTCTCCAGAGATGTCTCCAGATAACTCTTGGCGGAGCATGGATAGGATATAGTCGGCTTCGACACGAACCTCAATTTCTGCGCCGACGTCACCGGGATTTCGCAACGCATCACGTTGACTCCGTATCCAAGTGGAAAGACGTCCTTTGAACCGTTTCAAGGCGGTCGCGCACGCACGCGCGCGGGTGAAACTAGATTCTTCTAATGTTGAATTGAGCCCACTTTCTGCGAGCCCTTCGCAATATTCTTCCAATTCGAAGACTGTATCACGCAGTAATGTATCGTTCAATGTTCTACTCAATCCGCGACGAATACGGCTAGGCAAATTGTGCGCTTCATCGATCACTACAATCA
The DNA here is from genome assembly GCA_963934015.1 of uncultured Candidatus Poseidoniales archaeon. GTDB lineage: Archaea > Thermoplasmatota > Poseidoniia > Poseidoniales > Thalassarchaeaceae > MGIIb-P. The sequence goes on from CAWVWT010000004.1 coordinate 18,713, forward strand.
TATCTTTCATGTCCAAACCCATCGCTTCAAGACTAGATTCCCGAGTGTCCTCATTGAACAAGTGATTGTAATCGCAAACCAGAATGTCTGCCTGCGATGCAGTTTCTCTGGCGATTTTCCATGGGCATGTCGGTTGTGGGCCTGCAGTCACACGCCAATTTTTTGCATGCTCAACCAATTCGTCAACATGTAATGGGTAGTCAAGAACTTTCAGACGGAGACCAGGGGAATCTTCGAGAAATGGTTTACATTTCCTTGTACCGCGCAATTCACCACAAATTTGTCTAAATCTAGATCCATGTTGCAAAGCCAATTCATTGATGCACATGCCTTTTTGCCCAATCATATCCACCAAGGTCACCGGCGCCTCACCTTCTGGTAATCGTTCGTTGATCCTACGAACCGTATCGACGACAATACGATGTTGAGATTGCCTACCGGTCATGAACAAAACATGCAAACCGTCTTTGGATCGGGCAACAGTCAACGCCGCTGAAAGTGCAGCCGCAGTCTTGCCAATTCCAGTTGGGGCATTTGCAAGTATAAATCCACCACCGGAGATGACTTTGAATGCATCATTAATCATCTCCCTTTGACCGTCACGGAGTGATTCATGCGCAAGAAACCGCGCGTCCGTGACAGTCTCTTCCGGAAGCATGGAACCCACCCTGTGGCTCGGCCCCCCTTGAAGATTACACTTCGAATCTACGAAACTACCGTCCTACTTGACCAGCAGGGGGGTCCCCGCCCGAAGGCGGGGGGGGTGTGACGAGTGGTCTATGCATCCGTCGAGGAAGGGGGTGCCCCCGATAAACGGGGGCGGGGGTTTTGTGAGCGGAAAAAAGCCTTCATTGCCTCACGGGCACGAAAGCGGAGATTAGAAAATCCCAATGTGAGGATGGCCTCACCAGCATCATCCATCAAGCCGACTCCACGGCTGTGTGTGGACTTCGCTCGGGACCGGAGTCCTGCGAAGCCTGGAGAAGTTGCAGGGGGGTTTTCAGACCCCCCTGCGTGGTGCATCCCATCATCATTGTACGTTGCCACGTCTCTCGCCCCTGGTTGGTGCATCTGCCTAAGCAGTATGATCCTCATGTGGTTGCGTGTTGTCACGCGATGTCTCTAAACGCTCTTGAAGAGCCTCAGTAATTCGGTCTGGCTTTGCCAGTTGGATAATGTAAGCTTCAAGCGCCATCTTGGCAACAGTCGAAGCATCATCACCGTGCATACGGTAAATCATTTCTAGTCTCTCACGAGTCACTCGACCGATCTCAAATTTGACGGTTCGAACATCAGCGTTGGAAGGTGTGGATTCGAGATAATGTTGTATTGCAGCACGAATGACATCGGAGCGGTTTCTCATACCATCAAACCCGACTCGCTGGTCGAGCAACAGAAGGTTTTCTTCTGGGACTCGAAGGCTTGTCATCTGGCTGGTGGACATGGGTATGTACGCTCCTTGGCTCAACCGGTCCTCCACCGACCCCGGTATTAACTGTATTGCATAATGAAATGCAAATGAAATACAATATTGGTGTGAAACAACTTGGTTTATTTGTAGAGCAGTACCCCTTTTCTTTGACCCTAAATCCAAAAATGAACAGAAACAATGACTTTTGTGTATTATGTGCCGAATCACTCGATATTTTGCGGTAATCCACACTCAGGCAAAGTTAGAGTGAATGGATTTGGCTTATACACACGAACCGGGTCGACGAGGCATGGCGCTATTGGGTACACGTGGTTTGCATCTCTACCTGCGAACTCTTGAGGCTGCAGTTGAGGATGAGATTGTGACCGATGATGAGATGTCGATTCTTGCAGTTATCGCTCGAGCCTTTGCACTTCCAGGCGATGTCATGGGTGATGCATGGGATATTCTACGAAATCAAATTGGTAACCCAATCAATCCTACAGACGTACACGTACACGAGATGCGACAGATTGGGGATGCTACGACCTATCAAACTGCATTAATTGCAGCACTGGTTGATGAAGTGATTACTGAAGATGAATGGGCTATGCTCGATGTCATGCGACGGGTGATGGGAATTCAGCCCGAAGAGCATGGATTGATCGAAGAAGCCGTTCGAGCTATGGCTTCCAATGTCGAGAATGGAGATTCATTTGTTTCACGCTTGAATCGATATGTCACCCTGCATCCTTATCGTTAATCGCATCCCTATGGGATGCGCAGCAACCCTCATGATGGGGAAGGCTTGTCGAGAAAGTGATGCGCCCGCAGTATGTTGCTTTTCTTTTGGTCGGTTTGATGTTAATCGCTCCAGCGATTGGATTGTCTGAATCCTTACTTGAGGTACCAGTTGAATCGGAAAGTTCTACCCGTTCAACCAGTAATGCCCTACTCTGGGGTGCTCACGCCGCAGGTTCAGGTAGTACAGATTCGGTGATGAGCATCGAAATGGATGCAATGGGCCGCACCTATGTCTGTGGTTATTTCTACAACACTGCAACATTTGGTAACATCACCTTGAGTTCTTACGGAAGTTACGATATCTTTGTTGGACGCTTGAGCAATGGGGTTTGGGATTGGGTACAGAAAGCCGGAGGCACCAACAGTGATCAATGTCATGACATCGCCGTGGATGATGGTGGAAACATAACCATTACAGGATACTATTACTCCTCGAGTTCGGCGAACTTTGGTTCACAATCCCTGTCTGGTCAAGGTAGCAATGACATCTTCATTTCACGTCTTGACACCAATGGGAATTGGATATGGTCGAAATCTGCTGGTGGCTCCAGCGCTGATTACGGTTACGGTGTTGCGATGGATAATTCTGGCAATGCCTACTTGACCGGTTACTACTACAACACGGGATATTTTGGATCCATCACCCTGAGTGCCTACAGTTATGATGAGGCCTTCTTGGCGAAATTGGACAATGCGGGGAACTTCGTTTGGGCCAAGCGATTCTATGGCTCGTACTATCAGCGAGGCCGAGATGTCGATGTCAATGCTAATGGCGATATCGCAGTGACGGGTGAGTTCAGTTATCGAATCAATTTCGCTGACGCCGGTGGACCTGAATTGGTTCCTAGTTATTCGTCAAGCAGTTACTATCGCGTTTGGGTGGCGAAATTCACCAATGCTGGTCAATTGACATGGGCCAAGATGGCTGGATATTTACAATCCTCATACAGTTCCTATGGTGAAGGTGTGGCGATAGATGATTTAGGAAACGTCGCCGTAAACGGTCGATTCCAGTATCTAATGGATTTCGACAGCAACAATAATCAGCGAATGTATGCCTATCAGCAATCCACCAACTGGGATTGCTTTGTGGCAAAATGGGATGCGAACGGGTCCTATCAATGGGCACAAAATGCTGGCGGATCTAGCACTGATTACTGCTACGATATCGATATGGACAAGTCTACAGGAAACATCACTGTATCTGGGATGTTCTACGGTACAGCATGGTTTGGAAACACCCAGTTGTCCTCCACAGGTTCCTATGATGCCTTCATGGCACACATCCCCTCGACAGGTGGCTGGGATTGGATGAAGAAGTTCGGCGGTTCAAGTTCAGAATACGGTTATTCAGTGGGTATGCGGAATGGGATGTATGCTTTTGGTGGATATTTCAATAGCATGTCATCTGATGGATCTGGGCAGATTTCATACAGCGCAGCTGCAGGAGCGGATGGCTTCATCCTGATGTATGGTGCTGATCAAGATGGTGATGGAGTCGGTGACCAAGTTGACGATTTCCCATGGGTGTCGTCCCAATGGAGGGACACCGATGGCGACGGATATGGTGATAATTTGAGCGGTTGGCAGGGCGATAGTTGCCCTACTGTTTATGGCACTTCTACTCTCGACCGATATGGTTGTCCTGATACAGATGGCGACGGTTGGTCCGATGAGGGGGATGATCTCCCCCTTGAACCGACTCAGTGGGTTGATGGCGATGGTGACGGATTTGGGGAAAATCCCAATGGAGTCACACCCGATACTTGTCCGAATGAATGGGGTGACTCGTGGCGTGATAGACTCGGTTGCCGGGATTTGGATTCTGATGGGCAATCTGATTTGAACGATGATTTCATGAACAATCCGACACAGTGGTCAGATTCTGACAATGATGGTTTGGGTGACAATTGGGGTGACTCAACTTGGAATGATACCCGGGCGGAACATTGGCCAGGGGTGTGGGTTGAGAACGCCACCGTCCCCGATCCAACACCTCTCGATTTTGATGGCGACGGTTTTGAAGATTTGAGTGCCGGAGGTCCTTGGGGCCCTTACGATGATTGCGTATACGAATCCGGGACATCGGTTCGCGATTTGATTGGTTGTGTCGACAGTGACGGCGATGGTTGGTCTGATACAGGCGACGCCGTAGACGATAATCCAACACAGTGGGAAGATGCAGATGGCGACGGATACGGTGACAATGCAGCTGGCACTGAATGGGATGCCTGCACAGATCGACCAGGGACCTCAACTCGAGATCGCTTTGGCTGCCCGGATAATGATGGCGATGGTTGGTCCAATGATAATGATGAATGTCCATCATTGGCGAGTGTATTAGATAATGGATGTCCAGATAGTGATGGTGACGGATGGATCGATGATGGGATTGCTGGCCAAGTAGATGACTGCCCTGAAGATTGGGGGACCTCAACAGTAGATCGAAATGGTTGCCCAGATGCAGATAGCGATGGGACCTCAGATGAGAATGACCCCTTCCACCTTGATCCAACACAATGGTCCGATGAGGATGACGATGGTTTTGGTGATGAGCCTGGTGGTAATCAGGCCGATGATTGCTTGAATTGGGCTGGGACTTCTAATCAAGACGGTGTGTTCGGTTGTGCAGATGGAGATGGTGACGGATGGGCAGATCAAATCGATTTGTGGAATTCAAATCCAAATCTTTGGTCAGATTCTGATCTAGATGGATATGCTGACCAGCGTGGAGATGCTGAATTATCTGATGACTGCCCTGAACAATATGGCACCAGTACACAATTCTATCTTGGTTGCCCAGATATGGATGGCGATGGTTGGCCAGACATGAAGGACGCAGATACAGATGGTGACGGATATCTAGATATGACTGAATTGAGTGCTAATCCCCCCTCAGATCCGCTTGATGCATTCTCCACTCCAGCCGATTCCGATAACGATTTTGTAGCTGATCACGAAGAGATTGCTGAGAAATCTACCGTAGATGACCCCGTCATCCAAGGTGTAATTGCAGTTTTAGCCAGCGGCTTGCTGCTCACACTCATTATGGCATGGACCTTGTTCACTACGGGAAAGGGAAAGCGCCGCGAATATGATGGAATGCTGTTGATGGTCGAGGATGCTGAAGGATTCTCTGGATTAGCTGCTGTTGAAAAAGAACTGGATTCCATGTTGGAATCTAATCGCCTAGGTGCTGGGCAAGGGTTGTTACTCAAAGATCGGCTTGAATCCCGAAGGTTTGCACTTGAGGACGATATCGCGGGTGCAGGTGCACACCCGGCCAGCACTATTGAATCCGGTTCGAATTCAGATTTAGCAATGATTGAAGAGCATGGGAAAGTAAACTCGTGGGGTGAAGATCAGGCACAGTGGACCGCTGAGCAGCAAGCCTGGTATGCTGAGGCCAAGCAATGGGGTGGCTACTATGATGACGATGGGAATTGGGTTTCATTGCAGTAGTTGGTGTTAAGATTACATCAAAAAAACCTAAAAACGAGATACTGCGCCTTGTTTTCACTAGGGAAATCGTATATCTTGCGGGGTTATGGTGCGGACCTTTGAAAAGGGGGTCTGGGGTCGCGAGACTTACCGAAGTGGTGGTCAGAACCCCCTCGGATTCCTCCAGGTGAACTGAAATGAACCCTGATATGAAGATAATTTACGACAAGGTCGTTGCAAGAGATCCGAACCAACCTGAATTCCATCAGGCGTGCTTAGAGGTCCTCGAGACTCTTGGGCCAGCGATTGAAGCTCATCCCGAGTATATTCCAATCGTTGAGCGCTTGTGCGAACCTGAGAGAATCATCCAATTCCGCGTTACTTGGGTCGATGATGCAGGTAATCAGCGGGTTAACCGCGGATTCCGTATCCAATACAATGGAGCCATTGGGCCCTACAAGGGTGGGCTCCGATTCCACCCTAGTGTAAACGAAAGCATCCTCAAGTTCCTTGCTTTTGAGCAGATTTTCAAGAACAGTTTGACAACCCTACCGATGGGTGGTGGCAAAGGCGGTTCTGATTTTGATCCCAAAGGGAAGTCAGATGGCGAAGTCATGCGCTTCTGCCAGGCATTCATGTTAGAATTATGGAGGCATATAGGCCACAACCTCGATGTTCCCGCTGGTGACATTGGTGTTGGTGGCCGTGAGATTGGCTACTTATTCGGTATGTACAAACGTCTCCGCAACGATTTCGAAGGTGGTGTATTTACTGGTAAGGGGCGCTCCTATGGTGGTTCACTCATTCGTCCTGAAGCGACAGGTTACGGGCTTGTCTACTTCGCACGAGAGATGCTTGCTACCAAGGACATGTCGTTTGAAGGTGCTACTGTTGCAATCAGTGGTTCAGGAAACGTTGCGCAGTTTGCCTGTGAGAAGGTACTCGATCTTGGTGGGAAACCGGTTACAATGAGTGATTCTAGTGGTTGGATTCACGACCCAGCAGGTATCGATCGAGAAAAATTGGCCTGGATTATGGATTTGAAGAATAATCGACGCGGACGAATCAGTGAATATGCAGACCAATTTGATGGTGTGAATTACACACAGTCTCAGCCAGAACCTTCAATCAACGGTCTTTGGGCCGTTCCAGTCGATGTTGCACTTCCATGTGCGACTCAAAATGAAATCAATGCACAAGAGGCTCAGGCACTTGTTGACGGCGGTTGTACTGCTGTTGCAGAAGGCGCCAACATGCCTTGCACACCTGAAGCAGTCGAAATATTCCAATCCAATGGACTACTATTCGCTCCTGGGAAGGCTAGCAATGCTGGCGGTGTATCCACCTCTGGTCTAGAGATGAGTCAAAACAGCCTCCGCATGAGTTGGACACGTGAACGTGTCGATGGGGAATTGGAGAGCATCATGATCAAGATTCATCAGAATGCTTTCGAGACTGCAGCACGGTTTGGACAACCAGGGAATTATGTCATTGGTGCAAACATTGCAGGCTTCCTAAAGATCGCGGAAGCGATGACCGCACAAGGCGTACTTTGATTGACTAAAATCCAATCAAATAATCAAATAGAGTAACGCCATACCGAGGCAAAGGATTGCAAAAACGATGTCTACAATCATACCGATTGTGGTGCCAGTTGTGTCAGCACCAGTTTGTTGTTGCCAGTTGGATTTGTCATTGTAGTACATAGCATCTACAATGCAGGCGATTCCAATCGATCCACAGCACATCGAAGAGGTAAATTTGACTATCCAGTATTCCTCTATCATGCCACCGAAAAAACTGACCGCAATCGACAAGATAATTCCAATTCCCAATATCATGTATGAAATATGCCTGTAATTTGGATTTGGTTTGAAAGCAGGCGCCTGAACATAGATGACTTGCTGGTGGGTTGGTTGCCCAGAAATTGTTTGTGGTTGTACGCCTCCAATGACAACTTGGTTCGGTTGTTGAGGGGCTCCGTCACTCCAAGGGGGCTGATTTTGCATGTTTACGCCTAGACTGCAGTTGGCGCTACATGGTCATCATCTTTGTCATCGGGTGTGCGAACTCTATTCCAAACACCGGACATCAAATCATTGTGATGTTTCTCACAATAGTGGAAGCGTCGATACGCTTCTCTAAATGAATAAGCTTTCTTTCCTGTCGCGACAAGATAGCCCTCGGGGGAAAGGCGAGAAATGGTTGTCCCATCTGCATCGCAGCCAGGATAATCGCAGCGCGGCATTGAATCTCCAGACATGACTACACTCCCTTCTTCTTCAATCCTCGTTCGGCATTGGTGGCTCAATCACAACAAGTGGGACATTTGCTTCGACATTCATTCCACCTTCACAGTGAACTGCACTAATCATGCCGGAGATGGGTGCTGCTACCTCATTCTGCATTTTCATGGCTTCAAGAATGAGTATGGTTTGCCCTTCTTCGACGGAATCTCCAACTCTTACTTCCACGGTGACTACTTTACCCGGCATACTGGCACAGACCGTCCCACTTCGTTTCCGGCCACCTGTACTGCCACGTTTTCTAGGCACGTTACCCTTGGAATTTGGAATGATAAATTCAAAGGTATGTCCTTCGATGGTGGCTCGATAAGTTTCGCCATCAATTTCAACATCGACATCAAGTTCTTCACCGTCGATGATAACTTTACGGATTTCACCCACCACCTCACCTCCAAGAAGAGCGCTTTTGCCGCGATTCCATCAGATTGGAAAACCCCATTCGAGTTCTTCGATGATCTTGACTCCAAGCTGAACCTAATTGCCGACCCACAGAGATTCGTTCATCCGAAGTACCGATTATCGACATTACTGCGACCAATGCAGCGGCACGGAGTAAAAGTTCCCGGGAATCATTTTCAGTAAGATTATTTTCCGCAACAGTCTCAGAGTTTCGTGCCGCTTTGAGAACTCCCTCAAGGGATTCAGCGTAGGATTCTGATGACATCACTCTACCTCACAACGGGATATTGCCATGTTTGCGGGCAGGGCGCGTTTCTTCTTTGTCGTGAAGCATTCCAAGGGCTTTGATTAGACGACGTCGGGTATCACTCGGTTCGATTACATCATCGATATACCCCATGGCTGCGGCTTGGTATGGGTTCGCAAACCGTTCGGTATATTCATCGACCAATCTTTGCCGTTCTTGATCTGGATTTCCAGCAGCCTCAATGCGGCGTCTATGAATAATTTGGACCGCACCATCTGCACCCATGACGGCGAGTTCTGCAGTTGGCCAAGCAACATTGTAATCGGCTCGAATGTGTTTTGAGCACATCACATCGTAAGCTCCGCCGTAGGCTTTGCGTAGAATCACCGTCAACTTAGGAACGGTTGCTTCCGAGTAGGCATAGAGAAGTTTAGCACCATGGCGGATGATTCCACCCCATTCCTGATTGGCTCCAGGCAGGAAACCTGGTACATCAACAAGAGTCACAAGTGGGATTCCAAAGGCATCACAAAATCTGACAAATCTTGCAGCCTTTGTCGAAGCATCGATATCCAAGCAACCGGCGAGGACCTTCGGTTGATTGGCGACGACACCGACCGTAGCCCCATCGAGTCGGCCAAATCCAACGACAATATTCCCTGCATATTCCGCTTGAACCTCGAGGAATGCGCCTGCATCTAGAATGGTAGTAATTACGTCAGTGACATCATACGGCTTGTTTGGATCTTCAGGTACGATGCTGTCTAGTGATTGACACAGCCTTTCTGAGGAGTCACCTAGGGATTTGTTTGGGATGCCTGAGAGGTTGTTGGATGGTAGCAGTCCAATCAAATCGCGTGTCAAATCAAGGGCTTCTTCATCAGAACCGGCAGTAAAGTGAGTTACACCTGACTTACTGCCGTGCGTCATAGCTCCACCTAAGTCTTCGAATGAAACCTCTTCATTGGTGACTGTTTTGATGACTTCAGGACCGGTGATGAACATGTGTGCAGTTTGATCAACCATGATGATGAAATCAGTGATCGCAGGGCTGTAAACCGCACCTCCTGCACAAGGTCCCATGATGACGCTGATCTGCGGAATCACGCCACTCGCCCTGACATTGCGGAAGAAAATTTCTGCGTAGGACCCTAGACTAGCCACACCTTCTTGGATGCGTGCTCCACCCGAATCATTCAATCCGATTACAGGGGTGCCTGCTTTCATAGCCATGTCAAGGATTTTACAAATCTTCAATCCATGCATCTCACCTAGACTTCCACCATAGACTGTGAAATCCTGAGCGAAACAGTGTACCGCCTTCCCATCTATTGTTCCATGCCCACATATGACTCCATCACCAGGGATGATGTTTCTCTCCATGCCGAAATCTGTACATCTGTGCTCAACAAGCGCATCAACCTCTTGGAACGAACCATCATCGAGGAGCATCTCAAGTCGCTCTCTCGCGGTCATTTTACCACGATCATGCTGACTCTCAATGCGTTTAGCCCCTCCTCCAGCCTCTGATTGGGCCTTGCGTCGACGTAGTTCGTCGAGTCGCTCGTCTGCGGTATCCATCGCCCTCAAACAACGCGATAACACAGTCCGCCCTTGAAGATAGCCCCCTATGGGGGCTCTTTCAGGCATCCGTTGGGTTCAAGGTGGATTCGCGGCTCGACCAATCATGGCAACCCCGTTACGGATAGTCATCGCCAAGCCCGGACTAGATGGGCATGACCGGGGTGCAAAGGTCGTTGCCCGGGCTCTACGTGATGCAGGTCACGAAGTAATTTACACCGGTCTTCGGCGGACGCCAGAGCAAATTGTGCGTATTGCAATGGATGAGGATGCGCAAGTTGTTGGCCTTTCTTCTCTATCCGGAGCGCATGGTTTTCTTTTTCCAAGAGTATGCGATTTGCTCCGTAAAGCAGGATTGGAAGACATCGTCGTATTCGGTGGTGGCATCATTCCAGAGAGAGACCGTCCAGCATTACTCGAAGCAGGTGTGGCAGCAATATTTGGGCCCGGCACGACTTCAAACGAGTTAGTGACATTCCTTGAGGGATTGGAGGTTTGAGTATGGATCGGCGCGAACTCGCGCGAGCATTGTCCTCTGCTGAAACAATAGTTGTTCCTGCAAGGGCATTTGAACCATGGCGCGTTCTCGGTGTCACAGGTTCTCCAGGTGTGGGGAAGTCTTGTTTGGTAGATCGAATTGTTTCGTGTTGGCTAGAACGTGGAGAAAGAGTTGCAATTCTCGCCGTAGATCCATCCTCACCAATCACGGGGGGTGCCTTACTTGGAGACCGAATGCGTATGGCTTCTGTTGACGCAGGGGACAACGTATTCTTTCGTTCTATAGCAACAAGAAACGTCCCAGGTGGTCTTCCAATACGACTGAATCGAATGGTAGACCTGCTCATCCACGAAGGATGGACAAGAATCATCATTGAAACCGTTGGTTCGGGCCAATCAGAAATTCGAATTGTATCTGTTGCAGATCGTTTACTGCTCGTTGAAGGACCAGCTCGGGGGGATATGATCCAAGCGGAAAAGGCGGGTATATTGGAATTAGCAGATTTAATTGCAGTCAACAAGAGTGATCTTGAGGGCGCGGATAGGGTTGCTGATGAAATTCGTCTTTCACTCAATCTTACAGGTGAAGAGGCCGCACCAGTAATTCTCTGCTCAGCAGAAACCGGTGATGGTATCGATGAAGTGATCGCTACAATCGATTCCTTACCAAATGCGCGAGGTCCAGCGATTGCCCGCGCGCGCGAACGGCTATTGGCCACACATCAGGAATACTTGCTTTCGCACCCGAAATTCTCCGATGTCCTCAAGGGCCTGAGTGAAGGCCGCATGTCCATTGAAGAAGCACTAGGCCTTCTTCAACGGGGTTAGAACATGTCAGATATAGAATATGAAGCAGACCACGTCAAGCACAGTGTTGGTGGACTTGGTGGGCATATTTTCCGTCGTTTTTTTCATGTAGGAATGGTGATATTCCCCTGGATTTACTTTGAACACGGTGAATCTATTGCAGACATATTCTCTCAAAATCGAATCCAATTCGCCGCAATGTTGGGTGTCCTCGCAATCTGTCTTGAATTGATGCGGATGAAATTCGGCATTCTAATCGTTGGACAAAGGGAGTATGAGAAGCATCAATTTAGTGCACTTGCATGGGGTGCAATTTCAATTACGCTAACCCTTGTTGTACTGTCACCTTGGGCGGGAACTGGTAGCCAACATGCAGGTTGGCTCGTATACCCAATAGTATTCTCACTCGCATTTGGAGACCCCTTAATGGGCGAAGCCCGTCGAAAGGGTATGGATAATCAGGCGGTATACGCAATCGGCACCATCGTTTGTGGAATCGTATGGTTGGCCTGCGGTTATTTGTTTGGAACACCTTACTGGATGGCGTTATTCATGGGTCCTTTGACCATGGCCGCTGAATTACCAAAATTAAGGTGGATTGATGATAATGCAACCATGATTCTGATCCCGCTGGCTGCCGTACTATTCACAGCCCCCTTCTTGTGAGGGCTCTTTGTTGGCACGCTACGTTTACAAAGCGAATTCTTGTGGGACAACCATGTCCGAAGACGCAGCACCACTGACGGATGATGCACCGGCTCAGGGTCTGTACATCTTCGCTTACCTCTTTTCGATGCTCGCATTGGGTGTCATAATGGTCTTGTACACATAATCCTAGACGGGGTTCCATCCCGCGCCTTGAAAAGAATCCGACCCGCCCCACTGTCTATGTGCGGTATTGCTGGACTGCTCGGTCCGGATGGTGATGACGCCGGAATGGCTCACTCGATGGCATCATTGCTGAATCATCGTGGCCCTGATGGTACACGTTCTTGGTCGGAATCGTGTTCAAAAGGGGGTGTTGGATTTGGTCACACGCGCCTGTCAATTGTCGACATCATTGGATCAAATCAACCACTACATTCCGATGACGGTTGCGTTCTCATTGTCAATGGTGAAATCTACAACCATCTCCAAATTCGTGAAAGGGAAAGAGGCTTTGCATTTCGTACAAAAGGCGATGGTGAGTCCATTTTAGCCGCATATCATTCACGCACCGATGACGTCTCTTGGGTTCAACGATTGAATGGAATCTGGGCCTTTGCATTGTGGGATTCTAAACGTGAATCCCTCTTTCTCTGCAGAGATCAACTTGGTGTCAAACCACTTGTTCGAACGATTACCGATGCGGGCACGCTTCTTTTTGGTTCTGAAGTCAAGTGTTTACGAGCACACTCTGCGCACACCCCTGTACTCGATATCGATGCCTTAGTTGCTCGTATTGCCTACGAATATCCACTTGATGAAACCACATTGTTTCAAGATGTCCATTCTGTTCAAGCAGGGACGATTGAAATGTGGAAGTTGAATGAACGTGGAGTAGAATTGAAGATGGCTCATCGTTGGGTTGACGCGACTCGTAAATTCACTAATGAATCCTGGACCTCACATACAAATGCTCCATCGCTACTTGAATCTTTGACAGAATCGGTAGCAGATCGCCTCATGTCAGATGTTCCATTGGGAATTGTTCTCAGCGGAGGCCTTGATTCTGCAATGGTTGCCGCTCTCGCGCACGAGGCATCAGAGCGTACTGGATACCCACTCCCTGCTTGCTGGACGGTTGCCGAATCGGAAGATAACCCCGATTGGGTGGCGGCCGAACGAGTTTGCCATGCACTTGATTTAGAGCATCACCAGCACCTCCTTGAGGAAAATGAATTCGTAAATTCACTTCCTGATTTGGCATGGTATGGCGAGGATATCGACTTTACGGTTTTATTCTTTCAGCCATTATTTGCCAAGATGGCCGAGTCAGTGACTGTGGGTTTGTGTGGGCAAGGTGCTGATGAACTCCACGCCGGTTATCCCCGATATAGGGACTTGGGAGCACATCGCAATCTGATTCACTCTAGGTTGAATGCTTCTAAACATCCGTTCGCAACCTCACTCCTCGCAGGCCCCATTGATCAATCTGGATGGCGCGCAAATCACAACCCGGATGTTGCATTTTCAGATTTAGAGACAGCACTACAATACGAATTAGATCATGGCCAATTAACCAATTTTCAGCTCCGGTTGGTGGATCGTCATAGCATGGCCCATGGCTTAGAAATTCGAGTCCCATTTTTGGGTTCGTCCCATCTTGATGCAGCAAAGCAATTGCCAATACATTGGAAACTCTCTAAAAGTGTCGAAAAAGCGGCTTTGAGGGAATCGGCAAACTTGACAAATCTGCCTAAAGATATTGTAAACCGTCCTAAATTACCAGCCGGTAGGGCAACCTCCCCTACCCTGATTGACAACCTATTGCACGAACTCAAAGGGCATGCTGATGACTACACCAATGACATCCCTTCCATATCAGGGATGTTCAATGGTCAGCCGGAGATTTCATTGGGGTTACGCTTGTTCCGTTCATTACACATTGTAGACGGTGGCCTTGGCCGCCATGGTAAGGATTTGTTGTCACTACTGGAGGATGTTGATTGATGTCATATAAGGGCCCAGATATTTTGAGTAATCTCGAAGAGAAAATTATTGCGAAGCGTGGTGAATTGGAACACTGGTTCGCATCAAAGAGACTTGAATTGGAGATGCCACTATACGGGTCTGTCGATATTCGTGATGCACATTGGAAGGTTGCTGTGGTTGATGCGAATCAGTATCCAGCAGGATTCAATAATATACACGAGGGTGATATTGGTAGACATTTACGTGAGGCGATTGGCGACATACGTCACATCCATATTTGGCCAGAACATCATACGCGAAACCCAGCTTATATGGAAAATATAGATTCGCTAAAATCACTCCTAGAAGGCGAGGGCTATGTGGTCACGACAGGTATCCTTCAGGTTGAGGCAGGTACGCCAGTTTCTGTCCAAGGGGCAGTTCCGGATTTGATCTTGCTTAATAATGACCTTACAGATGGTCCATTACCTGAATTGGGGGTGCCAGTTTCCCCCTCACCAAAGATGGGTTGGTACCAACGGCGTAAGTCAAATCATTTCAGAGCAGTACAACCCTATATTGATGAAGTCGCTACAATATTGCAAATCGATCCATGGTTGTTATCCACTCATTGGATAGTGTCGGAAGACAAGTGTCTTGAGAAAGAAACATGTCGAACACTGTTGGCGGCTGAAGTGGATAATTTCCTAGCACATTTACAAGTGAAATATGATGAATATGGAATCGAGGGACAACCAACTTTGTTTGTCAAGAATGATGCTGGGACCTATGGTCTTGGAATCCTAGAAATCACATCAGGGGAGGAATTATTGAATCTCTCCAATCGGAAAATGAATCGATTAACCTATGGGAAAGGTGGTGTCGATGTTGATGATTTCCTCATACAGGAAGGGGTTCCAAGCGCGCTTTCTTCAGATTCGATGGTTGTTGAACCCGTTGCATATTGTGCGAATGGTCGAGTAGGTGGGTGGTTCTACCGTGCAAATGCGAAAAAAGGGGAGATGACGAATTTGAATAGCCCCTCTTCAATATTCCTTGCACCTAGTGAAATCGAAGATACAGCGATTCAATCCAGACGCAATCATTGGCACATGTTGGTGGCTGAAATTGCAATGCTCGGGATGGCTGCTGAGGTATCACTGTTCGACTGAATCATCCTCTGCTAAATCTGGTGGTGCATCCATGCCCATGATTTCATAGTTGGATGGAAATAATGCGACAATAACACCTGCAATACCTGTGGCCAATGCCCACCAGAACATCTTGTACGCAATGGCCATTTCTAATGCAATTGCGACCAAAAGTAATCCTCCGAGGTTGGAAATCCAAACCAACCGTTTGAAGGTGGCCAGGCCAACACCCTTGGTTGTACCAGACATTGAATCAGGGCCAAATTCTGCCCCGAAGCGTACCGGATCATCATCGCCCATGTCTCTCGCTCCACCCCACACTAATCAATGGTTTTCAACGGTCAATCATGATGATTGCATCAGTCGGACAAGCCAAAACACACAATCGACATCCTGTGCATGGGTCTCGCAGAACTTTGGCCTTCCGATTAACCTCGATATCGAGAATTGGGCTGGCCATGGGCGTATCGTAAAGTTCGATAGCATCATCATCACATACGATTGTACACTGGTCACATCCGATGCACAATTCTTCCTTGACGAATGCGATTGTACCTGGGCCTCCCTTGACCTGAGCACGTGCCTCAGTACGCATTGAATTGAGTGCGAGGCGGATTCTCGCGGCTTCGCCCAATCGGCGAGCCTCCAACTCTTTTCGTGAAGTCATGGTTGACCGGGGGCACCACATCTTCTCAAGATTTCCCTATGCGAAGAAGCTTAGCCAGAGGGGGTGGATAGACAATATAACTGCCACAACAAAGCCACACAGTGTACCTTTGGCCATATTTGGGCGATCATATCCTAATGCGATGAGAATTAGAAAAAATCCAATGAAGAAATCGCAGACCATCCCAATCCACGCCGCTTTCCACGACAATCCAATCGCGACGGTTGCAGTCGCCACAGGCCCAATGAGAAACCCTGAAATCCAATCTCGGTCAATGGTGACCAATTGCCTCACGCCTGTTTCTTCGCCTCAACCTGCCTGGCGAGGAAGGATACAACATCGAGGATTTCGAAGTCATGCTTTGGGTCACCTTCAAACTTCAGGCACTCAAAGTGAGAAACACATTTCGGACATGATGTGAGCATGATGTCTGCCCCTGTAGCTCGAACTTCATCGAATCGTTGTACTCGCAGAGCACGACTGTCCTCATTACAGGACATCATGCTAGATACACCACAGCAGAGTGCATCTTCTTTGGTATGTTCCATCTCAACTAGATCCACTCCCTCTACAGCAGTCACCAAGTCCCGAGGTCCATCGTAGATTTCCATTTGACGTCCAAGTCTGCATGGGTCGTGGTAGGTGACTGTTACATCTTCCTCTGACTTTAGGTCCATGTTAAATCCATTTTCGATAAGGAATTCGGTCGTGTGCATGACCTTGATTCCTTCGAGTTCGTAATCCTTGGCAAAGGTTCGGAAGCACTCAGCGCAACTTGAAACCAAAGTGTCGATACCACTGGCCTGAATCTTCTTTTGATTGTAGGCCTTCAACTTCTCAAACACTTCATCCATGCCTTGCCACTTCTGGTCGTGTCCACAGCACTTGAGGAAATCTCGACCCAAGTAGGATACTTCTTTTTCCATTTCTTCGAATAGAGTAAAGGCAGATGTGGTTGAATCTCCAAGATTCATTTCACCTTCATTGATATGGCTGAAGATCATCTCTTGGTCGAGATAGTCGACACAGCCGGGGTAATATCCGATGCTAGAATCAATCGGGTAATCTTCGATTGCGATGAAGTCCGAGTCACGCTCTTCTTCGGCCTCTGCAGCAAGCACAGCCTGCAGGACTGTGTGCGGGATGTTAGATGCAGGGGGTCCACCGACGACCAGTGCTCTGCGCATGTCAACATAGGAATCGTAGTCGACCAATTGTGGGCAAGCATTGGAACAGGCAGAACAGGTCAGACATGAATACATCGGCACCCCATCGTCCTCATTGTTCCAAGTGTTGTAAATAATATTCAATTTGTCACCTGCATTGAATAAACGAACTGGACAAGCATCATCACAGAGGTCACAACCGTAGCATTTGTTCATCTCGTACTCATATCCTCGTGCCATGCTTCGCATGAGCATGAAGACGATTGCACCGACTCCCAAGCAAGGGATGAATAGTGAATAGATGAGTTTAGCATCCAAACTCTTTGGGTTCTTATGGTGGGTTGGATTTTCCACCATGTAGTCCGAAAGGCTAGCAATATCCAACCCAACATCTGCAAATGTGAGATTCACGGGATCGTTTCGATTCAAAGCTTGCCCATTTTCACCAATCAACAATGGTTGATATGCAGCCACATTGACACTAGCAAATACTGTGTATGATGAATTTACACCAGTCCATAGTGTTGAAAATTCGATTGTATAATCACCAGATGCCAATTTCAGCGTACTGCTTTGGCAAATCCCCTCGCTCACCAATGAACCCGAATCATCCCTAACGATGAGGGTACCTGAACCCGTACCAATGCCCCATTCACTGGAACGTTCTCCACAAGCCAAATCGACATACACAGTATCGAGACCAAAGTCTTCAATGTACATCGACCAGCTGCCCTCTATGGCGATTTCCTCGGTTATATTATTCCCTGTTACAGCCCATTCTTGTGCAACGCCATTTCGTCCAATACTGGTATCTGAATGGTGGTTTACACCACTAAAATCAATTAGATTTGGTTGAACTGGTTGGTAGATTCCCCAATTCATGAAATTACTAGCAGTGACCAAACAGAAATCAGTTCGACTATAGGCATCATCCCCTTCGAACTTCTCATCTAACCAGACTTCGTTTGCCATACTTTGGTCATAGGATAGACAATCTTCTTCAATCACTTCCCAATGATGCCCCTCGTTGATGTCCACAAGCGTATCGACTGGCTGTGCACGAAGATCTTCCAATGCAGACACCTCATCCATGGCTCCAAGTCCACCCTGGTCCCAAAACCCGTTTTCATATACAGGCCAGGTAACCGTACAGAGTAGAACCGTAACAATGAGGGTGCCAAATGAAACTTGTTTACCCAGTTGGGGAGTGGTTCTAGCTCCAATCGATTTGACCAAGAACCAACGAATGCCCATATACAGGGCAATCCATATGAAAATCCCAGTCAAAACCCAAGGTATGGCATTGAAAACATCTGCAACCCACGGTTCACGTGTCCCACAATTTAGGCCCGCATGGGAATTTAATTGGCAAAAGTCTGTACGGTTTTTCGCATATAACTCAAGAAAGATGTTGATTGAAAATACACTGATGAACCAAACATGGGCTAGATAGATCGTTCCCCAGGTAGCAAACCAAGGGTCTTCCACACCACGCTTTGCGCGGCCACCCAAGAAGGGAGGAAGTGTCAAAATCATTACAGGTAGGCCCGTGATTGCCGCTCCCCACCAAGCAGCATTCCACGAAATGACTGGTTGGCCAAAGAAATCACCGATTGGTCCAGCAGGGATATCAAACTGTGGTAAATATTCACCCCACCGGAGATATCCGTAACTGAACAATACATACCAATCGGGGAACACGAATCCGGCTTGTGCGTAGGGATCGGCTGCACCGTGTAATGGCGGCGGTATCAACCATGAATAGAAACAGAGGACTGCAACCATAGCGGCAAGGATAATGGCGTCACGTAGGACTTCATGTGGCCAGAACGCGTGCCCGACAAACACTCGCCTTCGTTCCTTATCAGCGGATTGCAAACTTTCCTTTTCACGAACATATGTGTCCGCGATACGACCAAGATTTTCAATGAGTCCCATGAATAATACCTCCGATCAATGTGGCTCCGCGATGCCTTGGACCCAGACAATAAACAAGTGGACGATAATCAGTCCAGTAACGATGACAGGGAGAATAAATACGTGCAGGAAATACATCCGAGTTACTGTTTGGTACGAAAGACTGGTGCCGCCAAACATCGCGCTTGCAACCCAAGAGCCAATCAAGGGGGTGCTATTGGCCATATTGATGCCAATCGTCGCAGCACCAAAGGCGAGACTATCCCACGGCAGTAGATATCCTGAATATCCAAAGAAGATGGTGAAGAACATCAGGCCTACGCCAATTAACCAATTCAATTCACGTGGGTTTCGGTATGCACCTGTAAAGTATACACGGCACATGTGTAAGAATACTGCTGCAACCATGAAGTGCGTCGCCCAATGGTGTATCGATCGGATGATGTATCCAAAAGGCAGCTGCGTCATGATGAATTCCATGCTAGAGTAGGCTGGCGTCGGGTCACCTTCCCCACCGGGTACGTAGTAAATTCCTAGGATGGTGCCCGTAATTACGAGGACAATGAATGCGAGGAACGAAATTCCGCCAAGACAGTACAATGGATACCAATACCAAATGATTCTCAGTTTGTACTTCTCAGCATGTGTGAGTGGCATTTGCCGATGCATGCTGTGGTAGGCATCTCGTGACATAGCCCAATAATCTTGGACTCTGAAGCGAGTGTCGAGCCAAGAGAACACCCAGAGGAACGTTTTCTCAACCAAACCCAATTTCCCAGTCGATTCGACAGCGCGGAGGATTTCTTTGCGAGGCATTTCCTCGTTTTCCTTTCGCAGTGTGAAGGCGACGGTAACCGTAATGACAGCAATGAAAAGACCTAGTAACCAAACTTGTAGCATATTATTCACCTCAATCGCAAAATGTGTACCATTCCTGGTATGTGTCTAATCCCTCAATCACATCATCAGTGACAACAAATGGGATGAGTGGGAGTCCAACTGGAGCAGGTCCACCAGTTCGGCGGACGCCAAAATATTCGAAGGTTGAACCATCATTTCGGTTACGGTTGGCATTCTTCTCAAGCATTGTTGGATCATAGCGTGACGAGTGGCAAATGCAGAACAGTTTGTTCCCACCTGCATCGACACCACCAGGCAACCAAGTATCTGATGTGAAATCATTGGCCACCAATTGCCAACCCGGAATGCAGCACAGGTGAGGGCAGCGGCTGAACAAAAGGAGGATGTTGTCATGAGGTTGCAATGCTTCATCAGGACTACCATCCTCTAGGGTGACATCGAAAATCTCGCGGCCATGTCCAATAAATGAACCAGCAGAATCCCTTCCCTCTCCATATTGAATTCTTGGAACACCTTCAGAAGGAGGCTTTGATTGATTTTCCTCGTGAGGGATGTATACGATATTCACCGGTAAGCCACTCCAAACACCTTGGGCGCCAGCCATACCAGTGTCAGAGTTAGAAGCTTCTGCAACCAAATCGGATTTTTTCATGATTTGTTCGTGCAGGTTTCCATACCAAACTGTATCCTCTGCGCCTTTTGGAACCCAATATTTGACGCCTGTATCTTGTGCCCCTGTACTTGCCTGCCCCATCAGGAAAGATGCAAAACCAACAGCACCCAAGCTTGCCATAGCGATGACTCCACCGGCCGCATTGAATGTGTATTTCATGAATCTGCGGCGGTCAAGTGTAGTAGATACACGCTCAGAGGACGCCTCATCAACAGCGCCTGGTGCGGGTCTGAGTCGGAATTGTCTAGCCATGATTACACCTCATATTCGACCCAACTTTCGGGGTCTTTCGGTCCGATGAACTTGTTTCGGCGATGCTTTACAATGACTGTGTCGGGCATAACCCACTTGAGATAGACAATGCCCATGATAATCAGAGTGGTCAACATCATTGCCATGAAGAAAGAAAGCAATTGTTGGTCCCAGTGGTTGAAAAGTCCGTAAGACAACCCACCCGACCAGTAGATTGTCCAGAACAATCCCCAAACAAAGACGAGTGTAACCAACCAAGAAGATGCGCTAGGGGAAATGCTAGATCGGACAATCGTTCCAGGTTCAGGGGCATTGAATACACCGTGGTCAACCGCGGTGACGTACTCTTCTTCTGTGAGGTTGACTCCCTCTAAAGCAGATCGAGCATCTTCGAGGTTTACCTCGCCTGATTTGACCTGCTTCAACAGCCGCATGATGATATCGTCACTCAAAGTTGGTCACCTCTTCGAAGATGTTTCATGCGGAGTCTTACCAAATTCGATCGCCCTTCGTAATGACGACTAAATCCGTATCGTAGGAAGAAGCCGCAGAAGAGTATGACTGCAATTACGGCACCGAATCCGAGGAGTCCCAGCCAATGTGCACGGAATGGGGCACCCATGTGATGTAAGTCAACATGTCCACTTTCAGCCGCGGGAGGTGCAACATCGCCATTACCAGCGAAGATAGTACGTGTGCTACCAGAATCCGCACCTTCGCCCAATGAGAACGAAAGGCGATTCCATGCATCGCCCGTTGGTGCACCGTCACCATTGACACTATTGCCGGCCAGCCAGAATATTACATCGCCCCCACCAGTTGTAGGTGCGGTCCAAACAATTGTCCAGGAGCGATCGGTTGGGTTGCTACCTGCTTCAGTATGAGTGAGTGTCGTTGAATCATCACCGTTCTGAACCATGTCCTCATATCCTGCTCCAGCTGAAAGCGCGCCACCTGAGACCCTCAACGAGAATCCAGCCGATGCAGTCCCTCCAATTTCTGGTCCACCAATGATTTCGATTTTCAGTGTGTAGAGTTGGTCTGCAGCAAAATGGTATGGTACGTCTGCAATCATGACGGTCACAGAATCGTCTGGTGCGATTGCATTTCCGGAATGGCACGTACAACCTGTCTTGGCCACATCAGTCTCACCCTCTGCCTCGTTGCCAGTAATCCCTGCTGGCCGGGCTTGTGTTGAACCGGCAATCAGTAGCACCACGAGCAGCCCGATGAGGATGTGCCGGACATGGTGAGTTGATGCGGACATAGTATTGACTCACCTATGGTGAGCAGTCGAATTGAATACCCTCCATAAACGTTCCCTGATAGTCGCGAGGAAAAGGCCCCGCGGTGCATCGAATCTCGCGCGCCCGCGACGCGATGCAACTTTGCGCAGTTGTGAATAGCCTCTGGTGCCTCCCAAGGCCGATGGCCGAGCGAACATGGGAGAATACATACGAACTCACTGATGAGCAATTAGAGCAACTTGAAGCGGCAGAGACGTTGATGGAGGGCATGGATTTATCTGGCGCCGAGCGAGTATTGTTGGCAATGCTTGAAGCGTCTGAAAACTGTGTCCCTGTTCTTTCCAACCTCGGTTACCTATACGGCAAACATCTTTCTGAATTTGAAACCGCAGTCGAGTATTATGACCAGGTCCTGGAAATAGAGCCAGATAACCCTTGGGCACGGGATGCGCGGAGACGATACTCAAGATACATCGGACGAGATTGATTCGCACAATCCTCATGGCCCCCCGCGTTTAAGCCGTATCATGGAGGAGGGCGAATTGCTCATTGCCGGCATCGGCAGTTTGGGCTGTGCATGGGCGAAGGCAGCCCAAGCCCGAGTTTCAGATTGGGCAGATCTCACATTGATTGACGCAGATGATTCTTCAATGGAAGACGCTCGCCATGCGAATTGCTTGTTGCTCGGGGAATCGCCATCCGAAGTTGGATGCGCCGGAATGCCGGAATTAGCTGAAGCACGTATGCGCTCATTGCAACCTATCGCAGCACATTTTCTTGAAAGAGCCGAGCTCGTGCTTTTGTTGACAGGGTTGGGTGGAGGATCTGGTTCAGGTGCATCGATTGAATTTGCACGGCAAGCAATTCAGGCGGGTTGCCTGGTAGTTTCCGTTGCAGCGATACCATTCGAGGCCCAAAGTGAACGCCAAAAAATAGCGGAAGGTGCACTTTCTCGTCTATCCAAGGTCAGCCATGTATGTGTGGAACTCAGCCTTGATCGAATGGCTTGGCAGGCGAGGGAAAGAGGCGTGGATTGGGAACAGGGTTCAGCCTGGGTCGAAGAACTCACGGAAGGCTTGGTGCGTACCTTAGCAAACGTCGGCCTCATCAATCTAGATTTGATGGATTTACGCGCGATAGTCTCAAAATCGGGTGGCTCCACTCTTCTCGTTGCAGAAGGACATTGTGACGAGGCCCAAGAATTGTATGAACGCGCCCGTTCCTCTCCATTAGCCGCCATGTCCGTTGGGGGTGCAACCGGTTGCCTGCTCCAAGTAGAGGGGGGGCCGCATATGACTTTGAAGCAGGTTGAGGCGGTATCAGCTGCATTTACCTCTGGTCTCTCAATCGATGCACAGGTGATTATCGGCGCCCGTGTGTCCCCTGACCTTGAGGATCGGATGCGCGTCGTTGCAGTTGTCAGTGGCTTGCCACGGGGTGTTACGGATGGATTGGTTTAACTCAACATCAATTCGACCCTTCATCTGCAGTCACCGGCGGCGGTATGTCTAGCACCGTATCTTCAAGGGTGATTTCAGCCACTTTTTCAGTGGATTCCATTTCAACCTCATCCACTTCCAATACACTTTCACCATCTTGCTCGTCTCGGGCTGAATCCAACCAGTGTGATAATTGACCAACTCTCCACGCATGAATCCACATCATGGTTCCAGCCGTAATGAGGTGGCCGATGCCAATGGTTGCCGACATACCGATTGGGATATCACCCGCTGAAAGTTTGGATCCAAGGACTGCAATCATCGCAATTGAACCCGAATATGCCATACCAAATGACAAGCCCCAGAAGATTGCGTTCTGTTTGGTGAACATTCTGAATCCACGCTGATGTGTATTCTTTGCCAAACCCCAAATAGCAGCCACCACCGTCATAATCATCAGAATAAACTCTTCAACAATCAGTAGGGCACCCCAATCATCGGTCATGAATCTGCGAAGTGCACTAAGTAGATGCCATGTAACGAAAAGTTGCATGAATAAGCCCCATGAAAACCCGAATGCAGCAGTATCTTTGCGCTCGGAATCAATGACCCTCCGTTCGGTTGTGTACCAAAATAGAAGGCCTTGAATCGCGACTGCTGCAATGCCAAATAAGACTGGGCCCAATTTTTCAAAGAGGGACATTTCATTGGTGTCCGCAGCGCCTGACACCAATATCCAGTAGGTTATGATGGCAAAAACACCAATGATGCCCATGTGAATGGTTGTAGACGTAAAACGCTTCGAATCACGCTGTATCGATGCGATTCGAACAGCACGCCCTTCGACAATAATCCGTAGGCTGGTTGCCAAAGCACGCCCCTGTGCAAGTGACCAAACCACAAACAGACTTCCAAGTGCCATTGCCCAGTAATTGACTTGTTCACTGCCTGATTCTGAATTCAGGAACCCCGCAATAAGAACAAACGGTATCAGTCCAAGCAAAATAGGGGAAATCCATGAGGTGAGAACTCGGATGAAGAAAAGCATGATTTTTTCTGTAAATGGTACATCTTTTGGAATGGCTTGAAAGTGACTGAATCGATATATGATGTCCATTTCTTGCATCCAAGCCGTCATTGCATAGCCAATTGAAAGGCCCACATATCCGGCGATTCCAATCGCGAATAGTTGATCCGAATCGGATGCGGATAAGAGGTACAGAATGGTGCCAGCCAAGCCAAGCAAAATCACATGAGGTAATGTGGATGGGCGGACAAGATTACGAATTACATCTGTAATCGTTGGTGCAGCACCCCCATCCTTCGAATCTTCCATCAAGCGCTGCGAGTGTGGGAGGCCTGTTAAGTCCGACGACTGTCGGGGCACCATGGCGAAGCGGTTGACCAAAGCTCTTCGCGAGAAGCGGAGGTGGGTTGGGCTGAATGTGGCTAATTGTGAAAGCCGTTCCCAACTAGAAGCCAAAATCAGAGAACTCGCGCCCGTCGAAGATTGGCGCTTAATGGATTTCAGTGGTGGAAATGCCATATTGAGAATTTTGCTCAAAGATCAAAATGAATGGCGGGAAATACTTAACAAACCAGACCAATCTATCCATTCTGTCACAATGTCGGGGAAAATCCGGTTAGTTCGCGAAAGGCTAAATATGTAGCAAATGGCCCTACTCTATAGAATTAAACCTCGCCTCGAAAGGTTACTTGACTTCAGCCAAATTGATGTGCCTAGCATGTTTCGGCAGTGATATGGCCGGTGGGGGGGATGCTCCGAGTGTTCCAGTTTGGGATATGGCCGTTCTTGCTGGTTCGATCTTAGTCCTCTCGACAATAGTTATTGTTACATGGACGCAACCATCGACTTACACCTTGGATGGTAGTGCCCAAGAAGTCCTCACTGTGAACACTGGTTTTTCGGGGGGTGACCTCACTTTTGAGGCAAGTTGCTTGGATGACCCCTGCCAAACTCTGACCGCCTGGGTTGTCCCACACGATGGGAAGGAAAGTTGGAGTGGCGGTTTGGGTGATGCAACCGAGATAGATTTATTGAATTTCAACACCACTGAAATTTCGAAAAATCTCAATGCGCCCTTACCATCGGGGGAATTTAGAATCATCCTTGATGGAGAGGGTACCTACACCTTTGAAACAACGATTCAACGCAACGTTCCTCACGAATACGTCCCTGCAATAATCGGGGCATTCCTCGTCGTTTGGGGCGTCTGGAGAAAACAACAAGAAGATATAGACTAAATCCAATCCCATTGAATTTCACCTGTTGATCTGACTATGCCAGCACCGGTGTGCAGGCCACCCTTGGGGTCTAAACCAAATGCTTGAGTTTTACTTTCTGCAAGTGTAAATCTCATCATGGTATATATTGTGTTGAATACATCGCTCTCGTCAGAATCAGCAACCATCGGGTGAACTTCCAATAAGGATGCGACAGATGCATGAATGATTGGAAAAATTTCTTCGTATGTATGCGGGAATAGTTTGTCCCACCCGATTGCCTCGATTAATTGAGGTACAGGTTTTCTATTGATACCAATTCCCAACACAACCTGAACAGCTTCGCCCTGAGTTTTTCCATCTACAAGCACCCCACACAATTTTCCAATAGTTTCCTGAGAGCGTAGCCAAATATCATTTGGCCACTTAACACGTAAACCACATGCTTCTAATTCTGATCCATGTATCCATGAATGACTCGGTAAACCCAAATCAAGGAGGGCTGAAAAAGTATCCAATACTGCAACATTTGCAGCCAATTGAATGACTTCAGGGCCCCTGTTTATAGATTTAGGGGAGAGTGCCCAACTGCCCATGAAACCATCATTAGAGTTGAACCATTCGCGACCCGCGTAACCACGACCCGAATTTTGTATTTCTGTGCTGATAAATGTCCCTTGTTTCACCATTCCAAGATTCATGACTTCATCATTGGTTGATGGGCATGACTCCAATCTTGTGATGTCTGCACCTTCAAAGGGGCGCCAACAAGCGACAACTGTGAGCCGTTCATCGCCTACTGTAGCCTGTGATACGTTGCGAGTAGCCCAACCTTTTTGTCTCCAATCACGACCAATATTTTGTCCGATTTGGTTTGAACTGTGTAGTAATAGGATGATTCCGCCTTCATTGAGGAGATGTGGATTGGATGAAATGGCTTTCAGTAACTGGGCTGATTCATCTTTTGCGATCAGAGCGGATTCCTCCATTGGGCCCAAGCGATCACCTGATTCAGGTTCTATGTAGGGCAGATTCCAAGCGATGACATCTACACCCTGGTCAGGCATCCATTTACCAAAATCACCAGGCCCTCCTTCCTTAATTTTCGTCTTCCAATCAAATCCATATTTTGCAGCATTACCCCTGGTCGCAGCAACCGCTAAGGGATTGATGTCGCAAGCATTGACTTTCCATCCCCGTAAACCCGCTGCGATGGATATCGCACCACTCCCACAACCAATTTCGAGCAAATTTTTGCCTTGGCCTGAACCGAGCTCGGCGAGGGCTTGGTCGAGTAGGTCAGAATCTTCTCTCGGCGGGTATACAGTAGGGGGGATGTTGAGTTCGATTTGATCTAGGCCGGTGGCCTGCCAAAGGAGTACAGCACCTCCCTCCCCCGTCAACTCAATTTCTCGTTCTATGGGCATAGCGTCTCACAACCCTGTATTTGTTTGCGCATTAGGTGTCGATTTGATGAAGATTCGCCAAACCTTTATGTGAAATTTAGTCCACGGGACATACAGCGGTTCCTCCCCGGGAACTGCCAATTCGGTTTCAGCCACAGCCATCGCCTATGGCACAAGGCTTTTGAATACCCCCTCGGTCCGCGGGTGGCCCAGAGACATCCATGGGCCTGTAGCTTAGCCAGGTAGAGCGTCCGGCTTTTAACCGGATGGCCAAGGGTTCGAATCCCTTCAGGCCCGCTCTATCTGGCTCGGTTGCGGGTTTTTGGCCGATTTGGGTAAACCGGGGGTTCAAAATTTGGTCGTTAAAAGTTCAACAAAGAAGCGTTTGGTAGAGTTAGGTGTCCCGGAGGAGTCCGCACACAAACTCGCTGACGATGCAAATATGGATGCCATCAAGCAGATGAGTGTCGAACAAGTTGCAAAGAAAATTGGAATCGAAATGGATAGCCCAGAACTTGAGAAGGTTATGGGCATCATTCGTGAGCAAGGAACTCGCAAGCGAACCCGCTCTCGTCGAATCACTATTTCACAAAAGGCAATCGATGACGATGACATCCCACTGGGCAGTGACAGATTCAATGTTCTCAACCACGTTTTGGTCCCACACCACGAACTTTTGCCAGAGGCTGAAGAAGCAACGGCTCTTTCACCATGGGGCCTTGAAGTACCAGACATTTCAGGAACAGGTACACGCTTGGCCAAGGAACTATTGCCCAAAATTCTGATTACCGATCCAGCTGTACAGGTTCTAAAGGAAACTGAAGAGATTGCAAATGACGAATTACCTGCAGGATGGCTCACAAATCGTGTCGTCCGAGTCAAACGCAAGAGCAAAACATCCGGGACAACTACAGCTTACCGCTTAATTGTGGAGGAAAACTGAGGGGGAATAAATCATGAAGGAAATTATTGAGAGCTACTTTCGCGAGCGGAGTTTGGTCAATCACCAACTTGCATCTTACAATGACTGTATCCCAACTGGTGATACCCAGGGCAGTCGTTTTGAAAAAATCGTCCGAAACATTCGTATTGGTACGGATGAAATTATTGAAGATGATGAGGGTGGGATCATCAAGCTTGACGTACTCGATCATGAAATCTCTGTGCGAATGAAGAACATGACTCTTGGCCCACCCACAATCCGTGAGGCCAATGGGGCAGAGCACCCATCGTTGCCGCTTGAATGCCGCCTCAGAAAGTTGACCTACATGTCGCCTGTTTACCTTGACTTCACCATCCACCGAGACGACCTCCCTCAACCTATTGTGGAAGACAAGGTTCAGGTTGGTAGCGTCCCCATCATGGTCCGAAGCCGCCGGTGCAACCTCAATCCCTCACACATTGATCCTAATCGAAATTTGTCGCCAGGACAGAGTGAAGAGGACAAGGAGCATTACCACACTCTACTGGAGGGTAAGGGCGAGGATCCCCATGACCCCGGTGGGTACTTCATCATCAATGGAACTGAACGCGCTCTCATATCTATGGAAGATTTGGCTCCAAATCGCGTCACAGTTGAAATGAACAAGCGCTACGCACGTAAGACTGAAGTCGCCAAGATTTTCTCACAGAAGGATGGCGTTCGAAAGCCCTTGACTGTTGAAAAGCGCAAGGATGGAATGCTAATGGTGAAGATTAGCAGTGCAGGAACAACTCCAATCCCAGTCGTTCTGCTAATGCGTGCCCTTGGCATTGACAATGATCAAGAGATTTTCCAGGCGATTGCCGGCCCGACTGAAACCTTCAAGTTCATCGTTGCCAACCTTAACGAGGTCAAGGACAATGAAGAATATGGTGTTGAAAGTGCTGCTGAAGCCCATGAGTGGCTGCAAAAGAAGTTCGCAGCAGGCCAACAACGGGAATATCGTGAGCAGCGAATTCAGAATCTACTCGACAAAGAATTACTCCCTCATCTTGAAACTCCTCTGTCTGCAAAAGACAAAGAGCGAATTGGCGAAGATCTCGCTGCTCAAGCTGATGAAAGAACCGAACGAAACCGCAAGAAGAAGGCAATTTTCCTAGGTCGTATCGTGCGCCAAGTCCTCGAAATGGCTATCAAAAACAAGGAGCCAAATGACAAGGATCACTATGCAAACAAGCGTGTGCGCCTTGCGGGTGATTTGATTGAAGATTTGTTCCGCGTATCATTGCAACAACTAGCTCGTGATTTGAAATACCAACTTGAGCGCCATCACAACCGAAAGCGTGACCTAAAGATCACCTCGTGTTTGCGACCGGATGTTTTGACATCCAAGGTCATGCACGCGTTGGCTACTGGGAATTGGGTTGGTGGCCGAAGTGGTGTCAGTCAATTGCTTGACCGGACAACATTTCTCTCAGCCCTATCCCACATGCGCCGTGTCACCAGCCCACTTGTGCGAAGCCAACCACATTTTGAAGCCCGAGATTTGCACCCGACTCAATGGGGTCGACTTTGTCCCAATGAAACACCTGAAGGACAGAACTGTGGCCTTGTGAAGAACGCAGCCCAGATGATTGACGTTTCAGAAGCTGTTAGTGAAATTGAAGTCAAAGATCTCCTTGAAGAACAAGATGTTGAACCCAATCCAAAAGGTTGGTCAGAGGGTGCCCGAGTTCACGTAAACGGCGACATATTCGGCCTACACATGAACCCACACAAACTCGTTGAGCATTTCAAGCGCGGTCGCCGTCGAGGTGTAATCCGACCAGAGGTCAGCATTCGTCACGATGCACCCAATCGAGATATTTTCATCAATACTGACAAGGGTCGGATTCTCCGACCACTTCTTGTCCTAGATGGGGGCCGCATGGTTTTGTCAAAAGCCACCTTGGATAGTCTCCGAAACCGAGAAATGTCCTTTGCAGATTTGACCAATAACGGTATTGTCGAATGGGTCGATGCTGAAGAGGAGGAAGATCTCCTTGTCGCGCCTCGTCCATACGATCTACCACACGTCAGCCCTAAGCATGGTAGACCACTCAATCCGGCAAAGGTTGAATGGATTAACATGGGTGATGAGGGCATCAAAAAGGCCAAACTTTGTGCTGAAATCATCATGCCCAATGGCACCAAACTCAAAGAGACGTTTAGCATCCCCTTGAATTATTATCAGGAGGACACCGACAAACTCCGCCGAAAGGAAAAGAAGACTGGCGATGTGTTGATTTACACCCACGTTGAGATTGACCCGCAACTGATTCTCGGTGTTTGTGCATCTCTCGTACCGTATCCTGAGCACAACTCTACACCTCGTGTTACTGGTGGAACAGCCATGGTCAAGCAGTCACTTGGATTGCCGTCAGCAAATGGTCGATTGCGACCAGATACCCGACAGCACATTCTGCACTACACACAGAACTCAATGGTTGGAACTCGGGCGATGGAAGCAACCAATTTCATCCGCCGTCCAGCAGGTCAGAATTTTGTTGTCGCCATCCTCAGTCATCACGGCTACAATATGCAAGATGCAGTCATCATCAATCGTGGTAGTGTCGAGCGTGCCCTCGGTCGTTCGACATTCATCCGCACATACAACGCAGAACGCAAGCGATTCCCTGGTGGACAAGTTGACGAAATCGAAATCCCAGGTACTGGCCTCGATGAAGTCAAGGGTTTGAAATCCCCTGAATCCTATGCACATCTTGAAACTGATGGACTGCCCACCCCGGAGACGGAAATCAGCAGTAAGCCCGAAGATCGAGATCGCGTACCTCAGGTTCTGGTTGGAAAGACCAGCCCACCTCGTTTCTTGGAGGAAACTCACGGTGCTTTCCTACAAGCGCAGGAACGCCGTGAATCGAGCATGAACGTTCGGCACGGTGAGGGTGGCTTTGTTGACAATGTCTTCGTCACAGAATCTCTTGATTCAGGGCGTTTGGTCCGAATCACTCTACGAACAAACCGTATTCCAGAACTCGGTGACAAGTTTTCCAGCCGGCACGGTCAGAAAGGAGTCATCGGTCGTTTGGTCGATCCTGAAGATATGCCATTCACAGTAGATGGTGTAGTTCCGGACCTACTGATTAACCCACACGCGATTCCATCACGCATGACTGTCGCCCACATCCTCGAGATGATTGGTGGTAAGGTAGGCGCTATGGAAGGTCGACTCATTGATGGTACTGCATTCAATGGTGAGAAGGAAGACAGTCTTCGCGAAGGTCTTCTTCGTAGTGGATTTGCACATACTGGTCGCGAGGCGATGGTCAGCGGCGAGACTGGTGAAGAATTCCCGGCGCAAATTTTCGTTGGTGTGATTTATTACCAGAAGTTGCACCACATGGTCAGCGGAAAAATCCACGCACGAAGTCGTGGACGAGTTCAAATTCTCACGCGCCAACCAACAGAAGGTCGTGCACGGCAGGGTGGTCTCCGATTTGGTGAAATGGAAAGAGATTGTCTCATCGCGCATGGTGCCTCAATGGTCATCAAAGATCGTCTGTTGGATGAATCGGATGGGTGGGAACTTTTCGTTTGTGCGGAAAGTGGCCATATCGCTTTCTGGGATTGGCGTAAACGGTGTTACGTTAGCCCGATACATGGGGACAAGGCGGAAGTCTTCCCCGTTTCAACATCATATGCATTCAAGCTACTCCTGGATGAGATGAAATCACTTGGAGTGGCAATGAGACTTGAACTGGAGGACCGAAGATGAACCGAGACGTTGCAACCATTCCGAAGCGTATTGCTTCCATCAAGTTCAGCTTGATGGATCCGACCGAAATCCGTAAGATGTCCGCTGTCGAAGTCAAGACTGCAGATACTTACAAGGATGATGGACACGCATATCGACAAGGTTTGATGGACAACCGTATGGGTGTCATTGAACCTGGTGTACGCTGCGAAACATGTGGTAACAAGCACGATGTTTGCCCCAGTCACTTTGGCCATATCCAACTTGAACTTCCAGTGGTCCACATTGGATTCACTGCTCTGTTAAAGACGGCACTCAAGGCAACCTGCAACACTTGCAGCCGTATCCTTCTTCACGAGAAAGAAGGAACTCACCCCATCGACCCTGAGAAGTCTGAACAAGATTTCTATCGACACCGTGTATACGATGTTATCCAGAAGCATGGTGTTGGTTCTACAGAATTCAAGAAGATGATCAAAATCATAGTTAAAGAGTGCGCTAGTTTGAAACGCAGTGTTTGTATGCACTGTCAATCAGAACAGGGTAAGATTCAACTTGACAAACCCACCACTTTCAAGGAGATTATGCAGGCGAAAGCAGGCCAATCCAAGGTCGAGAAAAAGTTGAATGCTCGTGATATCCGTGAATGGCTAGAGCGCATCCCAGATGAGGATTTGATTTTCATTGGCATGGCTTATGATTCAAGCCGTCCTGAATGGGTGATTATGCGCGTTCTCCCAGTTCCACCCATTACAGTTCGCCCTTCGATTACATTGGATAGTGGTGACCGTAGTGAGGATGATCTTACCCACAAACTAGTGGATGTATTGCGAATCAACCAACGACTACGTGAAAATCGTGACTCCGGAGCACCACAACTCATTGTTGAAGATTTGTGGGAACTGTTGCAGTATCACATTACAACATATTTCGACAACCAAACTGCGGGAATTCCTCCCGCGCGCCATCGCTCAGGTCGACCATTGAAGACCCTGACTCAAAGACTCAAAGGCAAGGAGGGACGATTCCGCAGTAACCTGTCTGGAAAGCGTGTCAACTTCTGCGCCCGAACTGTCATTAGCCCAGACCCAAATCTTGGTATCAATGCAGTTGGTGTACCAACTCAATCCGCCAAAGAATTGACCGTACCGATTCGTGTCACAGGTCGAAACAGAGAACAGTTACGCCAGATGATTTTGCGTGGACCTGATATTCACCCTGGCGTCAATTACATTGTGCGTGGAGACACACATCGTGTGCGTATCACCGGTCGTACCAAGTTTATGTGGTCCGGTTTCCGATGTCACAACCCCGAATGTCATTCTGGTGATGTTGAGAGAGATGAGCCCTACCCTGGTCTTCGTTCTGACCTCAATGAAGTATTACCTGCGCCAAATTTCCTACCTGGCATGGAAATCGAAGAAGAGATTAGCCGTGTTGATGGGGATACACAGACAAAGTGGATTCCATCCCTTGAACCTACTCTTGCGAATCTCCGTGGAGAGGACAGTAATGGAAA
Source organism: uncultured Candidatus Poseidoniales archaeon (assembly GCA_963934015.1). Taxonomy (GTDB): domain Archaea; phylum Thermoplasmatota; class Poseidoniia; order Poseidoniales; family Thalassarchaeaceae; genus MGIIb-P. The sequence goes on from CAWVWT010000004.1 coordinate 52,038, forward strand.
ACCCCTCGAATATGGGGATCCACGGGGGATTATCCATCAACGATGGGTCTTCGAGCGAGAGAATCCAGGGCAAGAATTCCCTGCTGAATTAGATGTTCGTTGCCCTCATTGTGGCAGTCCTGAAATTTCAGAGGACATTCGCAGTAAGGTCGAAGATCGTCTTGCTACCGTCGACCTTGACGGAAACCCAAAGCCCGGTATGATTGTTGAGAGACACTTGATCGATGGTGACGTTGCAATTTTCAACAGACAACCATCTCTACACCGTATGTCGATGATGGTTCACGAAGTTCGTGTGATGGAAGGGAAAACATTCCGCTTCAATCTTGCAGTTTGTACACCGTACAATGCTGATTTTGATGGCGACGAGATGAACCTTCACGTAATTCAATCTGAAGAGGCACGGGCAGAGGCAAAAATTCTCATGCGTGTTCAAGAACACATCATTACGCCACGTTACGGCGGTTCTGTAATCGGTGGAATTCACGATCATATATCGGGAGCCTATCTGCTAAGTCACGACAATCCATTTGTACCCAAGGCAATTGCCCTTGATGTTCTCGGCCAGATTAGCTGGTCTGGAGAGTTGCCCAAGGAGAGCGTAGTAGATGGCGTCGCCGGATTCTACGGTCTTGAATTGTTCAGCCTGATTGTTCCAGGTGGATTCAATCTACGATATACGAGCCGTAGCCAAGATGAGGTCAGGGTCGAATCGGGTCAAGTAATCTGCGGAACTCTTGACAAGCGTGCTATCGGTGCAGAGGACGGCCGTCTTCTTGATGCAGTAGTTCAAACTCACGGAACAACTGTTGGGGCAAAGTTCCTCAATGACATGACCAAACTCACCATTGGAGTTTGTACTTCAATGGGCTTCACAACTGGAATTGATGACGAAGATCTCCCTGCAGAAGCTCGTGAATTGATTACGCTGCGCAACGCCGAAGCCAGTGACGCAGTGGATGCTGAACTGGATAAGTTCGGTGCTGATGGCCGTAAGTATGAGACTCGACCGGGACGCACTCCTCTGGAAACACTGGAGGAGAATATCCTGCAAATTCTAGATCAGTGTAAGGCCGAGACTGGAACGGTGGCGAAGGAAGCACTTTTGGACACCAACCCTGCAGTCATGATGGCAGTATCTGGTGCTCGTGGTTCAATGGATAACTTGGCTATGATGGCCGGTTCTATTGGTCAGCCCAAGGTTCGTGGAAAACGTCTTGAACGCGGTTACAATGACCGTGTATTGTCTCATTTCCGTCGCGGTGTAAAGGGTGCGAAGGAGAAAGGCTTTGTCGCGTCTTCCTTCAAGCGTGGGTTGGAACCTACAGAGTTCTTCATGCTCTCCGTATCGGGTCGTGAATCTCTCGTCGATACAGCGGTCCGAACCAGTAAATCGGGTTACATGCAACGCCGTCTGATCAATGCGATGGATGACCTCAAGGTCTGGAACGATGGACAACATTCAGTGCGCAACACAGCAAACCGAATTATCCAATTCCAATATGGTGAAGATGGTGTAGATCCCTGCAGATCACTGAAGGGTGAACCGATTAACGTCGATCAAATTTTGGATGATGTCATTGGAGGTGGTAACTGATGGTAGTCAAGTCAGCAACAAAGAAGAAACTCATGGATATGGGTATTCAAGAAGAATTCGCGCACAAACTTGCCGATGATCGTAAGTGGGATGATGTGAAGATTCTCACACCTGGTGAAATTGCTCAAATTTGCGGCCTCGCATCTGATGAGGCGACAGCAATTCACAGTACCTTGATTGCATTTGGGAAATCGGGTGGTTCTGATTCAAACAATGCGACTACAACTGTCGTACGCCGTAAGAAACTTGTTCGCAGAGGTAAAAAAACAGAACTCATCCTACAGCACTACGATGTTGAATCAAAAATTGCTAGCATCCGCAGCGACATAAATGATGAAGATCCAATTTATCAAGCTCTAGAAAAGGCTGCTGCAAAGGAAGGAATACAAATTACACAACGCCTTCTTATGGATCTATCCGATGGCATTCACACACGTGGTAAAGCCAAATTAACACCCGGACAAGCAAAGAAGATTGTCACCGCAGCTGGAGATCAATATTCACGCGCGTCCGTTGATCCGTTTGAGGCGGTTGGAATTATTACGGCTCAATCAATTGGTGAACCCGGAACACAAATGACCATGCGGACTTTCCACTATGCAGGTGTGGCCACAGTCAACGTGACTCAGGGTCTTCCTAGAATCATCGAGATTGTAGATTCGAGAAAGGTACCCGATACACCCACCATGAATATCTACGTAGAGGAATTGAATAAGAAGGGCAAACCACTTGCAACTGATGAAAAAGAGGTACAGAAATTGGCAGCATCGCTTGAAACGACTACGACCCAAGACATTGCAGACATTGATGTGGAAGTTGCTCAGCGTTACATTGTTCTGAAGCTCAACAATTCTCACCTCAAATTGAAGAATATGAGTGGCGCTGAAGTGAGGGACAAATTATCACGTGCCCTGCGCCTATTCATCGCTGTGGAAGATGGTTCAGACACCAAACCCAAGGTTCTCAAAATCATCCCAGGCGTTGCTAAAGAAGACGATCTGAAGGACATCGGTGACAATCCACCTACATACACTGAGCTTTTGCAGCTTGAAGAGAAAATCAAGACACTCCGCCTGAAGGGTGTGAAGGACATTGCTCGTGCGAATGTTCAGAAGAATACAGACGGTGAATTTTACATTTCGACCATCGGCTCCAATCTGTCCAAGGTGTCAGATTTCGCTGGTGTAGATCGGGGCCGAACCTATACCAACAACATCATGGAAATTTATGATTATCTCGGTATTGAAGCAGCCCGCCAAGCAGTCATCAATGAGCTGATTCTAACCCTAGAGGGGGCACGTCTAGATGTCGATGTCCGACATCTGCTAATGGTTGCTGATGTAATGACCAGTGAAGGTGAAGTTCGGGCGATCGGCCGTCATGGTGTGTCTGGAACCAAACATAGTATTCTTGCACGTGCAGCGTTCGAAGTTACAGTCAACCATTTGCTGCAAGCCGGAATTATTGGTGAGCGAGACAACCTTACAGGTGTCGCCGAGAATATCATTGTCGGCCAACCAATCGCACTTGGAACCGGAAGTGTAGAACTGTACTACATCCCTGAAAATGATTAATTTCACCCATGAGAAGCAGTTGTGGAGAATGGAGGAATTTTGAATGGAACTAAGCCGAGAACTGAAAACAGCAATTAAGACTGGAGATTTAACTTTTGGACAGAATCAAGCATCAGATGCTTGTGCTGAAGGGAAGGCGAAGATGGTTATTTTCGCAATCAATTGCCCCCAAGAATACATCGATGGGCTCCGCGCAAGACACCCCGATGTCCCAATGCATCGAACTGATTTGGTCAATCGTGAACTAGGTCCTGCTTGTGCAAAACCATTTCCAATCAGCACGATATGTGTATGCGAAGAAGGTGAGAGCGAAATATTGAGTCTCCAACCGAATATTGATTAAGACCCCTCAAAGGTTGAATCCAATTGATTTGGGACGGAGTGTTCAAGGCTGGTACGGTCACCATAGGTGACCATGGAGTCGTTGATTCGTGATTTACTCACCCAACTCGGCGCTTCATTAGACCCCCCCCCTCCACATACACCCTGCCCCGGGATCTCTCTACTCGGTATACTCAGTCAGCCACCCGTGACACGAAGCGACCCGGAGTTGTCGATTGGGACACATGTGTGGCATGCCCATGATGGATGGGCGCCATTGGACCATCTTGAGATTGAACGATGGTTAGTTGACACCCCTGTGGGGACACATTGGCTTCTTTCGGAACGACCACTTCGATTGGAGCACCAACCACAGCGAACAGATGTCGAATATGATGTGTGGGGTCCAGTCCGATTTGCACAATGGTTGGGGGATGCAGTACTCAATGGTGATTTGAATGCGAGTATTCCCGTGGCGATACCACCATCTACAGTTGAAGTAGAAGATGTCGAAAGAGCGATTCCAACTCTCAAGCAAACAGGTCCATCTGCCCTTCGGCCCCAAGTTGACTTAGAAGGAGTATTGGAAAGATTAACTCTGACGCACGCAGAACCACGGCCTGTACTTCTCAGTGCTAGAATTTGGGTAGTTACAGGTATATTGCGTGGGCCAGGTGATTCAGCAGATCGCCAATGGTGGGAATTGCTTGAAGATCCATTTACAGGTGAAATTGATCACCTTGGCCAAATCGAGACTCTGGATTTCATCCCAAACCTGGAGCGAATTGAACCAAAATTATGGATTGATGAATCTGAAATCGCACCTAAATTAGCAAGTCTGTGCGAGGAACGCCGACATTATACCGTGACCGAATCAACTGGAATAAGCCAGGTCCAAGGTAGCGTTCTGCATTGGTGGAAATTAGATCCATCAAGTGCAGAGATTACGCCTCGGTTGGCCCTGTTACCAGCATGGCAACTTCGTATTCCCGATAGGGGTATTGCGCTCGTCCACGGTTTGACTGGACAATTGGTGCCGATGCCATAATCAAGTTAGAACTTCATCAAGGCGGTCTTGTTCGACAGCTTGGCGAATTTCCATTGCAATCCGACGCCCACTGCTCATCGGTTTCCGCCATGTTGCATTTCCATAGGGGTGCCCCGCATTGAGGTGGACATTGGTTCCGCCACCTAAGCGAGGTGCAACGTCATAGATGTAGTAGTCCATGTCTTTATCGATACAAGTTTGTAAACAGAATGGGCCAATAATACCTGGATCGTAATGCTCTTGACTTGCTGTGATGAATTTCTCACCGAGTTCAAACGCTTTTTCTAGTAAACTCTCGCGAATTGTCGCCGTATTGTGGCCAACAACTGTCATTTCAGGAATTTGTTGATGCGCAGGCATTGACATTTGCTGTGGAGCAGGCAAACGAACATGACCATCAAGAGATGATTCAAAGCGCCAATCAACACCAAGCAGTTCAAGTTTGGGCATATCTTCTGCAAGGGGGCTATAGAAGAAATTCAGATTGAATACAGGTCCAATCACATAGCGTTCAATTCGCGCACCATCAAGGCTGGCCTGGTCAATGACTCCCTCTTTGAGTAAGGTTGCAGATTTTTGGGTGTATTCTTCAAAAGACGCACAGGTAAAGAATCCCCTTTCTAGTTTCTTCTGGGCATGATGCAATTTAACAATCACCAAACAATCAATATCTTCTGGATTTTCGATGGCCTCGGGATATGGTAATCCGGCCTGATCTAAAATCCAATAGTAATCCTGTTCTTCAGTGCGCTCCTCCATCCTCAACATGTTTCTACTTCCGAACAAAGGGACGTGGAAATCATCCTCAATCCCCGCGATCGGGCTGTAAGATGTGAATGATCGGTTTGGAATATACACCACATTACGGTCTCTCATTTGTTGTTGGAAATCCGGTGCCATGACATCATTGAATGAATCCAGTACAATTGCCTTATCGACCATGCCTCTGACGACTCTTCCCGCTGAATTGCGCTTTGTTTTGAAATATTCAGAATAGGTTTTTTCTCGACCTTTTTGACAATATGCAACCGTTGGAAAACCTTCCTCTATTGCACCATCACAGATATCTAAAGCACTGTGGCTCGCAGTCATGCCGATTCGTAATTTAAGGCGATCATAATCCGCAAGAATCGACTGAATGTCATCAGTACCAATCATCGATTATCCACCGCCACGCTGTAGGGCCATCAACTCATCAGTTGACAAGGTTTCACCAGACATGAGTTTGGACATGAGGTCTTGCACTTCGACTCTGGCTGTTGCGCCCTTTGCGGTATCAATTCCAGCATCTTTGTTATTCTTTGCTCGAACAATATCGTGGATTGAATGGAGGCATCGCAGGCTTACAATATATGTTTGATGAGCCCGATCAGCCTCGCGTTTCGCCCGACGAACTTGCGCCTGACTAGCATCAGCTTGTTCACGTAATTTATCGACTTCTTCACTCAATCGCAACATCAAATCATGAGCCTCTTGAGCAATTTGTGCAGCACTTTCAACAATTTGATGTGCAGTTTCCTGTGAATCAATCGCTACACGAAGTTGCGCACGTGCTTGTTTAAGTTCGACATTTGAGTCTTCTTTCTCAGTCATGTCTCGAAGTTTCCTCTTCATTTGTTTCATACTGAGCATAGCCTTCGTCTCATTTTTTCCAGTATGTATGCTTCTTTCGAATTCATTTTCGAGAATCTCAATTTTCCGGCGTAAGGAAGCAGGTGTGTCTTCTTTTTCACGCCGCCCACGGCGGTCGTTTTGGTTGCCCCTGTGTTCACTTTCAGGAGACAATTCACGCAATTTTTCCTTGGCATCCCTGACCATCTGATTTTTTTCTGCACGGTCTGACTTTGCTTCTCGAACAGCGCCATTTGACTCATCCCGAATTCCTTTTTGGTGTTGAACCTCCGAAATCAGTTCGCGAACTTCACTGTTGAATGTGTTACGGGTACCTATATGCTCCCGCATTTTCCCATTTAATCCATCTCGCACATCACGATTTTCAGTCGCTTTTCGATCAACAATCCCTCGTAGATCTGTAAGCGTGGGCAAGATGTCATCCATTCGAATCACCATTTGGTCTGACGCAGTCAGGCCTTCAGTCGTCCACGCCAAATGGCGATGCCATATAATCGCTGCTCTCTGAACGTCGCCCCCTAAGGGGGCGTCCGATTTTTCCTGGCACGTTTGGAGAGAACGATTAAACCCCGCCCGTGAATCCCCCTATTTGAGTCCCATGTTCATCGATGGAATGCCAGGAATGGACCGTGTACTTACGACCGATGTCAACCCCCCCTATCTAACCCTCGTCACGGGACCACCTGGTTCGATGAAATCATCATTTTGCCTTTCGTTAGTCTCGAATCATTTGCGTCAATCTGGTGGATTTGGTTTGTATTGTACAGTTGAAGAGACCACGAGTAGTTTACTCCGTTCTTCGCATTCACTTGGATTAACCTTACCACAAAATCTCCAGATTACTGATTTCACCGAATTGCGAAATGAAAACGAAGAAATGGACTACCTCAAATTCACTCAGAAAATGATTGAACATTTCAAACGAGAAAGGGGTGATGCATTTTCTGTATTCGTCCTTGATTCTCTAGGGGCAATTTACAGTTTAACCAGCGTCGATGAGGAAATGCGGAAACGAATGTTCCGGTTCTTTGAATTTTGTCGGAGCCAAAACCTTCACACTTTCGTGATTACCGAGCGCCAAGCGGGGGAACATGCTGAATTGGAGGGGAATGAGGGATTTCTGGCCGATTCAATTCTGAATCTTGGCCTTGATCGACGGAATGGGCAAATGGTTCGCACCCTGCAGGTGGAGAAAATGCGACATGTGAGGCACTCCATGGAGAAACAAGCCATGGAAGTCACCAGTTCTGGTGTCTCACTGCTTGGCCCTCTATTTGATTAGGCCAAGTCAACAATTCGTTGAGCCGCATCTTCAAGTGTAGTTCTCAATAGCCCAATATTCACCTCGGGTGTAGTGCGGATTAGGAGCAGCCGGTCCTCGTCAACACGGTGTGAAAGCATTATTGCCTCACTTGTACGTACAAGCATTTTCGTAGGTGTATCTTCTACAAGAAAATCCAATTCCGCCCACATTGCAATGGCGGAATCAACATCCTGCTTCTTCGGTAAAAAATCAATTGGCAATGCATCGGGTCCAACAAGGGTGACCCAATCCACACCCTCGAGGTCGAGTATATCTTGCAGGAGCCGTGTTCGCATTATCTGATGCCAGCACATGACAGGGCATCATTGTGACGCTGCCTCTACAAGTAGCGGCCCAAGCATCAACCAACCATCGTGACCCCGGTAGAATCCTGATATACACCCTTTTGGCCGTAATCCTCTGCGGTGATACATTCGAATTGCTGCGTAATTATCTTGCCTAACTTCTAGTTGAACTGACTGAATTCCAAATGCTTTAGCGGTTAAGGCAAAATGGCGCCAACCATCTGCACCAATCCCGCCCCCCTGCAAATTTTCAGCAATTGAAAATGCCAGTACTCGGGCGCAACTTTTGGACAGACGCATAGCCCATAGGATTCCAAAATCGGAATTTCCATCTGAGAGCACCCACTGCCCAAATTTTTCATCTAAAGGAAGTTCTCTAAGACGATCAATTCGATAGGATTCACCAGTTGTCTCAACTATCAATTTATGAATGTGTTCCAATCTCTCATGGTTCCACTCATTTAGGGATGAGGTTGGGATCCAATTGAGTCCCGACACTGAATCACCTGCGGCGTTTTTCTTTTTCTTCAGGGTTTAGTGTACGTCTGCGGCCCCGAGCTGCCCCAGTTTGGCGTTTGCGGTTTTTTGCGGGTTCTGGTTTGGTTGCGGGAGCTTTTTCTTCAGTCGTGCCAAGTGATTCAAGGAGATTACCACTGTTGAGCAAGGCATTGAAATCATCTAGTGACAATGATTCACCACTGCTTGCACGTGCCTTGACATCATCCAAACGCGGCCCAATTCTCCGCCGACCATCTTTCCCACTCTTTCCACTCTTCCCACTCTTCTTTCGCACACGTGCATAGGCATCTAGTCGCCCGGCTTCTCTACGCATTTTCTTGATATCAGCTCGGAGCGAATTGATTGACTCCAACATTTCCGTGATTCTTTCATTCAATTTACGGATTTCCTTAGGGTTTGCCTTTTGATTTGGAATCTCTTCACGTGCACCTTCAGCAACTGATTTCCTTTCATCATTCAACTTGTCGAGTTGTTGCAACATCACCTTTTGCTTCCGCAGTAATTCGATGTATTTCTGGTGCAAATTATTTCCATTTGTTTTTTGAGTATGCATCACTTTTAGTTCAAAGAAGAACGAGAATAATTTTGTTTCATGACCTCGGTTTGGCATTTTTGACAAATCATGCGGTATGGTTGCAAGGCGGCGATGAGTTTCAAGCAATCTTTGCTCAATGATTTCCAATGGAGGTGGCACATTTTCATTGATTGTATCGCGTTCTGATTTCACAGCACTCGCCTGCCCACGAATTTTCCGAAATTCGTTAAGTATGGCGTTTCGTTCTTTGCTGAATCCTCGACTCGCCTCTTGAATCACCCGCAGGGATTGGACCAGGGTGATTTCTGCATCCCGTTCTTGCTTCACTCGCACCTGCTCCATTTCAGAGGCTTCAATTGATGCTTTTAGCGCAGAAAATCGCTCTTCAATTTCAGAATCAGACAGAGGTTCAAGATCAGCGAATAATCCCTTTTTTGATGCGCTCCGCTTTTTCTTACCTTTACCCTCAGTCATTCTTCCTCACCCCTGTCGGGTTTGGTGGCGATTGGCAATTCTGCATTTCGTCGAAGGATTGTCGACTTCCCTCCCGCCTCAACCTGTGTTGCTGAAGTGAGTAAGGTTTCAAAGCCATCTTGAATGGTATTTTCCCAGAACGAAATCGCTGCCTCTGATTGCTTGATTAGGGCGCGAGATCGTTCGAGTTGACGTATTGAATTACGTAAATCTGCATTCATTTCTACAAATTTCGCATGAACCGGTTCGTTTTTTTCTACGTGCGTTAGCATTTCTTGATGCAATTTATCAGCTAGGGTGAATAATTTCTGCATTTTTCTACTTGATTCAGCATACATTGCCATCTCCGGGTTGTCCTTTCGCCGTTGATCCAGCCACGCCGCATTCCTTTGCAAGAGAGCCTTCCGCTCTGCAATTAAACGGCGTTCATCAATAAGTGAAAGTGCATGTGTGTCGATTTTATCCTCAATATCTTGAAGCGCCTCTTCGAGTTTCTCCTTTGCCCACTTCGGGTCGAGATTTTTCAAGCCCTCACTTTCTTCCAATTGACCTCGTAGTACACGTGTTTGTTGGAGTAATTCGCGTGCTTCTCGTTGCGCTTCATTCCGCCTATTTTTCAATTCAGCAACTCGATTTGACCCTGCATCCCTTGCCAATCTCAATTTCTCAACGGCAGGAGCCAATATGTCGACATCTTCGGACATACGTACTTCAATATCGGGTAAAGCCCCCGCTAGAAATTTGCGTCGCTCAAGAATTGTTGCAGCAAGTCCCCCCGGCTTGAGGGCGAGTAGGTCGGTCAGATCCATGCAGAACAAGTTGCGGAACCACGGGTTCTGCATAAAGGTTCAGCGATTCAGATGCCCAATTAAGGCAAGGGTCTTGAACTGTAAGTGGCCAAGCACATGTATGACCAAAGGTCATGGGCGCGGCATCTGGGTTGTTTCCCTACTGCTAATATCCATTTGCACCCCCCTTGCATCAGCATCTGGAAGCGGTTTGCTATTGTCTGGCTCCAGTTTCAATATTGTCGGCGATCAAGAGGTGGGGGAGGGTGACATCAATGTCAGCATCGATGTGGTCGCTCACGATGTCAATTCAAATGGTTTCATCGAAATGGTATTCACAGCTGAAAACAACACCCTACTCGCATCTGATAACCGCAGCGTTGCACTATCTGCTGGACAAATATCAACTGAAATTTTCGACATCTCTACGGTTCCAATCGGGACACACACACTAACATTACAACTCTGGGGTGATGTTGGTGTCGACTTTGGTAATAATGTGTCACTGATCCAAATATTCGTACAAAAGTTATCCCCTGCAACCGTTTCTATAGAATCTTCAGATGTTTGGTCCACCATTCCAGTTGATGCTAACACGGGCGAGGCGAGCGGGAATTCAACCTTGCGTGATGGTGATTATGTGTGGGTTATTGCTACCGCTAGCAATTCTGGTGATGTTGCTTGGCAGGGAAATGCGACGATTTCAGATTTGATATCCCCATTGTCAACCCAATCAATCAGTATTGACGGCTTGACAACCAATGCGCTTAATTTCACCATTGGGCCATTGTTTGAAGGTACTCAACAGGTCACGATTGATTTATTGGATAGCCAGACAGTAATCGATTCTGATACCCTTTCGTTAATGATTGGTCCACCCCCATTGCCACGCCCAATTCTAACAATGACACCCGAATATGCTAACTCGAACCTCAGCGATTCGATAAATTGGACTATTTCAGTTAACAATTCGGGTGAATCTGTATTTGACGGTACCATATACTGTAGCTTTCCACTTGGTGTGGAAATTCTGAACGAATCTAGTTCTATCCCAGTACTATTGAATCAAACATGGATTCTCAATATGGATGTCCGTCCTGGTGAAATAAGTTGTTCTTTATCGAATTATTCCCGAATTCATATTGATTCGGTTATTACAGCATCTCATGTTTATGACATGGCGGCAGGGCACCTGATGCGGGCAGGTGGTGATGGCCTCACTGTATCAGGTGGGCCATTCCATGTTGGCGATCCGGCCCCACTCGCAATTCTAGTCCACAATGGTGGAGATTATTCTGGAACGGGTATTCTTGAAGTTAGAGAGGGTGATTCAACAGGGGGTAATATGGGCCCTTGGTCGACGTTGGAAACTCGGACACTGGAGGTTGGAAGTAGCCTCGAATTGGGTGCCCAATATCTCACGAGCGTATCAGGGGAGCGACAAATTGAGTGGCGTGTCGTCAGTCAAGATAGTTTGGTAGCTAGTGATTTATCTGGTGCCACCGCCCTCAACATTCAACCCTCGCAATCATTGGAGGTAGGAATCTCTACAATCGATTGGACATTGGATGGTGGACTTTCCATTGAACTAACAACCATGCTATCTGCGGGGGAAAGCCGATTTGTGCTATTGGAGTTGGGTACCACTGAAGCCTCAGGAAGTCTGACTCAAATTTCAACTCAGATTCTTCTTTCACCAGGGCAGAGAACCCTAAACTACAATTTAGGGCAACCCACATCTTCTTCTCACGCTTGGGTAGAACTAACACCGGTTGCGTGGACCTCTTCCACCCTAGCTGAAGGTGAGATTAGCTTGATTCGCCCGAATCCAATACCCGCTGTAATCATTCATTCTGTCAACCCCATCTCCCCAGTCTCTGGCGAGCCAGCAACAATTTCCTATTCACTGATTAATGACGGTAATGCAGATACATTAGTCGGAGATATCATACTTATTGATACCAAACAAGATGGACAAATATTGTGGCCTCAATCCGGTGCCTACACAGTTAGTGAAGTTGCCGCTGGTGAGAATTTTTCCGGAACAATCAATTTGGCAGAATGGCCAGAAGGTTCTGTTGTTGATATACGTTTGATTTGGCACACGTCCCACGCAGATTCGACTGGAACCGCCTCTTTCCTTTCCCAAGTAGACGATACCACAGAAGCTGAAGCGACTCTTGATTGGATGTCAATTGTGTATGGTTTATTTGCTGGTTTGTTCATTGGACTTGTCACCCGTACGGTCATGCGCGCCCGCGCAGGTGAGCCACTACTTTCACGCCGAGAGCGTGGTGAGCGAGTTGCGAAACCGAAGAAAAAACTGGAAAAAGCGGTTATTGAAAAGGTCGAGGTTGCTTGCCCAGCTTGTGATCAGCGACTCAGAGTCCCAGCGTCATACAGTGGGTCTGCACGCTGTCCAGCCTGTGCGCAAACCTTCCCGGTCGAACCTACTCTGGAAGAAGTACCTGAACCACGTGATGTTGATGAGGAATTTGAAGAGACAGTTGAATCTGAAAAACAGTTGGCTGAATCTGAACCCACACCAGTCACTATAGCCGAAAAGACATCTACATCCAATGATGATGTCATACGCTGCCCCGATTGTGAACAGAAGCTAAAGGTCCCATATGACCGACGACCAATTAGAGCACGTTGCCCTGCATGCAAATGTGAATTCCGTGCTTTACAGGAGTGATCATTTTGGACGACCCGATTAAAGAATTTGAGGAGATGTACCTCAAAAAACTGTACGAATTTTATTCTGAAGATCCACAAAAACCAATTCGAAACAGTCGAATCGCCGCAGAAATGGGTGTCAGCCAAGCATCGAGTAGTGAGATGATTCAACGTTTGGCGGGAAAAGGAATCTTGTATCACATCCCATATCGTGGATCGACATTAACCGAACAAGGGCTTGCTGCTGCTGCTAGTATCAAGCGCAGAGAATGCTTGATGGAGGTATTTTTGGTTCGAATGATTGATTACAAGGGTGATGTGAAAGCAGCGGCCTGCCGTCTTGAACATGCACTGAATGATGACCTAGAATCTGCCATCGATCGATTGTTGGGATACCCTGAAAAAACCCCTGGGGGTGAGATTATCCCCACCATTTCCAGACATATTGAACCGGTGACGGATTCCATGCTGCTACCACTCCATGCCTTGCCTGAGGGTCGATTAGGGGAAGTTGAATTGATGGTTCTAGAAGGTACAGACATCAGAACAGTGAATGGTCTTGGCGTTACGGTTGGTTCAGTAATACAATCTACAGATGTTGGATTTTCAATCAATGGCAAGGTGATGGTGATTGCTCCGGAACTTGCCAGTCAGATATTGATTCGAACCGTCTGATGTATTGTTGGCGTAACGGCCTTATGCACGCTAGGATACGGGCACGTATGGCGACTGAGCAAATCTCGACAGAGGCAGCTCTCGATTTACTCATCCCATCCGATGATGTCCTTTCCACAGAAGAAGCAATTTTGGCAACCCAAAACCCTCCAGGTAATGGTCCTACACTTTCGGACATTGACGCGGTTGAGAAACGAATGAGAATATTACGAAGTCGGGAACAGCACTTGCTCCGAATCGACCGTTTATTTTTGTCAAGTGGAATCCATCTTTCCCTTACATTGCCTTTTTTCGCCCTTGCCCTACAGTTGGTGAGCCGTCGTTTTGCTGAAGGTTCCCCCGATTGGTGGGTGTCGAGTGTAGAATCGGGATTTCCCGATGCGACATTGAGTATTGTTTCGGGTCTTCTGGCAACGATTATCCTCCTCGCATGGGTTGTTTCCCTCCTTGTCGTTCGAGCATTACACAAAACTTCCCGCAAGGTTTTCCTCGCAGAGGGTAAATCCTTCATGCTGCGCGGGCGTCCTTTTGAGAGTCTACATGGGTATGAAGCCATTAATGATGTAACGCGCATGGCCGTGGCTCGAGTTTCAGGGGTTCTTACCATTGTGATGCTCGCCGCATTCGCCCAGTTGGCTGCAACATTAGAAGGTGGCCTTACCGAAGCGGGTGGCGTATTGGTTGGATTGGCAATCGGGGGGACTTTCGCTGCTATTGGGCTGGATTTATTGCGAGGAGGGAAACACCACAACACAGTCGAAAGGTGGGGGTTATTGGATGCATACGAACCCCCCCTCCACCCATCTTGTCCAAATCGCGTATTTACTGAAATCTTAACCACTTGGATGGACCCCGTTCTTCGTGCCCGGTTCGATGCACACATCCAATCCCTTCGCGATGGATTACAACCTGGGAAAGACATCCATTCAGCGATTGAACATCTGTTGCATATGCGATACCTGGAAGCCCAAGGGGAACTCACCAATCGACAAGTCCGCCAATCAATGGAATACTACTTTCGATTAGACAGACTTTCTGAGTTATTCGAAAATGATTGGTTCGATGAAGAAACTTGGGCCAATCTGTTTTTGCACATAAGGAAGAAATGCGCACCATTTTTCCGAATGCTTTCACGCCTACAGTACGATTTGTCAGGTGATATTGAATCGCTTCGAGCAGACCCACTCCACTTTGATGTTGATATGCAAAATATCGTCAGTGGATCTGGACATCTATTCGCTTATTTGCACAATAGCGGTGGTGAAGGCCGGAAGATTGTGATTAAAATCCAAACCCCCGATTTCCAGCCCCATGAGAGTTCCTTCACACTCACCCTCGAATCTAGTACAGCGCTAAAGGGGATTGATGCCCATCTTCCAATGCGTTCCAACACAACTGATGATGTGCACGATGTTCTGGCTAGAATGATGGACCATGGGGTGGTGATTTGGCAAACCTTACTCCCCCAACATGACGGCGAGTCCACAGTCACCGTGAGGCTAGAAGATACCGATGGAAACTTACTCGGTGGGAAGGTTATCGCCGTCCAGGTCCGTCCTAAATTGCAAGAACGAATTCGACTTCGAGCGGGTATGGTGGCAGTGGGGGCTGGAATCCTTGCGGCTCTGTACCGCATCGTTCCATGGGTTGCATCGTTAGCAGCCCTGTAAGATTCCCGCATTGAGTACATCGTGCGCTTCAAATGGGAAAGGGGGGTCGGCGGTATATGACCGAATCAACGGAGGCTAGCGGCAGTGATGCTGACCTTCGTGATCAATTGAAGTCAATGGAGGCCAAACTCCGTCGCCTGCGAGACTTTCGCCAGCAGCACAATGAAGCCGGTAAGCGCAATGCGGATTCGCGGAATGCCATCCAGAAAGAGTACAAGAAACTCCGTGATGAAATTGATTTGAAATTGTCTGAAAACAAAGAGATTCGAAACAAGGCAAAGGCTCACCAAGCTAGGCGTGATGCAATCCAGCAACAAGTGCGGGAATTGATAGGCCGAGCCAAGAACTCACGCGGCGAAAAGGGTAAGAAGTCCCCCATTCTTGAATTGAGTGAGATTCAATCGCAAATTGACAAACTCGAAACCATGCTCGAGATAGATGGTTCTGTATCACTTGACAAGGAGAACAAGGTTCTCAAATTGATTAAAAAACACTCTAATCGGAAAAAAGAGTTGGAACCGTTGGTCGAAGATGCCATGCGTATCAAGATTGATCTTGACAATATCGAGGGTAGCATACAGGAACTCAAGCTAGAGGCAGACTCTGAGCATGCAGCCATGGTGGAATTCCACGAAGAAGCCGATAAATTATGGGAAACGATAAAGCCACTTTTTGAAGAACGTGATTTCAAGAAAGCAGAAGGAGACCGATTGCATGAAGCATTCCTTGAATGCCGGAAACAAGCAGACGAAGTCCACGCGGAGGTAGTTTCAATGTTAGAACAGGTCAATCAAATCCGCGACAAACTCAAGCAAGAACGACTTGAAGCACAATCTTGGATTGATGACCACAATGAATCGGTTCGCAAGGCCCTAAAGACACCAGACAAAGATGACAAACTCGCAGGTTCATTGACACAATCTCTTCTCGCAGGTACATCCATTAGCTTGGGTGGTAGTGAAACAGGCACTAATGCCAATGCGCGCAACGATGGTCGCTCCTCCCGCAAAGCCAACATGCGCCGTAGTAGTGCCGCACGAGGGAACAGAGGTCGTTCCAAATCTCGTGATGAGTGATGAGTTGGATTTACGTCCGGGCGCATACTCAAATACAACCGGATACCGCCGCGGTGTTATGACGCAGTTTTCAGGCCCGCACCGATCATATGATCGTTCATGGGATGAGATTGAGCGAATGCTTGAGATTGCTGAGGAACGTGTTTTTGAGTGGCAGGATTGGTTTAAAACGTGCAGTGAAGAGGGGGACCGTGAAGGTATGAAAGAAGCCGCACGTAACTACAAGGCACTCCAAGGTGTCGTCAAATGCCTAAAATGGGTACTCGGTGAAGATGGAATCTCAAATCCACTTGAATGATTACCAGCCACGCTGATCCATTCGAACATCTAATGTTTCGATTTCTAGACCATCCATGGCGCGCCCCGCCATCATTGTACTAGCTTCAGCAATTTTAGCAGCATCCTCAAAGTGATGTGTTGCCATGACAATTGCTTCTGCTGTTGTGACTGGATTTTCTGATTTGAATATTCCAGAACCGACGAAAACACCATCCATACCGTGGCGCATCAATAGTGCGGCATCCGCTGGAGTTGCAATACCGCCTGCTGAGAATGTGACGACGGGTAAGCGCCCCATTTCGCGAACCTCACTGAGAATTTCTAGCACACCTGCGTGTACATCATTGAGCGAGCCAAAAGGTGTATCTATGACGGTCAAATGATGTTCTGAAGCAGTTTCAAGACGTCGAAAACCATCACTTATCGTCGAAGCAATCGTTTCAAATTCTTGTGAAGTGGAACGCTGGATTAGGTTGACTTCAGCGGCCACAAGTCGAGCATGCTGAACAGCAGCGACAACATTCCCAGTTCCCGCTTCGCCCTTAGTTCGGATCATTGCAGCACCCTCCACCACACGTCGAACCGCTTCCCCGAGGTTTGTACAACCGCAAACAAATGGGATTGTAAAATCGTCCTTTGCAATATGGTAGAAGGGGTCAGCTGGTGTCAAAACCTCTGATTCGTCGACCATATCAACACCCAATGCTTCGAGAACCCGGGCTTCTTCATCATGGCCAATACGTGCCTTTGCCATCACTGGAATACTGGTTGTTTCAATAATTCCATTGATGAGGTCAGGGTGACTCATTCTGGCGACACCCCCATCGGCACGAATATCGGCAGGAACACGTTCGAGCGCCATTACACTGGTGGCGCCAGCATCTTCTGCAATGTGTGCTTGTTCTGGCGTCACGACGTCCATGATGACGCCACCTTCTTGCATTTGTGCAAAGCCTCGCTTGAGTAACTCAGTACCCTTGCGCATTTGAGAGAGGTCAATTGCCATACCAATCAGCCGTTCGACCGTTCTCGCACATTAGAACTTTCGTCAGAGTCCTAGTCGTCCGCTAAAATGGGCGAATCGCCTTCAGCAATCTCAGCATCTACACATTCAGTCTCGTTTCGCTCAATCCATTCCTCTTGATCAGCAGGTACATCAGTATCTGCAAAAATCGCTTCAACCGGGCATTCCGCGATACACGCACCACAATCAATGCATTCATCGGGGTCGATTACAAGGTAAGTTGGGAGTTCTCTAAAGGCTTCTACGGGGCATACAGCTACACAATCCTGGTACTTGTGGTTCACACATGCTGAAGTGACAACGTGGGTCATGTTTCACTGTGGCCCGCCATACCAATATGAATCCTTGTAATCAGGCCAGCCTGAATCAAACATTTTCGGGGTCAAATTCAACAGGCAACCCCTCGGCTTGTGCTTTGTTGGCTGAGGTTGTCAACATCACTCTAGCATTCTCAATGGCATCTTGACCTGGATAGACTTCCAGTTTAATTCTACCTTTGACTTGTTCCTCCATACCTCTCGAAAATTCTATAGAACCACGTATTAGTGAAGATATACTTAGCCGAATGTGGAGGGTATTCTGTTCGTCAATACGACTTTCAAGATCAGCGGATTGGGATAATTTGTTGAGAAATTCTGAACCCAAATGACAGATGCTATGTTTGGCCGCTCTTTTTTGTTGAATATGGGCTCGTAACATCGTCATTCTTGCACCATGGTAGGATTTTACTTTCTCCCGTGTAATCTCAGCCTCACCGCCCGTGAGCCAATTAAGGGCAGCCTCTATTCCGGTGGTCGAACCGACACCACTGGAGGTGGCGTTCCATGTTATGTTGTGTACAGCCACAATAGATGCGTGGGGTGTTCGGTCTATGACCCCTACGGGGTCGATGGATGGCGTTCAAATACTCGGGGCAGGTCGGCGGCTCGCTAGTGGGGTAGCCCCCGCGACAATCAGGAGATGAACATTATGGCCAGTAAGGGTGCAGCATCACGCGCAGAAGCACGAAAGCAGAAAGATAAGTGGAAGGCAAAAAGATGGTACACCATCCGGGCGCCTCGGCAACCTTGGCATTTCAAGGTCATCGGTGAAACCCTTGGCGAAGAAGACGAACTCCTGATTGGCCGTATGTATGAAATCACACAGCAAGAAGTCGATGGTGATTTCAGTAAGTTGCACGTAAAACTCAAATTTCGTGTGACTGAAGTCGTAGGCCAAGATGCGGTCACACAATTTGTTGGTCACGAAGTCCTCAAAGATCACGTACGTCGGCAAGTACGCCGCTATCGAGGTAAAATTGACGATGTCATCGATGCGATTACTGAAGACGGCTACTATGTACGGATCAAACCATTCATGATTACTCAAGGCCGTGTCAAGACTAGCCAAAAGAAAGCCATGCGCGAGGCTTGTCGAAATGTGGTTCTTCAAGCAGCAGCTCGTAGTACATGGATTGCTATGCAGAAGCAAATTCTCTCTGGTGAATTGGAGCAATCTATTGAGGCAGCAGTTCGAAAGATTGTATCTGTTAAGGTAGTCATGGTTCGAAAGAGCCAACTTGTACAAGATGGAGTCGTCTCAGAAGATGGCCCCACACTCGATGAAATTCGCGAGGATGAATCACGTGTGTCCGCTGCCAAGAAAGCCGCTCTTGAAGCCGCAATGGAAGATGATGAATCTGATGACGAGACACCTGATGTTTTGGCAGCAGCAGAAGCGGCTGCGGATGATTCGGGGGATTCACCAGATGACGATACTGACGCCGAAGCAGAAGTCGTTGAGGAAACCGGAGTGGCCGAGGATGCACCTGATTATGCATCTATGAAGGTCGCTGAACTCAAGGAACTTCTGAAGGCAGCTGGCAAGCCCGTCTCTGGCAAGAAAGCCGAGTTAATCGCCCGCTTGATGGAGTAGGTGAGGCCACATGGCCCGTCTCACAGTGCTGTGCGGCACAGGGATGACCGAGTTGGCAACATCTACAGATGGAGCTGAAGTTGAAACATTTCGCTCCGACACACCATGGGGTGAAGTTCCGTGTACACTGGTCCACATCGGTGGGCATGAAATTCTCTTCATTTACCGGCACCACAGTCCAGATGGACAAGTGAACCCACCACACAGCATTGAGCACCGAGCGAATGTACACGCCGCAACATCGTTTGATCCAGCCGCAGTCATCAGTGTCTGGTGCGTGGGCTCGATGGATACCGACTTCCCACCTGGTGTGGTCGGTGTTGCCGATGATTTACTCGACATTTCAGGAACGATTTGGACATTCCATGATTCTTCAGCAGTCCATGTTAATCGAACGGAAATGTTCGATCCATTTTTGTCTACAATTGCAGCAGGTGTGCTGAAGTCGCAAGATGGCGCTGGAACCAATGCATACAGGCAAATTGTTGGTCAAGCTAGTGGGCCGCAATTTGAAAGTAGAGCCGATGTCGAAGCCTACCATCGTCTTGGAGCAACCTGTGTGAACATGACCATTGGTGGGGAAGCACGTTGCATGTCCGAAAAAGATGTACGCCATGTAGGCCTTCTTCTCTCAAGCAATTGGGCTGCAGGAAAGGATCCATCTGATGCACTCGCACCCGTCGACCACCACAGCGTGGAATACCTCGCAGCATCCATGCGGATGCGTGTTTGGGCTGCAATTCTCGCGATTGCTGATGCACAGTAGGTTCATCGGCCTCGTTCATAGACCGAACTAATATGACGAGACCAGTTGATGTCAATGAGTGGGGCGAAGTAGACATTTCAGAGGAACCTGACGGCTCATGGCTGACGATGATGGGCCGTGTTGCCCGCTTTCATCTTAAACATGATTTTGCCAACCCGGAAAACAATGGCCATGATATGGGTTATCGACTCGCTTTGGTTATCGAAGAGTTGGGTGAATTATCTGCAGCCATCACCAAGGGTAAACCAAAGGAAGAAGCCGCTGAAGAATTGGCTGATGTCTTCATCTTGACCCTTGGAAATGCATTGGCTATGGAAGTTGATTTGGAAGCCGAATTCCATAAGAAGTTGGATCGTATTATGCAACGCCCGTCAAAGCGTGGTGGGATGGGAATTCGTGTCACAGAATATACTGAGAATTGATTAAGATTATCGGATGTGGAATTGAGATTTATTGTCTCATGAGGAATTGTAGATGGAGGAAATACTGCATAAATTGCACATATCGCCTTACCCTCCCAAAGAAGAGATTGCGAATGTCATCACCCATGTTCTGGGGGTCATTCTCGCAGCGATTGGCCTTTACTTCCTCATGATAGAGGCGAATCTTACAGACGATCCTTGGAAAATATGGTCTAGCCTCACATTTGGTCTGTGTATGATTACTTGTTATCTTTGCTCTAGCCTATACCACGCCTCTACAAATCTTGAATTCAAGCATCGAATGAGAATTGCAGATCATATTGGAATTTATCTGTTGATTGCTGGATCTTATACACCCTTCGTCCTAGTGAATTTACGTGGTTGGATTGGTTGGACTTACTTTGTTCTAATATGGGGTTGCGCTGTGGTCGGAATCACCCTCAGAATCGTGAATGTACGTGTCCCGGACTATGTCTCAGTTGCCCCTTATCTCATCATGGGGTGGCTGGCTATCATTGGAATCAAACCACTGTTTGATTCAATGGGGTGGGGTGGTTTGAGTCTAGTGATTCTCGGGGGCATTTTCTATTCAATAGGGGTTGGTTTCTATCTGTGGGAACGAATCCCATTCAACCATGCCATCTGGCATATGTTTGTGCTCGCTGGAAGTACCACTCATTACTTCGCAATTTTGTTCGAAGTTATTCCCCATTGATTCAGCCATTCTGTGCAATAATGGTTAACGTGCCTGCCCATTCTTCACTTTGGTTGGCCCTGAACATTCGTAAAACCCGAAAGCCCCCTGCTTCAACCATCTCGCGCCATTCAGATTCACTGAACATGGCCATATGTGTCCCGACTTTTTCCGACCAACCATGGCATGCTTCATTCTCCTTGTAGTGATCAATCCCAAACGCAAATATTCCTCCACCCCGCAGCCAATTCCCACTCACGGATTCAAGGAAAGCAGGAATGTTATCTAAGTAGTAGAGGACCTCCATGGAATGAACCAAGTCCACTGGTTCTGCCGGTGACCAAGATTGTAAATCAGCACAGATGTATGTGCCCTCAGAATCGATTTCATTCGCCCTCGCAATCATCTCATCAGCTCCATCGATACCAATGATGGATTCACAGTTTTCCATTGCGGACAGCATCCGTACAACCCAACCGTTCCCACAACCGGCATCGATTGCGAGAAAATTCCCACTATCCATTTCCTCAAATGCCGCAGCTAGAATTTCACTCACAGCCGGAGCATGTCCGTTTTCCATGCCTAAATCTTTGCCGATTTTTGCCCACTCGGAGAAAACCTGAATCGCAGGCCGCATGTTTCACTCCTCCTCTGTAATTGGACCAGCACGGGATTGTGCTGCCCCCGCTTCCATCAGACCAGCGGCAGGTCCAACGGGTAGGTCGTCGAACTCAGCCTGCGTTAGCGGCCGCGATTTGACATTTTCATTGAGAATCATTGAGTGGCCATGCGGGTCGAGGAACTCAAGGGTCGCCCCCCGCTGTCCTTCGCGAATCTCCAACATCGCCTCAGTCATTTTTGTCAATTCGGAAATTGCCTCATCATTGCTTTCAACGGCGGCTTGACGGCCAACCATGTCGATAACTTCCTGGAAACGATTCAGGACGCCTTCGATATTAGATACATAACCTGTTGAATGTGAACCTGGGCGGACCTCTAGATCAAGTTCAATCAAGCGAACCGTGCAGGCCGAACCTCGAATAATCCGAATCTGTAAATCATCAACCGAATCGATATGATAGATTTGGCAAGAACCCTCCCGGGCTTCTGCGGGGATAAAATCGGTTTGGCGCCACCCACAACCCTGACAGGTCAGAGTCACCTGAGTATGCTCACCGAAGTATGCAATTTCTTCTGTATGTGCAAGCAGGGAGATACCGGCATTAGATCCACAAATAACGCAGGAAACATCGATTGTACTCTCCATACAACACTGTCCCCCTGCATGATGTTTGAAACTATGCGTCAGGCGCGAACACTTCATTTTCAATGCCCTTGACAGCCGCGAACCCAGTTGGGAGCAAAATCAGTCGATCATCACCAACTTGGACGAGTACACCCCCCAAATCGCCTTCGATCAATTCCTGCAATCGTGAAACACAATTGGCGAATTCAACCTCGCGATGAATCAACCGTTTCAGTTCAACAATCGCCACATCTCCGGCAGCAACCCAATCAAACAGTGTTTCAATTCCAGATGAGTCCTGTAAAACCGCTCGGTGGATGATGACTTCCCCGCGTACCAAGGGGGTGGGCGCATCCGGGTAAAGATCCCCCAAATCGTGGTATGCTTGCACCGGAGTGACCAGTTCTGGCTGTGCTTCATCGATGGATGGCATATTCATCCATCTGGGCGCATCCCCCTCCTCCATGGGGGTCTCTGAACGGTGACAATCCTTCAATCCTCGGACCCATTTGACTTCATAGGTTCAAGAACCGCCGCGACCCCAGACGGTTCGAGGTGTGACCAGGGGGCAGCAGACGAGGGATTCAAAAGGGCCCCTCTTCTGGCGACATTACCCCCGAAGCGCATTTCGCGATTCTTGGAGGATATTGATATGAATGCAGATATGGCAGCAGTAAAGACTGGTACGAGTACGATTGGGATTTGTTTCGATGGTGGTGTCGTTGTCGGTGCGGACCATCGGGCGACCATGGGCCATTTCGTTGCTAACAAGAGTGTCCAGAAGTTGTTCAAGATTGCAGACAATCTTGCCCTCACTACTGCTGGCCTTGTAGGGCATGCACAATCACTATCCCGGACTCTAGCCGCTGAAATGAGTTTGTTTGAACTCACGCGCGGACAACTGATGACCGTGAAGGGTGCAGCTACAATGACTGCAAACATCCTCGTCGGCCGTCCTCATTGGGTTCAGTTACTTATCGCAGGTGTTGACGATACCGGCGGCAGCGTCTATTCGATTGATTCCGCTGGTGGTTCAATTCCCGATGAATACTGCGCAACCGGTTCAGGTTCGCCGTATATGTATGGTGTATTGGAAGATCAATTCAAATCAGGTATGACTGAGAAAGAGGCACTCAAAGTGGCCGCCAAAGCCCTTCTGGCAAGTGCTCAGCGCGATGCCGCAAGTGGCAATGGCATGGACCTCGCAGTCATTTCGCAGAAAGCAGGATATCGCACTCTCGATGCTGCAGAACTCGAAGCACTCCTCAAGTTGTGCTAATCCAATTCCCGGCGCACGCGCCGTCCTCGCACCCATCCTGTGGATGGTATTGTGATGCAGTGTGTCCCGGGCCGAAAGGAGGTTGAGTCATGCGAATGACATTCCAACAAGTGAAAAAGAAAATTGAAAGTATGGTACCATCTGATATCGATTATGAGGTCGATCTTGAAGCGGCAAGTATCGCTATCGTCACATCTGTACCGGAGGTATTCTCTGGGACGGATAGTTTGGCGAGCAAAATCGCCAAGACAATCAAGCGCCGGATTGAAATTCGTCCATCGTCAGATATTTTGATGGATTCTAAGGAAGCTGAAGCTAAGATTATCGAGATGCTTCCCGACGAAGCTGGTCTGAAGCGTGTATATTTCGACGCTGCCATCTGTGAGTGCACAATCGTCTGCAATGACCCAGGGGTGGCAGTTGGGCCAAAAGGTGCGACCATTCGAGGGATCCGGGATGAAATTGGTTGGATTATTCGTACGGAGCGGTATGCCGCTGTAGAAAGTCGGACCATGCATAATATTCGAAAATACCGTCAAGAATTCGCCGAAGATCGCAAGGCATTGTTGCGTAAATTTGGCACCCGAATTTATCGGCCACAGCGTCCAGGTGAAGTGTGGTGTCGATTGACCGCACTCGGTTCCTATCGCGAAGTAGGTCGTGCCATGCATTTGATTACGACAAACGAATCTAAAATCGTCGTTGATGTTGGTGCTAAACCTACGAATAATCTCAATGAAATAGCTCCATACTTCACTGCACCAGAATTGATGCCATTTGAAAATCTAGATGCCATTGTCATTACGCATGCGCACATCGATCACATTGGGCAATTGCCTGTAATGTACAAGTATGGATATCGTGGACCAATCTACTGCACACCGCCGACCCGCGATTTGATGGTATTGCTACAAAGTGACTACATCAAGGTCGCAGCAGCTGAGGGCAATCCCCCACCGTATGGATTGGGAGATGTTCAAGAGATGATCAAACATATTGTTGATGTGGAGTGGGGCAAGACAATCGATATCGCACCAGACATCAAACTGACGATGTACAATGCAGGACATATTCTAGGTTCATCATCTCTACACATGCATATTGGTGAAGGTAAGCATAACATTGTATTCAGCGGAGACATCAAGTATGAAAAATCATGGCTTCATGATGCTGCTGCTGTCAGATTCCCAAGGGTTGAGACCCTCATCATCGAATCGACTTACGGTGGTGCGAAAGATTTCCAACCCACACGTCAAGAGGCGACCCAAGAGTTGCAAGATTTGATTAAAAGGGCTCTGAGTAGAAAGGGTAAAATCTTCTGCCCTGTATTCGCAGTCGGACGTTCTCAAGAGGTTATGATTGCCATCGATCAATTATTCAAGTCGGGGAAATGTGAACCAGTTACTGTTTGGTTGGATGGAATGATTACTGAAGCGACCGCCATTCATGCAAGTCACCCGGAAGCATTGAATCGGGATCTTCGAAAGCAGGTTCTCAAAGGTGGAGACGAAAACCCATTCAATTCCACCTGGTTCCGTAAAGTAAGTGGCCGTGAACAGCGAGAGAGTATTTTACTCGATCCTAGCCCTTGTATTGTGTTGGCAACTTCTGGTATGATGACGGGTGGCCCGATTGTTGAGTACTTCAAGAACTGGGCTCCTGAACCCAATAACACACTCTGTTTTGTTGGTTATCAGGCTGATGGGACATTGGGTCGCCGACTACAGAAAGGATTTGCAGAGGTTCCCATCAATGATGGTGGCCAAACCCACATGGTCAGCATTAATTGCGATTTGATTACCATTGATGGATTTAGTGGCCACAGTGATCGACGCCAACTAATGGATTACGTTAAGGCGATGAATCCAAAACCAAAAACCATCATATGCCACCATGGTGATCCTCATACATGTGCCGAATTCAGGAAAGATTTAGCGAGTACCTATCGTGTTCGTACTTTCGCTCCAAAGAACCTGGAAACGATTAGGTTGCTTTAGACGACAGGAATGTCGAATCCATTTTCAGCAGGATCAGGCAATGCCTGTACCTCTGTCTGATGTCCCAGTGCGGGTTGGTTTGCTTGCCCACCTAGGTGCGCGTCACCCTCTTGTTCCTGGAAGAATGCCATGACTGAAGCGGCGGCAAAAACTCCAGATAGCGCTAGTAACGCCCAAGCATTGGCGCTCACCGCGCCCTCGTTGCTAATCAGCAGCGCCGAAGCCAACGCGAGCATGGCAAAAGTCACACCGAGAACATTCGCGCGGGGGTTGGCCATGCAACCCGGTCTACCCTGCCTTTGATGAACTCAACGCTCCTCGGCGCTTCATGGACTTCAACATCGGAACCTCTTCGGGTTCGCGCAATCAGCGGAAGTCAGCACCTCGCCGAGGTGGAGGCTTGGCTGGTTGGTTGATGACCGCTGTCGCCCCATTCGGTGAAAATGATGAACACGCTATGGATCAAGCTCTGGTCGAACTCGGTTTGGGAGATGCGCGCTTAATCCGTGGAGAGGGTGCGATGCTACCGATGGGTTTTGAGCCAGGGACTCCACAGGATTTACCGATGGGTACACTTGTTGAATGCCATTTATCCAAAGCGACAGTTCAGGGTTCAGGAATTGCGTCTGCCGGAGTGGCATGGGCTCTGTGTACCACTCCTGAAGGAGATGAATGTGCAATAGTTTCCACCCTTTCACACCCAGGGTCGATGGAAGAATGTGAATCTAAACTTCGTCTAAATTTACAGCGTAAACTTGGCAACCGAGATTTGGAATTCCGCAAGGATGAAGATGGGAAATCCATGTTTGAATGTGCGGTCGATGAAATCGAAGCCCAA
The DNA here is from genome assembly GCA_963934015.1 of uncultured Candidatus Poseidoniales archaeon. Taxonomy (GTDB): domain Archaea; phylum Thermoplasmatota; class Poseidoniia; order Poseidoniales; family Thalassarchaeaceae; genus MGIIb-P. The sequence goes on from CAWVWT010000004.1 coordinate 78,693, forward strand.
GATGGGTATCACGGTGTTGTGCTCGCCGCACTCATACTTCCCAACAGCCTCAACCTTGGTGATTCAAGTGGCCCTACACGTTCTAGGAATCTTGGAGTTTCAAGTATCGGTGGTGGTCTCGGAGGTCCAGCAGGACTCAGTGGAAGCGGCAAGAGCGACTTTGGGTTTTGAGCGCAGTCTTCAACAACCGTCGCTTTTCTTCAGATTCTATGGAACCCACATGGCTCGTGCTATTGTGCCAGTCTTGTGAAAGAGCATTTGGAAAACCACGAAGTGCTAAAAATTTGCAATGCCCACATTGTAACCATTCCGAAGCGAAAATTCTTTCGCGGCACATGAATGCTAACGAAGCCAGTGATGCTGTCTCTGTGGCAAATGTCCCACCCGAAATTCGGGATCAATTATCCACCTTGTTGAACAAACAGAATCAAACACCAGCAATGGCCAGCAGTGGGCCAGTAGATGGCCAGTACATCCTTACCACGGCGGCTGACGGAAGTGGTGTGGTGACACTTGAATCTCTACAAATTGTGCTTCGAAAAGTCAATTCAAATATCGGTGCAGAAGTCTTTGCAGAACATGCCTGTGCCGAAGGTGAATTACTTCGAGATGGACCTAATCGCTGGAAATGCACATGAGAATGTTCATGTTTGGTGAGCGACGCGGCACCATTACTGGACCCGTGGGTTAGCTTGGCTATGCTCGATGCTTTGGGAGCATCAGACCTCAGTTCGAATCTGAGCGGGTCCACTTAATTGCCGATTGTGTCGATCAGAAATTGCTTTGACCGTTCCAGCGAATCAGCACGCGCTGCAGGGTTACCTTCCACATGGGCTCCTCTGTTTCGTAAAATTCGGATAACCCATCTACGTTGCCAGCGCTGGTTCAGAGGTAATCGAATACCAAGAAATAATTCACCTGACATATTCCAGTTTTTGTCTATTCTGATCGTTCGTTTCCTTAAGCGAACTGCCTTTGGGATCAAAGTTAATTCTTTTTCACCATCAAAAGAGTGGTGCGCGCCTGGATAAACCTGCAAAGTTGCATTGGGGAGCTGAGGCATTAGTGCTTCGACCAGATGAAGAGGGGTCCAATCGTCCGCATCCCCATGCAGAATCAAAATCGGTGAGTCTGACCATTTCTGAACCTCGGGACGGATATGAGCCGCGGGGTAGAATGGCAATTGAGCATCGAATGGGCCTCCTAGAATTTCGATAATCGGAGACCATGCTGAGTACAGAGCAACCGTTCCGCCAAGGCTCCAGCCTGCAATACCAATCTTGCCAATCCTAGGGTCTTGTGCCAACACAGAACGTGTTCTAAAGACGTCAACAAGCATCATTGCATATGTCACAGAGAGTTGGTCGTCAACCGTCGAATCGATTCCCCTTGAGGTGAATGAATTAACCTTGCAAACTGCGAGCCCGGCATCGAGCCAGCCATCGATGTGATCTTGATGATGATTTGCCCAACCGTTGCTGCCGTGAAGGGCAATCACGCATCCAAACGGCCCTTCGCCTTGTGGAATAAACAATTCACTCTCTACCATAGTTTCAGGGCATTTATCCAAACCGGTCAGGATGTGATGGATTTCGAAGGGACTGGCGGATTTACACGAAATCGTCTCACAACTCATTCACTCACCTCCAGAATGCAGATTCTTCCCATGGTAAACCAACAGCAATTCCAGCCAATTCAAGAATGATGTAGTTCCAGAAAAAATAAATCACAAATGTCACGATTGCGACGAGAATCACCGTATTGAAAATCTTCTTTCTTTGCCTTTTTGCTTGATCTAATGTGCAAATCCCTTGATTTTGGAAGTGACGATATAGACCCCACCCCATTATGACTACCGTAAGGGCATAGAGAAACCATCGTGCTGGACCGAAGTAGAGATTGTTTGACAACGCATCCCCTGCACCGACGGTCATAAGGCCAAGGCCAACCAGCAGGACGCTCGGAAAGCAGCACATACTCGCCAACAGTGCAGATCCCATGATCCATCTCCACATTGAACGGACCTCTTGCACATCACTCATGTCTTTACGCACCCCCGCCTCCGTTTTGATTCCTTGTTGTCGAGCGTGGTGAGAAGAAGGAAGCTTATGGGTGGTACAATCAAGAGTAGTGGCAGCTGTATTGAGAGTAGTAGAGAACCCCAGCCACCAAACCAAAGTAAGGTGGCAGTAATTCTGAGCCAAACAGAAGTTTCCTTTCCGAGAACGTACCAATCGAGCCCCCTTCGCCAAATTCCTTTCCATAACATCCAACTGACGCTTGCAAAAAATTTAATGATTTGAATCCCAGATTTTTCAGTGCCGTAAATTGATCTAACTGGTACTTCTTGAATTCTGAAACCACGTCGTCCTGCTTCCATCAACCACCAATTTGGATAACCATAGCCCTGCCAAGTATGTTCCCAATCCCAATTTTCGACCATGAGCCCAGATGTTGCAGTGTACCCACATTGGGAATCACGGATCTGGATACCTGATGCAAGCGATGTCAATCGGGACAACCACCATGTCCCCAACCGCCGAATTAGTGGCATCCCATTTGGGCCATCTGGATGCAACCAGCGATTTCCTTTGACATGGTCCGCGCGCCCTTCAGTAACGGGTTTGGTGAGTATCGGTAAATCAGCAGGGTCCATCTGTCCATCACCAGCCATCACGACAATGACACATTCCGACCCATATTTGGTAAGGGCCTGCTTACTTCCAACTTCGATGGCGCCACCGACACCCAATCCCTCTGTGGAAATCACTTCACCTCGAATCCCCAGTGCAGTTTCCGAAACCTGTTTTGTATTGTCCGTTGAACCATCATCGATAACAATAATCCAATCGACAAGTTTTGGAACCGAAGTGATACTATCTGAAATTAATACTTCTTCATTGCGCGCAGGCATGACAACAACAACGCGCATAACCATCCGTCTGTGAGACTGGTCTTTCAAGGCACCCTTTGACCGAATCATTCATCGGTACACGGCACAAACGGGAATCGATGAGGATTGTATTGGTGGCCCGCGAACAAGCGCTGCGTATCGCTTCGGCTGTTGTTCGGGCACAAGACTTTGCAGATCGTGTGACCATTCTCAATCTAGATGGTGATGCAGAAACAGCCGAGCTGGCAGCGGCAGCAGGTGCAGAGGTCATCGAACACAGCGGCCTGACGGATGCCCCTTCAATCGCCAAGGCTCTTGCTGGATCAACAGCGGAATCTGAGCGGACTGTGATTATTTCATTGGATGGAGATTGGAAGTTGTCAGACATGGCGAGAACAGTTGGTCTATCTCGGCAAGGACATGATGTTTTCATTGCCTTCAAACATAGAAAAAAGAACCGGAAAAAAGCAGATGGAATGCCAGATTCCCCCGTCGACTCGGATACCTATACCTATGCGGATGCAGAAATCCAGTTCGCTTATTGTTCGCAAATTGGATTGATGTCTGTTTCTAACCAATCAAGCAGTTCCGTGCCGGCAGAATTGGATGCGAGCATTGATGTCCGGGTTGTTGAATTGGATTTACCAGCAGGCCCACCCCGAAGGGAATCGTTGGCGAGTGCCAGCCGATTTGCACAATTTTTCTACTGGATGCTTGAAAGTAAGCACCCACTCATTTTGTTTGGTGTACCTGGTATCGTATTCTTTTGGGTTGGATTTGAGATGGCCACTGAATTGATCAATTTTCAAGGTCCACATGATAGCGTTTCTTTGGGGGTCGCTCTCGCTGCTTTCGCCGCGACTTTGGTCGGAGTATTTTCTCTAACCACCAGTCTGATTCTCTATGTGCTCGGAAAACAAGTCAATCGGATGCCTGCTCGAACTCCATTCAAATGAGGAACCAAAGGCCCAGCATCAGGGCGCTCAGGATGAATAAAAATCCTGCTTCAGCCCATTTCCAACTTTCGGACCAAGATTCCGCATCACGCTGCTTTGTTTTTTTCCAAATATCATAATCCACATCGGACAATTCCTGCTCCATTCTCAGCCATTCGGCTGATATCTTCCAGCGCTGCCGAATCAACAATAAGAGCATCGAAATGAGGACCGTGATGGCAATCTGGAACCACACGACAGACCGACCTCACGGGGTCACGCGGCGGCTATCGCGGGGGAAGGGAATCACTTCACGGATATGATCGGCCCCAGCTAACCAACTACAAACGCGGTCGACACCGAGCCCAAATCCACCATGTGGGACACCTCCATATTTACGAATATCAATGTAAAATTCATAGGGCGCCCGAGGCGTCCCTTCTTCATCGATACGCTCTAGAATTTCAGTCTCCGACCAAGTTCTCTCCCCGCCACCGATAATCTCCCCATACCCTTCTGGGGCGAGTAAATCGTGGCAAAGAACGTATTTTGGATCATCTGGGTCTGGCCTATGGTAGAATGGTTTTGCAATTCTTGGATAGTGTGTAAGGAAGTGTGGTACATCGAAATCTTGGGTCAGTACTTTTTCTTTGGAATAGTCTAAATCTTGGCCCCATTCGATGTCAACACCCATGCCTTGTAGAGTTTCTACAGCCTCATCATAGCGAATCCGTGGATATGGGTTGTCAGCATAACGTGCAACCAAATCGAGGTCACGGCCTAGGGCTGCCAATTCATCAGAGCGCTCATCCAGAAGCGTACGCGCAATATGCCGAACGACGCCTTCCCCGTGGACCATCACATCTTCATTACCGGCCCAAGCAATTTCCATTTCCGCATGCCAGAATTCGGTTAGATGTCTCCGAGTCCGACTCTTCTCAGCACGGAATGATGGTGCGATAGTGTACAACCGTTCAAGGGCAGGCATGGCCGCTTCAGCATACAGTTGCCAAGATTGTGTGAGGTAGGCCTTGCGTCCAAAATATGGTACTTCAAACAAGGTAGATCCCCCCTCGACGGCACCTGCAACAAAGTTGGGTGCATGATATTCGGTGAAGTCGAGGCCACGAAAGTACCCGTGAATGGCTCCGAATACCGAAGATCGAATCTTCAGCATCTGCGTCATACGTGCTGTGCGTAGGTAAAGGTGACGATTGTCAAGTAAGAATTCGGTTTCACCACCATCTGCATTGGCCATCGCACTTTCAGTAATTGGAAACGGGTTTTCAGGGTTGACTGGCCCGACTATGGTGGCGGAATCAACGACAAGTTCGTGACCACCTTCACTTCGCGCGTCTACATTGACTACACCTGTAACCATTACACTGGTTTCAATCAAAGCACCAGCCAGCGCTTCGAACGTATCATCGCCGACATCGGCTCTTTTGGCCACGCACTGGATCCGGCCAGTGCTGTCACGCAAAACAATAAATCGAATTTTGTTGGAACCCCGTGTCCGATTAATCCAACCTTTCAGCTCAATTTGCTGCCCATCGTGGGCGCCGGATTGAACATCGCCGATGAAGATATCCTTCTCCATAATCAAGCCTCCAAAGCGGTCGAGTGTGTCTCAGCATTTCAATGCCTCCGGTCTCCATCGTGAGATTTTGCATGGTATCCAGAGGGATCGGAATTAGGCGGGCGCTAGGGGGTTCGAACCCCTGGCCTACGGGTTAAGAGCCCGTCGCTCTACCTAGCTAAGCTAAGCGCCCAACCCGTCCACCAGCCATCCCTCTATGAGGATAGCGCTTGCAGGGTGTGTCATAGGCGCGCAGTCGGCTTGCGGATGAGTTCGCACCCACCTGGTGCTGCGAGTACGACCACATCAGCCGTATTGGTGAACAAGCCAACCTCAACAACGCCCGCTATCGCCCGCAAGTCGAATTCTAATTGAACGGGGTCAGCAATCGTCGCTCCAAAGTGCGCATCTAGAATGGGATTTCCATTGTCAGTTAGATATTCAGTCCCTCGAAGTTCAACGGGTCCAGCGCAAAGTGATTCAATTCTTCGTTTGGTTTGCTCCCACCCATACGGGTTGACTTCGATGGGAAGGGGGAATGCACCGAGTACGTCAACACGCTTACTCGCATCAGCGACAACAATCATCGCTCCGCTAGATTCTGCAACAATCTTCTCACGCAATAGCGCACCGCCACCACCCTTGATGAGATGCAGATTTTGGTCGAATTCATCAGCACCATCTATGACCAAATCTAGATGGTGGCAATTATCCCAATCAAGCATAGGTATGCCCTGTTCTATAGACAGGTTTTCAGTTGCATCAGAAGTTGGAATTCCCGCAATTTCCAACCCTTCTTCGCGAATTCTTCGGCCCAATTCTAGGATGGTATATTTCACTGTGGAACCAGTTCCAATTCCGATCTGCATTCCGTTCTCAACAAAGGCACATGCGGCAATACCTGCTTCAGCTTTCATAGCCTCTTTCTCTTCGGGGGTAAATTGGCTCATTGTTCTGGGCTCATCCGATAAAGGGCATATCCTTTCGCACTGGCACCTAATCAATACCGCCCCTTATGGGGCGGCGATGGATTCAAACACTTCCAGTCGAGTCGAAGAAGTCATGCGTACTCAGCGTATACCATGGGCGACACCCCTCTTCCTGAGTCTCTTGATGCTGGGTATGAGTATGACAATGCTTGTTCAGGGCCCCGAAACCGAACCTTTCGGTGATAATTCCTCCAAGAATGTCGGTTTGAATGAACCAACTTCAGCCACAGTTCAAGTTGCAAATGGCAGTTCTTCTGCTCTCAAAGCTGAAATTCCAGTGGGGCACACAGTCGAATCCATCGATATCTCCCTGTCGCCCGATGCTCTGGCCTACAGTGACGGATTTACTTGGTCCGGGGAATCTGATTGGAACGCTTCTGGGGCTTTACTGGACAGAGTCAATGTGAATGTGACAGATGGGATACAACTGCTCCCTCAAGAATGGGTTTGGGATTTTGAGAATTCTAATCATGGATGGTCCTTACAATCATCCGGTGGATGGGCCTGGGGCTACGATTCCACACTCGGACAGAGTGGTGGTGTACATGGAGGAACCAAGGCGATTTACACATACAACGGTAATTACCCCAATTACATGTCTGGCACGCATTGGGCGACCAGTCCAGTCATCGATTGTTCAGGATGCAGTGGGACATGGAATTTGCAGTATTGGAAGCGATTGGGTGTTGAATATCATGCGTATGATCATGCTTACGTCCAGGTCAAAAATGCACAGGGTAATTGGGTCCAAATTTATTCAAGTTCCGGAACCATTAACGATGGTTCATTCCAACTCGTGACATACAATATTGCAAATTATGTGCAAAATAACCCTGCTTTCAGAGTTCGATTTGGCTTAGGGTCTACTGATGGTTCAGTGACTTACACAGGCTGGAATGTTGACGATGTATCGATATCCCCTGCCGGAGGTGGTGGTGGTGGCGAAGAGGCGAATTGGACAAGTGCTCGATTTGGACCTAGTATGACTGGAACTCATGGTATGGAGGGTGCACGCTATGGTATCACTTCAATCGATGCGACTGTTCCAAACGGTGCTGACTTGCGCCTTTCAATTCTGGATGGTGTATCTAAAACGCCTATTCCAGGTTTTTCTGATTTAGATCCGACTTGGGTTGATCTCGGTTCAATCGATCCAGAAAAGCACCCCAACCTTCGGCTCAAACTGTACTTTGATGCAAGAGGTGGTGCCCTCTCGCCAATCGTTCATCAAATCCACATGAACCACCGATATGGTACCTCATTCGCATCAAATCCGATCGATGCAGGCTGGTCGCTGAATGCCATGAATTGGAACAATGGGCAAATCAGTGGTTCAAACGGTGCAACGGCAACCTCGCCAATTTTTACATCTCACCGTACTATTTCACAGATTCAATTCTCTTCATCGTCATCGGGTTCGTATAACCTAGACGCCTCAGTCGATGGCGGGGCATGGCAAAGTACCAGCCCCAGTGGGATTTCCGTTTTGGCTGATTATGGTAGTTCAATCCAAATTCGTATCACCTGTAATGGGTCGTGCAGCCTCACTGACCTGACATTGGAGATTCTTGGTGGGCATTTACCCACGGGTCCACAATTTGACATTGGGGAAGATGGGTGGGCAGAATGGGAATTTTCACACCCACACATTTCCAATTGGGGTTGGCAAGATCGGTTCACGAATGGAGATCTTTCTTCAGATATGTCTTGGGTAGCACCGGGGATGAAACAGATTGGCTTGCTATTGCCAAAGAGTGGTTTAGACTCATTTTCTGTAGAACTGGCTCCATTTTCATCGACGCAACCAGTCGATGTTTCCCTGACGCTTGGTGGTTCTACAATCACGACGAAGAATATTGGATTTACCACTGACACCGAAACCTTTGTCCTTACATCAGCAGATATCAGCAATCTCAATGCCGAACTCAACAACGCCTCTACTTACTGGAATGTCGGAAGTAACATCGAATACGCTATTGCAACCATCGATGTTCAGGGGACATCCGGCTCCCTGCGTGTAGGTGGGTTATCTGCTATTCATCGCCCAGTTGTTGATTTGTCATTCGCTGTCGATTCAGCATTTGTAATGTCGATGAATCAGGCACTCCCCAGTGCTCAAATTCAGTCGCAACATCGCCTGGTTCCATTGACACTGCAATCCAGTACACCTGGAGCTTTCATCGGGTCGATTACTGACCTAGTGACGTCCGAAAATGTCGCGCTTGATTCTGCAACAGTTTCGAACTTTTCCCAATTGGCACCCGTGGCCCCATCGTGGCAATGGATGGAACTAGATCTGAATTATTCTTGGAATAATGGAATACCCGACCATTTATCTGTTACAGTAGAAACAGATGGTGCGCGCGCTTTCTATGAATTTCCTGTGGACGGATTGACCTATACGATGACACGTATGGACGGCGCCTCAGCCTCCCCGCTTCAGTTCAAGGATTCGAGTGGTGGGGCGATTTTTATTCTAAACACTCAGAATCTTGCGGTGACCTTACCATTCCAGACATCAGCCAGCCTAGATGATTCTGATCAATTCAAGATTAGCGCATCGTTGTACATGGAAAATGGAGCCCCATCTCCACCACATATTGAAATTGCAGGCCAATCTAGCCAAGGCGTTGAAAACGATGTACAAATCGCTGGTTGGCAGGTCTACAATGAGTTAGGGAACATGATTCCTGAATCGATGTCCTATTTGCGTTCTAGCAGCCCGATTTCAGTTGAAGTTCAGCTTGGATTTGAAGGCCTATCTTCTATTTTTGGGCAGGAGTCTGAAACCATCAATCCTCGAAGCGGGGATGTGCGCGTACACCTTCTGGAAAATGGTGTCGAGATATTGAATACTACAATCATCGATGAAGGTATCGTTCGATTTGACTTCAGCACTCAACCTGGAACGGGAAATGCCACATATTCAATTGAGGTGGAACCACTGGTAGGTCAAGAATTTATTTCAGTAATCGCAATGAATCGAACCTTCACCGTGGACTCACTCAATCCACAAGTGGTCGGACAAAACATTGCACAATATGACCATCGATTGCCATCCCCAAATCAATTGATTATGTTGGAAATTTATGATCGCCCCGTCCTACCCACCAATCTAACATTGATGGTTTGGAGGGAGTGGATTGAAGATTCAAATGTGAATGGTATCATCGAAGAGAATGAATTCACCCCCCTACCACTACAAACACCAGCTGATTTGAGTGCCTCAACAGGCAACTACACTCTACTTCTCGATGATACTGAAGCTGATGATGGGGATTTGGTTGCAGGCTATGTCATTGGGGCCGATCCGGCTGGAAACGCAATCACAGATGGTGGCACTCCAGGGGAATCCGCGCAATTGTTCACCTACCAGATACTACCAGACGGTCCACCTTTACTTCCAGGGCAGGGTGGGTTTTCTAATTCCCCTGACGGCCGCCAATCATACCTTCACCCAGGTGTGGATTATGAATTTGGATTACATATCATCGAACCAAATGGGTGGGCGGACATTGGGGACCTGCGTCTACAGTTGGCCAGTAATTCAGTCACAGATACACTCGCCATCGAATGGTCAGCATCTGACGGTAAATGCGATGTTTTGTCACAGCATTTCATTGTAGAACGATGTGGAGTTCGCGCATGGACTGGTGAATTGACTCCGTTCAATTCCGACCTAGAATTCTTTGTCGAATTCCAGCTTAATTGGTCGCTGCCGCGTGAAGGCGATATGCGCTGGGAACCCTCGATTGAAGTTACAGATCGCAGTGGACAAGGCGCTTGGCTTTCACTCCCACAAATGCGTTGGAGATATTCACCAGACCTCGCAATTGACACAGAAGACATGATGCTGAGTATTGGCACAGGAACTTACTCGGATGAGGGCGCATGGGTATCTCCCTCATCGACAATTGCTTTGACTGGGGACATACACTTCCCAGTTACCGGTACAAGACCTAGTGAAGATTTCAATGTCAGGGTTCTGTTGGATGGTCAAGAATCCCTAATTCAAAGCGTGAACGGACTTTGGGCGGTTCAGCTATCAGCACCAGCGGAATCCGGCTCCTATCCGTTAACTGTCGAAATCGCTAATCCGCCCGAAGGTGCTAACGATGTGACCGATACTGCCGCAGCATTACGATGGATTGTTGTGGACCCTGAAGGTCCAGAAGTAATCGATGTTTTGTCACCCCGGGTGGATAGTGTACTACCTATAGATGCCTTAGGTGATCTGCAAATCAATATTCAAATTTCTGAACTCGAACAAATTGATGCCGAAAGTCTGGTTCTTCATTGGAAGATGATTCGTGGGACTGATGTAACATCCACACCTCTTGCCTACGGTGATGCACCTCTAATCATCGAAGGTGGGAATCTTGCTGGGCAATCGATTATTGCTGGTACTACACTTGACATTACAGATTCGATTCCTGATGAATATTTTGCAGATAATTTACGATTCCATATCTGGATTGAAGGTCAAGATATGGCCGGGAACCCTGTCCAAACTTCTTCAGATTCAAACTACGAAGACAAACCATTCGCTTCATGGGCCATCGAGCGAAGGGCAGCTGAATTTGAAGTGGTCGATGGGGATATCACATATTCAAAATCAGGTGATATTGAATCAGGGGAGAATGTCATGGTTACCATTGCGGTACGCAACGACGGTGAAGTCGATGGAACTGTACGACTTTTCCTCACCGAAGTTCACTTGGACGGGTCAACCCGCGAGTTGACTGCTATTGCATTGGAGCAAACAATACCGACTGGTGAACGTGGCCTAGTTAACATGGATTGGGTTCCATCTGAGAATGGTCGTCAGTGGATTCGAGTTACAATGGACGATGGCACCATCGCAACGGGACCCACGTTGAACGTGGTTGAGGAAGAAGATTCAGGGTTCCTGGGCTCCATCTTTGGCGGAGTTGATTTGGTGTGGGCGGTTCTTTTTACTGGATTGATTCTCCTTCTTGCCAGCGTCCTGATGATTGCGCTGCGCAGTGGTGGCTCCAACACCTCGTATCTAGATGAAAGTGATGATTATTGGGAGGATGAAGGTGAAGTAAATCTTTTGCCATCAGGCGCCAATCCAGACGAAGCTAAAGGATTCCCGTTGGACTATCGCGATGAAACTGTTCGACATGTAATGGCCCAGCATGGGATTTCAGACACCATCGGATTCTTGCAGCACGCCCGAGGTTTTGACAAGGATGGTAATGAATATCTTAACAAATCGGAATTAGACGAAGCAGCAACTTCATTTGTGGCTGCAGGAAGCCTTGTCGAAGCTCAAGTGGGCAGCGTGCAGGTATTTGATCCAGAGGCGATGAGTCCTGAACAATTGGAATGGTATGAGCAAGCCAAACAATGGGGTGGATACTATGATGAGGCCGGAAATTGGGTTCCATTGTAGTTCCATTACATTGAAAACAGGGACGCTACCCTCCAGAGGTGGGATCAGGAGGACCACTGACAGTGTACGACACTGAGGAAAGTCCCCTCTGCATAGGTGCAGGTGGCTCGACGCAAGGCGAGTGTCCGGGAGGGCAGGCTCTGTAGAAGCAACGAATCGGCTCGGGCGCACGATGAATCCGCAAGGAGGAGATTTCCCGATGCTGACTGAGACGAACACCCCCACCGCAGCAAGTCCAAACAGTTCCAATGACGGCACCGGAAGGAACGGGTAGGATGCATAGTTGAATGTGGTTAACCGGAAACGGCGAACAGAAAGGGGCTTACTCCCTGATCCCATTCAATTTGTCCTAGTGGTAACGTTGTCATTTGCGAAATCACTCGTTTCCGACGAGTTTGTAATCGTCAGAGAGTGGTGTTGCACCGGTTTCCATTGAGAGAATTTTACCGTCTTTGAATTGAAGGAATGACAACACGGCTTCAGAGGTTGAACCGTTGGCAAAGTGCACAATGGAATGGGCGACACCGACTTCGTCATTTTCGAAGAGGACCCTGTTTTTTTCCGAGGTTGGTGCGTTGTTACCAGCGAAAGCCAAAACATCGGACTTTCCCATGGTGACACCACCGACGTGAGGGTTGAAGACAAACTCGTTATGAAGGATTTCTGCGAGGGCTTCGACGTTTCCTGTGTCCCAGGCTTCGTTGTATGCTGCTATGATTGACATGGTTCTTGGATTTGGGAGTGGTGTTTAAACTCACCGTAGTGGGTAATCATCACTTATTCGATTAGTAATTAGGAACCCATTGCTTGTATTTGATCATGCATTCAGAGAATTCTTCAGATTCTAGATTTGCAGCTAACCATTGATGCACATTAGGCCAATTCTGCCCAGCAAACCACTCCTGATTATGATTCGAGAACTGTCTAATGAAGGGGAAAATCGCATCACTGAGATTACCGCCAGGAATCTCTCCCTCAAGTGATTCTATGAATTTACATGCTGCCGCTCTTTGTTCCAATTCATCTATGTCATCGTAGCGATTGGGATATTTATAGCGATCTAGATGGAATTTGAATTCGACATCATTGCGTCTTACCCACTCTCTCTCATTTTTCGTTAAATCCCACGAGAGCACATGCTCCATTATCTCTAAGCTCTCTTCGATGACCATTCCATCGGGTAAGAGTAAAACGGGAACTGTTCCTTTTGGTGAGATTTTCATCATATGGGCAGGTCGATCTCGCAAGAGGACCTCCCTGTGCTCTACTTGGAATCCAGAACGAACTATGGACATGCGAGCGCGCATGGCGTATGGACATCGCCTAAAGGAATACAGAATAGGTAGGACCATGCCCCACCCTCTAGGTCATTATCTAATAAAGATAAATCACTAGAATTGATGCACCGCATAGGCTACCCACTGGTTAGCGCCGGAGTTCGTCGGGCGAGATCACGTGGAGCGTCCCATCGCCCGGGAATGTGGCATAGAACAGATAGTCGCCACTGGGATGGAAGGCGAGGGGCAGTGGCGCGCTGAGGTCTGAGGCGAAGACTGAGGATTCCGATGCCCATCCTTGCGGCTGGCTCGCATCGGCGCTGAAATCGATCTGTACGATTTCATGTCCGACGGGTACGAGCGTATTCCATGAGCCGAATACGCTCGCATAGACGGTGAATTCTCCACCCGGGAAGGGTGAATCAACCGGCCGGTGGGCGAGGTTGTTGAGACTGGAGTGCGACGTCCATGTGGCGACGGGGCCGACGGTGCCCGCGGGCACGGGATGCTGAACGTCGTCATCTGGCCAGCCATAATCCTCCCCGGGGATGAGGAGATTGACTTCTTCGGGCGGGTGAGCGCCTTCCCAATCGCGTCCATTGTCGCTGAACACGTAGCCCATGCCGGGCACCCAGATGCCATGGAATGAGTTGCGCACGCCGGAGGCGAGTACGCCGTGCTCGCCGCTGCTCGCATTCACCCACAGGAGTGCGGCATTGCGTTCATCATCCTCATCACAGACATTGCATGTGGACCCCACGTGCCAGATGATTGTGCCGTTGGGCATGATGTCGAGGTTGTTTGTCTGATGATTGCCTGTCGGCACGCCCTCGATCAAGGTCCACCGTTCACTCTGGTCAAGCCCATCCCTCCACTCCGTATCCAGGCCGGTATGGTTGATACGGGTCAGACGGCCGGAATCGGAGACGAGCATGTAATCGTCCTCGATGAGGACATCATGGGGTTGATTGAATCCATCTAGCAAGGTTGTTCGAGCGGTTGGACTCCAATCCCATCCGGTCGTGCCAACCTCGAATTGCAGGAGGACAATACGATCTCCATCCCTGTCACACACCAACAGCGCGTCGTCATCGATCCATTCGAGGCAGGTCGGTCCGCCGAGGTCGGATGTCACCCCATCGATCGCGTAGCCGTCCTCGACATCGGGGTTCAGCCAGCCCGTGTAGTAGAGAATATGATTGGAGAGCAGCATCACGACGAGGATAAGGGAGAGCACGCCAATGCCCTTGAGAGGGCGGCCGCGGCTGATCATCGCTTCCAGTCTCCTGTCGCTACGACACCCTTTGCTTCAATGTTAAACACTATCACTCATACAAATGTCACATATTGGATCGTACACGACAACATATGATTCACCTGCTGAACATGGGCAGAATACATCATTCAATCCGCCCTCAATCGGTTTGTCTTTCCACGCCCCGCTTTCAATAATCATATTACCTATTTGTTGTCCGTATGTGTCATATTTAACCCCCTTCCCAACATATTGATGTTGATTTTCATGACACCAGACTTGGATATCACGACGAAGTGCCTTTTGACCTGGTCCGATTTCAAACGTGGATAAATAGGCAAGAATAACTTCCCGCGCACCATTACCTGACATAAATCACAGTTATTGTTGGACTATATGAATACTCTGATAATGCTGTGTGATAGTGAAAATATAACAACAATCAATTGGGTCCCATTAAATTCATTTTGTAGCATAGGGTAGCGAGCAAACCGACCCACTAAAAGCCCATTTCACAGGGTCGAACCTGTTGGATGGGTCTTCGGATGAACCCACTCAACACATCCGAT
>CAWVWT010000005.1:0-89975 GCA_963934015.1 uncultured Candidatus Poseidoniales archaeon
GGGTACAGATCTAGGTGACTTGGGGTGGCATCTACCTGAACCGCGCCCAAACATTTCGGAAATGATGGTGCGAAGTTTGGATTCACTCATGGATGATACCGGTGACTTCGAAATTGTGTTCAGTGCCCTGCCTTCCGAAGTTGCAATCACTGTTGAGAAGCCGCTGGCCGAAATGGGCCTTTTCGTATTCAGCAATGCCAGTACCCACAGAATGGATGACGAGGTCCCACTGATTGTAGCGGACCTCAACCCACATCACCTCCTCACACTCTGCGATAATGATTCGACAAAGGGGTTCGTTGCATGTAGTACCAATTGTACCATTGTACCCGCTGCCTTGCCACTCAAACCTCTTTGGGATTTCATCGGTTTAGATAGTGTTTCAATCGCAACCGAACAATCACTGTCTGGTGGAGGTATTGACTTGCTTACTCATTATCGAAAAACAAACGAACATTCAATGGACATTCCAGGGGAAGCAGAGAAAATACGTGAGGAATGTCTGAGTCTTCTCGGTCGTGTCCAAGCGGATCGTGTAAAACCTGCCAATTTACCCGTGCAAGTGACTGTCCAACGGGTCAACAGAGAATACGGACACATCGTCAACGTTATCGCTGATCTCCACGTTGAGAAAACTGAAAATGAAATTCGCGAGTGGATGAAAAACTATCGATCTAGACCACAAGCGTTGAAATTGCCGTCTGCACCCATCTCCCCATTCATTTTCGTAGACGATTTGATTCCAACCTCGATGGGGGATCCGGCCACTGATCTCAAGGCTGGTATGGCTGTGCGAATCAGCGAATTCAACGTGGACGGGGGCATGGTCACTTTCAGAGCATGGTCGGAGAATACAATTCGTGGTGCTGCCGGTGGGACTGTACTGTTGGCCGAGTTGGCGCTGGCTGAGGGGTTGCTGGGCGAATGAGGGCCATCCTCAAATGCTCGACAGACTGACGATATTGTATGGGCGAAGTTGAGATTGTCGAATCGGGCACTCTTAATGACTTAACAAACGGTTGGAATGAATACGGACCTCGTACGCGAATCATGATGCTCGGTGCACGTGCTGATAGGCACACTCTACGAAATCATGGCCGAACTGTCGCCATTGAAGAATCAGCGGTTTCTATCTTCCATCGCCCTCGTGAAGAAAGGGAAGAAATTGAGGCGGTTGGAATCGATCATGCCGTTGTATCCTTCCAATTTGTCGACGTCGCAATGGCGGATCTTGGGCGATGGATGCAACCACTCATTGGACAAGGTTGGACCCGTGGTGAAGTGGAAATCGTACCTACGAGTGTGGCATCTTTTGAGGGTGAAACGTGGGCTTGCTTTCACCACCCCGCTATACCACTCCCTGAAAGAATCCCTCTTTCTGAAGCACCGGCATCCATGTCACGCAAGGCATTCGTAACCCATCCCGGACCTATTCTCGATGATGTATCCGATTCTGTGATGGAAGATTTGGCCGCATCGATGGCCAATGAAATTTCACACGTGATGGAGCAGGAGTTGACTGAAAATGAAGATTCACCTCCAGAGGAACCTGTATCCGAACCTGAACCTGAAACTGTTGCTGAACCCATTCCACTGATGGAAGAAGATCTGCCTCCAGTTGCAACACCAAAACCAGAATCCCCACTTGAATCTGAAATGCGGCAAGTCATTTCGTTGCTTGTTGCTGGGGGCCAAGAAATGGGTGACATCATGGAACATCCTCAGTTTATCGAAGTAAGCGAGAGAGCAGCTGCTGCGGGTGTCGATGTGTGGGGAATGTTCGTCCGCCTATCCGAAGAATCCTGACCGCCGCATAGAGCCACCTTCATAGGGGGTCGATGTAACCGATGGCTTGTTCCCCATGGTCTTCTGTACGGATTGCGCACAGCAACAAGAAGATGCACAGAAATTTTGCCGCTTTTGCGGTGAACGACTCCCAGGGGCCACCTTGGTTCAACAACTTCGTGAGGAGGCTTCCAACATCAAGGTCAAGATGACTGGCGAAGTATCTCAAACTCAACAGGCTAATCTCGCGACACTCAAGGCGATTGAAATCGCAAGACAGCAGGGGTTCGACGGTCAGTCTTGATGGGCTTTGCCGACTTCGGTGGTTTCATGCGCTTACGGCACCTTGCGATGGCGCTATCAAATCTACCACCTCATCCACAACACGATGTTTCGCTTGAACAATATGCAACAGAAGGTGATTTCGCTGCCCGTTGGGTTGCAGAAATCGTTGAACGTGGAGACCTCAATGGACAAACTAGAGTGGTTGATTTGGGGGCTGGAAATGGAATCTTGGGAATTGGATGCCACCTAGCTGGTGCCGCCACGACGCTTCTCATCGAGAAAGATAAACATTGTCAGCATGATTACGAAGGCGTGGAATGGCTGATTGGAGATGTCAAAGAGTGGGATGGAAATGATGTTGATTTAGTCATTATGAATCCACCCTGGGGTGCGCAAATTTCAATGGCAGATCGCCCATTCTTGGAAACTGCATTCAATTCCGATGCAAAGGTCATTTACCTACTACATTCAGACAAAGCAACGCATATACAGCCACTTGCAAAATCATTGAATTGGGATGGAGAAATCGCTCTAAGTGGAGCATTCAAACTTCCAGCCCTATACGAGCATCACCGCTCTAGAGAAGGAGTCACCAAAGTCACGGTTTGGCGCTTCATTCGCAACTGAATGCAGGCGGCGCCTTCAAATGGGGGACGCAGGTCGCCGGGTTGTGCGAAGCGGTCCCCCGTAGGGGACCGGGTGGCGACAGGAGCGTGAAGCAAAATGACATCCCCCGCAAATGTGGGAACATTCGTCGTGCCCGGCACGGCGGTACAGAAGAACGATGACGACAGCATTGGCCGTGGCGTGGCCGAATCAAGAGATGGTATTGTGGCCACAGTTGTGGGTACTCTCAATCGGGAAGATGGTGTACTCTTTGTCGAACAAAAAACTGACCCGATTCGAGAAATCGAGGTTGGAGATGTCGTTATTGGTGAAGTCAACAGAATCAATCCTAAGACCGCAGAAATCAGAATTCTACACGTCGATGGGAAACCAGTTCGGACTCTTCCAGCCACACATCTATTCGCTGATATTTTTGTAGCCAAAATTGTTGATAAATTCATGCCAAGCCCTGGCGATGCAATGCGAAAGCGTGACCTCATCCGAGCTAAAATCGAGCAACTCAATCCAATGCTTCGAGCAGAATGCAGATCCCATGCCGACCTTGGGGTCATCAAAGCCATCTGTCCGGCCTGTGGAGAATACCTGATTGCCTCCGGTGAAGTTCCGGATGTGAATGTCGTTTGCGAACGATGTGACTATGTGGGATTCCGTGCCCTTTCCAATGGCTTTGGCCATGGGTATGAGATTCCGTCTGATAGCACGATTTCTAAACTCAACCGCGATGGAGAACGTTGGTCAAATGAATCGATGGCCTTCATCTCAAAGGATGGAGAAAGACCGTACCTTTCACCACTCTCAGATCACCGTCGTGGCAGTGTACATTCGATACCAAAAGATGTTGCTAAATTCCGCGGAGGATTGCAACAAGGTGGTCGTGGTGGCGGTCGCGGTGGTGGCGCTGGGCAACGCCCACGCAGAGAAATGCACGATGCGAAATGCACGATGTGCGGAACAGACACCAAATTGCCATTCAACCCAACTCCAGGTAGACCTACACGTTGTTCTCCTTGCAAAGAAAAGGTCGACAATGGTGAAGCATCAAAGGAAGAATTAGCTGCAGAACGTATAGTACTCAACAAGGCACGCGAATCAGGTAAGGAAACTATGGGCATGAAACTCTTCATCGGAGGATTACCCTACTCGACCACCGAAGAGCAACTGACTGAAATTTTTGTCGCACATGGTGAACTCAAAGAAGTTCATATCGCCAAGGACAAGGAAACTGGAAACAGCAAAGGATTCGCTTTTGTGACCTACAAATCGAACAAGGAAGGGGTAGCTGCAATTGAGGCACTCAAAGGTACAAAAATTGAGGGACGTAAACTCACTATTCAAGAATCCAAGCCCACAGGAGGTCGTGATCGAGGTGGTCGTGGCGGTGGTGGACGTAGTCAAAACGACCGCGGAAGTGGGCGTCGAGATCGCCGCTGAGGTGATTTCCTGGCGTGGCTTGTTATCGATGGATATGAGGATGAACCAGCCGCATTTGGTGTCCCCCCGTATGTCGGTTTTCATGTTCGCTATATCTGCGGTGTTCTTGAAAGTCGCAGCATCGAATATGACTACATCACCATCGATCAATGGCGCCTGGGTCATCGTCCCAATATCTCTGGACTCGATGGGATTGTCCTACTCGCAGGTGCAATCGTTCCAGGTAAATACCTTCGAGGGACACCCATCAGTCTGCGTGAAACCGATGAGTTAGTGAAAACACTCCCCCCCAACATTCCTTTCTTTGCTGGAGGATGGGCGATACGAGGGTGGAAACAACAAGGTTGGCAACCCCTTCGAAAGAACCTCTTTCTCTGTGTACAAGATACGGATGCAACACTTTCGTGGTATCTTTCAACCGATGAGTTCCGACACCAAAGACGAACTGATGTTGAATGGACCGCGTGGGCACAAGCTGGAGCGGTTTCGAAAGCTGTTACCGAACACCCAGACTTGTCTGGGCCGCTGACATATGAGGTCGAAGTTTACCAAGGATGTGTCCGTTACAAACGTGGATGTCGATTCTGCATTGAACCAAAAAAAGGTGTACCCATTTGGCGAACACCACACGATGTCATCACCGAAGTGTCTCGAGCCCTTGACAAAGGCGTCAAGCATGTTAGACTAGGAGGCATGACTGATGTATACACCTACATGGCAGATGGTGTTGTTGAAATGGAATATCCAATTCCAAATCCAGAACCGCTGGCTGAACTATTGCATGGATTACGGGAAGATGAGCGGCTAGAGACACTACATGTCGACAATGCTAATCCGTCGATAATTGCAGAAAATTTAGAGCCAGCAACCGAGATTACGAAAACTCTCATTGAAACACTCTCCGATGGATCAGTCCTATCGTTTGGATTAGAATCTGCAGACCCAGCAGTCCATGAAGCGAATTGGTTGAACTGTGATTCTGAACAATTGAAAACTGCAATTCGTCACATCAACCAATATGGCCGGGAGCGAGGAGAAAGAGGATTGCCTAAACTTCTACCGGGACTCAATTTTATTGCCGGTTTGAATGGGGAAACCGCAGCAACCTATCAGATGAATAAAGATCTCTTGGCTTCGATTCGAAACGAAGGATTGTGGTTAAGGAGAATCAACATCCGACAAGTCGAAGGAAAAGGTTTCCAAGAAATCCCTACTGAGCATTTTTCTGATTTTAAAACTTGGACAAGGGATCAAATCGATTCACCACTGTTGACTGAATTGTTCCCATTGGGACAGTTGCTGACAGATGTAACCTGGGAATCACATGATGGGCGCATCCGATTGCCAGCCCATTTGGACGAAAGTCATAGAGACCCCGCAATCCATGGTAAGAGTGGCATCACCTTTGGACGACAAATTGGAGCTTATCCGATTCTGATTGGTGTCCCATACCATATCCCACTCGAAACTCGAGGTGATATTCTGGTGACTGGGCACGGAGCACGTTCTATTACGGGTATAGAAACGAATCTCGATATGAATACAGTCAATCAAAAACAATTGGTTGCCATTCCAGGAATTGGCGAAAAATCTGCTTGGAATTTAATTTCCACTCGAGTGAAAGAAGCTCGCAATGAACGGCGTTTTGGCAGTTTAGAAGCATGGTTTGAAGCCGCTGATGTCAAACTACCTGCAATAGCCCAGAACGTATTGGAGGTCTAAATTTGGCTCGGGAATTGATAAGACTGGAGGATATTCACCGGGCCTTTGGTGCCGTCACGGTTCTCGATGGTATCAATCTACGAATCGAGGAAGGTGATAGAATCGGTGTCGTCGGCCACAATGGTGCGGGCAAAACAACACTCCTCCGGACTATTTCTGATCAGGCTCAAGATATTGGAGATATCACATTTGCTCCCGGGCTCAGAATCGCTTATCTCACTCAGGTTCGGGATATTGATGAAGATGCGACGTTGGAACAAGAATTGAATCGGCGCGGCCACCAATTCAAAGAGCTCGAAGAAGAAATCTCAAGTATTGAAACACAGATGGCTGTACCGTCATTTTACGATGGTGATTGGCAACCTGTCCTCGACCGATATTCTGAGTTACAAGCACTCTCCGCACGTTCGGGTGGTTCCGATGTTGCTGGTCATGCAAAAAATATTCTAAATGCCTTGGAGCTTGGACACCATCCGTTAGACATGCCATTGACCAAATTATCAGGAGGGGAGCGGGCCAAAGTTGCACTTGCACGGCAATTGGTCGGTTTGGGTGAAATTGATGTGTTCTTTCTCGATGAACCAACCAATCACCTGGATTTACCGACACTACAGTGGCTGGAAACATTTCTGACAAAATTCCAAGGGGCTCAACTGATTGTCAGCCACGATCGATTTTTCTTGGACCGAATATGTACACATATTCTTGAGATACATGATGGCCACACACGCGGATACGCGGGGAATTATACGGCATTTCTTCAACAAAAAGTACTGTTCTTACAAACTCTTGAAGATCGAATAAATAAATGTGAAAAGGAAATTAAACGGCTTACTGGAGCCTTGCAATCAATGAAAAGAGCAAACAAATTTGACAAATCTATTTCACAGAAGCACAAGATGCTGTCGCGTTCACAACGAGAACTTAAATGGCTGAAAACATTGAAACCAAGCGAACGAAGAGAACTCCAATTTGATTTACAATCAACTGAAAAATCTAGCCTCGATGTTTTGGATTTCAGACAGGCTTCACTAAAATTCGAAGGTTTGCTGAGGCCGATCCTGAACAAGGTGGAGATCGGAGTAAGGCGTGGCCAGAAAATTGGTATTGTCGGTGCAAATGGTGCAGGAAAAACCACTTTGCTTCGGATTATCAATGGGGAAGTCGAACTTGATGAGGGAATTATCGATGTTCGACCGGGGGTGGAAATTGGTTACTTCCATCAGGATCATCGAACACTTGATTTTGATTTGACACCAATAGAACAAGTTCAGAAATTGAAACCTCGAATGGAATATGCCAAGATTCGTTCCATGTTGGGCCAATTCCAATTTACGCCAGAAATGGTATCTACGCCGTTGAACAAACTCAGTGGGGGTGAACGGGCTCGGATTGCCATGCTGAAATTACTCCTTGAAGAGAACAATATGTTACTCCTAGATGAACCGACCAACCACCTCGATACAGATGCTAAAGAAGCACTGGAAGAAACATTGAACAAATATGATGGTTGCATTCTAACCGTTAGTCACGATCGATGGTTCCTCGACAAAGTATGCGACACGATTTGGGAATTGCCAGGGGATGGAACGATACGAGTTTACCCCGGTAATTACTCGGATTATATTCAGCGAACAGGCAAGGCGTAAGATATGCAGCCAGTCAAGGAAGCAGCGGAAACACTCCGTGATATGACTTCAGAACTGATACCTGCTCTGCTTAGGGATTGCAAGCAAATCGATTGGATTTACAACCCCTTGGATTATGCTTGGGAACCTCACCAAGAATGGATTCAGAGATTCTCCGGTAACGGTGCAAAAACTCTGCTAGTTGGCATGAATCCTGGCCATGGAATGGGGAATACAGGTGTACCGTTTGGGTGCCCTGAACAAGTGCGAGATTTCCTAGAGATTACCGGCCACAAGGTGCATCAACCATCGCCAACTCATCCAAAACGCACCGTATTCGGTCTTGAATGTCCGAAACCAGAGGTGAGTGGACGAAGAATCTGGTCCTTTCTTGCAGAGCATTACGGAACACCTGAAGCCGTGAGTAAGCATATCTACATCGTCAATCATTGCCCACTTTGGATGTTCAATGAGGCTGGACAAAATATTACGCCAGACAAATTAACAGGGGGTGCATCCAAGCAACTGAAGGCGATTTGTGATCAGCACCTACGCACTGTGGTCACTGAAATGGGCATCACCCGAGTCATTGGCGTTGGAAGATACGCAGAAAAACAAGCATCTTCAATATTTAATGAAATCGAAGTTGATTGGGTGCCACATCCAAGTCCAGCATCCCCCTTTGCAAATCGAAACGGTGGTGCCGATTGGAGGGCTGCATTCTCCACAGTATTGGGGATTTAAGGGCTCAATACGCCGGGGAGAATGTTAAGTGACGTGCTTCAGCGTAGGCGATGCAATGTCAAGCCAGATGACGACCCCTGAATACTTGTTTAGAAACGCAGAACAATACGGAGATATGCCCGCACTTTCTACTCGCAAGGGTGAAGCGCAGAGAGGTGTTGATTGGGAATGGAATACCGATACATGGTCGGAAGTCCTAGCCAAAACCCTCACAATCGCAAAATCTTTGCATGCACTTGGCTATGAAAAAAACGACAAAGTTAGTATCTATTCTTACAATAGACCCGAGTGGTATCTAATTTATGCTGCTACTCAGATGATGAATGGCGCTGCCGTCGGAGTCTATCACACCTGTTCACCAGAAGAAGTAGAGTGGGTAGTTGGAAACTCACAATCAAGATTCGTGTTTGTTGGCACAAATCCACAGGGTGGTGACGATTCTTCTAAGATGCCGACAACTCGGATGGACAAAATCATGAGTAAATTACCACTGATTGAGAAAGCCATCGTTTTGGATGGATCAGGTTCTATGGCCAACGATAATGCGATTTCTTGGTCTGATTTCCTCGATATTGGAAAGGATGTTGATACAAGTCTGATCCGCGAGAAAATGAATGGAATAGACCCTCAAGACACATCGTCGCTGATTTACACTTCGGGGACAACGGGTAATCCAAAAGGTGTCGAACTCACTCATGACAATTTTTCACATACCCTAGACAGTATTGCGAAAGTTGTTCGGTTCAAACCCGGTGATGGATATGTGTCGTGGTTACCTCTCGCTCACGTGTTTGGACAAGCCGCGGACAACCACTTGTGGGTTCGGGATGCATTCCACATGCGCGTGGTAGACAATGCGCTGCATGCTGTTGATTATTCAAAGAAAGTACAACCTGCATTGTTCATTGGTGTACCCCGAATTTACGAGAAGGTTTATTCAAATTTGAAAAGCACTTTAGATTCAAAGGCAGTTATTCGAATAGGACTCAAGATCCCGATATTGAAGAAGGTTCTACAAAAGGCTGTCAAGCGAAAAATCGGTATGGTCAATTGTAAATATGCAATTACAGGTGCTGCACCAATTAACCCCGATATTTTGAAACTATTCACCCACATTGGTGTACCATTGTACGAAGGTTATGGAATGACCGAAACTACAGCTGGTGCTACGCTCAATTATTCAGGTAACGTGAAAATCGGATCTGTCGGTAAAACCATGCCTGGCACAGAAATTAAGATTGATAATGATGGGGAAATAATGTTCCGTGGCCGCCACGTAATGAAGGGATACTACAACAACCCTGAAGCGACTGCTGAAGTCATGGATGATGGCTGGCTCCGATCCGGCGATATTGGTAAAATTGATTCAGAAGGATTCGTTACAATTACCGGGAGAAAGAAGGAACTCTACATCAGTTCAGGTGGTAAGAACATCGCACCCTTACTCATTGAAGAGACAATGAAGGCAATTCCACTCGTCTCCCAGTGCTTCTTAGTTGGTGATGGACGCAAGTTCTGCAGTGCACTGCTGACCTTGGATGTCTCAGCTATTCTTCGTGACAAATTCGGTATGGATGGAGCACATCTACCCAAGGATCCTGCCAAGCAAGTCGCATTACTGAACGAGCAAGGTCACCAACTGTCAGAATACACTGGCGGTGCAGATATTCACGCCGAGATTGAGGCTCAAGTGATGGAATTGAATAAGCGATTTGCTCCACCCGAACAAATCAAAAAATTCACAATTCTACCACGTGATTTCACTGTTGACGATGGTGAACTAACACCCACTCTAAAGATTCGAAGAATCCAAATCCGTGAGAATTGGGCGTCCCAAATCGAAGATATGTACGCTTGAATTCAAACCCCTCGCGCACGCGCACGGTGGCCTACGGCCACCGCCGATGGGCTCAAGCGCTGCCTTGGTCTCGCATTTACATGGCGAGTGGGGCGTCTGCACCGGCTTCGGAAGATACCGCCTCTGCTGTTGATGCATCAGGTGTCCCGCTGCGTGTGGTGACCGCAGCCTCACTGTTCGATGGGCATGATGCGGCTATCAACGTCATGCGACGATTGATTCAAGCAGCCGGTTGTGAAGTAATTCACCTCGGTCATGATCGTAGTGCCCTCGATGTAGTCAAAGCAGCCATTGAAGAGGATGCGCATGCGGTGGCACTGACCTCCTATCAAGGTGGACACATGGAATATTTCACCTATATTCGGGAATTGCTAAATGCTGCAGGTCGAGAAGATATCCGTATCTTTGGCGGTGGTGGCGGCACTATTACCCCACCTGAGATTCGAGATTTACATGCCGCTGGAATTACTCGGATTTATTCCCCTGATGACGGTCGCCAAATGGGGCTGCTCGGAATGATTGATGATTTGGTTCAACTGGCCAGTGAATGCAATCCCCTCACGCGAGATATAGGGTTGAATTCTCCGGTGACACCTGCACAGAGAGAGAAGGTCGCTCGCCTCATTTCCGTGGCTGAGAATGCCGATTCTGTCACTTTCGCTCAATCTCTCAAAGCATGTCGAAGTCGACCAATGGAAACCCGTGTTCCCGTGATTGGGTTTACTGGAACTGGCGGGGCGGGGAAATCAAGTCTCTTGGATGAACTAATGCGGCGAATTACCACTCAGAATCCACAACTCAATGTTGCACTACTCTGTACAGATCCAACCCGGAAACGAACCGGAGGTGCGTTGCTTGGAGATCGGATTCGCATGAATACACTCACCAGTGATCGATTGTTTATGCGCAGCCTTGCCAGCCGTTCTAGCGGGAAGGAAATCTCTGAGAAAACCCGTGAAGCCATTGAGGTTTGCCAAGCGACAGGGTATGACCTTATTTTTGTGGAAACAAGTGGAATCGGACAAGGCAGTGATGCGATTACAGATGTCAGTGATGTCAGCTTGTATGTGATGACCAGTGAATTTGGTGCACACACGCAGTTGGAGAAAATTGAGATGCTAGATGTTGCTGATTTGGTGGTCCTCAACAAATTCGAAAAACGCGGTGCTGAAGATGCGCTTCGTGCCATTCGTAAGCAGGTCAAGCGTAATCGTAACCTGTTTGATATCGAAGATGAGGCGTTGCCTGTCATCCCAACGATTGCGAGCCAATTTTCAGACCCTGGTGTCGATTTGCTTTGGGAAAGGCTGGCAGGTATCCTATCGGAACGCTATGGCATGATTCTCGCGGCACGTGAACCACAATTGCCCGAAAGTGGAATGCCTGATCCTCAACACATCATCCCGCCTGAGCGTATTCACTACCTCGCTGATATTTCTCGCACCATTCGTGGCTACCACTCACGAACGGGTGAGATGTCGCAAAAAGTGCGACTCGTGCAACAGTTAGAGGCGACAGCACGACACATGGCTGGCCTTGCCGATGGTACTGGAACTACCCTTTCCACCGGTGCTGCGACTGCAGTTGCAGATATTCGCATCCAAGCGGAAGAAATTCGAAACACGATTCACCCCCTGGTGTGGACAATGATTTCAGAATATGAAGAAAAAGCGAAGCAATACCGAAGTGGTACCTACACCTATCAAGTCAGGGGGAAGGATTACTCCGTCGATACAACGACCGAATCATTGGCTCATTCAAGCATCCCACGTGTAGCCTTGCCCAACTTCACGGATGCAGGTGATCTCCTTGGGTGGCTGCGCCGCGAGAATGTTCCGGGTTCATTCCCATACACAGCTGGTGTTTTCCCTTTCAAGCGAGCCGATGAATTACCTACGCGAATGTTTGCGGGCGAAGGGCCTGCCTCACGTACCAACAAACGGTTCCACTACCTTAGTGAAGGCGAAAACTACGCTCGTTTGTCAACGGCATTCGACAGTGTCACCCTGTATGGGCGTGATCCACACACCCGGCCTGATATCTATGGCAAGGTCGGTGAATCAGGCGTTAGTATCTACACTGTGGATGAGATGAGCACACTGTTTGACGGCTTCGATCTATGTGACCCGAATACCAGTGTGTCGATGACCATCAATGGACCTGCAGCCATTGTGTTGGCGATGTTCTTCAACGCAGCCATCCGGCAACAGGAAACCAAGTTCAACGAAGAGAATGGACGTGACCCGACCGAAGCAGAGCATGTAGAGATATCCAAAAATACTCTACAGACGGTTCGTGGCACTGTTCAGGCTGACATCCTCAAGGAAGACCAAGCGCAGAATACATGCATCTTTTCCACAGAGTTCAGCCTCAAACTAATGGGGGATGTCCAGCAATTCTACATCGACCGAGGTGTGCGAAACCACTACTCAGTGAGTATATCTGGTTATCACATCGCGGAGGCGGGTGCAAACCCCATCAGTCAACTGGCATTCACCTTGGCGAACGGCTTCACCTATGTCGAGTACTACCTTAGCCGCGGTATGGGAATAGACGAGTTTGCGCCGAATCTCTCCTTCTTCTTCTCCAATGGTCTAGATCCTGAATACACCGTCATTGGTCGTGTGGCGCGTCGGATTTGGGCGGTCGCCATGCGCGATCTCTACAGTGGCAACGAGCGCTCTCAGAAACTGAAGTACCACATCCAAACTTCAGGCCGATCACTACATGCTCAGGAAATTGACTTCAACGATATTCGCACCACACTACAGGCACTATTGGCCGTTCAAGATCAGGCCAACAGCCTACATACCAATGCCTACGACGAGGCCATCACAACACCGACCGAAGAAAGCGTACGAAGAGCACTGGCCGTTCAGTTGATTGTCAACAAAGAGAGTGGCTGGACCAAAACAGAAAATCCCCTTCAGGGCTCATTCATCGTCGATGAACTCACCGATCTCGTCGAAGAAGCCGTACTCACTGAATTCGAACGTATTGCCGAACGTGGTGGTGTACTCGGCGCGATGGAGACGATGTACCAGCGTGGTAAAATCCAAGATGAGTCACTTTACTATGAGGAACTGAAGCATTCTGGAGAATTGCCTATTACAGGGGTGAACTTCTTTGAAAATCCAAACGCTGCCGCCTTTGATGAATCCAGTGCAGATGACTTTGACATGGAATTGGCTCGTGCCACACCTGAGGAAAAGCAAGGGTGCCTGTCACGCCTTGCTCAGTTCCACAAGACTCACGTCAATGCGGCTCCAGAGGCGCTCACACGGCTTCAGGATGTCGCGAGTACAGGCGGAAACGTCTTCGCTGAACTGATGGAGACTGTGAAGGTAGCAAGCCTCGGTCAAATCACCGAATCACTGTTCGAAGTCGGTGGCCAATATCGAAGAAATATGTGATTTCACTCGGTATCAGTATCACCGGGCGTCATCTTATCCCACAGTAGAACGCCGAGTAATGCACCCATAATCGGTCCAACTGTGTAGATGATGAGATCGATATTGTTCGCCGTGTCCATGCCCATATCTCCCCAGACCCAGACACCAGCCCAGCGAGCTGGATTCATTGCCGCACCGGTGAGTGGACCACCCATCAGGATGTCCGCCATGACCACCAAACCAATGCCGAAGCCGGCAATGCCTGCTGGGGCGCGGTCGTCCACAGCGGTCCCCATGATGACCGTCATGAGAAGGAAGGTGAGAATCGCCTCAATCAGGATGGCTTGCTGGGTGCTTACATCAATAATCGTGTCACCTGGAGCCGGTGTTCCGGCGATTACATCTGCACCGATTGAATAGAGGACGAAACCCGCAAGGATGGCCCCCCCCAATTGTGCTGCAATGTACTGTAAACCAAGTTTAGAATCGATTCGATTGGTGGCCATGAATCCAATTGTGACCGCCGGATTGATGTGTGCTCCGGAGATATTCATCGTTGCCGAAACCATGACTGAAAGTATGATTCCATGCGCTACGGCCACCGTTAATAGATCACCGCCGGATACCCAAATGGCGCCTGCACCAATGAACGTCAAGGCGAACG
Source organism: uncultured Candidatus Poseidoniales archaeon (assembly GCA_963934015.1). Classification (GTDB taxonomy): domain Archaea; phylum Thermoplasmatota; class Poseidoniia; order Poseidoniales; family Thalassarchaeaceae; genus MGIIb-P. Next base: position 14,137 of record CAWVWT010000005.1, read on the forward strand.
TGGCCACTCCTTCGGCATACAACTTGGCTTCAGTTTCTTTGCTCATATTTCTTAGCATATTTGACAACAATGTAATCACTCCGAATCTATGATTCAGAACGAGCCCCTTGAAGTGCGTCTATCAATCATGCGGTGAGATTCGTATTCAAAGCACAGTATTCTAGGGATTAGAAGCCACCCGATAAGGCAACCATACAACCGAAGAATCCGATGATTGGATACGATACAATCGCCACCGTCGCGCCGATTCCCATCGCTTTCCCACCGCTCGCAGCAAAACCATAGATGATCATGCCGATGGCAGCGAGAGGTGCGGCCATGCACATCAACGTCGATATCACCTGCAATGCTTCCATCGTTGCATACGTGCCGTCCACATCTTCCATTTCTTCCCGGTCATAGGTTTCCACACGGATGTCGAAGGTGGTCCCGTGATCTTCTCCATCATCATAATGGACGATGCCCGTTGCCTGAGTCCAACCTCCGACCGTCTCGCGAATACTGGATTCCATTTCAAATTCTGAGTCGTGGTCTTCACCATCATCGAAGTGCACAACACCCTCGGAGGCATTCCAATGGCCCACTTGTTCTCTGCCTTCATCTCCATGTCTCCAAGTCTCCTTGATGATGATGAATCCGCCATCTGATTGGGTTCGACATTCATACCAGGCATCCTCGGATAGCCAATATGGCAGTTCACACCAACCAACAGATTCGTTCTCGTCGAGAGTGAGGTTTGCAGAGTATGCTGTGCCGTTCACGAGAACCAAATCAATCTCATGATCTGTAACTAGATGGAGGGTCAAACTAGATTCGTCCGATTCGCACTCATACCATTCATTTTGCCCTTCATTCTCCTTCACCCAGCAATGGTCGAGAAGTCGATCTGCAGACATACTGTAATTCGCTGTGTAGGACGTTCCATCTCCCCTTTCCATATCGATGTTCGTAGACTCCCAAGACTCATCATCCCACGGATCCATTGAGTCTACAATCATCATTAGAATCAAAGGGAGAAGCATGAGGAATAGTGGCACTCCAAGGCCGATGAAGAATTTCTTCCAGACGAAGGGTTCCTTCTGAACCGCATACATTTGACCATCGGGGCCTGTGACATAGTTGTACTCGGCAGAAGCGTCTGGTGCTCCAGACAAGGCCTCTACGCCGGACAGGGTGGTTGGGGAACCGGTCAAACTAGGAGTATCCGCAGAAATAATCGGGGAATCGGGTTGGTGCTCATCACTCATCTGCGACCTCTCCTTGTGCCATCGGTAGACTACCCAGTAAATTGCGCTTCTCATCGGGCGTTAAAAGTGCCATTCCCGCAAGTGCGAGCTCACGACGAATCGGCTCGAGGATCGTCTCCTCCAAATCTCCACGATAGAACATGTTGTATGTGTCAAACGGAATCAGTCGCAGGTCGGGGCTGACGATGTGGACGCAGGTTTTCTTGACGCTTCGAAGATCAAATGAATGGGCATCGATGAAATCCATGATGATGATTCGGAATACATTGTCATAAGAGAATTCAGTCGGCATCTCCAATTCAGGCAGACAGCACAGCAACTGTGCGAGAGAATGCCCAGCTGAATCGGGGCTGTGCGCAGTAGAAAGCAAATCCAGAATCTTGGCTTTCAATACCTGATCTCGCTCGAACTGGATGGTCGAACGTGGGCCCGCGAGCAGTGTCTCATCATCGATATGCCGCGTGAGTGGAACAACGGTCTGACCCATTCGAAGCGCGTATGCCATGGCAATGGAATCTGGATGACAGGGGACTGGGAGCATATCCTCAATCTCAAAGGATTCTGATTGTTCGCCAATCATTCGACGAACTTCAGAGAGGGTCAAACGATCTTTGGATACATCGTAATCCTCGTGGCGCCCCGCTTCCTGAATCGGCTGGAAGGTGACACCACGAACACAAGTCCAAGACTGTGCATGCTCGATGATATTGCCAATTTCATGGTCGTTGAGTCCCTTCTGTAGTGTCACAACTAGGGTTGTCGATACATTGTGGGCCTCAAGATTCTCCAGTGCTCTCTGGCGAACATCACGAAGATCCGCACCTCGGAGGCGCATCAACGGTTCTCGCTCAAGACTATCGAACTGCAGATAGAGTTCGAACCCTGGGTTGTATTCTGCCAATCTGGCTGCGAATTCGGGCTCGTTGGCAATACGGATTCCGTTTGTATTGACCATGAGATGCTTGACTGGTCGCTCACGAACGGCATCAAGGATGTCGAAGAAGTTGGGGTGAAGAGTTGGCTCACCGCCTGAAATCTGGATGACATCCGGTTCAAGCTCATTTTCGACTACCGCATCGAGCATCTCTATGATGTGCTCCAGTGTGCGATAGTCTTCCTTGCGCTCGGGTCCACTGTCCGCATAGCAGATGGGGCATTTGAGATTGCAATGATCGGTCACTTCAATCAATGTCAGGCAAGAGTGTTGCTCGTGGGATGGGCAAAGACCGCAATCGTAGGGGCAACCGTACTTCATTGGAGTGTTCCAACGTTCAGGCATCTCACTGGGCTTGACATAGACTTCGCGGCATCGACGATAATACTCTGCATCATCGGAAAGCAACACTTTCTCTCGCTTGGCACATGAATAACACAACTTGTCCATGTAGACGTTGTTTCCCTGGATAATGATTTTACCTTCAGTGCGTCGTAAACAATCGGAACAAACGCTGGTTGCTGAATCATAGAACAAGTAGTCTCGAACCTTCCCGCTCATGTTGGCTTCTAATTCGCTTCATCTATTGAACGTTCACCCGGCTTACCGTAGGTAAAAAACCACAGCAATCCGAGTACACAGGCCCATTGAATCGGTGTGAGACCCACCCATTCTACCGGTGTTGTATCCTTGATTGAATCAACGATAATTCTCCATATCAAATACAATACCATGAATGTTTGGAATCGTTGGCCTGTAAGGGGGTTCTCCCATTTCTCAAGGAATACCCAAATGGCACCAAGTGCGAGTATACCATACAACTGAGTGGGGTGTCGAGCACCATCCCCAAAGTCAACACCCCACGGTAAATCGGTGTGGTAACCATAAGTTGCATCGGGCAATCCCGTCAAGAAGCAACCCATTCGTCCAATTGCCATCGAAATGATGAGCGGGGTCACATAGACATCCCCGGTACGAACGGTGATACCCAGTATTTTCTTTGCGACCTCAATTCCAATTGTACCACCTAATAATCCACCAACAATGGTTTTTCCACCTAGGAATAGAATTGGGACATCAGAAGTGATTTCATTCGAGTGTTCAATCAATGCCAACAAGCGAGCACCGAAAAGAGCTCCAACCAATGCTGCAAGGATTAACCATGCTCGATTCTCACTATCGACGGAGTCCCCATGAATACGCCTCTCACGCATGAGAATTGCGAATCCGACTCCATATCCAAGTATCTCAAACACGAGATGGGCTGGAATCCCAAAAAAGTCGACTGGGAACTCCACAATCCCCCGTGAAGGATACGGCCCTTAACGCTGAGGAAGGTGAAAATAAAAAAAAAAGTGACACGGGGGCGGAAAACCGCCCCCGAACCACCTGTAAGTTATCTTGAGTTTTGCCAGTATTAGGCTTACTCTTCTTCGAAAATTTGGTCGCTAAGCATCAAAGATGCTGCTGCGCCAATACCACCGACGATCAACGTACCAAATATGGCGACGAAGTTCTCCGTGTTTCCGATTTCACCAGCGGCAAGAGTTCCACCGAGGCTACTAGCCGAAGCTAGCGTTACACCTGCAACGATGAGAACTGATGCAAACGCACCCGCTTCCCATCCGCCGCCAAGGCGATCCCAGACAGTCATCATCAAGAAACCACCTAGTAGAGCAGTTACTGCACCGGTTGCATCCAGTTCAGCCGCTGCTGCAAAGACAGTCTCACCTTGCCATGCAAGTACACCTGCACCAATCAGACCACCGAGGATCTGCATGCAAAAATTCAGTGCACCTGTTTGCCAATCCGTTCGTCCGGCTGCCATGTTACCAATCGTGATGATCGGCAAAATTTCAGATCCCTTAAACGTCATCCACATAATTGCAAGAGTCACACCAGCTGCGCCAGCCATCACTGCACTCTCATGAGGAGCCCCATCTGCACTGATGGTACCCCAAACAAGTAGCGTAATTGCCAAGCTACCGATGGCCTCTGCGACCATTCCCTTCTCATTCATTTCCATTTTTTCATCCTGCTCGCTGCGTGTCGAGCGCTTCCGCCTTTTTCGGTCAGTATTTAAAGAGGGTAGATTAAAATTAATGCAAAACCACAGTTATTTGGTAGTTTTCTGATATCCACACACCCAATAATAATAACAATTAAAATCGATATATGGTTCGCAGTACAGCGTTTACCTCTGGCAACTGCTGCAATAGAAGGTAGACCGGCCAGATTGAACCACTCTTTGAATTAAATTTGAACACTCTACTGAAGTACAACTTTGACCTTCTCGGTCATACACAGCAAACTCATGCGGAAAATAACCTAAATTACCATCGATTTGTTTGAATTGACCATCTCTAAGTGTGGAACCGCCAGCCTCTATGGCTGCGGATAGGACATTTTGAGTTTCAATGTAAATACATTCAGCCTTTCGTTTTGAGATGTTTTTGGCTAACCGATTAGGGGATACGCCCGCCCTAAACAGAATTTCGCTCGCATAGATATTACCAATGCCGACTACAATCTTCTGATCTAACAAAGCTGACTTGATTGAAATATTACGCCCCTTCAGAGATAAGTGTAAGATTGCCCCGTTCCATTCTGAATCAAAAGGCTCTGGACCGAGGTGAATGAGCAATTTGTGTTCATTGTCCCCATGGATGAGGTCCATAATTCCAAAACGGCGAGGGTCTGTGTAAACCAAACGAGACCCATCCACAAAATCGATGACGACATGGTCGTGCTTCCCTTCCAGTGTTTTCCCAAAACGACCCGTCATTCCTAAATGGGCCAACCATGTCAGATTATTCTCTAAACGAATCAACAAATATTTCGCACGTCTATCGACCGCTATGATTTTTCGACCTGCAATAGAATCCATATCATCAGGAAAAGGAAAACGAAGATCAGCACGGTTCAGTTCAACCGATAGAATTTCTTTTCCAATCAACCCCATTAAACCACGGCGAACCGTTTCAACTTCGGGTAATTCTGGCATCACCACACCACATGAAAGAGAACATGTTGATCTTCCCAGCCAGCTAAATTGATTCTCTCAACCAATGTAAATCCTGCATTCTTTAGTGACTTCTCAGCATAATCAAATGCACCCTGTGTGTCGCGTTCACTGGCTGATTTTAGAGATAATAGTCCAGTTCCATTAGGTGTCAAAAAATGGTGACAAGTTTCGATGAACATCTCAACTTGTCCCGATTGAGATACATCTTGAAACACCCACTGCACTTTCTTTGAAATAAAAGGTGTGATGTGTTCAGTATGTCGACAATCTGCCATCACCGGTACGATGCCTGGGCGCGCTTTCGACAATCGGATCATATCACGAATGCATCGATATGAAATATCGACTGCAACAATCGTCCCTCCAAGGTGATTCTTTGCACCGCACATGTGATCATGCAAGTGACTGATGGTTGTACCATGGCCCGACCCCAAGTACAAACACATCGAACCTGGTTCAGGTAGAAGACCTATTTCTGATGCTTTGATTAAGGCGGCTCCAAGTTTTGATGATCGTGGATTCCATTGTCTCCATTCTTTACGCCCATCCCTCTTCAGGCGTTCTCCACGCAAACTGACACCTTTGACCGCGTTACGAGACCAGAGACTGCGCCCCTGGATTTCAACCCGCTCGGAGAATGATTTCAAACCCTCACCTCCGGCTTTTACGTGCACGAATTTCACCGACTTTATGCTCAATCTCTGAGATTTCTTTGGATGTCCAAGTCTTGCCTCCAAAATGGTCGATACGAGCGGCTATGGCCGCTTTGGCGGCAAGCATTCGAGCAATCGAACCACGGGTCCACTTAGGGCTTCGACAAATCCACGAGTGCTGGAAAATGTGGCCGTGTTTGGGTGGAAGTGTTCCTTGCCGGATATGCATGAAGAAGGCGGTCTCAGCCCCTAGGACTTGAATTGTACTCGCTGGAAGGCGAGCTAATCTACCCCTCCCGTGGGCTGTAGTGCAAAGTTTTGCAGCCAGAAGGGGGCCAAGCAATAACGAAAGTGATGGTAAGTGGGTACTCGAAAGTTCTCGAACCGAATCTTCCATTCTTTCAACATCCGCGGCTAAATTCACTGTCGAACTAGCCAATGAATGAATTCCGGACCATTCTTTTTTTCCAACTTCTACTCCAGCCGATGTGGTATCAAGACGTTCAGCAGTTTCCTGAAAATTTTCTGACCCTGTTACTGCAGCAGCAATCTGATTGCGGTTTAAATCTAAGTCTAGGTTAGGAAGAAAAAGTCCAGCCCATTCAACGATGCGGGATTCAAGTGTGTTGTGTGCGGTTCGCATCTCTTCTGTCGCCCGGACAAGATGCTCGAGGCGGGAGTCTGGGTTTGATGCGGAATCCGCTACACTCCGTTCCGCGAGTTTGATAGACGCTTCTTGTAATAGAATGGATTCATGTAATTCCAAATCAGGCCAAGAATTTACAGTGGTTGAAGGAGTCACTATACACCCGGGGAATCGATCTGCGAGGGTTCTTGCTTCGGTTGTCATTCGACCATCCATAAGTAAAGCCAAACGTTCAGCCAGTGCTACAGGGGTCTGTTTTCCACCCCAGATACACTCGTCAACAACCCCCTGATTATCATCATAGACGCGAGCAAAACGCCAATCCCACACGAGTTTCATAATTGACGCAGACCCCTCCCCTTCAAAGTCCGTGCGGAACGGTATATTGGAAAGCCATGTCATAGGATTGTTCAAGTGTAATGATTTCACGGATGGTCCCATGTTCTGTCCAGAATGTGGAACGTTAGCATTCCCAGACCCTTCAGGTCGAATTAAATGCCCCAACTACAATTGCGGCTACAGCGGTGACGCTGAAAACAAGGTTACAATGGAAGATGGGACTGAAATTGACATCTCTAAAGCAACTTCAAGCAGCAAGGCTGAATCAAGAGACCGAAGGGTGATTGAAGATTCAGAACAACAACGTGGCGTCTTAACGACTAACACGTACATCTGCCCAAAATGTGATTCAGATAAGGTCTTTGCCGAATTACAACAAACGCGTGCCTCTGATGAACCTGAAACTCGAATCTTGACTTGTTCCGAATGTATGCATGGATGGCGAGAATACTGATTTGGCCTCAAACACCGAAGGTGTTCTGAAGTGAACCCTTTTTAGCCCCCTCTGCTGAGAAGTTAGTGAGTACGGTGGACCTATGCTGAATATCACTGCTAAACAAGATACGATGAGAACCATCGTAGACATTCTCACGGTCCTTGTTGAGGATGCTAAATTCAAATTTGAAGATGGGCACCTCGAGGTTCGAGCAGTGGATGCAATGCATGTCGCAATGGTGCGAATGGAGATTGATGCTGCAGCCTTTGAAGCATGGGAATGTGAGCCATGTACGATTGGATTTGAATTAAAGAAACTTCATGACCTCATCGGCTTGGCTGAAGCCGGAGATCTAATCGAAATGAATTATGATGAAAACGATGGAAGAGTCAACATCCAAGTTGGTGAAATCAATCGAACCATTCGACCATTAGATCGTGCTACAATGCTAGAGCCCCGGGTTCCTGATGTCGAATTGCACAGTTCTGTCAAACTTTCCGCAATCAAGTTCAGTCGTGCACTGCGTGCAGCCAAGCAGGTTGGTGACTTGGCAACCATTTCCCTCAATGCTCAATCATTTGGTGTGAATGTCAGCGGCGACACTGATACGGTCAATGTCTCATATGATGCTGGTGAATTGCAGGATTTGGTCTGTGACGGACCGGTGAAGAGTCAATACAGCCTATCCCTACTCTACCCAATGGCCAAGCGAATGGAAGCAATTGTAGACAGCGTCACCTTGTTCTTCAATGAGAATCATCCACTCCGGTTGGAATTTGAATTTGCAGACGGAGCAGGTCGTTGTGTCTACTTCCTCGCACCAAGAATTGAAGGCGATGCGTGAACCCGCGTAGAACATGGCAAGCCCTAGGGTATGCGTGATTATCCCCACCCTTCGTAATGCGGAAGAGTTGGAAATAGCCCTCAATGGGCTATCAAATCAGACTTGGGGTGGTTCTTTGGAAATTGCCATTGTTGGTCCAACGAATGACCCGGGGCAAGCCATTGCAGAATCATCTGGAGCAACTTGGGTTGATGATGCGGGAAGTCGGACTCGTGCAGATGCATGCAATGTGGCACTCAGAACCATTGATTGTGATATCGTTTTATTCACAGATGATGATGTGTGGATTCCAGAAGATTGGGTTGCAAACCTTGTTCGCTGGTTTGACAGAGAAGATGTTGCTGGAGTTGGCGGCCCAAATTTTGCTCCATGTGACCGCAGGTCGACTTTTTGGCAACGCGTTATCGATGTGACATTTTGCTCCAAATGGGTAACTGCAGGTACGAATTATGGGAATCGTGGTTCGGAACAATTGACGCCTGCGACACAGTTACCCGGAGTGAATGCTGCTTATCGAAAATCCGTTCTTGATGAAATCGGTGGATTTGATAAAGGTGCAATCGGTTGTGAGGACGCGATGATGGATCACAGAATCGTGCTGGAGGGACACCAATTATGGCAGGACAGGGATGCTATCATGTGGCATCGCCGAAGAAATCCGGACCGAGTTCGAAAACAAATCAGAAATTATGGTCTTGTTCGTATTTTGGCCAGCCGTATCCACCCTGGTATGAAATCATGGAGTCATACTGCAGTGGGAATGTTCCCCCTACTTGTCCTAGCCGCGTTGGCTGCATTTGTCTATGGTTCACTCAATGGTGGCTTATCGTGGCCAAATGTCTGGGACATTTCATTGGAATCTGTACCCATGGGGCTGAAACGTACCATGGTACACCTTCCAATCAGCCTTGCAGGATTCTATCTGGCGTTATGTTGGTTTGGCGCCGCTCTGGGTACATCTCCCTCACGTACGTTACCAACCATTTTGTTGGCTCCTGTGATGACATTCCTGATGCATTGGTCATATGGTTGGGGTGTCTTGACCGCTTGGTGGAGAATCTACATCACCAAAAATGCGGGTTTACAAATCGATGACAAAGATCGCTCCTAGTTTCGTCGCATTTCCCCATCCTGTATCGAATAGGATGGAGTTTTTGGTCTCCACAAGAAAGCGGTCATAAATGAGAAGAAAATACCCCCCACAGCAATATTGAGCCAACTCTCAGAGAGATAGCGGTCGCTTGCATTGAAGTAAGCCCAAGTAAAACTCGGTAATATTCCAATAAGTAATGCGATGGTAGATTCTCGTATGAGAAGGTCCTTCTGAGGTGGGGCATTGGGCATATTCAATTCACTTTCAGGTGTCGTCGATCGGACCAATCTGAATCCCATTTGCGGACGTGATACACCCCGTGGTGTTGCCCCTCTCATAGTACCGGAACTCCGCCAAACTCGAGTTGTATGCGCAGTGTGGTCCGAAATACCCCCTGCTCGAACAGGAGTTATCCAAGGGCGGCCATCACAAGGAGCACCCCAATAACCACTGCGAGGTGGACGATCGCTCAAAACCTCAACTTGTACATCACCAGGGCCGATTGTGCCCTGCTTTGCTGCGAGGGCCCACTCAGCTTCGGAAGGGGGCCTTGGATCGCCCTCGACACCGATGAGGCCCGCTTCAATCATCAATGGTGTCAATCGGTTCACAGGTGTGTCATGATCCTCCCCTGCTGCTGCTTGACCTGTCAGATCTTTCCATTGTGCAAATGTTATCGGTGTTGCACTGATTTCAAATTCAGTTTCAATACAAATTTCATGGCGTGGACCATTTCCTGCATACATTAGGGCTCCACGTTCATCTCCAAGCCAAGCAGTCCCTGGATCAATTCGAATCCAATCGATTTCAGACACGGAGTTACTCCCCCCCTAGTGCACCTGTTTGAATTGCCCATTGGCTGGAATATACACCGCTGTTGGTCACAAGAATATCATGCGTACCCCGTTCGACCACCGCCCCATCAACCATTGATAGAATTTCGTCTGCATTTCGAATCGTCGATAAACGATGAGCTACTGCAATTGTGGTTCGTACGCCACCAGTTCCGAGGAGATTCGATTGAATTTGCCGCTCTGTTTCCGCATCTAAAGCACTTGAGGCTTCATCGAGAATCAACAAACTTGGCTTCTTCAGCATTGCTCGGGCCAACGAAATTCTCGCACGTTGGCCACCCGATAGCATGACACCACGATCGCCAACAAGCGTGTCGACACCATCTTCCATATTGATTACAAATTCATCTGCGCCTGCCAAATGAAGTGCTGAATCGACTTCTTCTGAGCTTGCATGCCGTGAATAGACAACATTGTCACGAATACTTCCATAGAATAAGAATGGGTCTTGATTGACGAATCCCATCTGTTCTCGAACACTGTCCAGAGTAATGTCCTGGATGTTGTGGCCATTAATCAATACCTCTCCTGAATCAGGTTCATAGTAGCGTAGAATCAATTTCAATATTGTTGATTTACCTGCCCCAGTATGCCCCATAACACCAAGGAAGCCACCTTGCCCTACATTGAATGAAATTCCATTCAAAACCGGCGTATCTGTACCAGGATAAGTGAAGTGAACATCTCGAAACTCAATGTTATCTATCGTACCATCCAATGCTGTTGCACCTTCTTTGTCAACAATACTGGGTTCCAAATCAACCATGTCGAACACGCGACGGGCAGCTGCCTCCCCACGTTGCAATTGGTTGACAAGCATTCCAAAAATGAACAACGGCATGGAAAGACGAGTCATGATGAGTAGGAACGTGACAAAGGCGCCCGTCGAAATATCTCCCTCCTTCATCAACCAACCTCCAACTGAGACCAAGAGTCCGTAAACGATTCCAGCAACCCCATACAAACCTGGAACGAAACGATTGCGGTCGCGGCTGGCTCCGATGGCTTCGTCACGGTATTCTTCACTTTCACTTGAAACCCGTGCGATTTCCCATTCTTGGGCGTTGTATGCCTGAACGACTGCAATTCCAGAAATGACATTCTCAAGAACTGCATTGATACCACCTGTTGATTCTCTTTGCTTGCGATATTTTCGTTGAACACGTGTCGAAAACAAATACACCATTGGGAAGATGAGTAGAAGGGGACCGAAGAGAACTGCCGTCAACTTCCAAGACATCATCATGAGAATGAAGAATGCAGTGATGAATGTCGTGAATATCCGGATGATTGATGTGGATGAATCTGAGATTACATCCTCTAATTGATTCACATCGGAGGACAATACAGACATGAGGACCCCTGTTTGTCGAAGATCATAGTAAGATGCTTCCATCCGGATGAGGCTTTGAGTTGCATCCAATCTGAGATCGTGTTGCACCTTGTATCCGAGTGTTTGCCAGCAGTAATCAGATATGCCTTGGAATACAGCAAGACCAGCAAATCCAAGGAATATGAGAATTCCATAAGATATGGCTTGATCGTCGCTGATATGATGCAATAGATTCTCATCTAGGAAAGTACGAAAATCACCTAAACGGCCACCCGATTTAGTCACGCCACTGTAATAGTCAACAGCGAAGCCGATGAAAATAAATGGGACCAAATCGAACACACGTGCAAACATACAGGATAAAAATCCAAATGTTGCACGGTGGCGATAAGGGCTGACATACGGGAAAATTCTCCAAATGCTTCGCCCCAAGATTTGTAGGTCATCTTCGTCACCTTCTTTGGCAGAATTACCAATGGAAGCACCATGTCTACCGTGGGACATTGACGCGGGCTCAGGTCGGTGGTTTTTCAATACGCCAGTATCAAATTCTGGAGTGCGGACGACGGGATTTGAACCCGTGACATGAGGTTGGAAACCTCAGGTGATAACCCCTTCACTACATCCGCTGTGTATTGGGGGGGCCGCGCCTCAGTCTTATCCAATTCGGTCCGTCCGGTCCCGCAAATTCAAGGAGTGCATGCCTACGGCACTCATCATGCACTGGGCGCGGAAGGTCGGCATAGGCATGTGTTTCATCTTCATGCCCGCTGTTGCACCCCTCTGGGCCATAGCATTCAATGTCGAGGTTGAAACTATGATTCGTGTGTTGACCATACTATTTGTCCCCGGCCTGCTACTCGCACTGGGTGGGAAATCAATTGAACATGAAGGGTGAATATACTAAACGGCTTCAATCAATCTTGAAAATCCAAAAATGAAGGGTCGACCGTCGAGTAATTCCTGCCAATGATGTACTTCAAGTCGAAAATCATGGCAATCATGCGAAAGTACAACCTTCTCACAATTCAGAACCGTAAATGATTGTGGAGCTACATGCATACCCAATCCACAGGCCTTCAGGACAGCCTCCTTGACCACCCACGTACGAATCGCTTCTTGCATCCCAACCTCTGAATCAACATCCCATAATTGTTCTAGATATTGGAGTTCTTCACCAGATGTCATCATCGTCAGCAAGTTCCTAGCACGAGGTACATCAAGAGGTTCTGCATCCAATCCAATTAGTGAGCCGTTAAGGGATACAGCTGCGATTGAAATTCCGTTTGAATGACCCAATGTGATATCTGGTAATTGCGGACTTAGGTGGCCACCAGCACGAATTCTGACCTCAGCATCAACCCACATTAGATTGGGCTTACGATACTCATCTCGTACGATTCGCAGATCGGATGGATCAAACCCCATTTCACGGAGGAGGGTGGCCAATGCATAACGTGCTGATGCATGTTCATTTGCTCTCTTGGATGTTACAAAGGTTGAGGCTTCAAATGCATCGACCAAGGGCACGTTTGATAAATCAGGCAAAGGATCAGATGGGTTGCATTCACCAACTGGCATCCATACTGCAATCACTTCATCCAAGCCGCAACCACCGGGGAGTGAAAGCGGGTATACCGAACCTCTCGGACGCCATATTTTCATAATAATTCCCCAATTGGAAAAATGATTTTTCAATTGATTATTTTCCCTTCCTTTTGAGGCTAAATCTCAATTTTTCAGGAACGGGTGCCATGCCTTTAAGGCGAAGTCCTTTGAGAGAAACTATCGGTTTCTGATTGCGATCAAAAATCATGGCGTCATGGATTGTAATTCCACCTGCTTCATGATCACGACGATAGCTCCGGACCCTCAATTTTTCACGTACCGCCGGGACTCTGAGAATTTTACACTCTTCGATACCAATCGGAAGGCTCGATATTTCATCAATTTCCATTGTAACTAAACCCGCATTTTGGAAACAGGCTTCAATCAGCATAGGTAGTGACTCAAGGAGGGCTGGCCCTTCATCAAATAATTGGGAATTAGGCAATTGACTACGGAGTAGTGCAATTCCATCCGCCCCTAAATCATCACCATCAGATACACCCTTAATCAGACCACCGTGGACTTGAAATCTAGGACCATGGAAGAATCGATCATAGATGAAATTGGGTTGAAATGAAGCTTCCCCCCTGCCTGGTGAATTCATGAAGGATACACTCGCATCCCGTACGGCCCCCTCCTTGAGCAAACGTACTATGCCTTCGTGATGTATTCGTGGTTCTCCAAATACTTCACCTTTGGAATTGACTAAATCACTCTCAACATGACACTTGATGTACAGAGAATTGTGATCTTGATCACTATATTCCGCTTTCACTCGGACACGGACTTCATCTTTCACCAATTTGATTGGAAGGCCAAATTTGACTTCTGCGAATCCCTCTAAGTTACACATTGGGTAAAGCAGTAGAGCACTTTGAGCGAACATTTCCATTGCCATCACACCTGGGTGGTAGGGCGTTCCTTCGATAGAATGGTCGATGAGGAAAGGGAATCTCGCAGTTGAAAGTGTGCACTCGGTGAAGATTTCGGTATACAGGTCATGCTTGAGGATTCGATCTACGAAAGGAAACCTTTCTGATTCCGAAAGTGCACCGGCGGTATCGGCCGGAAACTTCTGAGGGGGGGCCCTTTTACTGCCTTGATCATCTAATATCCCCAATGCACCTGCGGCTACCACGCGTCTTTTTCCACCACCAAGCATTTCTTTCACGAAAATTTCAACACCCGTTTCGACGGGGATTGTTTCAATGCCAGCTTGCATGAATACGGATTCCAATGACCCCCGGGTTGCCATACCAATATCACGCCAACCAGACCAAGCGATGGCTACTGCACGTGGAGCATCTTCGTGATGAGCAATGCGACACATCTCTGCATCGAGGATGTTATTGGCGGCGGCATAGTCAACTTGGCCGCTATTCCCAAATCGGCCGGCGACCGAAGTAAATGCACACAAGACCCGTAACTGGTCAAGTTCGTCTTCCAGGGAATCAACCAAAGCCCGCCAACCATCTATTTTGACCGAGATAACTTTTGTGAAGGTGTCCCATGATTTTTCGGCGACTAATTTCGAATCCTCAAGTCCGGCACCATGCACGATGCCGGTAATTGGACCGCATTCTTTTCTCACGGCAGCTATCACTTTGGCGACTGATTTTGAATTCGTTACGTCACACGCATCATACAATGCGTGGTTTCCTGTTGCTTGTATGTTGAATATTGTTCTATGAATCTCTAAACTACGCATCTGCTTGTTCCATTCGATATCCCATTCAACCATGGTGACTTTACCCGATTCACTCTGTGCAATCATCTCATCTCGAAGTTTTAGTTTTCGCTCTTGTAAGGTTGCCTCATCATCTTGAAGCCAATCCTCAATGGTGGCATCAAGGCGAGTACGCCCAAGGAGAACAAAAGTAGCCCCTGCACTCTTACTCAACTCAGCAGCCCCGACTATACATCTGGCAGTGACCCCTGATCCCCCGCCAGAAACAACCCACACATCGTCGGCCTGAAGGGGTTTGACATCTTCACTGAGGTCCTCCTCATACAAGCGTAAAGCCCAACGTTTCCCATCACGAGATATTCCCACTTCCGATGGAGAGGTTCGACCAAAGGCTTCAGCCCATATTTGGTGTGCTAATGCAGTTGGATCTGCAAGCAATTCGGGGTCAATGTCGACTGCACGGCAGCGCAGATGTGGTTTCTCTTTCGCGTAGGATTTGACTATGCCGTGTGCCCCTGCGGCGAGTGCGTTGAAGCGGCTACTGGCATTCCCATGCCTCCCATCCATTGCACTGACAGACATCACAACCCCATCTTTGATTGAACTAAAGTGGGGGTCTAGAGATTTCAGTAACCCAAACAGACCATGCGTTGTAGACGTAAGTTGCGCCTGTTGTGTCTGGCTTTCCCAACCAACTCCTGCGAGGCGGAGGGGTGATAGATGAAGTAATGCAACAACATTCCCAATCTTTGCAAGGTGAGCGCTGACTTCTGCAAGTTGTTTGTGGTTCCCTGGATTCACTCGGACAATATCAACTGGGCCATCCTTCTCGATTTTGATTTTGGAGACTATACTCGGGTCGAGCATGATGCGAACTGTGTCAATCCCAGCAGCCCCTAAGATATGGCACAGTGTGTCTGCTACACCCCATGGGTCGTCGGTTACGGCAACCACCTTGCCATCTATATCGAGAGGCGTTGCTGCTTCAGGTGGGACTTCCTCGACCTCAACTTGCCACCGCCTAACACCAATTGTGCCGGGTTCGATTGGAATAATGTTTGATACAGGGTTCTGTTGGCCTTCAGGTAGTTCACTTTGGATAGGTTCTTCGACGACTTCTTCACTCCCTTCTTGCCCCAAATATGCAATCATGTGGTTGAGCGTTGGATGTTCGCTCAAGACAAACGATTCATCTACAGGCAATCCGTAGAAATCTCGGAGTTCAGCCATGATTTCGGCTTGTTTTACAGTGTCAATTCCAAGTTCACCCTCAAGGTCCTGATCTAATTCGATAAAATCAGCAGGATAGCCTGTATGCTTGACCACAACTTCGACTACTTTCATTGCAACATCACCTGAAATCGGGGTACTAACTTGAATGGCCGGCGCTTCTACTATACCCGATTCAGCAATCACAATCGGTTCAAGGGAGGGAGGTTCAGTAGAGGGGCCTACACCCAAATATGCAATCATGTGGTTGAGCGTTGGATGTTCGCTCAAGACAAACGATTCATCTACAGGCAATCCGTAGAAATCTCGGAGTTCAGCCATGATTTCGGCTTGTTTTACAGTGTCAATTCCAAGTTCACCCTCAAGGTCCTGATCTAATTCGATAAAATCAGCAGGATAGCCTGTATGCTTGACCACAACTTCGACTACTTTCGTCCCCACAGTACTTGACGGGAGGGGGGAGTTCACTTCGATTACCTCCTTGGCAGTAGCAGTAGGTTGAGGTTTGGGTTTGAGTTTGGGAATCGGTTCGGGTCGTATCCCTACATCTTGTTTAGCAACCGCCCAAGGTGTGCCTTGAATACCACCAATAATCATCTCATTGGGATTGATGTAAGCTACAAGTTTACGATTCAAGATGCGTAAATCAGCATCACCACCTGCTGCCTTTGAGGTCCAATCAGCAATTTGAGTACGGTTCAACCTATCGAGGTGTTTCGCAATCCGCTTGACCATGGTAAATGCCATTTGTGAACCGAATCCGGCAGCATGACGAACAACATACTCAACGTCAACAGGTCCACCCATAGATAGACGAAGATCACCCAATTCTGGATCAGGCTCTTTGAAATTGGCAATCGGGGGAAATTCACCCTGACACAGACCCCGTATCGAGACGGCATCTTCGATTCCCGTACCCATTGGATGGCCTGTGAATCCTTTCGTATTCGTGATGATAATCTCTGATGCACTGTCTCCGAATGTTCTGCGGAGAGCTTGAATTTCTGCAGCGGCAGAACCGCCCCGAGGGGGGGTTGCCGGTTCGTGTGACATGAAAGAGGTGCGTGAGGCGATTGAATGACGATCCAAATCCCAATCTCGTTCCATCTTTGAAATGAAGAAATCCAATGAATTCGATACGTGATCAACATCAAGCCGTGTCGGGTGATATGCGGAATTGGCTAGATGAGTACCGAGAAGTTCGACATATGGCGTCACCCCCCGTTCCAAACTGAGGTTATTACGCTCGATGACGAAGGCTGCCGCACCCATTCCAAGCAACATCCCACTTCTGCGTGCATCAAATGGAAGGCTGACATCCTCCACTACGTTGCCCATAGCATGGGCGCCTGCAGCAGCAAATCCAGAACCAATCCAAGTCATCAATTCATCACTGGTTGCATCATCTGCACTCACGACAATGACACGGTCACAACGACCTGTCGTGAGCCAATCCTCTGCAATTGCAATGGCCGAGGGTGTTGAGGCACAGGCATTGTTTATCGCAGCATTGGGACCTCTTGCACCAATCAACTGTGCAAATTGTGAATGGCCCATCGTTAGAATTTGTAATAGGAAGCGACGATCAAAATGACCACTTTCATCCGCCCCATTATTCTGTGCATGGCGCATCGCTTGATCGATTCCAGGGAAACATGAGGCAAAGATGACCCCGGTTCGATCTCGTTCTGATTCAGGGAGGTGCCACTGCTGGATATGGCGTTTTCCTGCTTTATTGATTTGTTCGACTGCAATCAATGGCAGACCCGCATCCTTGAGTGCTTCAACGCCCGCAGCGATTGCTAAGGATGTTGATATGTCCATGGCTTCAACAACTTTAGGATCAACACCGTATTGTTCGGCCAAATCGAAGTGACCCTTCTGGCCAGCAAGTTGTGGAATTAAACTGAAATCGTTACAAGGTACAAATTCTGCGGATCCATCTGCGTGTTTTATAATTCGAACCAAATTTCGATCAAGAAGCCGCTGCTTAACTTCATCTGAAAGTTGAGAAATAAAATTGTCCCCACGAATAATTCGATCAAATGTATCTGGCGCAAACACCTCTTCCATTCCAGGTAAACCCAAACTGATGCCACTGAATACATAGGGATTCTCGCGGCGGGAGGACAAGGGATCTATTACAGCAGTATTTCGACGGACATCTATACCTTGATTCAGGGTGGGTGAACTACGTGGCACCTCATCCAACCATTCGACCAAAGCGGGGAGGGTCTTCGCGTTTGTACTCCCCTTCACCCGATAATTGGATTGTATTTTTTGATATATCTCAGAAATCTTTGTTTCACTTAATCCAATGGTTTCGAAATTTGTTGACCCGTGAATCATTCGTAGCGGGAAACCACTCACATTTGACACGATCTTGGCAATCGCAATTTCTTTCGATCTTCGTTCAACTTCGTCCTGTTCTTCTTTATTGAATGACTGTACATTCGCTTGAGGGGGAATTATACTAGCCTCAACTGTGATTGGGCCTTGAATGAAGCCCGGTGTTGAAATCCGTACACCTGCTTTGAATGCCTCAGTGAGTATGTTGCTATCTGCATCAGGCATATTTGGAATTCTACCTGAGAGGGCGTGGACTGCAAGGGCTGCATGGAAAGAAGCAATACCCCCCACCTTGGGATGATTTGTATTTGTCACAATCTTTGGTCGTTCTTCGAATATTTGTTCTGCGAATAAAGCCAAGGCGCGTTTTGGTCCGACTTCAACGAAAAGACGGGCGCCGGCAGCATACATTGTTTCCATTTGCTTTGTCCATTCAACAGTAGAGGCCATTTGTGGGGCAAGCTTGGATAGAATTGCTTCCTTGGGACTACTTCCAGCTGGTGCCACATTAGGGTACCAACCTCCATCGAAATTTGAAGTGGTTGGGATTTGCGGTAATTGGATTTCTAAACCCTCAAGAAAATTTCGCAATGGTTCATTGGCTGGAGCGACAATTCGCGAATGGAATGCGTGACTAGTCTGTAGTTGTATACAGGGGGTACCGGCTTGTTCAAATTTCTTCATTACGCGCTTCATCGGTTCTGTTTCACCTGCGATGACGGTCATTTTTGGGCTATTTTTGTTAGCAGCAATCACGTACCCATCTTCGGCCTGCAGTGCGGCTTCAATCTGTTCGTAAGGTGCTGATACGGAGGCCATGATACCGCAATCCGGCACCTCGACACCACCCATTTCGGTACCACGTGCTGCTACTGCACGTAGCGCACTATCGAAATCAAGTATCCCGGCAACCATCAATGCTGCATATTCTCCCAAAGAATGACCTGCAACCATATCGGGTTCAAGTCCGTGTGCTTTCATCAGACGATACAGGCCGAGGTCAGCGGTCAGCATCGCCGGCTGAGTATACTCGGTTTGTTTGAGTTTGGATTCTGATTCTTTCCTCTCAGCCTCAGAAAGGTTTTCGCGAAGCACGAATGAAGACAACGTTTCACCATCGAGGACTTCGATCATTGTACTATCAGCTTCATCCCAAGTTTCTCCAATGCAACCATAACGCTTAGACAAATCAAGTGTCATGCCAACATATTGACTACCTTGACCGGGATAGAGATGCGCGACCTTAGCGTGGTCAGGTAGTGACGCCGTGTCGGTAATCATCACCATTTGTTTAGCCAAAAAGTCCCATTTTGAACGATCATCAATCGACTTATCTAGTAGATCAAATCGCTTTGAAAGTTGAGCCCAATCACTGGCGACAATCGCACACCGAATACCCTCTGCGGTATAACCTCGGCTTGCCAAAGGTAGAGCAGTTGAAAGTCGCTTTCCATGGGGGTCATTGTCGAAATTCGAGCCACTAAACAAGTCGTTACGGATTCTACTGAGTTTGGCAATGAGTGATTTACTATCTGGGGCATTCACGAGAAGAACCCCCCCCTCGATATCCTTCAATTCGTCATGGGATAATGTAGCCGTGGATGAAACCGTTGTCGGCACCATTGCACCGGGGTTCAGCCATGCTGCACGGCGGGCATCAAACTCATTTGCGACAAGTAAATGAAAATCTCGATCATAGGACTCAATGGCACAATGGAAATTTGTGCCACCAAATCCAAACGATGACACCCCCGCTCGACGAGGATGTCCGTTTGGTGTAATCCATGGTTTAGGTTCTGTCGGGACATAAAATGGATTCGTGCCCCAATCAATATTTTCATTAGGTGTAGAAAAACCTGCACTGGGTGGTATTGTGGCAGTATGAACTGCTCGAATAGCCTTGACCAATCCTGCGATTCCGGCTGCTGCTTTGAGGTGCCCAATTTGACTCTTGATTGAACCAACTGCAACCGATTGCCCTGCGGGCGTATTTTCAAATGCTGAAGATAAACTGGTCAATTCGGTTGCATCACCGACAACTGTCGATGTTCCGTGGGCTTCGATCAATTCGACTGTGGATGAATCGTAACCAGCCTGCATATAGGCACGGCTAACCGCTTGGATTTGACCGCGGGTACTCGGTGCAGTGATGCCTTTGCCACGACCATCGCTACTCGCCCCCACGCCACGAATGACCGCTTGAATCGCGTCTCCATCTCTGATTGCATCTGAGAGTCGTTTCAATGTGAGGGCCCCCGAACCTTCACCCATGACAAATCCATTCGCCTTGATGTCAAAGGGTGTTGAATGAGTCGCTGAAAGAGCGCCAATTGCGCTGAACTTTGCGAAGGTTGCTGGATCCATTGTACGATCGCTTGCTCCGGCCACCATCAAATCGACTTGCCGTGTTTGTAGCAATCGGCAGGCATCGAGTACAGCAGCAAAGGTAGAGGCGCAGGCTGCATCGGTGGAATAATTCGGCCCCTGTAAATCAAGAAGGTTAGCAACACGTCCTGAAACAACGTTGGCAAGTTCACCTGGCATCGTATCTTCTGTCACCAACGGAAGTCCATCGAGAATAGCTGCTTTGAACGCTGCTTTGCCTTCACTGGGCATCCCACCAGCTTCAACTGCGTGCCGAGCGAACTGATCTGCCCATATTCTATGATTGGATAAATTACGATTCTCACCCCCTAGTGCATTTGCGAATATCACACCAGTACGAGCACGCGGTAATTCCTTGCCGCCTTCACCCATGTATCCTGCATCTTCCAATGCCGCTGCACTGACTGTAACTGCCCACTGCTGAGTTAGGTCGATTTGCGGGAGTGAACCAGGTGGGACTTTCCAACGTCTCCAATCGAATTCGTAATTCTCAATCCAACCGCCAATTTTCGAATAGGTCTTGTTGGCGTCGACATTCTTCGGCCCTCCTTCGACCCAAAAGTCAGAGGAAACCCACCGGTGGTCTGGGACTTCCTTTATCGATACTTTCGCCGACAAAATGTTTGACCAAAACGCATCTACATCGAGTGCATCCGGCAACAGAGTTGCAACACCGATGACAGCAACCGGTTCAAACGGATCTTGCGGATTTTCATCAAGGATTGTCAATTTCTCGCCTCAGTCACTGATACTATCCGGTACCATCGTGCTGGAATACCCAGCATCGACATGGATGATTTGCCCTGTAACACCTGAACCAAGCGGGCTAGATAGCCAAACCGCACAACCTGCAACATCGTCTTGATTGACGTTGCGGCGAAGAGGTGAATTACGTTCGACATGGTCGAGAATGTCATCAAATCCTGGAATCCCACCTGCGGCCAAAGTTCGAATTGGACCTGATGAAATTGCATTGACACGATGGCCTTCTTCGCCGACACGCATAGCCAATTCACGGACCCATGCTTCAAGCGCAGCTTTGGCGATACTCATCACACCGTAATTTGGAACATGCCGAGTACTGGCTGCATAAGTGAGGGTAATAGTCGAAGAATTTGGCGCAAGATGTGGAAGGGCATGGCGCATGATGCGTTGCAAAGAATGTGCTGAGATTGTCATCGCAGTATTGAGGGCATCATCTTCGACAAATAGCATGTGCCGATCGAAACATTCCCTCGGGGCAAATCCAATCGCATGTATGACGATGTCAGCCTTGGCTCCTGGTGCCATCTGTTGCCATTCATGGAAGAATTCAGCAGTGGTTTCCTCGGCAGCTACATCGATTGGATAGAACGCCTCAATGGCCTCAAGTTTATCCTTTAGCTGGAAAACTCGACTCATGAATCTCTTCTGATATCCGAGAATTAGTTTGCACCCAGCCTCAGCCAACCGATTGCAAATTGCCCACGCGATGGAATCCTCGGATGCAACCCCAAACACCAGTGCAGTCTTTCCTTCAAGTTGCAACATGAAACCACTCTCAGCCCTTTGGGCTGTGGGCTTCGACAGCGGACGGGTTTTGAGGGTGCCCCTTAGAAGTGACCCTACGGGTCAATTTCACCATACAGTGCGCCGGGCCAGATAGATTGTACGTGATGCAGTAATTCTTCAGTCTGTTCGACATCTATTGTTCCAAGAAGATTGGAAACTAGTGATTGAGTTCTCTTTGGCACTGTTTTAGGGCCAAGGACTGCACCAGGCCGCGATGGATCATCCAGATAATCGGTTTCCATCGTCCATGTAGATGAACAGTGGCGATATGTTTCCATGATTGTAGAAAGGCTATCTTTGCCCATGCTGACAGAAGAGGATAATCCATGTGTGAAGGATTCACCAACATTTGCAGCAGCGTAATGGTGTATGGCATGTTTTCGCATCAAACCAGAACGATCACAAATTGTTGCCAATTCAGCATTTGTTTGAGCTCCGTTATCCTCAACGTGTAATTGAATGGGGAAGCCTGCCTGAGCGGCCATGTGCATTACCACCTCTAATTGTTTATTTGCGGCACCCCATATCTCATCCGATACGGGATAATGAGGACGGCCGACTTCCCCAAGAGCAACCGCTTGACCTTCTGCGCAATACTCTAATGCGAGAGCGACTGAATCAATATGGAGTTCAGATGATTTCTCCAACCCTAGTGTATGAATTTGTTTCTCCCAAACCACTGGGTGTGGCCCCAAGATTACACGGACGTCAATTCCAACCTCTCTTCGAACGGTATTAGCCATCTCTAGGGTTCCAATGTATGCTTTTTTGACAGCATTAATTGACTCGGGTAAATTAGAAGGAAAATCAGGTTTGTGGACCAAGCAAAGATGCGTCCCCCCTGCATTTGCAAAATCTTTGGCAGCAGATACACCTCGCCCACTTGGGTCTAAATGAAGGTGTGTATCCCAAATAGGGCCGGTCCAGCGACCCTCTGTGATTGTCATTTTCATCAACCCAATAGATTCTCGTCGGACAATCGTTGTTTCCATCGGCGAGCGGCCATTGCAACCAATTTCACATGACGCGCTTCGGTTGCAATTCCTCGGCCATTTCGGAATAGAAGCATCTTGATTTCGTGCCGATTATCATTGATTTGAAGACAATCCAGTTCAGTGTCTAAAACCGCTTCAGGGTATAAATCAGGGACACCTTCGAGCGATACTGTGGCCTCAAAATCAAATGATGCGACCACAGGTCCAACTTCAAAGGTCATACCAGATTCTGCTTCACCAAGGCGCAATAGTACCTCTTTGGCTGCTAGGTGAGCCAAATCTTGCTTTCGGCAACCGTGTACGATGATTTTTCCATCAGGATCAATCAATAATGTTGCTCGAGGCGCCACCAAAGATAGGGTCACATACCTTCCACTGCGCTTCCCACCAATCTCATCAACAACTCTCTGAGGGTCGAGAACAAAAGCAGGAGTGAATCTAAACAATTGATTCTCCACACGTGCTTCTGTCATTCTTCTTCATCCCCTACATGCTCTGGTAATGGTGATTCATTCAGTGCGGAATAGATGCTAGGCATCCAAGCCTGCATGACTGGCACGAGGAGTACGGGCGTCCCTTCACCATCAATCTGTCCCCCGTAAAGTGTACCCAATGCCCCTCGTAAGCGGGATGCTAGACGGGAATCTCTGCGTGAACATAATTCTGCTGTAAGCACGGATTCAGAACGCGACCACCAAGCAGCAGCAAGAGCGCTTGCTTGCGCCAATCCGGTGGCCTTTGAATCATCACGTTCACATTCAGGTGGGCTTGCATTTTTCATTTCTTCCCGCAGCATCTTTTTCCAAATCCGTCCACTGAAAATAGAACGAACAAGGTGTCGGAGACGGACCATTTCATCAGCGCAATCCTCGACCCATTCAGTCCATTCTTCGTCTTCGGGTTCAACAAAAAACACAGGTCTGCATCCAGTCCCTGATGTGCTCTCTGCTGCCGTCAATAGGCGGCGAGGTTCCGGGTCAGGGAACCGACATGATTGGATGGATTCTATTGAGGACATCCCAAGCATCATTCTCGCCAAAGTCCCACCACTGGCTGCAATGGAATCGCGATTGATTCCAGGAGATAACCTCTCTTGTTCCGATTGTTCATCCCAGATTTCAGATTCATCATCAGGCAGCAAGAATGCCAAACCGTCCCACTCCCCAGCAGTACGTCGAAGCGCACCTGTGTGGACCACATTTGGGATGAAGGGCCATAGACGGATGGTGCCACCACAAGGGTCCACCCAATCGATTGGCGACCAACTCAAGGACGCCGAATCCATCATCGGTTCAACCTCATTCTTGCGTTGCGAGCCATTCTTCAAGCTGCTCGACACTCCAACCCTGATCGAAGTAGTTCTGAATGGTTGCCTCATCCCAGAATGGGAATTTCTCCTTGGCAATATCCATCGGACTCTTCATCGCCGCTGGTGGGCCACGAGAGGCACCAGGTGGACCTCTTCGTTCACCTGGTCGTGTTGCAGGAGGACCGCGACTTTGCATCGGGGTCACCGGTTGCGCTGCCGGGAGGAAATCATCATCTTCGATATATTCCAACTCATCATCTTCAACAGTTCTGTTGAGCACCAATAGAACGACAACGATAGCAATTATCAGGACGATTACAACTCCGGCAATACCAACATACAAGCCCGTATTACCACTATCTTCGGCTGCATCAAACTTGGCTACATTAAAGTCATCTGTGCGGATAATCACCTGATTATCCATATCCAAAATGGTGTAATTGACATTTGTCACTGCATTCGGGAATTGAGGCATTGCAATTCGCCATCGGTAATCATCACCTGGTTGAACACTGGTTGGGCATATGCGCTCTTCCGGTGAACTGGCCACACCATCAATCCATGTCACAATTTGGATTCTGAAATCGCCTTCCTTGTTACCCTCATTCGTGAAATCAATCAAAAGGTCGAATTCGGTTTCGGCCATTGGCCTATCGACTGATAGATCAATCCGATCAATCTTGAATTTCGCTGATTCATAAGCAATTTCATAGGTCCCAGCACCACTGTTGACCGAGTTTCCGAATGAACCGGCACCATTGATGGTCTGTCCAGCTGTATCATGACCCGTTAGCCAGAACTTAACAATCACATTCTCCATATCATCAGGGATGGGTTGTACTGAATCCCATAAGTCAAAACAAGTAGATGTCGCACGTATTCGGCCTTGGGATGATTCCAGATACAACTGTGTACTTTCCCAACCGGGACCATCTTCAAATGTATTCAGATATTCCGTCCAATTGTACTCAAATCCACCAACCTCTTGGGTCTTGTAGAACATCCAATTCAATTGTACTGAATCAACGTTCATCCCTTGCAGTTCGTCAATGAAAATTTCTGCATCGAGACAGCCCATCACCGATGAAGAAATACTACCATCTATGCTATCACCCGTCATGGAATTGGACAAATCCCATGAACCGAAAACTGCGTCTGGTCTGTCACCATCTACCTTGACGATAAATGATCGTGAAGGTGCAGGGGTGTTGTCTAGAGCACCCTCTGGCATACCGAGCAATTCCATTGTGTAACTGTACTCATTGGTTGCAGATGCGGCAGGTATAATCAATTGGAAAGAACCATTGTTGAATTCATATTCGTTCACATCTACCAAAGCTGGAGAATAACCACTGTCAGGCAATCCTGCAGGATAGAGTGGTGACCGTGTAACCTGTAATGTGAGCGGAATCTCGGGGCCAACGAAAATCAAATCGTTCATCCCTGCACTAAACACATATCGACCCTCAATCACTAAGATGTCCCCTTGGTAAACGAATCCCCCTGATTGAGTTCCGACGCCATCAGTTGGGAATCCTGATGTATCCTCCACACTGAAAGTTGTCGTATCAAGTTCAATACCACTTGCGTAGGACCAACGTTGAGGGTTTCGAGCGGCACTAATGTGCACCTCGTTATTGTTGAGATCCTTATCCTTCATCCCAACATCTGGTGTTTTAACACCACCAACATACGACAGCGGAATCGACCAGAACATACGAATTGGGACATCTAGAGTGAATTGCTGCTCAAATGGTGAAATCAGAACGTTACCCTCACGCGTGAGCATCCGTGGTTTGATACCAGTGTTTTCATAATCATCCAAGATTTCAATCCAAGTACTGTTCGTCCACGCTGTATCATTTTGTGGTGAGTAGAAGATTTCTATGCACCCCTCAGGGTCATATGTTTGCACCATTGAAGGATTACAGATAGAGGGATTCATTGTAATGCGAATCATCTCAATATCTTGCCATCCATTGTCATCCTTTCCA
This sequence comes from uncultured Candidatus Poseidoniales archaeon, assembly GCA_963934015.1. Lineage (GTDB taxonomy): Archaea > Thermoplasmatota > Poseidoniia > Poseidoniales > Thalassarchaeaceae > MGIIb-P. The sequence goes on from CAWVWT010000005.1 coordinate 40,649, forward strand.
TCAACCATCAGGTGATACATGTTACCTGCATAAATCGAACGATTGTTCTCGTTAAGCATGGCCCCATGTGAGTCTGAAATGTGGAACCCTTCAACCAAGGGTGTCCGACTTTCCATGGCGATGTAAGTTACCAAATCTTCATTGACACCTGCGCTACCACCATCAATTTGGTTGCCACCAATATCTCCACCAGAGACGAATAGACTAACCATCTGGGGGGGGTCGATTCCACTGTTTTCATAATCGCTGATACATTCACAGGGATGATCGATAAGATAGTATGAGGTGTCCGCTAAAGTTTGTCGTACAAGACCGATTTGTGTATATTCATTCAATTGGGCTTCCCGATCTTTCTCACCAGTATCGGCATTGATGTACCCTGGGTCAGTTGGACATAGACCATCAAGACCACAATCATCTGAGAATTCTATCCAATAATTGAGTGTCAATGTCTCGGGTGCGACTGGTAAATCTTGGGCCGCTATTCTGAACTTCTGATTGGAAGATGCCTTCACCCACGTATCATCGGTTAAGTCACGCCAATCACCTTGCACACTGAATACTGAGATGTTCATCAGATGAGGTGCAAATGGGTCTAGTGTAATCGAAAATCGGATGGCGCAGTCACTATCTGGATTGAAGCTACCTGGTGGGCAGATGGTATCGCCATCAGTGTAATTGGACATGAGTAATCGATACTGCTCGTTACCTGCTTCTGATGCTGGTAGATTGGGTTGCCATGAATAATCCCCATCAATGGTTGCAGGTGTTGAATCAACAAACAACCAATCCTCAAATGTGAGTTCAGACTGATTGCGCTTCTCCAATAGAACTTGGTAACTACCGGGGTTGGGTACAACATCCAAATCTTCGTATCGAATATTAAAATCCAGTGTAATGGTGTTACTTGAGAATGCATTGGTCAAATCCATCTGTTCAACTCCACCATGGTTGTAAAGGTGGAAATCAATCATACCTGCATCGTTCTCTACAGCGTTACCTGTGGAAGGCTCAAGCAAATTCCCTGCTGGCAAGCCACTGACACCAGTATTGGAAAGGGCGGCTGCATACAAGCGCACGCTCGGTGTGTCGTCCCATGTGGGATTGACACGAAAGCGCCAATTGAGTTGCTTACCGCCATCATCTGCATCTGCTGCAAGTGATTGCATGAACATGAAATCAATCTTATTCTCGACATCGCTTTCTTCCCAGAAGGTACCGTTAGTTGCATCCCAACGCAATTCCATATTGCCGGTCTCAGTTTCAAACAGTAGACTGGCACCTCCCAAGGTTTGACCTGTGGAGGCTGCAACATCGTGAGTAGTCACGATCTCAATGATATCACCATTGGGATACATTCCTGTAATTCCACCATCATCGTAAGTGGAATCATAACCACTTGTCGTTGAAATAGATAGTGAAGACAAAGAAATTGAACCGCCAGAACCACCAACAATTCTCATCGGAACCACTACATTGCCTGTGGACCCAGTGCCACTGGCAAGAGCGACGCCTTGATTCATCTCACGTGCGATGTTGTTTGAATCGCTAATCGCACGATCCCAATCGTAGAGTATATCTAAATCACGAAATGTGATTGATGATCCAGATGTGGAAGTTGGAGCATCGATACCTAGGCGGAATAGGCACCACTCATTGCCGTATTCATCAATCCAAGCAACAGGTACCAATGGATTGTCTAACAGACTTTGGACATCAGCTTGAAGCGATACCAAAGGACTTTGAGGATATGGTACATGGAAATCACCCTCGTAGAGATTGCTACCGATTAAGACTTCTTCATTACCACTAATCAGGGATAAATCAAATTCTCCACCGATGTTGTTGTTGTCATAATTCAGTTCAGCATAATGAATTGTGGAACCCTTGGGTAGAAGGAATGGTGCACCCTCCCCTTGGAGAGTAATATCCAGTGAAATTGTGCGCTCCGATGAACCCTCATTCACACCATTGACAATGCCTGTACGGAACATATCTTGGCGGCCGAACCTGCCAAATGCTGGATCTGTCATCCCCCACTCAATATCTCCATCGGCAGCCACATCGAGTGTGATACCGCGAGAGTGGTGGGCGAAGCGATATTCGACATGGAAGGAATATACTTCACAGAATGACGTGTAATTTGCAAGCACACCAACCGTGAATGTAGGGGCTGCGAGGTCAGTCCACGTATTATTTACCAATTGTGTCATATCTGCATCAGAATTGAGGCTCATGCCCATGAGGTAATTGGGGCCACCGCAATTGTCGACAATAACCGGTTTAACCGCAACCACTGGCATTGAGAAATCTGAACGTGCCACGAGTGGAGTGAATGAGTCATCGAGGATCGAGGTCGATACCATCAAAGTTGAACCGCCACTAAAGGCAGATGACCACTTGTTCCCATCATAGGACCCCCCATCCCAAAACACACCATCTGTATTTTTGAAATTCGTTCCAATCATCGTACCCAAATTAAATCCGTGCAATACAGGCGTTGAAAGTCTAGAGGGACCTGAACCAAAAGTGAATTTGAAATCAATTAGAGGATATGTATCTGCATTAATATCCCACAATTCAATGAGGCTTCCCTGTAGATTCGATAGAGCATTACCGTTTCGGTCAATGACTACATTTCCAGTTCCAGCATCGAGAACATCGACGCCGAAATCAGCGGAGGAAGATTTGCGCAATTCGAGGTTTAGCAACCCATACCCATCTGGGAAACCTGGTTGTCCTGAATTTTGAGGGGCGAAGGAACTGAGGGTGACATCACCCTGAGCCGGGAGTGGATCTCCAACACGGACACCGTCAATATACCAACCTGCATTCATCATCTCGACTGGGAATGCCCCTTGACGTGGATTGACTTCGTGAATGAAGATGAGTTTGATGTATCTGCCCTGATGCTGGCTGAGATCAATTTGGATATCTGACCAACCACTAGGGCTGTTTGACGAGGTTGTACCGTTCCCTGCAAGGACGTAATCGCCGGCTACAGGTCCATTCGAACCGAGGAAATCTCCGCACTTCGCAGAAGGGACTTGGTTTGTGGCTGTGCCCAATTGATACAAACCATCACCTGAAGAGATACCTGTGGTAGATCCAATATCGATTGGTACGAATGTTGGGTTCTGGAAGTCAACATTGTTTGTAGAATTCTGCACGGCGACATAAGCACAATCATCGTAGTAGTATTGGCTGGTTCCAGCCTCTCGGAAAAACAAAGAATGGAAACTGCGGAAGGTCAGGTCAGCCTTGCCTGGATGGATAAAGAAAGATGCACTGGTGAGGGTCATTTCGAATTCACCATCGGGCAAGTTAGCTGTATAATCAGGATTCTCGAAATCCGTACCCCAACACCAATCACCGACACCACACCCGAGTGAGGGCAAGACATTGGAATCTTGATGCCCATGAGCCCAGTTTGCCACCAGTGGCTGGATACCTTGTTCAGGACCGGTAGTCCAACCCTCAGTATTCGATTCAAAATCAGCATTGTAACCTTGACTTGTGAGTTGCAAGGATTCTTCTGCCGCAGAAAAATCACCTATTGAGGAATATTGTGTCATACCACCATTGTAAATTGGGTTCCAAATTTCACCATTGGCAACGAGGGAACTATCGATAGACTGAACTGCGTTGTGTTCCGCATAATCTGTCCCGACGATGAAACCTGCTGCATTGACCGTTTCACCCGCTGGCATACTGATACCAGCGGTCAAATCATCACCCCAAGTTCCTTGCTCACGGAGTTCAACATCAACATCGGAATTACCATTGGCAAATGTGCTAATTGTGGCGGCATGGACCAAGGTGGTAGAGAACAACATCAAGGAAATCATGGCCAGCGATAGGGTACGCGTTCGGGTTGTCATGTCATGTCACATCCAATATGAACCACAGAGTGGTTCTACTCTGGCCACTCAAAGCCCGCATATAACACCCATCATTCGCTGGTTGGCCCCGTAGGGGCCGTTAACCATGATTACATCGAACCTAGAGGGCGTATTCGAATCGACTTTAGGCACTCTTCAGCCAAACCGCTGAGCCCCCCTTGTGCTTTCTCATTTTGACGCAAGCGAGGAAGGTCTGCAACCGTTGTAGGACGATCTGGTCCTAAAGCATCACACAACTCCGGCCCCGCTGCAATATCATAGGTCCCTAATTCTCTAGCCTCATCAATAATATCTTGCTTGTCCAAACCGAGTAGTGGTCGCAACATCCTAAATTCACTCGCTTCTTCTACAGCACCCAAATTCCCAAGGGTTTGACTACTCACTTGACCGAGATTTTCGCCGGTGAGGATGGCGGATGCACCTACATCTGTAGCAAGGGCACTTCCGATGGCATTGAAGAGACGTTTCATATGAACAAAATAGTCACGGTGAGATTCTGGTTCTGTGAACTTCGCCAGTGTCTCACCAACAGTCACAACACGGAGATTTGAGTCGATTGAACCGGGTGCTTCTAAATTCTCAATCAGGTACGATAGACTTGCAGCCGTTTTATCCTCAGCTTCGCTACCTGTAATCGGTTCCTGTGAACAATGAACGGGAACAATATGCCACCCAGAAAGGACCATGCGGGCTACCGCAACTGGTGAATCAATGCCGCCCGAAACTAGAGCGATGCAAGTGGGTGCACTGGCCATGGACCGTCCTGTCGCTTTACCCCCATAATGGGATGGGTTAAGGGAATCGAGGTGACAGCCTCAAGAGGGAGTGGTGCCGCCCAAGGATTGGAGATAGAAATGTCGACCCCATATTCGACCGAACCTGTGACCAAAATTGACGAAGTTTTCCCACAGGATACGAATGCGTACAATACACTCTTTGGAGGACGTTTGATGAGCATCATGGACACTGCTGCAGGGATGGCTTCAAGCAAATTCGCTCATCGTGAATTTGTCACTGTCTCCGTAGATGCGTTGAAGTTTAAACGACCGGCATACCAAGGTGATTTGATTGAAACAACTGCGCGTGTTGTTCATACTAGCACACACACAGCGGGCGTACATGTCGTAGCAAAACGGTTAGATCGAAGTGAATGGGTGACTGAAGAAATTTGTTCTGGATTCTTTTTTATGGTTGCCATCGATTCCCAAATGAAACCAATTCCAATTCCCCAGTTCACACCCAATGGTGAAAATGAACAGAAGATGTGGGATTTGGCCCAGTCTGCTAGAGATGCCATGAAGGCCGCTGGCCAGTAAGATTATACTGAACAAAGAATGGACGGTTGAAGGCTATGCCTGTACTAAATGTCGCATTTATCGGTTCAGAAGAGTTGGCCAGAACATTGGCAAAAAAAGGTGACGTTCGCGACATTGAATCCTATGTCTACAAGGAAATTTCTGACGGTGAAACACGTATCCTTTCTTTATTGCGACCACTGCGGCATCCTGAACGCCTTCGCCCCCTACTCAGCGTACTCAATGTCGCCAAAGCAGGTGTTGTCGAAATCTCAAAAGTGGATGCTGCCCTGGGAGAAGTTCTCGTCGCCTTTGGAGCCGCAAATATCCGTATTGGACACGCGATTATTTCACCAGAAGATGGAGGGTGGGTTGATCCTGAGCAGGTCCAAGTAATCCTCAATCAAGCAGGACTAGAGGAATGGACTTTGCATGAGGATATGCCAGACGAACATACACTTCGCGAATCGCTCCTTTCTAGTCTGCAGACAGGGGATGAAAGTGCACCCCTTGTGATTCCAATCGATCAGCATTTCAATGTCAAAGGCGTGGGCTTGGTCGCAATCGGTTATGTACAAGCAGGAACCGTTTCCAAACATGATGAAATTCTAGTATTACCGGCTCAAGAAACTGGCATTGCCCGAAGCCTCCAAGTGATGGATGATGATGTTGAACAGAGTTTCGTGGGAGATCGAGTGGGTGTTGCCCTTCGCAATCTAAGGGAAGATGTACTCCATCGGGGTTGTATATTGACACACGTGAACGGGGACGCTTTGGTCCGCCACAACAGTTCAAAATTCACCCTTTCCCGAGCCCCATTTCAGAAGCGTGAACTCTCAGAAGGAGATGTTGTTCATGCAGCGGTTGATTTACAATTCCAGGTAGGGCGGATAATAAAGATTCAAGGAGTTGAGATTACGGTTGAATGGGAACAACCCCTTTGGATTCAAAAACGTGATACTGCGCCTGTAATGATGGTCCAATTGGATGCTGCAAATATGCGGATAATGGGTGTTGCACAAAGCATCGCCCCCGTGTGAGAGGAAGACCACTAAACTGTGGGTCTTACGGTGATGATTGCCAATAAACTGTATAAGCAGCAGGTTACGCTGACGTTCTGGGATGCATCAACAGGAGGGACCCTTTGGGGTTCAGCCTGAGCAGCGTGGGAACGAAATCCTCGCAACGTTCAGGCTGGCCGGAGTAGGCGGAGCGATCAAGGGGGTCTTGAACGAAAAATCGTTACTGCTAGAGCGACGTGATGGAAAGGGGCTGCGGGTTGACATCGATACAATTCGTCGTGTCCGCCACCACCACACACCTATGATTCCACAAGGGTTGACCTGGATCGGGGTCATCACACTCATACTAGCGGCTCGAGTTCTTTCGGGCCCCATTCAGATTTATGCTCTAGTTCTAGGTGCTGTTACAATTTTCACTTGGCTGATGGGACGTAAGCCGACACTCTGTATCGATACCAAACAAGGAGATCGACATTTGCTACATGGACCCGATAGTCTCTTGTTGCGAACTCAGATGATGATCAATCGTCTCTGCGAAGGTAAAACCATGGAAGAAGCAAGAGAGGGTTTGGATGAGGTGCAAATCAACCCAAACTACCCTTCAATTTCACCGCTAGAGGTGATTAAAGTAGATGCGGCGGCCATTCAAACTGAATATATCGAAGAAGCGCAACTTCTTCCGGAAGTTGGAATTTTTGATGAGGCAGATTTGGAGCAAGCTCTCAAAGCCATGTATCACGGTAACGCTGGAGAGATACCTGCACCAGTGCCTACAGATACACCCTCTACAATCGAATTTTCATCTGCCACTGAATCATTTTCTTCAGAAAGTTCGGGGGACCATGCCGGTCGTGGTCTACTAGATCGTGCCCGAAGTTCACTACAAGATGTTCGTTCCGAAAGTGATGAATGGCAACATCAGCAACAAAAATTGGATAGTTGGTCGAAGCCATGGGAACAACCCGCTACAGACAGTCCAGTGACTCAATCAGCTGTAGATTCCGCTTACGAACGTGCCTGGGGTCGTGGAGAACCCCGGTGGTACTCCGAAAAGGATGCCATGCCCGAAACACGTATTCAATCCGCACTTACTGAGGCTAAGGAAGAAGGTGGGATGTTTTTCTCAGGTTCAATGTTTGATGACCCCGCACCTACCCAAACAACTGATTCGGGGATTTTTGGCAATATGTTTGACGAACCTGCATCCACTTCACAACCTATTGTACAACCTATTGCACAGCCCCAACAAACTCCAGCATGGTCTGGTCAAGCAATTCGTGATGCAATTCCGACATCTAGCGCTCTAGCCACAACGCTTCCAGAACCGACACTACACGCACTCCGTGAAGAATGCACACCTGGTGTAGTAGCTGCGGCTAGAATCGCAACACCTGAGCCTGAACTCCAGCCTCAAAGTGTCAACACACATCAACTTGGGGAGTTCCCTGCCCTTGGTGCCTTGCTACGAAATTCACCTAATCGAAGACTGCGAAGTTCAATGCCACCAAAGCAGGGGCGCTTTGCTCAACTTGCCAAACGTGGATTCAATGCATTGATTCGAACAAATTCAAAAACACCTGCTCAAAAATTGGTTCGACCTGTAAAAATCGAAGGCAATAATTATGCGGAAATTTATGGCGACGATGATGGGTTCGAAAATGGTCAATATCGAGAAGTGGCACTCCGCTCGGGACAAATCTTACGTCTTCGAGCGGATCAAGATCATCAAGCAGAAGTTGCCGAACGCATACGAACACTTTCCAAATCTTCAGGTGGTGCGATGGCCGATGACGAAACTGATGCACTGATTGAACGTCTCTCTGCAAGCGGTGACTTAGGACCCATTGCCGGCTTGCTCAAGGCTGCAGATACAAAGCAACTATCATTTGGGAAGCTCGCGAGTACTTCCCCACCAAAGGAAGCACCCGGGCATCATGGTATCTCAAGACTTGGATAATCAAATCAAGCCAACCATACGCCTGTAAGCATCTAACCGCGCATGGTATTCGCCTCTGTCCAATCCAATGAGTCCATCGGTACCAAAAGCGGAAATTGTGAATGATGCTGTTACCGTTGCATGTACTAAGGCATTGTGTAATTCATCGTATGTTGGATTCAAATTCTCAGATTCGGATAAAAATGTCAACAATGTCCCAGCAAAGGAGTCTCCACAGCCTGTCGGGTCAACAATCTCTGAGGTTGGGAAAGCGGGAAGTGTGAGCAAACCATTATCGGTCAGGGCGACGCTTCCATGTTCGCCCTTTTTGATAATCAGAATAGATGGGCCTGGGCCAGCCTCTAATCCGCCGGATAGAGCATGGCCAGTACGAATTGATTCCCCTGCTCGAATAAGATTCTCGTCCCTTGCAATCATTCTGACCTCCATGTCATTAAGAATGGCCAAATCAACACGTCGCAATACATTTGATAGTTCTTCAAACGCTATGTCAATCCACAGGTTCATTGAATCCAAGGCAATGAATTTTGCCCCCTCACATTGATCGAGGACATGGGACTGAATCGCAGGGTGGTTATTGGCGAGGAATAAAATTCGAGGAGACCACCAAGAAACCGGAACTTTTGGTTCATAGCCATCCAGCACATTTTGCTGTGTTTCGATAGTGATTGCTTGACCCATATCACCTTCGTATCGGCCGTGCCATCGGAATGTCCGACCATCTTCAATGGTTTCTACACCATCGAGATTGAGGCCTGCTTGGCTGAGTAAATCTACATCTGATTCGCGGAAATCATCGCCTACTGCACAGACGATTCCAACTGGAAGTATCCCACCAGGGTCTACCCTGCGGCTGGCATGAAAAGCTGCAGCAATACCGGCAAATGTACCAGAACCCCCTAGGGAATTGGTGACATTACCTGCCTCTGTTTCGAGGTCGTCGTATGCGAGGCTGCCTACGATAACGATGTCCATGGTATCACCTGAGCAGGTTGGGATGGTCTTCAAGATATTGAATTGTAACGTCACGCGCAATGAAGTCTGGCTCATCTAGAATGGCTTGGTGTAGAGGGATGACTGTATCGACTCCAATCAGTGTGGTCTCTTTTAGGGCCGTTTTCATCTTCGCAATCGCTTCTTCACGGTCTTGGCCCCAGACGATGAGTTTGGCCAATAGTGAATCAAAGCAACCTGGCATTTCGTAACCAATGTGAGCATGTGTGTCCACCCGCACCCCCCGACCCCCTGGGAAATGGCAATCCCACAATTTCCCTGGTGAAGGAACGAAGTTCTGAGGGTCCTCGGCATTGATTCTACACTGAATAGCGTGACCAGAGAATTCGATATTCTTTTGTTTGATAGGAAGTGATTCACCCGCTGCTACACGAATCCCCAATTTGACTAGATCTGTGCCCGTAATCATCTCGGTAATAGTATGTTCAACTTGAACCCGTGGATTGACCTCAAGAAAGAAAAAATCGCCATGCTTATCACGTAGAAATTCAAATGTCGCCAAGCCACGATAACCGACAGCGCGAGCACCCTCACAAACCTGTGAACCAATTGCTGTGCGTACTTCATCTGAAAGCCAAGGGCCCTCTTCAAGCAACTTTTGATGGCGTCTTTGAATAGAACAAAAACGCTCGCCGAAGTGAACTGCCTCAACACCATCACCGAGGACTTGGAACTCAATATGTTGAGCCCCTTCAATATATTTCTCGACAAAAACTCGATTATCACCAAACGCGGATTGAGCCCTAGATTGACATAGATTTAGAGCAGATTTAAACTCACTTTCTTGATGCACGATTTGCATACCAATACCACCGCCTCCTGCGGCGGCTTTGATTATTACAGGGTATCCAATATTGGCTGCTAATTGACTTGCAACATGTGCATCTTCGATGGCTTCTTCGCTGCCCTTAGCAATGGGGAGGCCAGCCGCTTCCATCGCCTTCCGGGCCTCGATTTTGTCACCCAAAAGCGCGATGACTTCAGCACTTGGTCCAATGAAGGTGATACCTTCTTCTTGACAACGATTGACAAAGGCAGAATTTTCTGCGAGAAATCCATAACCCGGATGAATCGCTTCAGCCCCCACATCTTTTGCTGCCTGAATAATTGCTTCATAATCAAGATAAGAATCCAAGGGGTTGGAGCGATAAATTGGAATTGCATAATCTGAAAAGCGGACTGGGAGGGAAAGTCGATCTTCTCTGCCGTAGACAATACAAACCTCGACACCAAGTTCGCGCAGTGCTCGACTGATTCGAAGCGCAATCTCGCCGCGATTCGCAATCAAGACTCGCTTGAACATGGATGTTGCCATTCGCGTCCGGTTCAAAGGCGTGCCGCATCCGCCCTTAGGAGCGGGTTGTTTCAGTACACGTCACGCAAGTAGCGTTTCTCTTCCTTCATCAGTGTCTGCTCGACAAATGCCTTGCCATCTTCTTCTGAATAACCACCATACTCAACACAGATGTTGATGAGCGTCTTGTGGACATCCTTTGCCATGTAATTCTTATCCCCACAAACGTAGAAGTAACCACCGTTGTCAATCCAGTCCCAAATTTCAGCACCATGAGAGGCCATGAGATGTTGTACGTAGACCTTCTCTGGACCTTCTCGAGACCAAGCTAAATCGAGTTTGTCAATCGTACCATCCTCGACAAATCCACTCATCTCATCCCGATATAGGTACTCTCCTTCTTCTGTCCAATCGCCAAAGAACAACCAATTACGCCCCTTTGCATTGTCCATCTTTCGTTGTTGAATGAACGCACGGAATGGTGCAATTCCAGTTCCCGGACCAACCATGATAATGTCCTTATCACCATCTTCAGGGAGGATGAATGATCGGGTAGGGGACATGAAAACGCGGACGCTGTCCGTCCCTTCCGGTACCCGGTCCGCTAGATATCCGGTTGTCAAACCAGTCTTGGCTCGGCCTTCCCCTTCATACCGAACAATTCCAACTGTCAAGTGAACTGTACCAGGTTCAAAATCTGGAGAAGAGGCGATTGAATAGAGGCGTGGTTTCAAACGATCAATTTGATCAACGAATTCTTGACCACTAAACCCAAGGTGCCCGAAGTCATTGAGAACATCGATGTAATCGCGACCCCAGAGATAATTTTCCATTTCTTTGTCATCTGAACGCAAAGTGTTCCACAGTTCTAGAGATGGGTCGACGTTGTCATCTGCAGGGTTGTATCCCTCGGGGTAATCATCTTCATCTCCCGACCAGGACCAATGCATTGTCGCTTGCCCAGAATCGACCGAGGTGCGAACACGCTTGACGATTCGAATTTCAGTGGAATCGCCTAATAACTCGAATTTCTGGCCGATACTCGCGACGAATTTTCGATTGGCTTGGTGAATTTCATAGTGATTTGACAGGGCATCGACAAGACTCATCTCTCCTGCATGTGTGTCAACGATTCCATCAGCATCGGCTCCAAGTGCTACAAGCACATCTTCGACCAATTCAGTCGATGTGATTGGAATAACTCCCAGCGCGTCACCTGCTTTGTATTCTAATCCAGAGTCACCCAAATCAAATACAATATGACGAGTTTCTTTTCTTGAACCCTCACCATTCAAGACATGGTTCACGGTGACTGTCGAATCATAGGGGTTCTTTGCACTCCATTCTGACAATGTATCAACTCAAGTGTTACTCAAATCCAAGGGGGATATTATGAGCGCCTCGTCTTTCATATTTCAAGCAACGGGGTCAGCCCCTAGCCATCAATAATATTACCTTCAATAATGGATATTTCACTCGGGAAGAGTGAGCCACAAACTTGACCTGTAATCATCTTCACGCGAATTTTGAGAGATGCGAATGGTAGAGTTATCCTTTCTCGGCTCAGGGAATGCATTTTGTCCGATGGGGAGGCTTCATTCACTTGTTCTCATCGATGGAAAAATGCTTGTGGATGCACCCCCCACAGTCATCCCACAGTTACGGGAACAAGGGATTTCACCAGCCGACATCCAAGATTTATTTATCACCCATTGGCATGGTGATCACACTTTTGGGCTCCCCTTTCTATTGCTAGAACGGAAATGGATTTCAGATCGTCAGTCCAAGAATATGCTGAGAATACATGCACATACTGGCGGTGAGGAAAGGCTCATGCAACTTTGCGAACTCGCCTATCCAGAATCATTGAACGACTTATCATGGGTTTCGTACCATACTGCGAATGGTGATGCACATGGATGGACATTTGAGCGCTTTGAGGTCTGCCACGACCCAGCAACAGAACCACATGGATACCGATTTGAAAAGGATGGGTTTGTTCTCGTGCATTGTGGTGATTCAGGGCCATGTGAAAATATCGAACGGCTCGCAGGTGAGGCTGATGTGATGATTATTGAACTTGGCATCCCCGATTATGTCGATAGCCCCTACCACTACACACCATCACGCCTGAGAATTCTAGCCCTGGATAATCCAGATACCATTTTCTTGGCGACCCACAATTTTTCCGATGGAGGAAGCACATCTGAGTTGCCCAGCAATGTGATTGAAGTTGAAGATGGGGATAAGTACACTTACTAATTTGTAATTATACAAGTTTAAAATATATCCTTGTTTTGAGATAAAAAGGGGGTCAGATTCTCACATTCCAGGTGGTATCCAATTGGAATGCCGACATTTTTCCTTGTCAGTTTTATTTTTTCGATTATCCAATGGCTCCCTAGATTTCATCCCATAGGTGGGGGGTCAAAAGAAGGTGGTATTTTACAAAATTCAATATGTTTCTCGACTGGGTTAAAGTCATCCGGAATCGGGGGTAGCAAAGTCTTTTTATTGTTAAATTCGGCGTCTGAACTGATTCAGAGGCGGATGTGAAGAAGTGAGTTTTAAACAACCGAATCTCCATACTCCAGCAAGGATGGCAAGCATCCTTAAATGTCCAAAGTAATTCGGGAAAAACCCTGTAGCCTTCGGAAGACCATGTGGTGGCGCACAATAGTCTGGCACACAGGAAATGCGGAAGTGTTCAAAAATGAGTGAAAATCTTTTCGACGATCTTCTGCGTGTGAAAAGCCTCTTCCGAGATAGGCGCGCACTCGGTCATGCATTCAATCCAGAAAATTTACCTCACAGGCTAGATGAGATTTCTGCACTTGTCAACAACCTTGTGGAAGCGTTGAGGGGGCATGCACCATCCAACATGAATCTGTATGGCAGGCCAGGGTCTGGAAAAACTGCTGTAACCCGATTTGTTTGCCGTGATTTAGAATCTAAGGGTGCTGCCGAAGGGTGTAAAATTAGTACTGTCGAAATCAACTGTAGAAATATCGATACGAAGTATAGAGTTCTCGCAGAGATTGGGAATAAATTAGCAGAAGAAGGAGATGAACCAATTCCTTTCACAGGATGGCCAGCTGACAAAGTATTCGATCGCGTTCGCGCGCGTATGCAAGCGCGCGCGGGTGTACACGTAATCATACTCGATGAGATTGATCATCTGGTTCGTAAAGGTTCAGAAGGAGACGATTTACTCTACAGTTTGACCAGCCTAAATATCGGATTACTCGAAGGAGCATTCTGCTGTGTTATTGGAATTAGTAACGACCTAGCGTTCACTGAATTGTTGGACCCAAGAGTTCAATCCCGTCTCGCGCCTATCGACGTTGTCTTCGCTCCATATAATGCAGCACAATTAGAGGACGTGCTGAAGCCACGAGCAATACGGGGTATCAAGCAAGATGTTCTGGATGATTCGGTTATACCACTGTGTGCTGCTCTGGCTGCTAAAGAAGATGGGGACGCACGCAGGGCTCTTGATTTACTACGAATTTCAGTTCAACAGGCAGAGCAAAGCGAGGTGGATGTTGTCGGCATTAATCATGTACGAAAAGCACAAAATCAACTAGAATTTGATCAGATAACTCCTACAATTCAAGACCTTCCATTACAACAAAAATTGGTATTATTTTCCATCTTAATCAATGAAAGAAATGGGTTGTCAAACATCTCGACTGGTGAGGTGTATGGTACATATGAAATCGCTTGTGAGAATGCGGGGGAAAGACCGTTGACAAGTCGGCGAGTTTCCTCACTTATCCGCGGCTTAGACATGGCTGGAATCATCACGGCTAAGACGACAAGTCGGGGCCGGCACGGAATGTCCAAACGAATCAATTCTTGCTTGCCTCCTGCCTTTGACGCCCTAAAGGTGATGCATTCCGCTGAACAGGTAATGGATGATGTTGTCAACGCTCGATATCGCCTACAGAATCGGCTCTAGAGGTGCCATTCGTAGGGTGTGTTCTGCGGGTAACGGTTATGACGAGGGCTTCGGTCGCCGAGCCGATGACCGCAGATGATGTTCATGAAGGGCGCCCGCTCGCTTCACTGGCCTTTGCCCTCGGAATTTGGGCAACTGTACTTGGAATCCTCAACATCATGTATGGTATTGGGGGTACCGCTGAGAACAAACTGAAAGTCGTATGGGCGGCCTATCTGAGCGTCGGCCAACTCTATCCTGATCTTTTCACATCTGATATGGTCTTCCGACCAGCAAGCGATTCTGTTTTCATGGCTCTTTCAATTGGTCTAATGACATGGAGTGGTCGTTGCATACACAATTCAACAGAAGGTGGCATTATTGCTTGGATTCAAGGGGTATTCACCTGTGATTCATGGCTTAGCTTAATGTCGACAAAAGAAGCAGGTGGTCAAATGACTGCAGCCATGTGGTGTATTGTCTTGGGTCTTGGTTTCTACATCTATCAAAGCATCGTCCATTGGAATTGGGTTGATGTTGGAGTCTACTCAGTCACTGCGGCTCTACTTGGCTTTGGGGTTGCTTTGATGTTTGCAGCCAAGGCTGAAATGGAAGAATAATCACTCTTTCTTTTGGAATGGTCGTGAATGTCCATTACGGCCGAGGATAGCGTCGACGGTTCCTAGAAAAGCACCAACCCAAAGCGCCCCGCTCCACAATAATTGATGCCAACGTGATGCGTATAATATACCCCAGATTCCTGCTGTGGAGGCTGCTATCCACCACAAGTAATCCTGTTCCGGTAACCACAGCAATAGTGTGACAGCCATGCCCAAACCAATGAGGGCGATTGGAAGCATCCAAACAACATCTTTTGCATCACCTACAAAATCATGTAGATGGGTGTAGCCATTTGGCTTGAGAACTCCATGGCGCCCAAAACGCCTACGGATTCGCATATGGGCCCTCGCATCACGACAGCGCTTGAACAAAAATTGGCGCAACGAAGATTCTGCAACATGATGCACTACTGCTGCAGGAGTATGCACGATGACCCCCCCTTCCTGTAGCAATAGTAAACTAACTTCCATATCTTCAGCGTGATACCATTTTGGATCAAAACCACCCACCCCAATCAATGCCTCTCGCTCAAACATTGAACACGGCCCATTGGCTAAACTTGTGAGGCGGGGCCGACTTGTGTATTTTCGTGCGATTGAACGAGCACGAAGTCGACTCGTCACAGTATCGCCTTCGTCAAAGATGGTGCGACCAGTAACTGCCAGAACTTGTTCATCCTCCAATCCATCACTCACAAGATACATTTCTGAAATCCAGTATGGGTCAGGCCGGCAATCAATATCTGTAATTGCAACCCATTCGCCATTCGAATGTTCAAGAGCTAAATTTCGACCGGCAGATAACCCGATTGGAGGCTGTTTGAGTACACTTACAATAATGCCATTATGTACACCTTCCCATGCTTTTAATTTTGTAAATCCACCATCTTTTGAACCATCATCGACAGCGATGATTTCTAACGGACGGTAGGTTTGTTTTACGAGAGCTGAAAGACAATTGTCAACCCATTGTTCTGCATCTCGCATGCAAACTGTAAGGCTAATTAAAGGCCCATCGGACATGTACTCACCTGACTTCGAATGTATTCAGTAAAGCACGGCAGCGTGCCTTTGTTGATTCATCTGTAACCCGAAGAACAACACCAGCAGACGGTTGTCCATAGAGTACAACTGTACCAAGCGGGGCGAGGAGGTGAATCAGGATTGGCGCAAGATCTTCCTCTCCATCAACTTCGAGTAAAACAGGGCCACCTCCTTCAGAAAATGCAAAATCAAGTGCTAAATCAGCGCACTCCAACAACTCAGGCGTAAGTTGCCCTGCTGGATTTTCGCATGCGAGATGACCAACAAAAGATGATTTGTCAAGTTCGCCATCCCACGCTATACGTTTTGTGAGGCCATCAACGATACCAACATCAGGAACCCAACCGGTTTCCAACAAAGCATTCACTGTAACATCGCCTACAGCAACCAAGCAAGGGGAAAATGCAGGGATTGCCTCAACTGCGGCTTGAATCGCCACCTCAGGAGTGTCCTCTGGCCCAGGGAATAGTGTGCCCATCGGGTCTTTCAATTCCGAACCTAGGTTTGTTGGCATATGAACGACTTGTTCAAGATCTGTTGCAAGTATCCACAGATTACCCTCACGATCAATACTTCCTTGTCGGATACGTGAAGATGAGATGGGGGCACCATCTTGAGCGAGGACATGTGTAACCTCAATGAGTTCCAATGATTTGAGGCCACTTTCCAATCGCATTTGATTGATCTTTTCACAATTTTCTTGTGTTTCGGGTGTGCATACAATATGTGTTGCATCTGCTCTGGTTGGAGCGGGTCCCCATGGATCTTCTAGCGTGTGTGTTGATATTGAACGACCTTCAGCCCAATCTGAAATGGCTTGTTCACGTTCAACCTGTGGTTTGATTCGCGGATCTTTCTCCGCAGCAATAGCATCAGAAGTGACCCATACCTCGACATAATCACAATCGAAAGCGGCTTCAAGTAGAGTTTGATGTCCAGCATGAAAGCAATCGAATGTCCCGCCGACAAGGCAAAGGGTTGTGCTCATCAATTGAATGGGGCCATTCGCAGTCTTTCAATCCGGCGGACGAGAAAGTGTGCCCCGGGGCGTAACGGACCATTTCATCGCCGTAGCTCGTGATCCTGACCCAGCCCCAGGACATGTGTCGGACCGGGGGGTTGTCCCATGAATCATCCTATCGTCCTCTGGGGACCCATAACCCGGTTCGTTGCCCACCCGCTTGCACCGACGTTTCATTCCCAAAAGGGTCCGGTCGGTCTTCGATGGGGTGGGTTAGGCCCAGCATTGGTACCGAAGATCATCGCCCAACCCGGCGTCGGGAGGGCTCACAGCGGTGTTGCAGCCGGGCAGGTCGACCGAACCGGCCGGGTTTATTGAACTCATTGAATCAAAAGTCTAGAGGGTTCCGAGATAGTTCGGCATGCCACCCGGATGACATTTTTGCCAAACGTGCTGAAATGCGTGCATCCCCTGCAGTCTTCTGAATGATTTCAGTAGAGGGCCACCGATGTGTAGGAATGGCCAACCACCCAACCATGGGATGAGTACGCCCGAAGGTTGGCGTGGTAAAATCACGTCCAGCTCGGAGGGCATCTCCGAGATCATGTATCATTTGAGAACCAAGTAATTCTTCGGACCATTCATTATGCTCAGTCAATCTCTCAAGTCGTGTGAGAAGGGTGCGCCTTACACCCCCATGCTGTGTAGATGTATCACCGGGAATACGATGTAATTCCCCAATTGGCCTGAGAATCAAAGCGGGCCAAGCGATATCCATCTTGGCAAGTAATTGAATTCCAATTGGGTCATCAGATAGTGCAGTGAGAATAATTTCTGAAACCGGAGCCCACCACTCTTCAGGTAATCTCTCAACAATCAGTGCCATGATTGTTGAATGTGGGCGAGTTCCAGTAACATACCAATCGTCCAATATAGCCCAAAGATGTAAATCATGATCTTGTGGCTTTGAATATCCAATCGACCGTGCCTGCAATCTCCAATCTTCGGATTCAGATACCATACGTTCAGGAAATTGATTTGCAAGCCAATCTAATCCTGCAATTACGGCTGAACAACGAGCGGGGGGGTCCTCCAAAAATCGATCGATTCCCCATGTGGCCAAATCAGTTTGAATCTCAGCGGTTAGCCAAGCCACTTCAGATAAGAGAATATGAGCCACCCATGCAGCCTCTTGTGGGGATGCGGATTCAGATGAATGACGTAACTCATGGGCCATTTCTGAATCCACCCGGATTCGATTTCGGACATCTTCAATGAGAACCTGGTGCCATTTGGATGAGGTATTGAGGGCTGCTTTACTCAGTGCTTCGTTTGGAATGTCTTCTGATTTTAGCAAACCTATCCATTTCTCACCCAGTATCACCCCGATACGTTCCCACCGAGACCATCTATCCGCTGGCGTCGAAGCAATCCAAGCAATGAGGGGGTGTTGAGCTTCCATTTGATTGGCCCATTCAGAATCACCCAATGGATAAGTAAGAACTGCAGCACGCAGCAATCGACCTTTGTTTTCATCGGGTTGCATATTGGGAATGGGGCTTCCTTCTGATTTACCGCCAAGTGCTTGTTTGGCTGATTCAACTTCAGTTGCATTTGTGGGAGCTACCCAAATAATCTCATCAAAAAGGGTTTCAGTAGATGTTGCTGGTAAAAGATTGACTGGAACTGTGAGGCCTTCAAGTAATGATAGACTTGCCCACATCGAAGGCAATACCGAGTGGGGTTGAATACAATTGGCAGTGGGTGGGTTCTGCCACTGTGAGGATAGAAGCAACCGCACATTTTCTGGTAATCGTGAGGAAGCGAATACCACATGGGTGGATGGGCGAGCTTCGACGACTAAATCAAAACCAGATTGGGACAATGCCCATTCAATAAGAGATTTTTCAGCTTGATTTGAGAGAGAACCTGTGTCGATCCAATCACCCATGCTGAGGGGTTCGGTAGACCAAGTTGTGTCACCCCAATGCTTTCGAAACCTTCTCCAGGTTGTGTCGTCTACTTTGCGGCGCCTTGATTTGATGGAGTCTGTCAGGGCTTCTCGCAAAAGGCGGAATCGCTCAATTCGCTCGCTTGAGCGAAGACGCGGATGAGCGATTTCCATCCAGTCCTCCAACACCTCAAATGGAATACTCCGAGTTGATTTTTCGAATTTCCCTCGTGGTGCAAATGTGATAGCGTTTGGTGATGCTGCGCCGAGCAATGCCTCTCTACTCATACGATCAAGGTCGAGGGCGAGCAGAGGTGAATCCAACCGGAGCACTGGTCCTTCAATAGCTAGTGAACCCAACCGCCACAAACCATCTTCTGAAATATGGTCAGGTAATATTGCTTGCCGGGGTTCCTCCAATTCCCCAAACCATGAGCCGCTAGCAAGTTGAAGGGTTTGGGAATTATCAATCAACCTGAATCGCTGTAATCCGATAACTTGCGATTCCCCCCCCCACGCCGCAATATTGCTTGGATCAATTTCACGGGAAGGTGGAGATACTGGCAGATATGTTTCCGAGCTCACCCATCTTGGCTTTCTTTCACGTGGTTCGATCCAAGTCCAAACATCATCAGCAGAATGTTGACTTGTACTATCAAGGGGGCGATTTGGAATCGCAATAGGTCCATCGTGAGGTCGTCCAACAAAAGCGATGAGGAGGTTGTTTTTAGATACTGCAATCAGCCGACCCAATGCACCCACTGGTGGTTGTTCTACACTAAGATGTTGAATGCGAGCAATTTCATCGACCCGGAGTGTATCCCATCCACGGGCTGAGAGTGCAAGGCAAGCACCACGTGAACCGGTTTCATCATCAGAGAAAACCAACCCTTCTTTCCGGAGACGTTTCAATTCCGCAGAGGTGTGTGGCAATCGCAGATTAGCTGATGAGGAAATTTGTGTGACGGTAGCGCGCCCTTCGGATAAACGCTCCAGAATTCGGCGACGAACGCCACTCCTGATGCGCTTCACAGGTAACTGGTCGGGTTTCTGTTGTTCTTCTTCGGTGTCAGTATCATCCGCCATACCAAATCCGACCTTGACACTATCTGAAGCGTTCCCAGTGAGGTCTAGCGAATGATTCTACTTCAATCCTTCTATTTGTTACATTTACTTACGTATTTCCACTGGAATATATCATCTCGCCCAATTGGAAGTTGGGATATCCCTACTTACTGTGCGTTTTTGCGTATGTTTACGTAACTAAATTGAAAATGTCGCCGTTACGGTTATATGAACGACAGCAATCGCTCGTTACAGACGGCATGGGCGCCCACACCGGAAGCAGAGTGTCGCACGGGAAAATACATTGAAAAAAGGAGGATTAAACATGAAGACAGTAAGAATTCGAGAAAAAATCAAGGCTTTCCTGGCAGAACGCCCACGCAATACAGCAGAAATTCTAGAGCACATCAACAGCACAATGCGACATGGGACAACCAGTCAGCAGCTGGGAAATGTTCTCAGCAAAGACAAGGATATTGTCAAAGTCGGATACATCAAGCGCTCCGGCATTCTTTCCGGTGGATATGATATCTGTGAATGGGCAACACGCATCTGGGTCTCCGACAACTACCCCGAGTGGGATGGCGAAGGACCCATCCTCATGGATCGCGACCGACGCTAATCCAGAATACAGCAGTCGAGCACAGGGGTTTAGGCCCCAAAGCGATGTGGCATTTACCCTCCTGTTTAGAGCCTTCGAGTTTTTCATGTAGCAAGAAATTCAATCGACATCACTGCTTATGATATTCAAGAAGAATTTGGAATTAATCTAAGCACCCCAACTTTAGAGAGGCTTGTTGATTCAGGTCAAACCGACCCGAGTACCCAGTGAATCGGTGTTCCACACCCCTTCCCGAGGAGCCCTGAATTATCTTGTTCACCTAGGTGGAATTAAGATTCAAGACTGGTATCCCAATCTCCACTTCGAGCCAGTGAATTCATCTTGGCGCGATGTGCAAAAGCTGCTTGACTCGCTTCCGAACCATCGACAGCCCATGCCTTGAGAGCAGCCGCCTGCAGTGCACGCCCGTAGGAATAGGATAGTTCCCAAGGATGTTCGACGTCTATGGAGTTCATCAGATTGAGGTGTGCAGTAGCATCCTCATCAGATTGCCCACCTGACAAGAATACCACACCACCGACATTATGTGGCACTGATACAGTTAGGCATTCGACTGTAGAGATTGCGACATCCTCGCGTGTATTTTGTTTGCTACAATCATTTCCAGCGAGGACCATGTTTGGTTTGAGTAATGCACCAGGGTTATGCACACCGCGTTTTTTACAATCGATGAATGTCTCCCTTAGAATATAGGATGTTACCTCTGTGCATATACTGGAATCATGTGAACCATCCATCAATACTTCAGGTTCGATGATTGGAACGAGACCTTGTTCTTGGCAAATCAAAGCATAATCTGCTAGGGCCTTTGCATTCTCCAATATGCAAGTATGCGATGGCATCCCCGTGGATGTATTGATTTTGATAACTGCACGCCACTTAGCAAACCTTGCACCCATGGCGAAGTACTCCGCACAACGTGTAGCTAAATCGGCCCAACCATTTTCCGGTTCAGCACCAATACCTTTGGTCGTTTTTTCACCAGGGCAACCATCTAAATCGATCGTCCCAGTATCAACCTTAATGCCAGGTATAATTCCACGGGAAGTGAGATAATCAGGAATGGGAGTTCCATCATCCATTGTTTGTCGAATT
This sequence comes from uncultured Candidatus Poseidoniales archaeon, assembly GCA_963934015.1. GTDB lineage: Archaea > Thermoplasmatota > Poseidoniia > Poseidoniales > Thalassarchaeaceae > MGIIb-P. Next base: position 62,431 of record CAWVWT010000005.1, read on the forward strand.
GTTTCATCATAGAGGATTACACCACTGACTGCAGATTCACAGCCAGGTGTTGCAAACAGGTTGGCACGATATGCACGGCGTGCTTCTTCGCTAGATTCTAAACCAACGCCTTCAAGACGGTTTGACATCGTTCCATTGCTCTCATCCGCTGCAAGGATTCCCTTACCGGGTGCGACCAATGCTGCGGCTGTGGCTTCAAGAAGGACTCTGTCCATGAACTCGGGAGGTCACAGACATCCTTCAATCCACCGTCGATGAGACATCGTCATTAATTCAAAATATACAACATTACAATACCATCATAAATCGAACAGTGAAAGTGACTGCGTGGCCAAAGTCGGACGCGAGTGCACCTCTTGCGGTCAAGTCGGACACAATCTGAGAACTTGTCCGATTTTGAATCCAGGATCTGCAATGAGACGGATCTCACGGGAAAGAAACCGGTTCACACGATCCTGCACGAATTGTGGTGACAAGAATCACAATACTCGAACTTGTCCACAAATCAACCCCGCTGGTGCTGCACGTAGAGGGAAACGAGAGGCCCCCCCAAGAATAGATGGACAGCGTGTTTGCAGTGCCTGTGGAACGGTGGGTCACAATACGCGTACTTGTCCAACTTTGAACCCAGTAAAAGAAATCAAAATACGACGCAAGGGCCAGCGGCGATGTACGCATTGTAAGGGAAGTGGGCATAATACCCAAACCTGTCCGATTCTACACCCCGGTAGAATTACGAAACGGAAACGTCGGATAGATGGCAAAAGGATTTGCTCCACCTGTGGTCAAGCAGGCCACAACCTCCGCACATGTCCATCGACCAACCCTGTTGCGGCTGAAAATCGGCATCACAGGGTAGCGATGAGAGGGACTCGCTCGTGTAGAATCTGCGGAGATATAGGCCACAACGCCAGAACCTGTCCAGATTCTAATTAGATGCGCAGTGAGGATTCAATCCCTCGTAATGCACTTGGTATATTTGAGGTGACACCTTCAATCATCATCCACCCATGCCCTTTGACACCATCACCAACCAACCGTATGCCCTCAATACCAACATCACTTGGAAGTTCAGAGCCTTGTGGGGTGCGATTGCAAGGCCAATTACGATGATACGAATGGACCGCGACTTCTTCGCCATGCTTCTCCAACCATGGCAGAGCTGAGTGCAACTCTTCACGGCCTCGCTTGATTTCAGCCTTGATATCTGATTTAGGTACATACTGGTGTGTAATCATCATGTGACGACCTTTTGGAGCGAGTGAAGGATCCGAAAATGTGGGGATGACATATCCTCCAACTCGGCTGAGGCCGGGTAACATCGTAACGCCGCTATCGCGATGAGGAATTTCATTATCCAATCCAAATACAAAACCAATACCGCCAGCAGCTTGTGTTTTGTTGATTCGTTCACGGATTTCAGATTCTACATGGAAATTGTCAGACAGTGTGTCGAGTAGATTGGGGTGGCCACCATTGTGGATAATCGCATCAGCACCAATCCATGTTGCATCTTCTCGGCCACGGCGGCGGATGCCGACTGCGAAACGGTGACCCTTGGTTGCCGCTTCCTCATCACCTGGGATAATCTCTGTCACCTCATGGCTGAGTTTGAGGCGACCATCATGTTTCTTGAGGTCCTTGCGAAGAGCATCGATGACAGATTTACAACCACCCTTGGGGACGTGTGGTCGATCAGACCAGAAACAGTTCTGAATCATCCGGATGGTTGTCGATGCTGGCATCTGATAGAAACGAACACTGGCAGCGAAATTGATGAATGCGTCTAGAAAATCAACAAATGGATCTGAAAACCGCTGCCGCATCCAGGTTTCCCCATCAAGAGTTTCTTCTGGGCCAGCGGGTTTTTTTGCGCGCGCAAAGAGAAGGCGTGGTAAATTCAATGTGTCCTTAAATGGAAACCATCGCATGATTTCCATCGGTCCGTTTGAACCCTGGTGTACCCCGTTGATATTACGGCATGCGAATTTCATTGAAGGGAGAAATTCGACACCGTAGCGTCCAAGTTCCAATCCACCCTTGCTCCTCTTACCGAGCATCATCTTTGCAAATGGACCTTTCATACCGTGAGGAACCATGTGAACAGCCCCGGTTGGAACCGCGTACCCATCATGATCGTGCTGAGTGAATCGTCCTCCTGCAAATGACATACGCTCGTAAACCTGAACGTCATAATTCCCAGTATGGGCCAACTTCACTGCTGAAGTCAAGCCACCAATGCCACTGCCGATGACGACTACACGTTTCTTTTCGGACATAATACAGCCCTCAAGAGTAGACCAATGCACCTGTTGGACACCACATCAAACAGCGAAGACAATCTGTGCAGTTGTCATGAATGACTTCACACAACCCTTCCACAATGAGGGCATCATCTTGGCAAGCCATAAGACAGTAAGAACACCCCACACACAAGTCATCGATGACATTCAAAATCGCACCATCAAAAATTGGGCGATCATGGGATGGACCTGATTGAAGCGCAGGGACAGGGCCCGGCGTTGCCTTCACCCGGAATGCATCGGCCATAGTCGGGCCTTGTGTTGGAGTATTTAGGCGATTGTGCGGAATACTCATGAACACAGTGCGTGAGTCTGGCAAATACAGGCAGCGGGTTGAGCCATGGGGAAGATACTGATTGAAAATGCGCCGGATCATCTCGAATCCGATACACTTCGGTCAAAGATGGATACGGATGGATGTGGGAGTATCGTCTCCTTCCTCGGATTAACACGCGGAATCGATGATGGTGTTGAGGTCCACCGCCTCGAATTCGATGCATGGTCAGAAAAATTGCCCGAAGTTCTACATGGACTTGCATCTCAGGCTATTGAGCAGTTTGGGGCACACAGTATTGCAATGAGTCACAGAACCGGTGTGGTGTTGCCGGGGGAGAACATTGTGTGCATCCATGTTGCAAGTGCACATCGAAAAGAAGGGTTTGATGCTTGTTCCTGGCTCATCGACGAACTGAAAACGCAGGCCCCCCTGTGGAAGAAGGAAGTGCGTGCTGATGGTGCGTATTGGAAGGAGGGACTCGGTTGACAGATGCGATTGTACCAGTGGGGCATAAACCGATTGTTGCACGCTCTGCCGTAGCGACTGGGGTCCTCGAACTATCTTCTGATTCTGCAGATGCGATTCGCAACGGCTTGGTCGCCAAAGGAGATGTTCTGGAAGCGAGTATGGTTGCTGCGATTCAAGCCGTCAAAGAAACTCCGAGGGCCATACCCCATTGCCACATCATCCCAATCGAAGGCTGTTCAGTGACATGGGATTGGGAGAACAATGGCCTGCGCTGTACCGTCAGAGTCAGTGCACATTGGAAAACAGGTGTGGAGATGGAGGCGCTTTGTGGTGTGTCCACTGGTTTGCTGTGTGCATGGGATATGGTCAAGTCTCTAGAAAAAGATTCCAAAGGACAATACCCAAACACGAAAATTAGTGATATTCGCGTCTTGGAAAAGCGTAAGGACGAGGCGCAGGATTGAGAACCCCCTCGCTCTCGCGTACAACATGACGAGTACGTCTGACCTTGCAGACCACTTCCTCCAAGCGTGTGAAGATGCGGCGATTGCTGCAGCAAAGTGGCGAGGGAAAGGAGAACGGAAAAAAGCCGATGGGGCTGCTGTGGAAGCAATGCGTGCTGTATTCGATTCAGTTCCATTTGATGGCCGAGTCGCCATTGGTGAAGGCGAGCGGGACGATGCACCAATGTTGTACATCGGAGAACCCCTTGGATGCCTACAAGGTGTAGCAGGCGCTCCACAAATCGATATTGCAGTCGATCCGTTGGAATGTACAAACAACTGTGCAACCGATTCACCCAATGCAATCGCAGTACTCGCAGCAGCTCCGCGTGGAGCCCTACTGCATGCACCTGACTGCTATATGGATAAAATTGCAGGAGGGCCTGAATTGAATGGTATTCTAAGTCTTGAAGCCTCAACAGACTGGAATATTGAGGCGGCGTGTTCGGCTCTAGATCGGAAACCTTCCGAACTCAAAGTCGTCGTCATGGACCGCCCTCGGCATGAACAACTCATCAAAGAATTACGGGCATTGGATGTAAGCGTTCCACTGATTGGAGATGGCGACATCTCTGCAGCACTCGATGCAGCTGATCCCAACTCAGATGTGGACATGTTGATGGGGATTGGGGCGGCCCCTGAAGGTGTCATCACTGCAACTGCACTGCGTGGCTTGGGTGGACACTTCGAAGGACAATTGGTGACAACAAACGAAGATCACACAAGACGTGCAGCAGAGATGGTTGGGGACGATGTAGACCGCATTTGGGGACGTGATGAACTATGTACTTCGGATGATGCTATTTTTGTTGCTTCAGGGGTTTGTTCTGGATATCTTCCTGGCGTTGAATTCCTAGGACAAAATCGTGTTGCTGTGCATTCGGAAATTCTGCACGTTGCAGATGGCCGTAGGCAATTCGTATCCTCTGAGAAGCGCCTGTGATTCGATAAGCCGCCTATGGCGGCGATTTGATATGCCTGCAATGATTCGGCGATGCTATGTCTAATTGGCCCGCAATGGAAGCCATGCCTAACAACCTCGTGAATTACGGTGTCACCGATAATGGAATTGCGGTTATTGAACTGATTTCAGATTCTGATGGGAAACCACTCACAGAAGGAAAAACATCAGTCAATACCTATACCAGAGAAATGTGGCAAGATATTGACCAAGCTATTCTCAACGCTCGTTTTGATGGCGAGGTGACTGTGATACTAATGACTGGTCATGGTGACAAATTCTTCTCTGCTGGTGCGAGTATCAACTACCTCAACAGTTTGACCCCTCGCTACAAGTACTTCTTCTGCTTACATGCAAATGAAACTCTTTCGCGCCTTGAACAAACCCCCAAACTGGTAATTGCAGCCCTCAATGGCCATACTGTTGGTGGTGGCCTTGAGATTGCAATGGCTGCAGATATTCGTATCGCTCGAAAAGACAACGGACAAGTCGGTTTGCCCGAAGTCTCTCTTGGTGTGCTAGCCGGAACAGGAGGGACGGCACGTCTATCCCGTTTGGTTGGTAAGGCTAGAGCGATGGAAATCATGGTCACAGGCCGTAAATTCTCATTTGAAGAGGCCCATGAAATGGATTTAATCCATGATATTTACGATAGCATGAATCTAGATGAATTCAGACAAGATGTCCTAGATTATGCCGGTCAATTCACACTACCTCTGGCGGCAGCCAAGGCGATTGGAAATATCAAGCGCAGTGTTCAGAGTGGAATCGAGATTCCTCTAGAATATCACCTCGCATTAGAGCGTGAATTACAGTCGGATCTTTTCCAATCTGATGATGCAAAGGAAGGGATCGCATCCTATGTCGAGCGGAGAACACCTCGCTTCTCGGGAAAGTGAAAGGAAATAACACCATTTCAAATATGACTGTCCCTACGGGACAGATATGAGCACAACAGAAACCGTGGAGACGTACACTCCGAACTTTGAAGCGTGGATTTCAGAGTTTCAAGAATGGCAAACTCGTATCGGTTTTGACCCGAGTTGGCTGGGTGATTATACGTTCGACATCAAATTTGATTGGGATACAGCTGGAGACACCATTGAATTCGGTGACTTCAAGGGTATGCCGAAATGGGATCGAAGGATGCAGGTCCCTCAACAAAACATTCGAGATGCTATCGTTTCGATGGTCACCGTACAAGGGGACACCGAATTTGCGAGTGTTGAACAGCAACACCACCTTCTAGAATCTGCACCGACAGAGTATGACCGGAAATCAGCACTCCGAATCATGTGTGAAGAACAGCGACATGGTTGGCAAATGGCCTACGTCCTCTGCACATTCTTTGGTGAACAGGGAGTCCGTGAAGCGATGAAATTACTTGAGCGAAATTCATTGGGGAACCCGATTCGTGGCGAGGAAGATCGTAGTCGAATCCTTGGTTCGTTCAACGAACCGATTGATCATTGGCTAGATTTCTTCTGCTTCACTCATTTCATCGACCGTGATGGGAAATTCCAATTGAAGATGCTCAGCACTTCTTCATTCAAACCATTGGCTGCAAGTATGGGTCCCATGCTCAAGGAAGAATCATTCCACCTAGGAACCGGAGCGAATGGTCTACGACGTGTCGTCAAGCAAGGTACCATACCAATGGCTTTCCTTCAGAAATACATCAACAAGTGGGTCAGTACAGGGTTGGATCTATTTGGTACAGATGAAAGTACCTCGGCACAGTGGGCGTATGTGTATGGTGTCAAGGGACGCTATGATGAACGAGAAGCTGAGGTCGAGGCCGATCGTGAACATCTGAATGAAGAATCACGAATGCACTACTTCAACGAACTCAGAGAGGAAATGGTTCGGATCAGCAAACCAAGAAAGGAAGGGGAACCTGAACTGTATATCCCCAGTGATAAATTCAACCGAGGTGTTGGAAATTATCATGGTTCAAAATGGACCATCGAAGGGACTCCATTTGAAGGCGATGATGATGATTGGAAAGCCTACCTTGACAGTGTTCTACCCACTGATGTGGATGAGAAAAAACTGCGTGAAGAATACCTAACACAAGAGTGGATTCAATACCGCGAGTGGAAGGGGAATTAGGCAGGTGTTGAAACAATGACAATGTTGGCCTACGGGCTACTAAATGTCGACCGTGATCGACTCAAACCATTCTTTGAGCGGGTGCCAGAATTGTTCCTAGCCCACCATCACTCCGATGAGCAAGATGCGACTGGTTACGAAGAATTACTGTATCGAATTAGCCGTCCATATTCAAGCAAAACTCTCGATATGATCGATGAATGGATGGGATTTGAACGTCGAGAATGGAAAAGTGATACGGAACGTGAAGTTTTACTATTTCTCTATGCGGTTCGATATCCAGATACGCTTCTAATCGAGAGTCTGACTGAAGAAGCGCGTTGTGATGTTCGCCGTCTTTCAGCCTACCTTCACTTTACCAAGCACACTTATTCAATTTGGGACCAGGATACGCGTAAAGGCCTCCAAAAAATTGGATTCGACATCCCTGATACCGAAGATGCTTGTCCATTCCGTTATGGAGCCTATGTGGCATCTGTTGAATTGCTGAAAAACCTTGCACCATTTTACTCGTTCCTTGAACACGATGTTCCACGACAACGCTTGTTCCAATCGGCTCTAGCCGCATACGGCCGGGAGTGATGATGATGGGGATTCAGACCGTTGCCGTAATCGGTGCGGGAACGATGGGGGCCGGGATTGCCCAGGTTTGCGCACAAGCAGGTTGGGAAACCCGTTTGTTTGATGTTTTTCCAGAGGGATTGGAAACAGGTATGAATCGAATTGATGCATTTTGGGACAAAGGCATTGCACGAGGAAAAACGACCACTGAACAAAAAGAAGAGTGGAGGGGAAACTTACAATCGTTCACCGATTTGGCTGAAGCGGTAAATGGAGTTGATTTGGTTATCGAAGCCGTTCCAGAAATTCTAGATTTAAAACAACAAATTTTCACACAATTAGACCGGTTGGCTCCACAAAATGCCGTCCTCGGAACCAATACCTCCGGACTAAAAATATCAGATATTGCACGGGCGACAAAACGTCCAGAAATGGTGATTGGCATGCACTTCTTCAACCCGGTTCCAATCATGAAATTACTTGAATTGGTCCGCCATGACCAAGTCTCCGATTCAACCATTGAAATCGCACGGGAAGTAGGGACTGCTATGGGTAAATCTTGCATTCTAGTCAACGACGTCCCTGGCTTTGCAACCAGCCGACTGGGTGTAGTTTTAGGTAATGAAGCGATTCGAATGCTCGCCGATGGAGTGGCCTCTGCAACAGATATCGATACAGCGATGAGGCTTGGATACAAACACCCGATGGGACCTCTCGAACTTTCAGACTTGGTTGGTTTAGATGTGCGAAGGGATATTCTCAATAATTTGGCCGAAGCGTTTGATGATGAATCATACAAACCACACCCTCTACTCAACCAATTGGTTGATGCCGGGGATTTAGGAAAGAAAACAGGTATGGGCATCTATGATTGGTCATCTGGCGAGAAGGTCGAACGTGAGCTTTAGTTTAATTCACTCGACCGCAATACAGTCTCAAGATTCCAATCATTTCCTTCTTTGGTAAACAGCACACAAGTCGCAGGTGGCATTCGGTGGAATTCTCCACACAATGTTGCGACCAATAATTCACACCCAGGATTGTGACCCAATATGAGTGTGATTTGATTTTCCAATATTTCTTCGGTTATTCCAATTAATGTTTCGAGGTTCGCCAGATAGATTTCGGGGCGGATTTCATACGGGATATCCATCATCAGAGAATGTGTCTCATGAGTACGCATCGAACTGGAGATAAATGCGGCATCAGGCACCCAACCTAAATCACTCAATGCCTGTGACATACGCGGAGTCTCAAATCTACCCTCTTCTGTGAGGACCCGGTCATGATCAGGTTGTTGTGGTGATTTCCAACCACTGGTTGCGTGACGCATCACAATCAATCGAGTGGACATGCAATCCCTCAATCAAATATGGGTTCCCGCTTCTCAAGGAAAGCGGCTACACCTTCGGCGAATTCTTCGGTTTGACTTGCAGCAATAATCAACGCCTGCTCGAACTCCAATTGAGTTTGGAAAAAGGTGGAGGTTGAGGCATCGAGGAGTTGTTTGGTTCCACTTCGGCTCATCTTTGACCATCGCCCCCAATCAGATGCCAATTGTACCGCACAATCAATCAAATCATCAGGTCCTACGACTTCGTCAACAACTCCCTTTTCGAGAGCATCTTCACCACTCCAGGTTTCATCATTAAAGAAAAAACGTCGGGCGGTTTGATTGCCGACAAGGCGTGGGAGGAGCCAGGTTGAACCCCCATCCGGAGACAAACCCAATTTGAAAAATGCCGCCGCCAATTTGGCTTCTGGCGTGGCGATTCGTGCATCACAAGCCAATGCTAGCCCGAGACCACCGCCTGCCGCCGCCCCGTTGATGGCAGCCACTAGAATGGTTGGATCCGTACGCATCCGCACCTGTAGGGGGTGTAATATGCTGGTCAGATCGTCGACGAGTGGACCAATACGCCCATCATCAATACTGCGCTGAAATTCCTCAATATCAGCACCTGCGCAGAAAAAACGGCCAGTTCCCGTCAAGACGATACCGCGAATGTTTGTGTCATCCATCAAATCATTAAGCGTCGCAGAAATTTCACTCATTGAATCACTGTCGAAAGCATTGCGTGCTGCTTCTGCGGATAGCGTGACGACCGCCACTGAGTCACGGTACTCGACATCTAGGACCATGATAGGCGGTCGGGGTCCTCAGTATTGAATTGCATGAAGGTGATAAGTTACGAATGAATCGGCCATACATGATGCGACGCGACTCCTTGTACATCAACGGTGAATGGGTTCAACCCACAGGCGAGGGTGTTATCGAAGTTGTCAACCCTGCAACCGAGAAAATCATCGGTTCAGTACCGGTCGGTAGCCAAGCAGATGTCGATGCTGCTGTAACTGCGGCACGTGCAGCGTTTCCGACTTGGCGAGCCACCTCATGTGATGAGAGAATTGCGGTGCTGAATCAGTTATCTGCCGCAATCAAAGAGAGGACGGAGGAACTGGCACAGATTATTACCGCAGAGGTTGGCACCCCAATTGGATACAGTCGTATGGCAATGGTTGGTACACCGCGTGTCGTCGCCCGTTCTTATGCGAAGATGTTAGAAACATTTGAATGGGAAAAAGAGGTTCGAAACTCACTCATCATCAAAGAACCAATTGGAGTTTGCGCATTCATTACACCATGGAATTTTCCACTACACCAAATCATTGGCAAGGTTGCACCAGCATTGGCTGCTGGTTGTACAATGGTTCTCAAACCGAGTAAAGAAGCGCCTCTCAACGCATTCTTGTTGGCGGATATCATCGATGAAATGGATTTGCCTGATGGAGTTTTCAATCTTGTCAGCGGCCATGGTTCAGATGTTGGGGAATATATGTCCAGCCACCACGATGTCGACATGGTCTCATTCACAGGTTCAACTGGTGCAGGAGTTCGCGTCAGTCAAGCGGCTGCACCTACAGTCAAACGAGTTACATTAGAATTGGGCGGGAAAAGTGCAAACGTTGCACTAGATGATGCAGACCCGCAATTGGTTGGAAAAATGGCCATTGGTGCATGTTACCAGAATTCTGGACAAACGTGCTCTGCTCTAACCCGCCTCATTATTCCTGAATCAATGAACAATGAAGTCTGCGAGGTCATAGTAAAACGAATTGCTCGCTATACCGCTGGTGATCCCCTCGATGACAATACGAGATGTGGACCCATGGTTAGTGCACGCCAGCAAACCAGTGTTTCAGGATTTATTCAAGCTGGGATTGATGAGGGAGCCAAATTGATTTCAGGTGGGATGGGAATGCCTGACGGATTGGAGGCTGGATTCTTTGTAAGGCCTACAGTATTTGCAAATGTGACCCCGGACATGACCATTTGGCAAGAAGAAATTTTTGGACCAGTACTTGTGATTACAACCTATGAGTCTGAAGACGAAGCTCTCGCTCTGGCCAACGATTCCATTTATGGCCTATCTGGTGGTGTTTGGTCTGCAGATGAAGAACGAGCGATGACCTTTGCTAAAGGCATGCAAACCGGCCAAGTGAGTATCAATGGAGGGCCGTTCAACATCAGCGCACCCTTTGGCGGGTACAAGATGTCAGGCAATGGTCGTGAATTGGGACTTCATGGCCTTGAGGAGTTTCTAGAAATCAAATCCATTCAGCGTCCAGTGGAATAATCCGTCGCCACGGTGAATAACCCCCTCTAAGGAGGAATGAATATGGCCGAGGGTGATAGCGTACCTCGACTCGTGCTGATTTCGGGTGCGACCGGGGCTGGAAAGACAACCTTAGCCAAGTTGGTGGCTCACGAAATGGGTATGGCAAGAATCGCTTCATCTGATACTATTCGAGAGGTCATGCGGGCAACTGCAGGTTCCCCGGATCCTGCCTTGAATCGTTCATCCTATGGGCGCGGGGATGTTGGTGACCCCGCAACTGATTGGGAAGACGCTGCAAAAGCAGTTCAGCCCGGAATTGAAGCGGTTGTTGAACGAGCCCGTCGCCAAGGTGTGGACTTGGTGATTGAAGGTGTCCACCTGATTCCATCCCGCCGCCTAATCGGAGCTTGGGAATCAGCAGGTGGCGCGGCGGTCGGCATTGTTGTCAAAATTGAAGATGAAGAGGTACATAGACAACGAATCGAAGAACGCGAGGCAAATACCTGGAGAGGTGCTGAACGCTACATAATTGGTTTTGAGCGAATACGTGCGATTCAACGTGCAATTGAGGAGCGGGGATCAGGGGCTGAATGGAAAGTGATCGATACACGATTGCACCAAGATGGCTTGGGCATGGTTCGTCAATGGTTGAATGAAGCCTGGTATGCTGCGGATCGACGCTGACTAGGAAGGTACCCTCTCGTTCACGAAAAGTCAATGATTGCTTCCAGTGAAACCTGTAATCGAGCATGACTGTCAGCAATGCCGGCACTTGCTGTAATGACCCGAATAGATCCATTCTCTGTGACTGTAATGTTCGAGAGAATAATTTCAACACCTCTTGCTTCACCATGTCGCATCAGGTCATCAGCAACCGATTGTGCAGCAGCTTCGGCCGAAGTTGTCTCGTTAGACCCAGCCGCATAGAGGGCTGCTGTTCGGTTCTCCAACAATGGCTGCCACACCGACAGCGTTTCATCGCCTGCGTCCAATACTGCATCCTTTTGTGCATCGTAGGGTTCCCCTAAACTTGCTGTTTTGACAGTGTTAAGGGACATGGTGAGGAGTGCGAACATGAGAATGAGACCAGTCATCAAGAGCATTTGTCCAGTTTCATCTTTGACAAGATTTCTACGCATCACGCACCACCTCCTGTATGCCAGACCTGAAGGCTAACCGTCCATACATGACCACCTTCGTCCACCAAATGGTGGATGGTCAATGAACGCCCTTCGGGTTGAGATATTGCTCCATGTGGTTCCAATGGGCCTGCATCCACAGCCAACCAACAATTACCACGAATCGAAGCTGACAAAGAGTTCAACATGGCCTGGCAGGTCGTGTCCTCATCTGCTGCGGAGAGCATCTCGGTCAGAAGCGATGAATGGTTTGCACCATCTAATGCTGAGGCGCCAGCAAGGCTATCATAGGCATCTTCAGCAGCCAAATCCAAAATGCCATCACTGGCTGGAGAGGTTGGGTCGGGAACCTTCAGTTGGAGAATGAAAGTTGCAGTCATGAAAAACAGCCAGAATAGTGTAATCATCTCAAGAATATGGACTTGAGCTGATTCGTCAGCGCTTTCGCGTCGGGGGGCCATTCGTCAACCTCCTATGATTGGAATGAAGCCGATATCTGGACTCATGCCAACCCCTTGTGGCACTCCAATTAGGGTGGGATTGAACGCAGCCAAATTGAACAGAATCAAGCAGATAATCATCATCATACCTGCGTGCTTCATTCCGGTGGCAAGGCGACCTGTGGCCATGATTCCGGCCATTGCCCCGTTACCCATGGCTTGCGCGGTAACGCCGTAAAAGAATACTACTAGGAAGAATAGAGGGTCGACTGCGTTAATTTGCATGTTTCCAATTGTTTCACTTTCACCACCACTATTACTACTCGCAATCGCAGGAATAAACACATTTGAAAGGACAATAATTACACCAATAAACACAACGAAAGATACCCAAATAACGGCGATGTAAGAGCCGATGGCACGGGATCGTTCGCCCTTCAGGAATTGAATTTCCCGACTGTCATTGGCTGCAGTCACAAGGATATCTGAAATTTTACCACCTGCTTTGTTGGCTTCGGTCACCAGACTCACAGCACGTTGTACCAATGGCGTGCCTACACGATCTGCAAACATCTTCAGAACGTCTCCAAAAGCGATACCCCACGATAATTGATCAGACATTTTCTTAATTTCTGAATTCAGTGCCCCATATTCTGAATTAGCCAGTGTTCTCACCGCAAGCGTCATCGAAAGACCACCTTTCCAGTACTCTGCCAAATCTCGCAAGAAGTCTGGGAATTTATCCTCAACCGCATCAATCTTCCTCATTTGGCGGTCGGAATAAATGGCTGCCGGATAGACCATGACGAGGAATCCTAAACCAAAGAAATTGACAAACATGGTCGGTCTGATACTCAGTGGTCCAAGATTTACTTCAGGGCCCAACCAAAGCGACTTGTTGTTCATATTTCCAGGGATACCGTCAATTGAATCGACTGTTACTGTGAAATCAAACGTATTTAGCCGAACTGAATCATCACCGCCATCGAAATAAAGCCATAATTGATATTCGCCATCCGGTTCAGCATGGGGAACTGTTTCCGAGCAAGTTCCATCATTGGCGGTACAAGCGACTGGTCCCAAAATAGTGGTTTTAGTATCTTCACCAGGAGCGTAGTGGTAAACTGCAAATGAAAACTGATAGTTTTCGTAAGCGGATGCTTCAGCAGTCACTGTCATCGGTTGCTTTGGATGCGGCATTTGTTGACCATTGTCGATGAGTTGGTTGGGACTCATGCCGGGGACATGGAATATTTTGGCTTGCCCTGGGGTCTGTACACGCAACCAAGAGTCCGACCAAATTTCTGCGCTTGGACTTTCTTCAGTCAACCAGCAAGTCTGATTGTCAAAATAGCTCGGCCCGGCTGGATCCATGGCATCAAATGAATCGGGACAGGCCATGTTAAGGAAAGCTGGGTTGCCATTGGCCTGGGGTAAAATCAGTCCTGAATTTGTAATCCAGAAACCGAAGCAACAAATCCCAAGGAGCATTCCAACCGTCAAGATTGCAATGAAATTGGTTTGGGTACTATCATCTTTTGGAAGTTCAAGGTCTACGCGAATTTTGTCTTTCTTTCGTGCCATCTTTCCACCTCCTTACATTTTCTGTTCTTCGCTCATCATCCAAACCAAACCTGAATAGGCGATATGAATCATTGGTAGAAGACCCATCACAATACCATATACCATACCTTCACTGATTTGGCTACCCGCACCAGATACCCAGAACATAATGACGAGCATGACAATCAGGAACAGAGGCATTGCAACGGCCACAACAACGTAAGATTCAGCCATCAGCCCAAGAGTTTCAAGGAACATCGTCAAGCGAATTCGGTTCTCTCGCATGTAATGTTCCGCACGATTTAGGAAGTACAATTTGAGGTTGCCACCACTGGATAGGGTGCCGACCATTCCTTGGAAAAATTCTGTGGCCCAAGGTGATGCAGCACGATCAACAGCATGCTTAATCGCCGTAATCAAATCCATTCCCAGCAATGAAATATCTCGATAAATCATTGCTGAATCATAAGCAATTTCACCATAAATCTCCTCATTTGCGGCAAGAGATTTGAAAATTCTCGTCGGAGTTGCATTGGCCGCAGCCATAGCTGCGGTGTATGATGCAGCATAAGGCAGGAATTTCTCGAGACGATCTCCGCGAGCTGTTTTCTCACGCAGTGCTGTATTTCTAAAATATTTGAATGCACCAAATGGCATCAAGATGCCCATGAAGACGGCGAGCATGGCTTTAATACCAAAACTCACGATTTTGGTATCGTAAAATGGACAGCCACCATAATTGACACCTGAAGCTGAATCTGACCAATCAAGGTCCCAATTGACTGCTTCTTTGTTTTCGAATGCCCAAATAATACAGGGGTCAACACTTTCAGCAGTTTGCTGATTTTCATAAATAGCGATGCCACCTGCTCCAGGTAAGAAAATGAGAGCCAATATACCAAAACAACCCAATGTTGTGGCAATTGTCGTCATCAGTGTTGTTGCCTTGTAGACTTCAGGCATGATACGAATGTCAGCCTGTGAGAGAGTTTTCATCAAATCCTTGTCTGCACGTGCACTCTTGCGAAACATGCCACCGAAAATCGAATTGGAGAGTTTTTGCCACTCCGTCAGGACCATTCCCTCAAACAGAGGTCCCGTATCCTTCTTCTTCGCCATGTTATGCGCCTCTCAACTACCATCCATCACGTGCAAGCTCAGCGCAGTCCATCCACCCGCGCAAGCACATCGTTAGGTCGAACATAGTATTCAGTAATGATTTGAGCCACTTGGTCAGACTTGCGAATATCGTTGAGTACCATCCAATCAAGGATGCGCTTTCGAGTCCGCAATTCTTGCCGCATCTTTTCTTGTGAATAGTTAATCTTCACCATAATTTTTTCAAGAACGTAGGACTTTCCAGAGAAGTCGAAATCGTCACGGGCTGGATCCCACTTGAATACCTCATTCGTAATCACTTCTTGACTGTGCGGATCGACACCAACAATCTCAACGATTTGCTTTGTGCGACGCACACGTCGGCCATTGATACGAGTTTGAATCTGAATCGTAACAGCTTCGAGTGCAGGAAGCAAAACACGCGGAATGTCAATCGGTTTGTTTTCAAGACGGTGGACAAGGCTGGGTACAGAATCTGCGTGGACCGTTGAGTATGAACAGTGACCTGTGGCCATCGCTTGGAACAGAACATAAGCTTCAGCACCACGAATCTCACCGACGATAATGTACTCAGGTCGCTCACGAAGTGCTGCCTTCAGCAATTCGAACTCACCAATTTCACCTTCACTGGATTCGCCACCGAATCCCTGACGGGTTAGACCCGGAATCCAGTTGGGTTGAGGGATATTTACCTCACGAGTAGATTCGATACTGACAATCTTCATCTGCCAAGGAATAAACAGACACATCGCGTTGAGTGTTGTTGTTTTTCCAGATGCTGTACCACCCACAAAGAGCATTGAAATTTCATTTTGGAAGGCTATCCAGAGATAAGCAACCATCAGGCTGGTCATCGTACGGAATGCCACAATGTCGCAAGGGCTGAACGGATCTTCGCGGAAGCGCCGAATACAGAATGTCGAACCACGAGTTGAGACTTCACGTCCTAATTTCATGACGATTCGAGACCCATCCATCAATGTGGCATCCAATAGCGGCTCTGCAACAGAAATGTGTTTGCCACATCGTTGTGCAAGTTTAATCACATAAGATTCCAATTCCTGATCATTGGGCCAGGCAATTGTGGTCTCGGTCGATTCGAACTTCCGATGATATGCGAAAATAGGGATGTTGGTTCCGTCTAGACTGACGTCCTCCACGTTGGCATCATTCATCAAAACGTCCATGCGGCCATAGCCAATGAGATCACGCTTGAGATAGTAGAAAATTTTTGAGCGTGATTTTTTATTGACCTTCAATCGGTACGATTTGACGATTTGGTCCATTGCTGCACGGAGATAGAGCTCTGGGTTGGCATCAATTTCTGCGATGTCAGCCGTCAATGCTTGAATGAAAATACTCTCAATCTCAGCACGAGTTTCTTCTTCTTTCTTAGTCAAAGGTGGTTCAATCACTTGGTAAACGATGTTTAATGTACGTAAATCACGCACGATTCGGGCAAACGCATGCGGTGGTAAAACGGGGTATTTGTCAAGCTCTTCATACTGCTGTTGCTGGCGACGTTTCCGTTGCTGCCGACCACCTCCACCTCTCTGCGCCATTCTAGATACCTCCGGCCCTTGTTACCGGGATATGCCTCCGCACACTATAAGATTCCGCAGGGAACCATAGGTTCCCTCCATAGTGTACGATAAATTGACTTCGCCGAGACGAATTTCTTATGGGCGAAAAACAGATATTTCAGTTCTCAAAGGCGGCTCGGCCCCACCGACGTTCCAGCATCAATAGAAAAGTTCCACCCAAAGCCAGCAATCCTAACGAAATAGCGACGATACCGCCAAAGGAAGATTGAGCCTGAGTTGAATAATATTCTGCGGATTCAGCATCAATTCCTCCGGCTTGAATTTGATCAAATTGGTTGGCGTACAGAGACATGTCCCCCTGAGTAAATGAGAGGAGGAATAAAGATACCAGAGGGAGTACAGTTGCAACCCAGAATATGGCCATAATCTGAGTATCAAAAATTGCCTTGTTAGGGCGCAAACCCATTAGTAGGCCACTAAGGGCAACGATGTATACTGAGTTTGCAATCATCACCAACAATGCAGGTAGTAATCCAGCCCATTGATCTAATAGATGCGCCATGAAAATTAGGAAGATAATTGAGATCCATGTTGTCATGATGAAATAAACTATGATTTTGGCTCGCAATAATTGAGGAACCCTTACTGGTAATCCATTGAGAAAATCAGGGCTATCAACCGCATTAAGCCATGAATAGAAATTGAAACCAAAGAAACCCAAAAAAGGAGCATATGATAGCAGATTAAACGGGATGGGGAATCGCGCGAAATCCGCCATCCAAGCCAACGCCAAAAGGAACAGAAGAGGAACACAATAGGAACCTAGCATCTTGAACAATGTCCCCGAACGCCATACATCGACCATCTCTTTGGCAACCAATGTACGCATAGGTCCATTTCCAAGGAAAAATAATTGGTTGTGAACCGGAACGAAAAGTTCGGCCCGTGTCGTCACCCTCACCTCAAAATCAGCTGGAACGAGATGAGCACCAACTGTAGCGATAATCAACCACGAAATTGCTGCGATTGGAAGCAATAGCAAATCGTGTGTCAGTTGGACATGTAGTCCAGCGATGGCAGCCTCGAGAGGGACTATGTCAATCGCGACGATGATGCCTGCACCAACTGCACCAAGGGGAACTAAGAATGCGCCAAGGCGGGACCTTGACCAAATTGCACTGGCATAGAATGACAAGGCTAGACCCTGCATCATCGTCACCAACATGCATGCAAGCACGATGGGAAGTGATGTCCACAGAAGTGGAATAGACAAACCTGTGAACATACCGAAAAATATTCCAAGTCCCATTCCACCAACCACTGGGGTTAAAATAAGACAAAGATAGAATGTCACTTCTTTACAATAATATGCCAGATAAACAGGCGGTAATTCCAAAGGCAAGAGAGCCGGACTGGCAAGCAGATACGATTTCCCACTGGCACGTTGACTCACCATATTTCGTCCAATAAATGCAAACGAACCCATTCCAAGACTAAACATGAACAAAGAAAGATGTAACCCGATTTTGAGTTCATCCCAAGTGAATGCTTTCTCTGCTTGAGCCTCTGCAGCCTTTACTGTATCAAACGCTGAATCAATGCCCGCATCACCTGTCAAAAAACGTAGCCCAACAGTGATGATCATCGCCACAAGAGCGAGCATGATTGGGAACATCATGATGTGACGCTTACGAGCGAAGTCGACATTTTGTCGCCATTCTTCATGGAACATCATCACAAAATTTGACCGAAACGAGGTGGCAAAGTTAGGTGGCTCTCGCAAGCCACTATGCATGTTTCATTCCTCCTCATCAGTGTCTACTTTTGATTCAATTTCCTCAACAGATGTGCCGACAAGTCGAATGAAAATGTCCTCCAAATCCTCACTTGGATTCTGGCGTAGATCATCGAGTGTTCCAGCTGCCAAAACACGCCCTTGATCGATGACTGCGACTCTGGTACACATTCGTTCTGCGACTTCCAAAATATGGGAACATAGGAAAATAGTCCCACCATCAGCAATATGTTCCATCAACAATTCTCGACATTTTCTCTGATAGATTGGATCCAGATTCACAAATGGTTCATCAAGGAACAACAATCGAGGTTCGTGGATGAAAGCTCCAGCGAGCATGACTTTCTGGCGTTGTCCCTTCGATAGGTCTTTACAAAGGGTTTCTCGTTTGTCGACAATGCCAAACCAATCTAACCAATAATCAACTTTGGAATCAATATCTTCAATACCTCGAATCCGGCAAACAAAATCAAGATATTCGGGGGGAGTAAGGTATGATGGGGGGCTCTCGGATTCAGGAACAATACCCACATTTGCCTTGACCTTTTGAGGGTTTATTGCAACATTTGTACCCAAAACTTTGGCGGTACCCAACGAGGGTGATAGTTGGCCGGTTAGGAGCTTGATGAATGTGGATTTACCAGCACCATTTGGGCCGAATACACCAAAGAATTCACCTGCATGAACCACGACATCAAGTGGATGCAATGCGACGAAGTCGCCAAATCGTTTGCCGAGATCTTTGGTCTCAACTAGTGCATCTTCGGCCATCCTTACGCCCCAGTCCACTCAGCAGTCTCCCGATTGAGGAATGCTTTGACACCAATCTCCATGTCGGCTGTATCAAATAGTGCACAAAATAAATCACGTTCTGTTTCAATCCCAACGCTAAATGGATGTTCTAGTGCAGCGCGAACTGCTGCTTTGGCAACACGAATTGTATGAGGTGATTTACTCGCAAGATTTTGGGCAATACCCATCGTTTTTTCTCGCAGTTCATCTTCTCCAATTAAGTGATTAATGAGGCCGATTCTATTCGCTTCTTCACCATCAATCATTTCCCCACTCATCACCATCTCCATGGCACGACCGTATCCAAGTAATCGGCACAATCGTTGCGTTCCACCGCCCCCTGGAATGAGGCCTAGATTGATTTCTGGAGTGCCAAACTTTGAGCGAGGTGTGGCCATTCGTATGTCACAAGAAAGTGCAATCTCGGCGCCACCACCCAATGCAAATCCGTCGACCATTGCGATGGTTGGTTTGGTCAGATTCCAGATGTATTCCCATGGGTTATCAACAAATATCGGTCGTATCTCGATACTGGATTTACCTTCAAACTCTGAAATATCAGCGCCAGCGACAAACGAATTGGGCTTGGGACGCTTGCCTTCAGGTGGCTTATTTGGGGCTGCACCTGTAATGACAATGACGCGAACGTAATCTTCTGATTCGGCCCAATCACAGGCCAATTTTAACGCTGAACTTACTTCGGCGTTCAGTGCATTCAATTTGTCAGGGCGATTGATTGTCCATACAGACACGACACCGCCCAGTGGACTAGCAGCGCTGGCGGGGACATTTTCGATTTGAAGCACGTCGGATTCAGGAGGTGCGCTCATGTGGCGCCGTAGGCGCCATACTTCTCAACACTATGGTTTGAGAATTTACTCGTCCATTTCATCTCGCAGAGCATCTAACTTTGAACTCGATGCTGGAGGCGGGAGTGGTAAGTCGCCAAGAATTGGCGGGGGCGGGAGTGGTAAATCACCGAGGTCGGGGAGTGGTGGCAATTCAGGCAAGGGTTCAGCACTGGCAATATATCCTTGATCTAATGGCAAGCGAATTTTGAGAATTCGAGTATTGTCAATTCGGGTAAAGACCGCCCCCACCGGACTGCCGGATGGGATGTTATCGGATACCTCATGAACTGTGTGTCCATGATTTTCGGTACCAATCAGTGCAAGAATGTCTTCCGATTCATCCGCAGACTGGTAAATCTTGGCTGTTTCAGAACGAATATCTGCCAATTGCTCTCTACGCCTGGCTTCAATACGGCGGCGAATCAGTGTGTGTCGATCTCGACGGTTGTCAATGAATGACTCAATGTCTGCTTCTTCCATCGACTCGGCATCGATTTCGGCTACGAATTCTTCAGCCACGTGGACATTTTCATCAATCACGGAAACTGTAACTTCATCATCGGCCAAACTGACGACAACCTCTTCGTCAACAGATTCAGGTTCAGGTTCAGGTTCACCGCTCCGACTGCGAGATAATTTGGCATTCCGACGAGAAGACGCATCTTCTTCGGATTGAACAGGGGCGGGGAGTTCTTGCTCAGGTTCGGATTCGGCCTCTTCGTGTTCCATCTCAGAACGGCGGCGGATGCGTTTGACCTTACGCCCACCACCTGTGCCCATCAAGAAAATAATCAGAAGTAGAATCACGGCACCGAAAATCATCTGCTCTTTCTCATCCAATGCCCCAGCGAGAGCAAGGAACCCGATGACTCCGATGACGAGGGTGAACCACAAGAGCAGTCGCTTGAACGTGACCATGTCGGTGCCTCCAGCCCATCCACTTGTATGTCCGTCTTAGGGATACCGACGCTAGGACCCGTTCTCACCGAGGTAGTCAAAGAGGGCGCGCAGCGCCCTGCCACGATGGCTAAAAGTGGATTTTTCATCGCTAGACATTTCCGCGAAAGTACGACCGTCTTGGCTTTCATCAGGGATGAATATGGGATCATATCCAAATCCATCATCACCCCTTATTTCAACCGAAATAGAACCATCACAGCGCCCGAGGAAAACCTCAACCGCCTCGCCAGTCCACAAGGCTGCAACGGTCAAGAAATATGCAGTTCTTTCTTCGTCAAGAAGTCGTAATATACCATCGCATCCAATCGATTGTAGAACATGAGCAGAATATACACCTGGGAATTCTGGTAAAGCGTCAATAAACAATCCAGAGTCCTCCACCAACAACGATTCACCAAGGCGGTTCTGTGAGGCTAGTAATTCAACGCCTTGAGCGATTTTGGCCAGTGCAACTGTTGTTAAATTATCACTCTGGGGTTCGATTACATCGGGCACTTTACCATCAATCTTGAAAGATTGGATTTCCCATCCTAGTGGGCTCAACAAGGTTTGAGCTTCAGCAAGTTTCCCCGGATTTCCTGTCAAGAAGTTCAGAGTCGCCATACAACTGGCGAAACAGAGGTGAGGGTTGAAGTCTTCTCTTGGTTTCCAAGCAGTCATGGAACCCAAGATGCTCGCTCTGGTTGGAGTTGGTGGTGCAATCGGTGCCGTCCTGCGGTACATGATTGGAGAATGGTTACCCAGCGGATTCCCATGGGGAACTCTCACAGTCAATTTACTGGGTTCCCTGATTCTCGGTATTATTGTTGGAATGTCACTTTCAGCAGAGATGGGATTGCTTCTAGGAACAGGGGTTATGGGTGCTTTCACAACGATGTCAGCATACAGTGTTGATCTGGTTGAACTGTTCGAAAACAGCGAATATGGTCCTGCAATGAGTTATCTCTTGCTCACATTACTCGGCTGCCCTATTCTTGCCTATGGTGGGATGAAAATTATGCAGACTGCTTAACCGTGATACCGGACTCGGGCACGAATGTCATTGAATCGCTTGACAACATCTTGACCGCCCTCAGCAAGATAACCATCAATGACTCTGTCAATCGCCCCTTCGATGCTTGGATGACTGGCAGTTAAACACTCATTGAGTACCTGTAAATCTAATCCGTATGGTTCGATATCATCAGTAATTTGAGATAAACCAAAATCGATAATTGAGAGTCCATGTTCTTCATCCCAGAGGATATTATGGGTTGTCAAATCACCATGGCTGATACCCGTTGCATGGATTCTGCAAATCGTCGCCCCCAATTCTTCTAGCATACTTGATTCCCCACCATCGCGCAGATGTTCAAACAAGGGGCCCCCTGGCATACGGCTCGTGACTATCCAACCTGCAGTGGCATCAATGGCAAGCAATACTGGAACGGGTGCACCAGCAAGGTGAAGTCGACGAAGTAAACGAACTTCTGCTGACATCCTAGATTTGGTCAGCCGCGCATCTAAATCGGGGTGCCGCCATGTTCTAGGTTGTCTTTGCTTGAGAATCGCATCTTGGTCCATCCAAGTACCTGCATGAACGACCGCCTCTGCACCTTGATGCAGCATTTCTGCACCGACCCATGGCCCCGTCATCAACTTCCGGAGGTGAGATGAGTTCAAAGCGGTTGCACTAGACGGCAAATCGAATGGGCCTCACTTTGCCAACCGTGCCATTGCCGCGTACGAAATTCAATATCCCATCATTTTCTAATGAAGAAATTGAAACTGAAGCGATCCGATTACAGAGTGCCATTCAACAACATCAGCGCTGGCCATTGGAAACATGCCGCAGTATTGCACCATTGACCTTGGAAATCAATCGATTGAAAGCGGTAAATGATGTCTTTTTAATTGCACATTCATATCAAACACCCGACATCATTTACGGAGTGGCGGATGAAGTTGCTGATTCGTATACACTTTCCAAATCTGCAAGAGATGCGTCCCAACAAACCATCCTCTTCTCAAGTGTTCGATTCATGGCGGAAACTGCAAAAATTGTTAGCCCCCACAAAATCGTCCTCCATCCTTCACCTGAAGCTGGTTGCAGTCTTTCTGATGGTATCACAGCCCAGGATGTCAGGGATTTACGGGCACAATATCCAGGTGTCCCTGTCGCCTGTTACATCAATACAACCGCCGCAGTCAAGGCAGAGTGTGATGTCAGTGTGACAAGTAGCAATTACATGAGAATCTGTGAGCGCTTGCCGGGGGATCGCCTTATTTTTGTGCCTGATCGCTTCATGGGCGCCCATTTACAAAAGGCTCTTGCTGGAAAAAAAGAAATCATTGTATTCGATGGGGAATGCGAAGTGCATGCAGTATTTACCGGTGATAAAGTTCGTGAATGGAAACAGCGAATCGGTGAAAATCTCTCTGTTTTAGCGCACCCCGAATGTAGCGCAGAAGTGTTAGAAGAAGCTGATTTCATCGGCTCTTCAGAGAAATTAATTCATGAAGCGATTCGCCTTGGCGAAGAAGGGCAACCCGATGTGATGCTAATCACCGAATGTGGTACTGCAGAACGAGTATTGGCTGAAACAGAAATTGAACTCAACCTGTATGGTGCCTGTGTGATGTGCCGACACATGAAGGCGACACAACTTGAAGATATTTTACAAGTACTCCAAGAACCAAGAATGGATCAGATCATCGAAATTGATGATGATATCATCGCTCGGGCAAAACGAAACCTCGATGAGATGTTCAGATTGGCTGAATAATCACTCTTCTTCTTTGGAAGGTTTCTTGGGTAAAATATGCCCTTCATTTTCCTTCAATCGCTGTGATGTCCAAATCAATAGCAAAAGTGGGAATGCTAGGATAAAGAATTGTAGGATGCTTGAAGAATACGGCTCTAAAACAACTTCAAGAGTGAATACTCTAATTTCAGTTTCATTGTTTTCATCAACTTGTAGCCAAGCGATGTGGTCCTTCATCACCTGTGGTTGGAGTTGATCAATTTCATCTTCTGCGTGCAGTTGGTACGATTGGTTCGCTGCAATATCATGGTAATCGACTTCCCAATCGAGATACATGTCCATCGCATTGTTCGAAATAAGGAATTGGTGATGCTGCCATGCAACATACCCATGCCCAATGCTTGGAGCTGCAACAGGGAAAACAGGGTCTCCAAGAATGCGCTGTTCTCCATTGGAGAGATCGACCAACACCAGACGATCAACGACACTCAGATTGACCAGTGCCACAAGATGGCCTTCACCCAACGCGATTTCAGTGACTGTAGCATTCAGGTAGTCCACTGAGGAATCCGTCATTTGGAAAACTTGCTCGTCTCGCTCTTCATCAATCATTGAATCGATTTCAACGGTTAGGTGGCTTTGAATGCCATCGATGGTTTGAACATGAATCGACAGGGGGGTATCAGCTTCGACGTAGGCAACCCGATTGTCGTCAGCCGCAATCATTGAGACTGGGCCATTCGGAGAAGTAGGGAGTCCGAAGCATTGGTTTTCTATTGAACAAGACACTCCTCCACGTAGACGAATCTCAACTTCGCCATCGTTCAACATGACCATGCGGGGCCAATCATCATCCCCATTCGACAACATTGCGATGTCATCGAACATAGGGCCAGTCAGCCATTGACCTTCCCACTGATTCTTGCTGAGATTGAAAAATTCCAATTCGTATCCATGCCAAACCACAATATGTGATTCACCAATCAGAATCTCCACTGGATGATGTCCCCAATCTGTCCTGAGAGTGATGTTGCTCTGATAGGAGTCTTCGGTTGCAAGATTCCACAAAGTCACTGAGATATGGCCCTCATCGATGACTTCGTAACTGGCCAGCCAACCATCTGCACCCGAAGCGGCACCTGGATGAGTCACTCCTTCGGCTGGGAAGTGTTGGTGGGTTGCATCCCAAAGTAATGTACCACCTGTGCTGACGAGAAGAAGCATGATGACGACGCTAGTTTGCCGGCTACCAGCAATCTTGAACCAAGCAAACCAGCCCCCAAGGATGGTTTGAATCTCCTTAACCGGGCGACGCCAATCTGCAAAAAGCCAAGAGACTCTATGCAAGAATGAACGTTCATCCAACCACCACCAAACAGTAGGTGCGATTCGTTCAGAAATGTGCACTGAGAGCATACCAACCGCAATCCCTCCGATGATATCACTGACCCAATGAATACCCAGATAGATAATCGTGAAGGATGTCAAAATCGTGTATCCGATTAAACAATACCGCCAAAGTTTCCAACGTCCATCTAGATCATTTCTCGCATAGCAATACCAAATGGAAAAAGGAATGCCAATGTGTAAACTCGGCATACCGTTGGTGAAGGGATCAATGCGTGTGAACCAAGTCTGAATTTCGGGTGTAAGATGATAGCCCAATGTTTGCATTTCTGGAATATAATCACCTGTTACCCTGACATTGAAAAACAAGTAGAATGGAAGTGCTAACATATACGTCAACAGAAGTGTCAATGAAATTCTGTCAGCCATATGCCTATCATCGAAATAACAGGTGTAAACAAACGCACAGAAGATAATCATCATGTAACCTGCAACATAGAAATGTGTGAGGACCGAAGTTAGTATTGCATTCTCAAAGGTCTGCTGAAACCACAGAACGATGTCCCCTTCCACAGCATAGATGTATGCTGTCATATCGATGCGCGTATTAGCCATCAATATTCGATCGATACCATCGAAAATATCCTTCCAAATGTAAATTGAAAATACAATGATTCCATGCATCCAATAACGGCGGAACATATCTTGGAAACCAGTGAGGGTGATTCGGGCCCATGGTGGCTTCAAAATAGGCATCAGGAGCAGTGAGGCAATGATTGCCCCCGTCACCCATGTGACGTAGATACCTGTACCGCCGACCATCGTAAGCCCTTCCAGAAGGTGTCTAGGACGTATCTGATGAAGAGGATTCCCACTTAGATGATTTCAGGAGCCTCATCTTCACCCTTAGCGAGTTCATCCATAAGATTCTCAACAATCACATTGAACGCTAGTGCAGTTTCACCTTCGGGATCGGCGACAATTCGGTGTACACCATCATCCCCACCACGGACAACACCCGGGTCAAATGGTAACGCTCCCAAAAATGGCACCTCAAATTCGATCGCTGCTGCTTCTCCACCACCTTGCTTGAATAGATTGAGGGTGACTGACCAATCTCCATTATCATCAGCTGTGGCTTGCAAAGGCAACCCCTGTGGACCGATGACGGTGACTTCGCTGTTGGAATCAGCCTTACCTCTCAACGTGTATCCACTCATGTTCTCAACCACTCCTAAAATAGGAATTTTAACAGTTTTTGAGAAATTAATCGACTTTCGACTGTCGAGAAGAGCAACGTCTTGTGGAGTGGTTACAATCACCATTCCATCGATATTGGGCAGATATTGAGCGACTGTTAGAGGCTCATCACTGGTCCCTGGTGGGAAATCGATGATGAGGGCGTCAAGTTTACCCCATGCGACATCGCCGATGAATTGCTGAATTGCACCCAATTTGATTGGGCCACGCCAAATCACAGGCTTATCTGGATCTTCCAATAGGAATGCCATGGACATCACCTTGAGGCCGTTTGGCCCATCAGCAGGATGAATTTGGTTATCCTCTACATGCAGTTCAGTGTCTTCAATACCGAGCATCTTCGGGATGTTTGGTCCCGTGATGTCAATATCGAGGATGCCTACCTTCTTTCCTTGCCTTGCCAAACTCAGGGCCAGACCGGTCGCAACAGTCGATTTCCCAACACCACCCTTGCCAGAAAGAACCATGACTTTGTATCCAATATCTTCAGCGAGGCGGGTCATTCGAAGTTTGCGACGCATCTGCGCATAGGCCTGTTCCATCTGTGCCTTTTCATCAGCAGATGCTGGTGCTGGCTCAGCCTTCTCCTCACCTTCTTCAGGATTGTGATGTGAAATGGGGCCACTCATGTCGCTCTCTCTGAGAACGCCGACCAAACACCCGTACTTCAAGGCGTGGCTACTCCCTAATCACTTAATATCGCGGAAAGGATTGATAAAACCCTAGATGTGGTCCGTTGGTCATGCGTGTTCTGTTCGTCTGTGTAGGCAACACCTGCCGCAGCCAAATGGCTGAAGGCTGGGCTCGTCACCTTGGAATCGAAGCGGCTAGTGCTGGAACACATTCTGGTTCTACTATAGCCGTCAATGCGGTTGCCGTTATGGCTGAGAAAGGGATCGACATATCTGAACAAATCCCATCTCAAATTGATGATTTCGATTACCTTGATTTCGACAAAGTGTTCAGTATGGGTTGTGGTGTTAAATGTCCCAATATTCCACTTGATGGTGATTGGCAATTGGATGACCCGGTCGGTCAGAGTATCGATGCTTATCGGAAAACACGTGATGAGATTGAAACTCAAGTGCGGGCTCTAATCGAATGATTGGTACGAGTGCCGAGATTTGAACTCGGGTTCAGGCGTTGGCAACGCCCGGTGATAACCACTACACTACACTCGTGTAAA